>SCSE01000037.1 GCA_004298015.1 Rhodanobacter sp.
GGCCAACAGGCTGCTCAGCAGCTCGTCGGGTACTTCGTGCTTGCGTGGGCTCATGGTGTCTCCGGGTCAGAGGGCAGTTTCCTGCCTGTGGCCCGTTTACACAAAATCTAGGACACCCTCGGTGACGTTTTTTGCTTTGCTATATTTCACCTAAAAAGGTGAAATATAGCGGCATGGACCTGCGGCTAACTTCCCGCCATTCCCCCATCCTGGCCTTCATTCGTGTCCGCGCAGAAGAGTAAGGTGGCCCGGTGCCGACGCTGGAATATGTCGGCCAGACGATGATGGGCCTGCCGGCCTGCCCAACGTCAGCGCGGTGCCCAAGTATGTGCGTTCGCTGCGCGACGAAGGCATCCTCGATCAGGATCTCGTCGACATACACGCCACGCCACTGGCGCGTCACGGCTAGGTGGTCTCGCGGCACCAGTCGGCGGCAAGCCCACCATGAAAGAGCTTTTGCAGGCGGTGACCAAGTTGGGGTGGGGCGCTTTGTCACCGACAAAGTAGAACCTGCAGTTTCGTGCAGGTTCTATCAGTCCGATCAGTCCTCGTCGCGGCCGTAGTCTTCGACTCCCCAGAGGCCATAGGTGAGAAACATTTCAGTGGCTACCTCATTGATGAGCTCAGTCGGGTATACATCGGAGAAGGCACCCTGCAATTCCTCGTCCAGGTCTACTTCTGGCCAGGCATATCCGGATTCCGATTCGCTGTCGTAGTACGCGAATTCATGGAGGGGTGTGAAGTGTTCCCGGACATATGCACGCATCACTTCCTTGGCTGCATCAGCATCAACTCCTGTAAGCAATGTGGGGTCTCCTTTTTCAAGGAATCGCGCAAGTTCAGGATGAAGGATGGCCTTCCGCTGCAGCTCATGGACACCTGCAGGTCCGAGCGTCTTCGCGTGTTTGTGCAACTGAGACCAGTTGAGATACCCGAAGGCTTTCGCAACTTGATCTAGATACCAAGCAAGCGTTTTCTCTTGGGATTGCTGGGACTTCTTGGCGAACTTGGCTGCCCGTTTGAAGGCGGCCGAAAGCTTTTCGGCTTCCGCCGAAATTGGTGGGTTTTGATTTTTCATATGTGATCCTCTCGCGAGCACGGACGAGCCCAGCCCGCAGTTCCCGAATGCTCGGAAAGTGATGCACACAGAAGGAATGTGTCGAGATGCAGAAGCTTCGCCAAATGCGGGCTGGCAGGCTCACTCGGGAGCGCGAGGAAATCTTGCTCCAAGAGCCTGATCTGGTCAAGTAAAGGTGCGGAATAGCCTTACAGCGCGGGCCTCGGCACCCGTCCCACCAACATCCTGAGCTCACGCCGTACGGGTAAGCCCGTCTGCCCGCTTCGAAAAAAGAGCTCATGAAAAAGCCGCTCCGGTGAGGAGCGGCGATGAATGGTGCCCGAGGCCGGAATCGAACCGGCATGACCGTGAGGTCGAGGGATTTTCTTCCCACTTCGGCTTTAGCCGCCAGCGCGAACGCTGTTCGTGGTCTGGAGCACGCCTTCACCATGGCCTTGTGGGCTGTAGGTGCCCGCCGTCTGCTCTCTACACCTTCCTCCAACTTTGGTTCGGAGGCTTGGCTCGGCGTTGGCTCGAATGCTTTGGGCATCCAGGGCGTTCACCGAATTTGACGGGCGTCACCTCTGGGGTTTCCCCCGGAGGGCTCAAATTGCTTTAAGTCCCTTGTGTCTACCAGTTTCACCACTCGGGCTGGTTTGGTTCGTTGCTGAACCGATGATCGCCCGGGTAACCCGGACTTGCTTCAACTGTACCGCTCGCTTGGCTCCTAAGTGGCACCTAGAGCTCAAGTGGAGCGATTTGGATCGTTTGCTCGAAGACCGGAAAACCGCGCTACCTCTAGCTTTGTAGCCTACAATTTCATTAAAAAAAGAATTGACAAAAGAGATTTTAAGTCCCTTGCGTCTACCAGTTTCGCCACCCGGGCAAGAGGCATTCAGATCGCGCCGCGGAGATCCCGGCAGGCGGCCCGAATCGTAGCATGCAAGAGGCTGGCTCGGCGGGTCAGACCAGGCTGCGAAAGATATGGATACCCGCGCTGTATTCACCGATGATGGTGCCCAGGCTGACCAGGAAAAAGTTGAGCAGGGTACGCGCCACCCGGTTTTTCCACCAACCGGTCCAGTGCACCACGTCGTCGCGCAAGGTTTCGAAGTCGGCCACCCGCGGGCGGCGCACCGAGGCCTCGGCCATGGCGCTGATGCCGCCTGCCGGGATGCCGGGACGAAAGGGCTTGATCGGTGCGGCGATGAAGGCGGCTAGGATGCTTACGGGATGACCGCCGGCAGCGACTGCGCCGAGCGCAGCGAAGCCACCGGTGAACAGTACCCAAGCCAGCAGCGCCTGCTGGCCCAGCGCGGCGTTGCGGTGAAATGCCCAGCCAATCGCGGCAAACACCACCAGCACCAGGGCTGCCGCCAGCCATTTGGGCCAACGGGCCTTGGCCGGTAGCGTCGCCAGTTCGGCGACGGTGAGCGTGGGGTCCTCCTGCTGTTCACGCAGCAAACTCGTCAGCCCCTTGAGGTGGCCGGCGCCGATTACCACCAACACCCGGCGTGGTTCGCTGGTGGCCGAGCGCGCCGCTTCCTCGCGCAGGCGCGCGGCCATGAAGATATCGCGCTCGCCGATCAGGCTCTGATACAGCGGTTTCGACTCACTGGCGAATTCACTGAAGGCGCTTTCCAGCAGGTCGCCCTGTTTCAGTTTCTCGATCTCGTCGGCGTGGATCTCTTCCCGTTCGAATACGCTGGCAAGCAGGCCACCGAGCAGACTGAAGCGCTGCCAGAAACCGACGCTGCGCCAGGCGCGCTTGAGCGTGGTGCCGACTTCACGGTCGATCAACCAGACTGGCAGATCGCGTTGATCGGCGCCGTCCATCGCCGCCTTCATTTCGGCGCCGGGCTGGATGCCGGATTGTTCGGCCAGGCGTTTCTGGAAGGCCGACAACACCAGGCTTGCCGCCACCATGCCGGCCTTGCCCTGGCGGATGACCTTGAACAGATCCATCTGCTTGTAGGCTTCCGGGTCGCGCATGCTGTGGGCGCGGCTGTCGCACAATTCCACTGCGACGGCATCGAAGTGCTCATGCTCCAGCAGCGCATCGACCGCCTCCATGCTGCTGCGCGAGACATGCGCGGTACCCAGCACCACGTATTCCACACCGTCGCGTTGCACACGCTCGATCGGCTGGCCCTGCAGCGCTGGCAGCAGGGCGGCATCGGTTGGGGAGACACTCATGCGATCGACAGGCCGGCGTAAAAGGGGAATTCCCAGCATGGGGACGGCGGCGGTGCGGCACAAGCCATCGACGCCCGCGGCATCAGTCGCGAAAACGCCGCAACAGGTCGTGGTAGGCATCGATACGACGGTCACGCAGAAACGGCCAGATCCGCCGTACCTGTTCGCTGCGGGCCAGATCGATCTCGGCCAGCAGCAACTCGCGCTGGTCGTTGCCGGCCTGCGCCAGGAATTCGCCTTGCGGGCCGACGGCAAAGCTGCTGCCCCAAAAACGGATACCGGCACCGACAGCCGACGGGTCGTCTTCATGGCCGGTACGATTGCAGGCCAGCAACGGCAGGCCATTGGCAACCGCATGGCCGCGCTGCACGGTGATCCAGGCGTCACGCTGGCGATCCTGCTCGGCTTGCGGGTCCTTGGGGTCCCAGCCGATCGCCGTGGGATAGAGCAGGATTTCAGCGCCGGCCAGCGCCATCAGGCGGGCCGCTTCGGGATACCACTGATCCCAGCACACCAGCACACCGAGGCGCCCGACCGAGGTATCGATCGGCTCGAAACCGAGATCGCCTGGGGTGAAGTAGAACTTCTCGTAAAACGCCGGATCGTCGGGGATGTGCATCTTGCGGTAGATTCCCGCGATCGCCGTCGAGCGGTCGAACACCACCGCGGTATTGTGGTAAAGCCCAGCGGTGCGGCGCTCGAACAACGAGGAAACCACCACCAGTTGCAACTCCTGCGCCAGCGTGCCGAGGCGCGCGGTGGCCGGACCGGGAATCGTTTCGGCCTGGTCGAACACCTCGACGGATTCATGCTGGCAAAAGTACGGGCCGTTGTGCAGCTCTTGCAGCAGCACCAGCTCGGCGCCGGCGGCCGCGGCTTCGCGCAGACCGTTTTCGATCGCATCGAGGTTGGCTTCGCGGCTGCCGTGGTGGGTTTCCTGCAGTAGCGCGACCTTGAGGGTCTTGCGAGTCATCGGCATGGGTCCTTGGCATCGGGTGTGGCGTTGCAGGTCGGCAAGTTTAGCTGACGCCGCGAAAACTCAGAGGTTGGGAAAATATCGAACGCCGTAGCGAGAGCGTCGCCAAGGGTTCGTGAAAAGGTGAGTTGTGGGGAAATTCGGGGAGTTTGGTGAGCCAAATGACCCGGATTTTCCTGCAGCGCGCCGCCGACACGGGCCTCTGACGGCGATCGCAGCAGGCGGGCGAATTTTTCTCAGCCTCTCACGTCAATCCCGCCGGCAGTTGCATGGTGATGCAGTGCAGGCTGCCGTTCTGCCAGATCAGCGGTCGGCAAGGTATCTGAACGACCTCACGCCCGGGATGCGCCATGCCGACGATACGGGCGGCTTCGTCATCGACCGGGTCGCCGTAGGCGGGCACTAGCACGGCACCGTTGACGATCAGGTAGTTCGCGTAGGACGCGGCGAGGCGGCGAGCTTCATCGCGGATCGGCTGTGCCCACGGTAGCGGGTGCAACTGATACGGACGGCCATCGGCGGTACGGAGCGCGGCCAACTCGGTCGCCATGCGCTGCAATTCGTCATAATGCGGATCGCTGGCATCGTCACAGGCCTGGAACACGATGCGGTGGCCCGGTGCGAAGCGGGCCAGAGTGTCGATGTGGGCGTCGGTATCGTCGCCTTCGAGGTAGCCGTAGTCAAGCCACAGCACGCGCGAGGCGTGCAGGCTGTCGCGCAGGATCGCACTCATTTGTTCGCGTGACTGATCCGGATGGCGCTGGACCAGACAACGCCAGGTGGTCAGCACGGTGCCGTCGCCGTCGCTTTCGATAGCGCCGCCTTCTAGCGCCCAGTCGATGCGCTTGCGTGCGGCGTGCCCGAACACCCCGGCCTGCACCAGGCCGGCCACCAGGGCATCGTCCTGCGCGGCGCCAAACTTGCCGCCCCAGCCGGTGAAGCGGAAGTCGGTGAGCTGAAATGCCGTATCGCCTGCCTTGAGCGTGATCGGGCCTGAATCGCGCAGCCAGGTGTCGTCATAAGGCAGCGACACGAATTGCACGCGTGCTTCCAGGTCGACCCCGTCTGCCTTCAACAGGGCGCTCACGTGTTCGCGCAGGGCCACGCCGGGAACCACCACCACCAGCTTCTCGAACCGTGTCACGGCGGCAGCCAGCGCTACGTAGGTGGCTTCCACCGAGGCGAGGCGTTCGGCCCAGTCAGTGTCGGCGTGAGGCCACGCGATGAGTACTGCGGCCTGCGGTTCCCACTCGGCGGGCAGACGCCAGCGGCGTTCGGTCATGTCGGAATCTCGCGCATGTCGGGGTGGCACCGCCATGGCGCCGGGTTGTGAAGTTTAAACGATGACACAGATGACAAAAACGGCAGGACTGCCGTTTCGCAGGCCCGCAGGGTGCCCGGAGGGCGGCGCTCAGGGATGCGCGCGATTGAAAACGCGGCCCGAATTGCCATGGCGCCGGGTTTTGCCGGATCAGTGTGCGGCGGACGGGTCGGTGTTGTTGCCGGCCGGGGTGTTGAGTACGGAATGGATGACGTAGTTGTGCTGAAAATACACAATGAACTTCGCGTAATCCCAGCGATTGATCACCGGCTGTTGCGGACTGCCGCCACCGCGTGGGGATAGCTTGCGCAGCGGGGCACCCCAGGTCTTGCTGACCTGGGACATGGTCATGCCGCGGCGGGGCAGGTTCATGCCCTGTTCCTGCTGCACGCGCTTGATCAGCAGGCTGTCCCCGTGATTCCGGGCGGCGGCGCGTACGAGCTGTGGCGCGGCGAACGCACCCGCAGCGAGCAGCAAGATCGCGATCGACAGACCGAATTTGAGCTTGACCATGGTTCCCCTCTCCCTACAAAGCATGATGCGCTGTCGTTTTAGCAGAACGACCCGGATGACGCCACGAGAACCGGCGCCAAATGCGATGGAATGGACATTCCCTGCGCCTGACGCCAGCGTTTATCCTGCGAGGATACCTTGATGCCCGCTATGATGGGCGGCTGCGGGCGAGCGGCCTGCCCATGCGGATACCCGATTCAACGATGATTGCTTTTCGACACTTTGCATTGCGCCGCGGCAGCCGTTTGCTGCTTTCCGACATCGACCTGGTGATCCAGAGTGGCTGGCGGCTGGGTGTGATCGGCCGCAACGGCTGCGGCAAGTCCAGTCTTTTCGCCGCCCTGCAGGGCAAGCTCGATGGCGACGCCGGGGAGCTGGACATGCCAGCGAAACTTCGTCTGGCCTCGGTCGAACAGGAAACCCCCGCGCTGCCGGATGCCGCGATCGACTACGTGCTGGGCGGCGACGAAGATCTGGCGGCAGTGCTTCTGGCCGAAACAGAAGCGCTTGCCAGCGGTGACATGGAGGCATTGGCCAGCGTGCATCACCGCATCGAGGAACTGCACGGCTACGATGCGCGTGCCCGCGCCGGCCGACTGCTGCACGGCCTGGGGTTTTCGCCGGACACGCACGAACGCGCAGTGCAGGAGTTCTCCGGTGGCTGGCGCGTACGCCTGAATCTGGCCCGTGCGCTGATGGCACCGTCCGAACTGCTATTGCTCGATGAGCCGACCAACCATCTCGATCTGGATGCCGTGCTGTGGCTGGAAGAATGGTTGCGCCGTTACCAGGGCACCTTGCTGATCATTTCGCACGATCGCGAGTTCCTCGATGGCGTGATCACCCACACCATGCACCTGAACGACGGCAAGGCGAAGCTATATACCGGCAACTACAGTGCGTTCGAACGCTTGCGTGCCGAACAGTTGCGTCAGCAGCAGATCACCCATGAGCGCGAACAGGCCGAACGAGCGCACCTGCAGTCCTTCATCGACCGCTTCAAGGCCAAGGCCACCAAAGCCAAGCAGGCGCAGTCGCGGATGAAGCGGCTGGAAAAGCTGGCCGGTACCGAGGCAGTGCGCGCCGAGCGCTCCTTCAGCTTCCAGTTTGCGGTGCCCGGGCGGTTGCCCGAGTCGATGTTGCAGCTGGAGGAGGTCGTCGCTGGCTATCCGCGCGAGGACAGTGACGACGCACTGGTGATTCTGGACGACGTCCGCTTCAGTCTTGAGGCGGGCGATCGCGTCGGCCTGCTCGGTCCCAATGGCGCAGGCAAGTCGACCCTGGTCAAGACCCTGGTCGGTGAGCTGCCATTGCTTGGTGGCGTGCGCAAGGTACACAAGGATCTGAAGATCGGCTATTTCGCCCAACACACGGTGGAAAGTCTGCGCGAAGGCGCCAGTCCGCTCGATCATCTGCAGGCTCAGGCCCCGGGCGTCGCAACCCAGATCATGCGCGACTTCCTCGGCACCTGGAATTTCGCCGGGGATCGGGCGTTTGAATCGGTCGACGGCTTTTCCGGTGGTGAGCGGGCACGGCTGGCGCTGGCACTGATCGCCTGGGAGAAGCCGAACCTGCTGCTGCTGGATGAGCCGACCAACCATCTCGATCTGGACATGCGCGAGGCGCTGGCGGATGCGCTGACCGACTTCGACGGCGCGCTGGTGCTGGTCTCGCACGATCGCCACCTGCTGGGTCTGGTCTGCGACAGTTTCTGGCGCGTCGCCGATGGTGTGGTGGAAAGTTTCGATGGCGATCTCGACGATTATGCCCGTTGGCTGCGCAGCCGCGGCGCGACCAACAAGAAGGCTGCCAAGGCGGCGGGCAAACCCGTCGTGGCGGATCTCCCGGCGCCGTCCGCCGAGGATCGACGGCGCCAGGCTGCCGCCCAGCGGGATGCGGACAAGACTGCGCGGCAGCGGGTCAAGCGGATCGAAACCCGCACCGCCACCATCGACGCCGAGCTGGGCACGCTGGCGGCGAGGCTGGCCGATCCGGCGACCTACAGCGGTCCGACCGCCGAGATGATGAAGCTGGGCCAGCGACAAACCGAGCTGCAGCGTGAAAAAGAGGCTCTGGATACCGAGTGGCTGGCGTTGTACGAACAACTGGAAGCAGGAGCCTGAATGGGAGCGCAACCCACGCTGCCGCTGCAGGTGTGGTTGCCCGGGCTGGCGTCCTTTGCTGCCGGCCATCCACTGCAGCAGTGGCTGGCGCGCGCCGATCGGCTTGACCAGGGCGCGCATGGCTACATGGCCGGTTTGGCAGGTTACTTCGAGCCACTCGAAACGCCGTTTGCCGCCGCCGCACTGACCCGGGATTTTCTCACAGGCGATGCCGGTGACGACAACTGGCTTGCCGCTGATCCGGCCTGGGTACAGCCGGACCTGACCGGTGTTCGCCTGCTCGCCTGCGGTCACCTCGGATTGCAGATGGACGAGGCCCTGAATCTGGCCGAACCGCTGCGACCGCTGTTTGGCGAGGCCGGCATGCAACTGGAAATCTCCACGCCCGATCGCTGGCATGTCCGCTTGCCTGGCGACGCATCATGGCCCGATTTTGCAGCACCGGAGCAGGCGCTGGGAGAGGATCTGTCGCAGCATTTGCCGCAAGGTGTCGAAGGACGCCGCTGGCGCGTGCTGCTCAACGAGATCCAGGTCGTATTGCACCAACATCCCCGCAATGCGCAGCGGCGTGCGGCGGGGCTGGCTCCGGTCAACAGTCTGTGGCTGTGGGGTGGCGGTTGTCTGCCGCAACGCTTGCACAGCCCACGGCACGGTGTCGTCGCTGATGATCTCCTGCTCAACGCCATGGCCAGTCGCGCCGGGCTTGCGCGCCGGCCACGCACGGCAGAGAACGTGTCGGCAGCGGGGCCGGGCTGGCTGGTCGACCTGCAGGATCTGCCTGCCGGAGCGATCGAGGCCGACTGGTGGCCGACCTTGCAGGCGCTGCTGAGCCGGCGGCCGGTCGAACTGCATTTTGCCAGCGCGGAACGCTGGCAGTGCCGGCCCTGGCATCGCTGGCGCGTCTGGCGCGGGGCAGGGCATTGAAACCCTCGCGGTTGCAACGCCGGGCGTCGCAGGGCATCCCCACTGGCTGGGGTGACACGGTGCACCCGGTGTTGCAGCAAGTCTATGCCGCACGCGGCGTGCTGCGCCCGGCACAGGTCGAGCATCGACTGGCTCGACTGCTTTCGCCGCAGAGCCTTGGCGGCATGGCACAGGCGGTCGACCTGCTGATCGAGGCGATCCGCGGTGACTGGTCGATCCTGATTGCCGGCGACTACGACTGCGATGGCGCGACCGGCACCGCCGTCGCCGTACGCGGGCTGCGGCTGCTGGGTGCAACCCGGGTCAGCTATGCGGTACCGAACCGCTTCATCCACGGCTACGGGCTGAGCACGGCCCTGGTGGAGTCCCTGCAGCCCAAGCCTCAACTGATCGTCACGGTCGACAATGGCGTGGCCAGCGTGGCGGGGGTCGCCAGCGCCAGGGCGCTCGGTATCCGTGTCATCGTCACCGACCATCACCTGCCCGGCGCGCAATTGCCCGCGGTCGATGCCATGGTCAACCCCAATCTGGCCGGCGACGCCTTTCCCAGCAAGGCGCTGGCCGGCGTTGGGGTGATCTTCTACCTGCTGCTGGCGGTGCGCGCGCGGTTGCGTGACCAGGCGGCCTTCGGTGCGCGCGAGCCGGATTTGTCGAGCCTGCTCGACCTGGTCGCGCTGGGCACGGTGGCCGACCTGGTGCCGCTGGATTTCAACAACCGGGTACTGGTGCAAGCTGGCCTCAAGCGTATCCGCCAGGGTCGAGCCTGCGCCGGCATCACGGCCTTGATCGAGGTGGCCCGGCGCAGCGTGGCGACTTTGTGCGCCAGTGATCTCGGCTTTGCCGTGGGGCCTCGGCTGAACGCGGCCGGACGCATGGAGGACATGCGGCACGGCGTCGAGTGCCTGCTCACCGACGACGTCGGCCAGGCGCGTCGTTACGCCGAGCAGCTCAGCGCGATCAATCTGGAGCGGCGAGAAACGCAGGCCTCGATGGTGGCCGAAGCCGAGGCGATGGTGGCTGGCGCCACCCACAGCGATGCTGTCGGGGTGACACTGTATGACCCGAGCTGGCATGCCGGGGTGATCGGGCTGGTGGCATCGAAGCTGAAGGATCGTCTGTACCGTCCGGTGATCGCCTTCGCCCCGGCCAGCGAAGATGACGCGGGCGACTTGCGAGGTTCGGCGCGTTCGATCGCCGGCTTCCACATCCGCGACGCCCTGGCGTTGATCGATGCCCGTGAGCCGGGACTGATTCAGCGTTTCGGTGGCCATGCGATGGCCGCTGGGCTGAGTCTCCAGGCCGGTGACTACCCCCGTTTCGCGACGGCGTTCGATAGCGTGGCCCGTGAATCTCTCCAGTCCGGGCAACTCGAGTCGGTGTTGCACACCGACGGTGAACTGCCTGCCGGAGGGGCGTCGCTGCTCCTGGCCCGGCAGCTGCGCTATGCCGGACCGTGGGGGCAGGCGTTCCCCGAGCCACTGTTCGACAACCTTTTCGAATGTGCCAGCTGGCGGGTCATGGGCGAGCGCCATTTGCGCTTGCAACTGCGTGACCCGCGTGACGGATCGGCGCATGATGCGGTGATGTTCAATGCGTGGCATGGTCAGCCGCCGCCGTCACGACTGCGCGCTGTCTACGAGTTGGTGATCAACGACTGGCAAGGGCGTGAAAGCGTGCGCCTGCTGTTGCGGCATATCGAGCCGGCATAAGCTGGTGCATAGGCAGTTTCGACTCGCACAGCGTTCACGCAGCCTGCCTCAGTCTGCGTCTCATCCACCACCAAGGAGCACCTCATGATCGAACAGCTGAAGGATCTTCCAGCCGGCACGCTGGGCTTCCGCGCCCACGGCCAGGTGACGGCGTCGGACTACGAGCGGGTGATCGTGCCGGATGTCGAGGCGGCCTTCGCGCTCAATCGCAAGCTCAGGCTGCTTTACGTGATGGGTGAGGACTTCACCGGTTTCGACCCCGGCGCCATGTGGGACGATGCCAAGCTGGGCATGCGCCACGTCAGTGGCTGGGACCGGGTGGCGCTGGTCACCGACGTGCCCTGGTTGAGGATGACTGCCCAGGCCATGGGCTTTGTCGTGCCGGCTGAGTTCCGCCTGTTTGCCCTTGCCGAGCTGGCTGAGGCGAAACGCTGGATCAGTGAGCCAGCGACCACCTGATCCGGCGGCTTCGGCCGGGACTTGCATATGGACGTCCAATCTGTTCTAGTCGGCACATGCATTCGGTAACCGCCAGCTGCCTATTCCTCGTTGCGCCTGTTGCGCGAAACGCCGCGCTGGCGTGTGGCAATAATCATTTCGTGAATAACAACGCCAATCCAGGGCGGGCCTTCGCGTAGTTGAAGCTTCAAGAAACACGCGACGAAGGCCCGCCCAGTGCGGGCCTTCGTCGTTTTCGGCTCATCAATTTCAGGTCTCAAAGGGGTAGGCAGCATGTGTTCGATTTTCGGGATGTTCGATCTGCAATCAGGCGACGATCTGACGGCATTGCGCCGGTACGCGCTGGAGCTTTCGCAGCGGCAACGTCATCGTGGCCCGGACTGGAGCGGGGTGTTCGTCGATGCCGGCGCGATCCTGGTGCACGAGCGGCTGGCCATCGTCGATCCGGCCAGCGGCGCGCAGCCGCTGCGTTCGCGCGACGGCACGCTGGCATTGGCGGTGAACGGTGAGATCTACAACCATCGCGAGTTGCGAACCGCCAGCGGGTACGACTTCACCACTGGCTCGGACTGTGAGGTAATCAACGCGCTGTATCGCGAAGCCGGTGGCGATTTCGTCGGCAGGCTCAACGGCATCTTCGCCTTTGCCCTCTGGGACAGCGTGGCTCGTCGCTACATCGTCGCCCGCGACCCGCTCGGTGTGTGCCCACTGTATTGGGGGCATGACCGGCAAGGCCGGCTGTGCGTCGCTTCGGAGATGAAGGCTCTGGTCGGGGTCTGTGCCGATGTGGCGTCGTTCCCGCCCGGCCACATCTTTGACAGCGCCAGCGGCGAGTTGCGGCGCTATTACGACAAGCCCTGGCGCGACTACCGCCAGACGCAAGGCTGTGAAGTCAGCGGACCCGCGTTGCACGAGGCGTTCGAGCAGGCGGTGCATCGGCAGTTGATGACCGACGTACCCTATGGCGTGTTGCTTTCCGGCGGGCTGGATTCATCACTGGTGGCCGCCTGTGCCGCGCGCTTTGTGCGGGAACGGGTCGAGGACGATGACCGCAGCGAGGCATGGTGGCCGCGACTGCACTCGTTCGCGATCGGGCTGGACGGGTCGCCGGACCTGGCCGCCGCGCAGGTGGCGGCCGATGCGCTGGGTACCGTGCATCACGGTTTCGTCTACACCTTCGAGGAAGGGCTGGACGCGCTGCCGGAAGTGATCCGCCATATCGAAACCTACGACGTCACCACGATTCGCGCCGCCACGCCGATGTATCTGCTGGCACGCCGGATCAAGGCCATGGGCGTGAAGATGGTGCTCTCCGGCGAAGGCTCCGACGAAATCTTTGGTGGCTACCTGTACTTCCACAAGGCTCCTTCGGCCGAAGCCTTCCATGAGGAAACCGTGCGCAAGCTGGATGCCTTGCACAGCTACGACTGCCTGCGTGCCAACAAGGCGATGATGGCATGGGGCGTCGAGGCCCGCGTGCCGTTCCTCGATCTGGAGTTCATCGATGTCGCCATGAGCATGGATGCGAAACACAAGATGGCCGGCAACGGCAGGATCGAAAAGGCGGTGCTCCGCGAAGCCTTCGAAGGCGCGCTGCCCGATTCGATCCTGTGGCGCCAGAAAGAGCAGTTCAGTGACGGCGTGGGTTATGGCTGGATCGATGGCTTGAAGGCGCACGCCGAGCAGTCGGTCAGCGATCGTGAATTTGCCGCCGCCGCGGCGCGCTATCCGTTCAATACGCCGGCCACCAAGGAGGGCTATTTCTACCGCCGGATCTTCGAACAGCATTTTCCGGGCGAGGCCTGCGCCGCGACGGTGCCGGGCGGCAAGTCGATTGCCTGCTCCTCGCCGGCCGCGCTGGCCTGGGACCCGGCCTTCGCCAATGCAGCCGACCCTTCGGGGCGTGCGGTGCGCGGTGTGCATGCCAGCGCACTGGCTTGAGCGGTTTGCTATCCTGTGCTGCTTTACCGGCGTCGCCAGCTTGCAGCGGGCGACGCAACAACCTTGATGGCTGAATCATGATCGAAACCAATCCGATCCTTGCGCAAATCGCGGACCTACGGGAGCGCGTCGAGTCGCTTAGGGGGTATCTTTGACTATGCTTCCAAGAGTGAACGCCTGGAAGAAGTAAGTCGCGAACTGGAAAGTCCCAAGGTCTGGGACGATCCATCGCGGGCGCAGGAGCTTGGCCGTGAACGCGCCCGCCTCGACACCATCGTCAACGGTATCGACTCGCTGACCGCCAGCCTGACCGATGCCAGCGAGCTGCTGGAGATGGCCATGGCCGACGGCGATGACGACACCGCCCAGGCCGTGGTCAGCGATCTGGCCAAGCTCGAGGCCCAGATCGCCAAGCTGGAGTTCCAGCGCATGTTCTCCGGCAAGATGGACGCCACCAATGCGTTCGTCGACATCCAGGCCGGCGCCGGTGGTACCGAGGCGCAGGATTGGGCGGAGATGCTGCTGCGCATGTACCTGCGCTGGTGTGAAGCGCGCGGCTGGCAGACCGAGTTGATGGAAGTTTCCGGCGGCGAGGTGGCGGGGATCAAGTCCGCCACGTTCCGTGTCGAAGGTGACTATGCATACGGTTGGCTGAAGACCGAGATCGGCGTACACCGGCTGGTGCGCAAGAGCCCGTTCGATTCGGACAATCGTCGCCACACCAGCTTCACCTCGGTGTTTGTGTCGCCGGAAGTCGACGATGACATCGAGATCGACATCAATCCGGCTGACCTGCGAACAGATGTGTACCGCTCATCCGGCGCCGGTGGCCAGCACGTCAACAAGACCGAGTCGGCCGTTCGCATCACGCACATTCCGACCAATACCGTGGTGGCCTGCCAGACCGGTCGCAGCCAGCACGCCAACCGCGCCACCGCGATGAAGATGCTGGCTGCCAAGCTCTACGAGCTGGAAGTGCAGAAGCGCAACGTCGAAAAGGACGCGCTGGAGGCGACCAAGTCCGATATCGGCTGGGGCAGCCAGATCCGCAACTACGTGCTCGACCAGAGCCGCATCAAGGATCTGCGCACCGGCATCGAGCGCACCGATACGCAGAAGGTACTGGATGGCGACCTCGATGAATTTATCGAGGCCAGCCTGAAATCCGGCCTCGAGGCTGGCTCGAAAAGGACCGACGCTTGATCGCCAACGCCTCCAGCCCGTCCATCCTCCCAAGAGGGGTCGCCGCATGAACCGTGCAAAAATCTTCGGAATCCTCGTCGCCTGCGCCGTGCTTGCAAGCTTTGTCGATGTCGCAAGCGCCCAGCCAGACGCCACCACCCAGACCATCAAACACGACGCCAGGGCAGCCGGGAAAGACATCGGCCACGGCGCACGCGCTATCGGGCACGAAACCAGGCACGTCGCCAAGAATATAGGCCACGGGGCGAAGGATGCCGGTCATGGCATTGCAAAGGGTGCACGCACGGGCTGGGATGCCACCAAGCATGCGTTCAAGGAAGTGTTCCAAAAGGGGCATTGAGGTTTACCTTTCGCCATCTGGCGCCCCCCCCCCAAACCCTGAAAACCGGACCCGTCACGTGACGAGGTGCTGACAGTACTGGAATCCATCATGAGTGAACCGACCGACACCCCGCCCGTCGACGAGAACAAGCTGATCGCCGAACGGCGCGAGAAGCTCAACCTGCTGCGTGGGCAGGGTGTCGCGTTTCCGAACGATTTCAAGGTGGACAGCTTCGCGGGCGACCTGCAGGCAGAGTTTGCCGACACCGAGGCGTACACGGCCGAAGTCATCGAAGCGGCCGCGCGCCGGGTGAAGGTAGCCGGGCGCATCGTGCTCAAGCGCGTGCAGGGCAAGGTCAGTTTCGTGCAATTGCAGGACTTCAGCGGCCGCATCCAGCTGTTCATCCACCAGGGTACGCTGGGCGAGACCTACGAGGCGTTCAAGGGCTGGGACGCGGGCGACATCGTGGGCGCCGGAGGCGTGCTGATGCGCACCAAGACCGGTGAGCTGTCGGTACGTGTGGATGCGCTGCGCCTGCTGACCAAGAGCCTGCGACCGCTGCCGGACAAGTTCCACGGGCTGGCCGACGTGGAGCAGCGCTACCGCCAGCGCTATGTCGACCTGATCGTCACCGAGCAGGCGCGCCGCACCTTCGCGTTGCGCTCGAAGATCATCGGCTTCATGCGGCAGTGGCTGGAAGCACCGCCCCGGCGTTTCATGGAAGTGGAGACGCCGATGATGCACATCATCCCCGGCGGCGCCACCGCCAAGCCGTTCGTGACCCATCACAATGCGCTCGATATGGAGCTGTACCTGCGCGTGGCGCCGGAGCTTTACCTGAAGCGACTGGTGGTGGGCGGCTTTGATCGTGTCTACGAGATCAACCGCAACTTCCGCAACGAGGGCGTGTCGACGCGGCATAACCCCGAATTCACCATGCTCGAGCTGTACCAGGCCTACGCCACGTACCACGAGATCATGGACCTCACCGAAGCGGTCATCCGCGATACCGCGCAGAACGTGCTGGGTACCACCGATCTGACCTGGGAGGGCGCCGCCATCGACCTCGCTCCGGCATTCCTGCGCTGGAACATGGAGGATGCCGTGCTGGAACTGAATCCCGACATCACGCGCGAGGAACTGCGCGATCGGGATGCCATGGCGCGCCATGCGAAACGCCTCGGTGCCGCGGTAAAACCCGACTATGGCTGGGGCAAGCTGTTGCTGGAGATCTTCGAACATACCGTCGAACACACCTTGATCCAGCCGACCTTCATTACCGCGCATCCGGTCGAGGTATCGCCGCTGGCACGCGAAAGCGATACCGACAAGGGCATCACCGACCGTTTCGAGCTGTTCGTCAACGGCAAGGAGATCGCCAACGGTTTCTCCGAGCTCAACGATCCGGAAGACCAGGCCGCCCGCTTTCGCGCCCAGGTCGATGCCAAGGATGCCGGCGATGACGAAGCCATGCACTTCGATGCCGACTATATCCGCGCGCTGGAAGTGGGTCTGCCGCCCACCGGCGGGCTCGGCATCGGCATCGATCGACTGGTGATGTTGCTGACCGACTCGGCGTCGATTCGCGACGTGCTGCTGTTTCCCTACATGCGCCCGGAAACCCCGTGAGCGCCGGCCAGCCGGTTGCCTTGCAGGATCTCGCCGCTCCCGAAGGCATCTGCTATGGCTGTGGCAGCGCGCATCCGCACGGCCTGCACATCAAGAGCCACTGGCATGAGGATGGCGTGCATGTCGTTGCCACGCACACACCCGATACCGAATTCAGCGGCTGGCCGGGCCTGCTTTACGGTGGGCTGATCGCGATGCTGGTGGACTGCCATTCCAACTGGACCGCGATGGCCTGGCACTACCGCGCCGAGAACCGCACGCCAGACAGCCAGCCACGTGTCGACTGCGTTACCGGCAACCTCGGCATCAAATTTCTCAAGCCAACGCCCCTGGGCGTACCGCTGACCTTGAAAGCGCGGGTCGAGGGCGAGGTGGGGCGCAAGACCCGCGTGCTGTGCGAGGTCTACGCTGGCGAGGTGCTCACCGCGTTGGGTGACTCGGTCTTCGTGCGGGTGGACACCGCGCAACTGGCGACGGCAGCGCAAGGCGGCTGAATCGGCAGGATTGGCAAGCGTATCCTCCCGTGGTCGGCTAAAATCCGGGAATCCCCAGTCCTGGAGCTTCCCATGTGGTTCGCCATCATCGCCAAAGACGTCCCTGATTCGCTGGACAAGCGCAAATCCGTGCGGCCAGCGCATATCGCACGGCTGCAAGCCTTGCTCGATGCGGGGCGTCTGTTCGTCGCCGGAGCGTTCCCGGCAATCGAGTCCGAAGACCCGGGTCCGGCCGGATTCACCGGCAGCATGATCGTGGCCGAGTTTGCCTCGCTGGCGCTGGCCGAAGCCTGGGCAAATGCGGATCCCTACGTTGCGGCAGGGGTCTACGCCGAGGTCCAGATCAAGCCGTTCCGCAAGGCCTTGCCTGCATGAGCGACATGCTGGTCGAGCAGATCCGCCGGCGCCTCGCCACGGCATTGCAGCCTACCGAACTCGATGTCGTCGACGAGGGGCACAAGCACATCGGCCATGCGAACGCCGGCAAGGGGCATTTCCACGTGCGGATCGTCAGCGCGGCCTTCACCGGACAGCTGCCGCTGAAACGGCATCGATTGGTTTATGCGGCGCTGGGGGATCTGATGGACAAGGGGATTCATGCACTGTCGATCGATGCCCAAGAGCCTTCAGTACTAAAATAATATAAATCATTAACTTGAGGACATTTTCTCAAGTACTTTATGGAAACCGCGAGCATTGCGGCCAAGGCGTGGCTTTGGCACAGTGCAACGTCGTCCCGCCGCCGCGGGTCCACCGGAACTGTCATTGATGACCGCATGCGCCTGAGCACGATCAAACTCGCCGGATTCAAGTCGTTCGTCGATCCCACCACCCTGCACCTGCCAACCAACATGACCGGCGTGGTGGGTCCGAACGGCTGCGGCAAGTCCAATATCATCGATGCGATCCGCTGGGTGATGGGTGAAAGCGCGGCCAGTCGCTTGCGCGGCGACTCGCTCACCGACGTGATCTTTTCCGGATCTTCGGCGCGCAAGCCGGTGGGCCAGGCCACCGTCGAGCTGATCTTCGACAACGCCGACGGCACCATCCAGGGCGAGTACGGCCAGTATGCCGAGATCTCGGTGAAGCGCCAGGTCACCCGCGACGGCCAGTCGGGCTATTTCCTCAACGGTGCCCGCTGTCGCCGGCGCGACATCACCGACCTGTTCCTCGGCACCGGCCTGGGGCCGCGCAGCTACTCGATCATCGAGCAGGGCATGATCAGCCAGATCATCGAGGCGCACCCGGAAGAATTGCGCACGCACCTGGAGGAGGCCGCCGGCATCTCCAAGTACAAGGAACGGCGCAAGGAAACCGAGAGTCGGATCAAGGCGACCCGCGAAAACCTCGACCGCGTGCGCGACGTGCGCGATGAGGTGGACAAGCAACTGGAGCACCTCAACCGCCAGGCCCGTGCCGCGGAACGCTGGAAAGCACTGAAAGCCGAACAGACCCGGAAAGAGGCCGAGCTGCGCGCGCTCGAATATCGCGGCCTGAAAAGCCTGCACCAGGGCGAGGGCGAGGGCTTGTCGGCGGCCGAGACCGGGATCGAGAAACAACTGGCCGAACAGCGACAGATCGAGGCGCAACTGGAAACCGTGCGCGAGCGCCATGTCGGTGCCAGCGAACACCTCAATGCGGTGCAAGCCCAGGTCTACAAGGTCGGCGCCGAGATCGCCCGCGTCGAACAGCAGGTCCGGCACAACCAGGAAACCGCCGAGCGCCTGCAGCGCGCCCACGGCGACGCCGAGCGCGAACACGCCGAACTGGCCGCACACATTGCCACCGACCAGACTCAGGTGGAAACGCTGCGCCAGACCCTGGCCGAGGGCGAACCGAAACTGGAAGCGTTGCAGCAACTGCTGGAGGAAACCGCCGAGACCCAGCGCGACAGTGAAACGAAGCTGGCGGACTGGCAGCAGCGCTGGGACACGCATACGCGCATCGCGGGAGAGGCCAGCCGTGCCGCCGAGGTCGAGCGGACCAAGCTGGCCTATCAGGATCGTCAGGTGATCGACTTGTCGCGCCGCCGCGAGGCACTGGATGCCGAGCACGAGGCTACCGATATCGCCGCCCTCGACGCGGCGGCTGAACAGTTGCACCGCGAGCACGACACCCAGCATGAACGGGTGGAAACCCTGGGCAGCCTGCTGGAGCAGCACAAGACAGCCCACGAACAGGTGCAGGACGAGGAACGTCGGCTGCAGTCGACCCTGAACGAATCGCGCCAGCAGTTGCAGACCGCGCGCGGTCGCCTCGCTTCGCTGGAAGCGTTGCAGCATGCCGCGCTGGGTCAGGAAGAAAGCGCCGCCAGCGGCTGGCTGGCCAGGCTCGGACTCGACACCTCGCGCCGCCTGGGCGAGTCACTGCAGGTCGAGGCAGGTTGGGAAACCGCGGTGGAAACCGCGCTGAGTGGGCTCATCGACAGTGTACTGGTGGACGGTTCCCATACCCTGGCCGGTGAATTCGAGGCACTTGAAAATGCCGACATTGCGTTGCTCGACAAGGTCGAGAGTGGCGCAGGCGCCCATGGCACGCTGGCCGCTCATGTGCGTGGACCGGCGGCAGCGATGCAGATGCTCGGTCATGTGCTGACCGCCGAATCGCTGACCGAAGCGCATCAACGGGTCGCTGAGCTGTCCGCACTGGCCCCGTACCAGTCGGTGATGACCCGATCCGGCGAATGGCTGGGTCCGGGCTGGGCGCGGGTGCGCCGTGCCCAGGGAAGTCAGGTCGGCGTGCTCGCCCGCGAACGTGAAATCCGCACGCTGACCGAACAGGTGGAAACCCTGGAGCAGCAGATCAGCGAAGCCGGAGAGCAGTTGGAGGTATTGCGCGCCCGCAAGTTTGATGCCGAGCGCGCCCGCGACGATGCCCAGCGCGAGCTGTACAACGCGCACCGTCGCCAATCGGAGCTGGCCGGGCAGTTGCAGAGCCAGCGCGGCAAGATGGAAACCGCGCGGGCGCGCTCCGCGAAAGTCGCCGAAGAGCTGTCTGACCTGATCGCCCAGCTCGACGAGCTGCAGGGCAACACCCGTGAAGCGCGGGCGCGACTCGACGAATCGGTTACCCACATGGGAGACCTCGAGGATCACCGCCGCGAGCTGGAGAACGAGCGGCGCGCCTTGCTCGAGGCTCGGGAGGAAGCACGCATGAATGCGCGTGAGGCGGCCGATCAGGGCCACGCGCTGGCGCTCGGCCTGGAGTCGAAGCGTTCATCGGCGGCCTCGCTGGAGCAGGCCTTGTCCCGGATGCGAAGCCAGCTGCAGCAGATCGCGGCGCGTCGTGGCGAAGTGGCCGAACAGCTCGCGGCCGGTTCCGATCCGATCGTGGCGCTGGAGGCCGAGCGGCAGACTTACCTGGATCAGCGACTGCTGGTCGACAAGCAACTGGTCGAGGCCCGCCGCACCCTCGAGGATTGCGACAGCGAGCTGCGGCGTCTCGAGCAACAGCGCCACCAGGCCGAGCAGCAGTTGTCCGAACTGCGTGAAAAACTGTCGGAGAAGCGGCTTGCCGCCCAGGCCTTGCAATTGCGCGCCGAGCAACTGGCTGAGGCGATCACCAGCTCCGGACTCGAGCTTGAGGTGTTGTTGGCCGAACTGGCTGAGGATATTGACGCAGCACAATGGCAGCAGCAGCTCGGAGAGCTGGCGCAGAAGATCGCCCGTCTGGAGCCGGTCAATCTGGCCGCGATCCAGGAGCACGCCGAACAGAGCGAGCGCAAGACCTACCTCGACAACCAACTGGCCGATCTGGTCAGTGCGCTGGAAACCCTGGAGGGCGCGATCAAGAAGATCGACCGCGAGACCCGGCAGCGTTTCAAGGAAACCTTCGACAAGGTCAACGCCGGCGTGCAGGAGCTGTTCCCGCGCCTGTTCGGCGGCGGCCACGCCTATCTGGAGCTTACCGGCGACGATCTGCTCGATACCGGCGTGGCGATCATGGCGCGGCCACCGGGCAAACGGGTGTCCAATATTACCTTGCTGTCCGGCGGTGAAAAGGCGTTGACGGCGGTTTCGCTGGTGTTTGCAATTTTCGGTCTCAACCCCGCCCCTTTCTGCCTGCTCGACGAAGTTGACGCGCCGCTGGACGAGGCCAACGTCGGCCGTTTCTCGAGTCTGGTCCGCGAGATGAGCGAGCGGGTGCAATTCATCTTTGTCAGCCACAACAAGGCCACCATGGAGGCGGCCAGCCAGCTATGCGGCGTGACCATGCGCGAGCCTGGCGTATCGCGCCTGGTGCAGGTGGATCTCGCCGAAGCAGCTAAACTGGTCGGCGCTGCCTGAGGAATTCCTGATGACCTTTCAACCCGTGTTCGCCATCGCCTGGAATCCAGCGGTCGGGATACCGCTGCTGATCGTCGGCGCGATCGTGCTGGCTCTGATCTGGCTTTTCGGTCAGCCGAAGCAGGAGCAGGGCAAGCGTCGTAGCACTCATGCCACGACGGGCAGCGATCGCCGCGAACCGACCCTGGGCGAATCCAGCCTCGCCGACAAGCCAGCCTTCAACCCCGCGACGCCCTCGGTCGACGGCCACACCCCGGATCAGCCGCAACCGGCGCAGGGCGAGCTCGACATGGGGTTGCGCGAGGAACTGGAGCGCCTCGACGCGACCCTCTCAGGACAACCGGAAAGCGGCAGGCCGGCGGCGCCCAGGCCATCCGGCCTGGCCGGTCACGCGGCATCCATCGTCGATGCCTTGCGGGCGCCGGCAGCCGGTGCAGCCGCGGCGAAACCGCTGGCATCGCCCATTCCCGCGCCCCCCGCAGCGGTCGAGTCGAAGGCCGCCACGGCATCGCCGCCAGCGCGCTCCGACCTGGGCCGTCGCCCGCCCCAGCTTCCGGTGGATCGTATCGTGACGCTGTTCGTGGTAGCGCGCGAAGGCGAATACTTTCACGGGCCGGATCTGGTGGTGGCTGCCGAAAAGGCCGGACTCGAGTTCGGTGACATGGGTATCTATCACCGTCTGCTCGATGGCAAGCGCGAACTTGGACCCATCTTCAGCGTCGCCAACATGCTCAAACCCGGCAATTTCGATCTGGGCAAGCTGGACGCCCTGCGTACCCCGGGCCTGAGCTTTTTCATGACCCTGCCGGCACCGTTGCCGGCGCTGGATGCGTGGGATGCCATGCTGCCTACCGCACAACGCCTGGCCGAACTGCTGGACGGCCAGGTGCTCGACGAGGAACGCAACGCCCTTGGCCGTCAGCGCATTGCTCATATCCGTGACGAACTGCGCGGCTGGGATCGCGATCACGAAGGGCCGGAAATCATCTTCGGCCGCTGATGTCCTGCCCGTTCATGGTTCGCGGTTGAAGGTCAACGCGCCGGTTTGGCCGGTTGAATCAGCAGATCTTGCAGGCGCTGCGCCTTCGTGTCGCGGAACACATCCAGCCCGATCGGCATGGTTTCCTGGGGCTGCCGCGGCGCGATCCGGTAACTACCGAACAGCCGGTCCCACCACGAGACGTGGAAGCCGTAATTGCTGTCGTGCTCCTCGCGCAGCACGGAGTGGTGAATACGGTGCATGTCGGGCGTCACGAACACCCAGCGTAGCGCGGCATCCATCCAGACGGGAAGCCGCAGATTGGTATGTGTCATCAGCGAAAAACTGCTGAGTACGATTTCGAACACCACTACGACTACCGGACTCGCCCCGATCAGGATCACGGCGGCGATCTTCACCAGCATCGACAACAGTATTTCCAGCGGATGAAAACGCACGCCGGACGTGACGTCCAGGGCCAGATCGGTGTGATGCACGCGATGCAGGCGCCACAGCACGTCAACGACATGCATCAAACGGTGCTGGCCGTAGATCACCAGATCGAGCGCCACGAAGGCAATGATGGCGGCGGGCAGGGCAGGGACCTGCAACCACGCCAGCAGGCCGACATGATGTGTTTCAGCCCATAGTGCGGCATCGATCGCCAGCCACGGCATCAGCACGCGCAGGGCAAGCACATTGATCGCACCCAGACCGAGATTCACCGGCCACCGCTTGCCGCGTCGGGCCGTGTCGTGCTGCCGTGGCCAGCGCCATTCGGCGAGGCCCATCAAGACCAGCAGGCTCAGAAACGACAGCATGCGAAGCGCATTTTCGCTCATGGTTGAAAAACCTTTCGGGGCTGCGCAGTCCGCGAGGTTGTCAAACTTTGCTCGGCCACATGCTCGCCTCGACCACCAAAGCCCGACAGCCTCCCAGGGATACTGCATTGTCAAATGGGGCCGGCGTCAGGCGAAGGCAATGTCCGATCCCGCTGACGGCACGACCCAAGTTCCAATTCAGAGCCTGGGCAAACCTGGTCATCCATCTGCCGGCGAAATTTGGCTTAGCGCAGCCGCAAACCACCATCCAATGCGAATCTCCGATACCGGGGATGCCGCAGGTGGAAAATCATGACGCACGTTTTCGTCCACCGCGTAGGGCGGACACCGTCCGCCGATCTTCGTCACGACGCTCCGGGCAAGGCCGGCGGGCCGTGGCCGCCCTACGCTGATGCGCGCGTGAGTGGTGGGGGTCAAGCGAGATTTGGCTGAGCGCGGCCGCAAACGACCTTCCGATGCGGATCTGCGGAACCGGGGATACGGCAGGCCGGCTATTTTCCCAGCCTTTCAGATCACGGTCACGTGTTCCACCGGTACCTTGGCATGAAGTTCGTACAGGTCGTGGCGGCGGTCGAGCAACGGCCTGACCGAGGCGCACTGACGCTGGATGTCGAGCGCACCGAGGTCGAGATCCGCGATCACCACGGTCTACGTGTTGACCACGCCCTCGGCGGCGATCCCATTCATCGGGAAGGCAAAATCACTGGGTGTGCAAATGGCCGCCTGGCCGAAATTGATCGACATCGAGGGACTGTGGGTGAGACCGCCGACATTGCCGGACATCACCACGTACACCATGTTTTCCACCGCACGTGCCTGGGCGCAGTAGCGTACACGCAGGTAACTCTTGCGCTCGTCGGTGGCGAACGGATTCAGGATAATGTCGACACCATGCTCGACCAGCATGCGGGTCAGTTCGGGAAACTCGATGTCGTAGCAGACCACGATCGCCAATCGTCCGATCGCGGTCTCGAATACCTTGATGCCGTCACCCGGCGTGATGCCCCAGTACTCGCGCTCGGACGGCGTAATGTGCAGCTTTTCCTGGGTATAGGTGCTGCCGCCGGGGGTGTAGAGATGGGCGACGTTGCGCATGCCCTTGTCGGTGCGCACCGGCGTGGTACCGCCGACAAGATGCAGCTTGTGTCGCATCGCGGTGTCGCGGAACAGGGTGTCGATTCGCGGTGCCAGGGCGGCAAGCTGTTCGACCGCATCGAGCAGGGCGATGCCGCGGGTGAAGGTGGAATACAGCTGCGCGGTCACGAATTCCGGGAACAGCAACAGGTGGCTGTCGTACATCGCGGCGCTCTGGGCGAAATATTCGACCTGGTCGGCGAAGTCCTCGAAGCTGCTGATGCGGCGCTGATCGTACTGCGTGGCGCAGACCCGGACATGCCGTGCGGTACGGCGCACCGGAGCACCGGCGATCATGCGTTTACGCGGCTGAAACTCCGCATTGCCCATCACCAGATGGGTGGCATAACCCAGGCTTTCCTGATCGTCGAGATAGCCGTAGTGCACGTCAAGTACGTCATAACCGGCATACAGATGAGCATTCAGCGCTGGATCGCGCAGCTCCCCGGCCTTGACTTTGTCGACGTATTCCTGCGCGGTCAGCTGGCCGCGATGCGCGCCATAACCGGGAATCCGGCCACCCGCCACCATCTGCTTCAGGTTGTGTCGCTTCATCAAGGTGCGACGCGCCTGATAGAGCAAGCGCGAGACGCCTTTGCCCTGCCAGTCCGGGTGCACCGCGATATCGGCGCCATACAGCGTCTGTCCGGCCGGGTCATGGGTGCTGAAGGTGCCGAAGCCGGTCATTTCAGCATGGTTGTACCAGGGACTGTCGTCGTCGAGCTGGGTGATCAGGCTGGTGGCATAGCCCACGATCCGGTGGCCGACGACGGCGACATGCTGGCCGGTGGGAAAGGCCGCCAGTTGCAGCGAATAATTGCGCTCATCGGCAATGCTTGACGCAGGCCATGCCGCATAGGCTGCCCGGGCCACCGAGGCCATGCCGGCAGCATCCTCGGGTCTGGCGGTGCGTACCTTGACCTGCTCTTTCGAGCGGGCGGCTTCAGCAGATTTGTTTGGCATGGCGCGTTTTAGCAGCCTGTCGGGCGTTGGTGGTCGAGGCGAGAATTCTACTGTGCGAGGACAGGGTTCTGACGATTCGCCGGCCTATTCCTGCTCGGCGTCCTGGAGGGTGGAAAGTAACTTGTTCTTTGCCGCCACGGTCCCGTGCTTCACGCGCCTTTGATCCAGTCATCGACAGCGAGCGCTCCATCCGGAACGAGGGTGAACGCTTTGTCGTGGGTGATGAGCGTCGCGTTGGCGGCAACGGCATGGGCGGCAATCATCATGTCGAGTGCTCCCAAGGCGATTCCCGCCGATGCGCAGGAGGCACGCAAATCGCCGTAGACCGTAGCGGCATGTTCATTCCACGGCAATATCTCTACGCGCAGCAAAAACTCACGGATAACCTTGGCAAGGGCCGCGGGGTGGCCTTTACGGGCTAGTCCGTAAAGCAGTTCCGCTTGTGTGATGACGGAGATGATGATGCTGTCGATGGGCAACGCGACGAGTCGCTCGCGAACCTCCGGCGGGTGCCCCTTGATGACGTAACTCGCCATGTTCGTATCGAGCATGAAGCGAGTCAAAACAGGCTCCTTTCCTCGGCAGGCAGATCTTCACGATTTGCCATGAAGTCCGCCGGCATCTTGGTGCGGTTGGCCAGTTCGAAAAACTCTTGCCAGGAAGCGGGCTTCCGCGACAGCACAACGTCGCCGGTCTCGGGGTCGCGGCGAATGAATACTTCGGCCCCCTGGAAACGAAACTCCTTCGGAAGCCGGACGGCCTGACTCCGCCCGGTGATGAACAGCTTGGCAGTAGCGGACATGGTGAGACTCCTTCTGATACCTATCGTTAATATATACCTGTACAAAGTACATATCAATGATACCTATTTATCGAGTTCGCTTGGGATATCCCCTAGACGAATCAACAGGGTTGGCAAAGATTGGGCAAGAAGCTAGCAATCTGCGGGATCTGTCCGTAGTTGGGCTGGAGCTTTGGTGGCGGAATTTTCCCGGATTCCGGCTTGCATTCCCATCCTCGACAGTGGCGGCTTGACGGTCGTTCACCGCGGGTCTTCCGGGCCACTCGGGTACATCGGCCCGCTACCGGCAACGTGCGCGCTTGACCTGGAGTCAACTCCAAGGAATACCGTGGCCTGCACACGTCGGCGACCGCGCCTTTCCACGGCACTGATGTTCCATCCATCCCATCGGAGTACAGCAGCATGAAAACCGCAACGATAAGCGTCAGTGGCATGCACTGCGACGGTTGCGCACAGATCGTGCGCAACGTGCTGGAGCGACAGGATGGCGTGCAGACGAGCACGGTCTCCTACGCGGACAGCACGGCCCGGGTGCTGTTCGATCCGGCCCGCATGGATGAAAGCCGCTTGCTGCAGATCATCGAAAAGGCCGGCTACGGCGCCACGCCGCAGCCTGATTGACGCTCAATACACCGGAGTAGACGGATGGACGCACTGCTGTTGCCGATCGGGTTGGGCTTGCTGGGCTTCATCGAGCCTTGCACGATGGGTTCCAACCTGATTCTGATCAAACACCTCGAGAATCTGCCTTACCGCAGGCGCCTGCTGCAACTGCTGGTGTATGCCGCCACCCGGGGCTTGTTGATGGGCCTGCTGGGTGCTGCCGCGGCCTGGATCGGTTCACGATTCTTTGGCCTGCAGCGCGCGTTGTGGATGACGCTGGGTGTGGTCTATCTGGGCTTCGGGTTGTTGTATCTGACGGGGCGACAGGGCTGGGTGGTGGCCCGTCTGAGTCCGCTGCTGTCAGCGTCTGCGGGGGCGCGTGGCTCGGCGCTGCTGGGCCTGGTGTTCGGACTCAATGTGCCCGCCTGCGCGGTACCGCTGATTGTCGTGCTGCTCGGCTTCAGTGTCAGCCAGGGCGCGTCCGGCAGCGTCCCCGCACAAGGCTTTGTTTCGCTGTTGCTGTTTGGTCTGGCGCTGTCGCTGCCGCTGTTGCTGGCCGTGCTGTGGCAGCGAGCGGCGCGGCTGCTGGACACGCTGGCCGCGCTGTCGGTGCGCATGCCGCGCTGGACCGGCGTGGTGCTGGTCGCACTGGGGCTGTGGTCGATCGGCTTCGGCTGGTTTGCGCATTTGCCGGTGCCGACGTGAGATCCCGACTGATCCTTGACCGCGCGCCGGGGCATACCGCCCTGTTCGCGCAGGAGATAATCCGATGAATACCGCTACCGCTGTCGCCTCCACCCCCTGGAGCGAAGAAGCTACCCGCGATCCGCACCGGCAACGCGTGCGTGCCCACATTGGCGGCCTGCATTGCTCGTTGTGCACCGGTACGATCGAGAAGGCGCTGGGCAAGCAGCCGGGTGTGCACAAGGTTTCCGTCAGCCTGACCCACGAACAGGCGTTGATCGAGTTCGACCCCGGGCAGACCCGGGCTGATGCGTTGATGCGCATCCTCAGCGACATCGGCTATACGTTGTCCGATCCGCGCAAGCTGGAGCCGTTCGAGGCGCAGGAGCGTGCGCTGGCGCGTGAGCGCAACCGCTTCCTGGCGGCGCTGGCGATGAGCCTGACGGCGATCGGATTGATCGCGGACCCGGCCGGCGGCCTGGCGCTGGGTCTGTCGGCTTTCGTCGTGGTCAGCCTGATGGCATTTGCCTTCGCCGTGTTGCGCAACCGTGGCCGATGGCGCGCCGTCCCCGGAAGCCTCGGTCTGGGTGTGGCCGGCGTGGCCCTGTTCGTGTTGCGCAGCCAGCAGTTGCTCGGTGCCTCGACGCCGTGGCTGGCAGCCGTGCTGGCCGCGGTGATGATCTTCGGTCTTGGCGGCCACATCCTGCGGATGGCCGTGCAGGCACTCAGGCGCGGGATCCTCAACCAGCACGTGCTGGTCGAAATCGGCGCCTTTGCCGGGGCTGCCGGCGGTGTCCTCGGCCTGCTGCTGCAGCGCGCCGATTTTCCCACAGCGCCGTTCTTTGCGGTAACGGTGATGGTGCTGACCTACCACATTTTTTCCGAGTGGCTGTCGCTGATCGTCAAGACCCGCAGTTCGCAGGCAGTGAAGAAGTTGCTGGACCTGCAGCCGGATTCGGCGCACGTGCTGGGCGAGGGCGGCGAGCAGGACACGCCGATCGAAGCGGTGCAAATCGGCGACCGGGTGCGCATCCGCCCCGGCGAGCGCATCCCGCTTGATGGCGAGGTGATCGACGGCCACTCCGCGGTCGACGAGTCGCTGATCACCGGTGAACCGTTGCCGGTCGAAAAGCGTGCCGGAGATACCGTCGCCGGCGGCGGGATCAATGGCACCGGAACGCTGCTCTTGCGGGTTACCGCCGTGGGCGACGACAGCTTCCTGCAACGGGTGATCAAGAGTGTCGAGGAAGCGCGTGCACTCAAGCCCGGGCTTCTGCATATCGTCGACCGCGTGCTTCGCGTCTACACCCCGACGGTGCTCGGCATCGCCGCGCTGGCCTTTCTGGGCTGGCTGCTGGTCCCGCTGCTGTTCGGTCTGCCGATGGCAATCGAGCGCGCGGTGTTTGCCGGACTGTCGGTGCTGGTGATGGGCTACCCATGCGCGGTGGGTATCTCGGCACCCTTGTCGATCGTGCGCGGCGCCGGCGAGGCGGCTGAGCAGGGTGTGTTGATGCGCACCGGCGAGTCGTTCCAGGCCTTGCGCAAGGTGACGGCAGTGATCTTCGACAAGACCGGTACGCTGACCGAAGGCAAGCCGGCGCTGCGTGCGATCGAACCGCAGGGTGTCGATGCCGACACCTTGCTGGCGCTTGCCGCCGCCGTCGAAGCGGCCTCCGAACACCCGTTGGCCCAGGCGGTGGTGCAAGCCGCCTTCGCACGCAAACTGAAACTCCCGGAGATCGAAGACTTCGACGCGATTGCCGGCAAGGGGGTGATCGCCCGGCTGGCAGACCTTTCAGCGGCGGCAACCGTGATCGTCGGCAGCCCGGCGTTCCTGCATGAGCATGGCGTGGATATGCAGCCACTGGCTGCCCGCGTCGAACACCTGCAATCGGCCGGTCATACCGTGATCGGCGTGGCCCGCGACTATCGACTGCTGGGTATCCTGGCGCTGGGCGATGCACTGCGAGCCGACGCGCGCGACACCGTGGCCCGGCTCAAGCAAGCGGGTGTGCGGGTTGCGCTGCTTACCGGCGACAACCGGCTTGCGGCGCAACGCATGGCAGTCGAAGCCGGTATCGACGAGGTCTACGCCGAGGTGCTGCCGGCGCGCAAGGCTGACACCGTGCGCCAGATCCAGCAGCAGGCGCGCGTGGCCATGGTTGGGGATGGCATCAACGATGCACCGGCACTGATGCAGGCCGATGTCGGCATCGCGATGGGTAGCGGCACCGATATCGCGATCGACGCCGCCGACGTGATCCTGTTGAACACGCGTCTGTCCGGCGTGCTGGTGGCCTATGAGATCAGCCGCCGCGGCTATCGCAAGATGCTGCAGAACATCACGCTGGCCTTTCTGTTCAACGGTATCGGCATTCCGCTGGCCGCTACCGGCCTGATCTATCCCGTGTGGGCGATGGTGGCGATGGCAAGCAGTGTCACCGCGATCTTCATCAATTCGCTGGCCGGCCGATCGGGACTGTTCTTCGGTGCCGTCGGCGGCGTCAGCGCGGCGCCCATGTCAGCGGCCACGCCGGCAACCTGATCCGAGTAGTCTCACCCATGATCCCCGAGCGACGGCACCGCATGCACATCGTGGTCTACCAATCCGAGCACTGCCCTGCATGCCGGCGGGTCGCGACCGCGTTGATCGCGGTGTGCCGTGAACTGGACGCAGCAACCGAGGTCAGGGATGTATTGGTTCACCTCGAGCAGGCGGCGCGCCTGGGCATCACCCGGCCGCCAGCGGTGGTGGTCGACGGCCGCCTGTTCGGACAGGGCAGCACGGTGGCCGACAAGCTGCGTCGGAAGTGGCTGGCATGAGCAGCTTCAGCATTGGCGAGATGGCGACACGGCTTGGCATGTCCACCGACACCCTGCGTTACTACGAGAAGATCGGCCTGCTGCCACGGCCGCTGCGCGACAGCGGTGGGCGCCGTCGTTACGTCGACGCGGACCTGGCACGTCTGCTGTTCATTCAGCGCGCGCAGGCGATGAATTTTTCGCTGGCCGAGATCGGTCACCTGCTGCAATTGCGCGAGCGTCCGCAAAAGACGCGTGCCGATGTGCGCCATCTGGCCGGAGAAAAGCTGGCCCAGGTCGAGCTCCGCCTGAAATCGTTGCGCCTGCTGCGCAATGAACTGCGGCTGCTGCTCAACCTGTGCGCCGGCAGCGACGACGGGCGCTGTCCGATCCTCGACTCGCTGGACAACGAGCAGGCGTGATGCCGCATGCCGCCCTGACGGGATAGGTTCAATATCTGCGTGCATATTGGGCGGCGTGAAGGACGCAGCGGGACTTTCATGATCTCGTTATCGGAGTGCCGTGGCGTGCGAATCCATCGCCATCACCCTGTGGGTAGAGGTCAATCTGGTCGCTCCCTGGCGTGACGCGACTCAATGTCACAGCGGCACCTCAACCTATCCGGGTTACCCTGTCCGGGTGGTCTGAACAGTTGACTTAGGTCAACCACCGGAACCGAATCATCCCTCACAGTCGGGCGGGATTGTCGCTGGTATCCAGCGTATGGGTCGGATGCCATGCGACACCCTACTGGAGCCTACGTCACTGGAGGCCACGTCTACCTTCCATGAGGAAGCATGGTGTCGATTTCCACGAAAAAAAAAGGATCATGAAATCCTTCCTGATGACCCATCTACTGCATCCTCGTTTGGAGTATGGCTCGATGTGGGAAATCAGGGACGCGTGTTCTTCCACCGCGTAGGGCGGACACCGTTCGTCGCTCTTCGTCATGATGATCCGGGCGCGGCCGGCGGGCCGTGGCCGCCCTACGCCGATGCACGGGTTGCGATGGAAGTCCTGATCACCCATCGGCAGCACCCTCCTTTAGAGAATGGCTTGAGATGGCCATTCTTGAAGGATATGGGTCAAGCAACATTTTGCCGACCGCAACTGCAAACAGTCATCTGATGAGGATCTGCGGAAGTGAGGATTCGACACGTGGGGAATCAAAAAATCCTTTATGGGTTGAGGCTCTGCGTGCGCGTTGCGCAGACCCACCGCCCGGGTCCATGGCGGGCACCCACTGTTTGTACTTCTCCCATTTCCTGGGACAGACGCAGTAATATAATGAACGGAACGCGCCAGTCCAAACCACCGTCGGGAAGCCTCCATCATGCATGACATCACCGTCGTCGATCTGTCGCGTTGGCAGTTCGCCATTACCGTGCTGTACCACTTCCTGTTTGTACCGTTGACGCTTGGACTGTCGTTCATGCTGGCTGCGATGGAGACGGTCTACGTCACCACCGGCAAGCAGATCTACCGGGAGATCGCCCAGTTCTGGGGGAAACTCTTTTTGATCAATTTCGCGCTCGGCGTAGCCACCGGCCTGACCATGGAGTTCGAGTTCGGAACCAACTGGTCGTTCTACTCCAGCTTTGTCGGCGATATCTTCGGTGCACCGCTGGCGATCGAAGGGCTGATGGCGTTTTTCCTCGAAGCCACCTTCGTTGGCATGATGGTCTTTGGCTGGGATCGCCTAAAGCGCGGCCAGCATCTGGCCGTCACCTATATGGTGGCGCTGGGCTCGAACCTGTCGGCCTTGTGGATCCTGATTGCCAACAGTTTCATGCAGAATCCGCAAGGTGCCACCTTCAATCCAGCCACCATGCGCATGGAGCTGACCAGCTTCACCCAATTGATCTTCAGCCACGACGCGCAAGCCAAGTTCGTACATACCAGCATCGCCGGTTATGTCACCGGCGCGATTTTCGTGGCAGGTATCAGTGCCTGGTACATGCTGAAGGGACGGCATATTGAGCTTGCCAGACGTTCGTTCCGTATGGCGGTGCTGTTCGGCGTGCTCTCCACCGCCGGTGTGATTACCCTGGGCGACGCGCTCGGCTTCGTCGGTGGCCAGGCTCAGCCCAGCAAGCTCGCTGCGATGGAGGGGCTGTGGAAGAGCGAGGCGGCGCCCATGCCGTTCAACCTGGTGGCTTTCCCCTCGCAGAAGGAACAGGTCAATCACGACCAGCTACAGATTCCGTATGCGCTCTCGCTGCTGGTCACCCACTCCATGGATGGCACCGTGCCTGGTTTCGACAAACTTGAACAACAGGCTGTGGTGCGCATCAAAAACGGCATCCCCGCCGTCGAGGCCTTGCAGACGCTGTCGAGCAAACCGGGTGACGCCGCGGCGCTTGCGCAGTTCCGCAGGCACGAAAAGGATCTTGGCTACGGCTTTCTGGTACAGCGGTACGCCGAGGATGTGAGCAAGGCCACGGACGCACAGATCAACACCGCCGCACGGGACATCATCCCGGAGGTGGCGCCGGTCTTCTGGTCATTCCGCATCATGGTGGCGATGGGCTTGGCGATGCTGGCCTTTTTCGTACTGGCGGTGATCTTCAGTCTGCGCAATGACATCGAGCGTCAGCGCTGGTTCCTGAAGATCGCGGTGTGGATGATTCCGGTGCCGTTCCTGGCCTGCGAAACGGGCTGGCTGGTGGCCGAGCTGGGACGTCAGCCATGGACCGTGTATGGCGTACTGCCAACGTGGATGTCCGCATCCACCCACAGCGTCGGCTACATGATCTTCTCGTTGGTAGGTTTCGTGGGACTGTATACCGTGTTCATTGTCGTCGAGATGTATCTGATGCTGCGCGCGATCCGCAAGGGTCCGGATGAGCCGCACGGTGACGACACCGATTGGGATAGCGATCCGATGCTCAATAACAGCGCAAAAGCCGGGCGGTTAGCCGGTTACGCGGAGGGTTGATCGATGGATATGTATACCGTTTTCCAGATGGTCTGGTGGATGCTGCTTGGTGTTCTTCTGAGCGGGCTGGCGGTCATGGTAGGCATGGACATGGGCGTGGGCACGATCCTGCGCTATGTCGGTCGCAGCGATCTGGAGCGAAGGGTTGCGCTCAACATCGTCGGTCCGCACTGGGAAGGCAACCAGGTATGATTCGTACTCGGCGGTGGCGCCGTATTCGCTGCCTTTCCCCTGATCTATGCCACGGCATTTTCGGGCTTCTACGTGGTCATGCTGTTGTTGCTCTGGAGCATGATCCTGCGTCCACTCGGTTTCGAATACCGCAGCAAGTTGCCATCGGCCAGGTGGCGCGGCATGTGGGATTGGGCGTTATTCATCAGTGGTCTGGTGCCGATGGTGGTCTTCGGTGCCGCATTCGGCAATTTGTTCGAGGGTGTGCCATTCCATTTCAGCTGGAATCTCACCTCGACATACACCGGCTCGTTCCTTGCGTTGCTCAACCCGTTTGCGATCCTTTGCGGCCTGTTGTCGGCTTCGCTATCCGTCTTCATGGGTTCGGTAACCGTGATGAATGGCGCCGAGGGTGTGATCTATGAACGCGGCCGCAAGCTGGCACGTTGGTCCGCACTGCTGGCGGTCATGCTGTTCGCCGTTGGCGGTTTCTGGGTAAAGGGCATGCAGGGCTATGTGCTGACCAGCGGCCCCGGTGCCGGTGTGGCGCAGACTCCGCTGCAGCAGGTGGTGACGTTGACCGACGGTGCCTGGCTCGGCAACTTCCACGGCCAGGCATGGCTTTGGTTGTTGCCGTTGCTGGGTTTCGCGGGCATGTTGTTCGGCCTGCTGGCTGCCAGTGCCCGCCGCTCGCACCTGGCCTGGTGGTCCGGTGCGCTGGCCTGGATCGGCGTGATTGCCACCGCCGGGGTGGCGCTATTTCCCTTCATGCTGCCCTCAAGCAGCGAGCCGGCGCAGAGTCTCACCATATGGAACTCCAGTTCCAGCCAGCTGACCCTGACCTGGATGCTCGGTTTTGCCGTGGTCTTGGTGCCGCTGATCATCTGGTACACCAGTTGGGCCTTTTACGTGATGCGTGGCAAGGTCAAAGCCGAGCATGTTGCCGCCGATGAACACAGCTACTGAGGGGCGGTGAACACATCATCCATCTATCGTGATAGCCGTCAAACGCCCGTGCCGGCGAGGTGCACCCTGGCATCAACGCCCGGTTTCGCCCGTACCACGGGGTTGTTGCTTCACGCCCGCTGAGGACCGTCCATGAAAACGTTTCTGCTGTTTGTGTTGTTCATGCTGATTGCGATGCTCGTGATCTTGCTGGCCATCGTGCTGGGTGCTTCCGGCGCATGGTATTTCGCCTGGCTGGTCGGTACCGGGATGATTGTGCTGATTACCGCCGCCGGTGGCGCGATGCTGGATACCCAGGATGAACACGCCAACCTCACGGCAGAAGCCCGGACCGACGCCAAACGTGCTTGAACCTGTGGGTCAGTCGATTCTGTGTCCTCGGGGCCGGCCTTGCGCCGGCCCCGTACTTCCGGGCAGCCGATGACCGCTTCGACATCTTCCTGGTTACGTGAGCAGGCGCGCCCGGCACACCGTTTGCTGGCATTCGGGGTAACCGCTGGCGTGGCACAGGCGATACTGCTGTGCGTCGGTGCCTGGCTGGTGGCACACATGCTTGCGCAGGCGGTTCTGACCGGACGGAGGCTGGGGGAGCTGTGGCCCGGCATGGTGGCGTTGTTGGTGATTGCGCTGGCACGGTTCGTCCTCGGTCTGTGGCAGCGGCGCATGACCTTCGAGGCCGGTGCGCAGGTGGGTGACAACGTGCGCAACGCGCTGGAACAATGGATGCGACAGCTCGGTCCACGTTGGGCCGTGCAGCAATCCAGTGGCGACATCGTCACCCGCAGCGTCGATGGGGTGCAGGCCCTGGTTCCCTACTATGCGGGCTACCTGCCGCAAGTGGCCCTCACCGCACTGATACCTGCGGTGATCCTGCTGGCGGTGGTCGCGGCCGATCCATGGTCGGCCTTGATCCTGCTGTTTACCGCGCCGCTGATCCCCTTATTCATGGTACTGGTCGGTGGTACCGCCGAACGCGCCAGTCAGCGTCGCTGGTCGCGACTGCGCCGGATGGGCGCGCGCTTCATGGATGCGCTCTCCGGGCTGACCACCTTGCGACTGTGTCGGGCTACCGGTAGGGAGGAGGCTCTGCTGGCGGCCAGTGGCGAAGCCTACCGGCGGGAAACCATGGCTGTGCTGCGTATCGCCTTCCTGTCGGCGCTGGTGCTGGAATTCTTTGCGACGGTCAGCATCGCGGTACTGGCGGTGCTGATCGGTTTTCGCCTGATGGGGGGGACGCTGGGTTTCCAGCAGGGTCTGTTTGTGCTGCTGCTGGCACCCGAACTATTTCTGCCGCTGCGTGCATTGGGCACACAGCGGCATCGGCGGATGGAAGCCGCCGCCGCTGCGGAGGATCTGATCACGCTGCTGGCGACGCCTGTTGCCGCCGTGCCGTCCCAGCCGGCGGGTGCACATTCGAATACCTTTGCGGCACGGCAAATCGTGCTGACATTCGAACAGGTGAGCTTCGGCTACGAGCCGGAGCGTGTCGTGCTGCAGGATCTCGACCTCACGGTCGAGGCGGGCACGGTGCTTACCCTGGTCGGCAGTACTGGCAATGGCAAGAGCACGCTGCTCAACCTGTTGATGGGATTCGTCTCGCCGCAGTGCGGTCGCATCCTGGCCAATGGACAGGATTTGGCCGTACTCGATATGAACTCATGGCGGCAGCATATCGGCTGGGTGTCACAGCGCGCCCACGTTTTTCACGGCAGTCTGCGTGACAACTTGTTGATGGCAGCACCGACGGCCGACGATACGCGCCTGGAACACGCGCTGCGGGCGTCCGCTCTGGAACCCGTAGTGGCGCGTCTGCCACAAGGGCTGGACACACTGCTGGGCGAACATGGCCAGGGGTTGTCGGGCGGTGAACGACAGCGCCTGGCATTGGCCCGTGCTTGGCTGCGCGATGCGCCCTTGTTGCTGCTGGACGAGCCCACCCAGCATCTGGATACCGCCACCGCGGCGAAGGTCGACGTCGCCATCGAGGCGCTTGCCGTCGGGCGCACAGTGATTCGCGTTGCGCATCGACTGCATGCCCTGGCCGATGGGGCACGGGTCGCTGTGCTGGCTGATGGACGGATAGTTGAAGCAGGGCGGGTTGCCGATCTGCGTGCTTCCAGGGGGGCCTTTGCTCATCTGCTGGCGGCGGACCGTGCCGCATGAGTGACCAGCCCTCGCATTCCGATAGTTCGTTGGTAGTGCTGTGGCGCCTTTTTGGCCTGATGCGCAATCAACGCGGGTGGATGGCTCTGGGTCTGGCCATGGCCATGCTGAGTACGTTGTCCGGCATAGGCCTGATGGCTATTTCCGGCCATTTCATCACCAGCATGGCCCTGGTCGGCGCCGGTGGCGTGGCCATCAACTACTACACGCCGGCGGCGCTGATCCGCCTGTTTGCAATTCTGCGCACGGGCGGGCGCTATGCCGAGCGGCTGCTGACCCATGAAGCGACCCTGCGCATGCTGGCTCGCCTGCGCGTCTGGTTGTTTGGGCGGCTGGTGCCGCTGGCGCCCGCCGCACTGGGTGAGCTGCGCAGCGCCGAACTGTTCTCACGCCTGCGCGCCGATGTGGATGCGCTGGAGCACGCCTATCTCGGCGTACTGATTCCGTTGCTGGTGGCGCTGCTGACGATGCTTGTGGTCGTGGCAGCGACTCTGGTCTACCTGCCCGTGCTCAGCCTTCCGCTGTTGCTGTTCTTTCTGTTGGGGGGCGCCTTGCTTCCTGGCTGGATGCTGCGTCACGGCCGGGCGCCGGGCGCCATCGTAGTGGCCTGCAACGAGACCATGCGCGCGCTGGCTGCCGATGGCCTGCGCGGTCGTGCCGAACTGGCGCTTTACGGCGCCGAAGAAGCTCACGCCGACAAGCTGGCGGCGGTGGCGGCGCGTCTGCGCCAGGCGCAGTGCCAGCTGGATCGATTGCAGGCACTGGGGAGTGGTAGCGTCATGTTGGCAGCCCAGCTGGCAGCACTATGTACCTTGCTGTGGGGGCTTGCGGCACAGGGCGGTGGCCTGCTGGCCGGGCCGGACCTGGTCATGCTGGTTTTGCTCGTGCCGGCGGCGTTCGAGGCCATCGCACCGCTCCCCGAGGCTTGGGCGCAGTTGGGAACGACTCTGGTGTCGGCACGTCGTGTCTTCAACCTTGCCGACACCCCCATACCGGTACCCGAGCCAGGCCAGCCGTCGCCCCGGATCGACCGGTACGATCTGCGCCTGCGTGGCGTGCGGCTGCGCTATGGTGGGCAAAGCCCATGGGTGCTTGACGGCGTCGACCTTGACATTGCACAGGGCCGCCGCGTCGCCTTGGTTGGAGCCTCCGGCGCCGGCAAGAGCAGTCTGGTGAACGTGCTGAGCCGACTCTATCCCTGCGAGGGTTCCATCACCTTGGGTGGAACGTCGTTCGACGCCTGGCGTGGCGACGATCTCAGGGCGCAGATCGCGGTGGTCGAGCAACGACCGTATTTGTTCGATGCCAGTCTGCGGGACAACCTGCGGCTGGCTCACCCCGAGGCGAGCGAAGCGCAGCTCCAGAAAGCCATCGAGCAGGCCCAGTTGAGCGATTACGTGGCCAGTCTGCCGCAGGGTCTGCGCACCTGGGTGGGGGAGGACGGCATCCGGGTCTCCGGCGGTGAGGCACGACGCATCGCAATCGCGCGCGCCTTGCTGGCTGATCCGCCGATTCTGGTGCTGGACGAGCCCACCGAGGGTCTGGATGCCGCGACCGTGACCCAGTTATATGCGGCGCTGGACGCCGCAATGAAAGGCCGCAGCGTGCTGCTGATCACTCACCGACTTGGCGGCCTGGCCAATCTGGTCGACGACGTGGCGACGATGCAGCAAGGACATATCGTCGAATGTGTTCCGATAGCCGACTATCTGGACCGCTTGACGTTGCGGGAGAGTTACCCGACGCGTGGATGAAGGAGCACGACGTGACGTTTGCTTCACCAAGCCGCCAACGGGGCGTGGAAGCCGATAAAAATTCATCCGTCTGATCGTCCCCCGGCAGGGCATATCGCTCAAGGCAACATGGATTCGATATCCGAGGCGGCGGTGGGGTAGGCGAAAGTGGCGTGCCGGATCGCATCGGCGGTCAGGCCGCTGCGCATGGCGAAGCCGAACAGGTTGATCACTTCGGCGGCGTCGGGGCCGATCAGGTGGGCGCCGAGGATGCGACCGCTCTCTTCTTCCACCAGCACCTTGTAGCCATAGCAAGGCTCATTGACGCGGCGTGCCGTGAACCACCCAGGTACGCTGGCGTGGCTGACCTTGAAACGCAGACCTTGCTCTCTGGCCTGCGCTTCCAGCAGACCGACCCGGGTCAACGTCGGCAGGGTGAATACGGCGCTGGGAATGCCGGTGTAGTCCACGCTCGCCTCCGCCTTGCCGAGCAGGTTGTCGACCACGGCGTGGGCCTCCAGCGCCGCCACCGGGGTTAGCGGCAACGGTCCGCTAGCAGCATCGCCAGCGGCATAGATCGCCGGATTGGAGGTGCTGCGGAAGTGGTGATCAAGCGACAGCTTGCCGTGGTCGTGGGCGATACCGGCCGCGTCGAGATCCAGCGTCTCCAGTGCCGGCGCCCGACCGCCACTGTGCACCACCAGGTCGGCGGTAATGACGAGTTGACCATCCGGGCCGTGTGCCTCGACCTCGAAGTCGTCACCACGCCGGCGTATCCCCTTGACCTCATGCCCGAGACGCACGTCCACGCCAAGGGTGCGGGTGCGTTCGACCAGCATGTCGACGAGGTCTGGATCGAAACCGGTCAATGGCTGCTGGCCACGATTGAGGATCGTGACCTCGGCGCCGGCACGTGCGGCGATATGGGCAAATTCGAAACCGATATAGCCGCCGCCGACCAGCACGATGCGCTTCGGCAGGGCCGCAAGACTCAGGAAGTCGTCGCTCAGCGCCAGATGCTCGGCACCTTCGATCGGCAAGGGGACAGGTTCGGCACCGGCAGCGATCACGATATGTCGTGCGGAAAGCGTCTGCTCGCCCACCACGATGCTGTTGGGGCCGCTGAAACGTGCACGACCGTGGAAAGTATCGATACCTTGTTTGCGGTACGCATGCTCACGCTTTTCAGGCACCGGATCGGTGAATGACCGTTTGTGCCGCTGCAGCGCAGGCCAGTCGATATGGACGTCGCCTTTTACCGTATCGATGGCTCCCATGCGTTCGAAACCGTCGATCACCTCGCAGGCAGCCACCAGCATCTTCTTCGGATCGCAGCCGCGCAACGCACAGGTGCCGCCGAACGGACGATGGTCGACGATCGCCACCGACCAGCCAGCCTTGCGGCAGCCCATCGCAGTGACGCTGGCCGCGGTACCGGTACCGATCACGATCAGATCATGGGTCGTTTCGCTCATCATGTTCTCCTGGGTAAGTTCAGCCCGTGCAACAGGACAGCTGTTTCATATCCTTGGTGAAGGTCTGGGCGGCAAGCTTCAGCCCCTCGACCATGGTCGGATATGGGAACAGCTTATCGGCCAGATCCTGCACCGTAAGCCGTGCACGTATTGCGATGACGGCGGTCTGGACGGCTTCACCGGCGACCATCTGTGCGCCGAGCAGTCACCCGCTGCCGGCTTCGGCGACCCGCTTGATGAAGCCGCGGGTGTCGAAGTTTGCGAGTGCCCTTGGCACGTTCTCCAGACTGAGTGTCCGGCTGTCGGTTTCGATGCCGGCAAGGTGCGCATCCGCCTCGCTCAAGCCGACCGTGGCCAGCTGCGGATCGATGAATACGACCGCGGGCATCGCGGTCAGGTCGAGCACCGCTTCGCCGCCGGTCATGTTCACGGCTGCACGGGTACCCGCGGCGGCAGCCACATAGACCAACTGGGGTTGGTCGGTGCAATCCCCGGCGGCGTAGATGTCCGCCACGCCGGTGTGCATGCCCTGGTCGATGACGATGGCGCCGTGGGCATCGATGGCAATACCTGCGCGGTCCAGCGCCAGATCCGGTGTGTTGGGGGCGCGACCGGTCGCGATCAGCAGTCGATCGGCATGGATGTCGCCGCTCGCGGTACTGAGCACAAAGGTGTTGTCCACGTGTGCCACCCGGGTGGCCTGGGTGTGTTCGCGTACCTCGATGCTCTCGTCGCGAAAGGCCGCGGTCAGCGCTTCGCCGATCGCCGGGTCCTCGCGGAAAAACAGCGTGCTGCGGGCGAGCAGGGTGACCTTGCTGCCCAGGCGCGCGAACGCCTGAGCCAGTTCCACGGCCACCACCGAGGAGCCGATCCCCGCGAGCCGCGCCGGAATGGTCTCGCTGACCAGCGCCTCGGTCGATGTCCAGTACGGCGTGTCACTCAGGCCGGGAATCGGCGGCAGCGCGGGACAGGCGCCACTGGCGATCACGCAGCGATCGAACGGCAGCCGAATTTCGGCACCTTCGGAAGGCTTGACGGTGAGCGTGTGCGCGTCGCTGACGCGGGCGTCTCCGTGCAGCAAGGCGATGTTCGGATTGCCGTCGAGAATGCCCTCGTACTTGGCGTGCCGCAGCTCCTCGACACGTCCCTGTGGTTGCGCCAGCAGCCGATCGCGACGGATCTGCGGCGGGCTGCTGCCGATGCCGTCGTCGAACGGACTGTGGCGGCGCAGATATGCCACATGGGCGGCGCGTATCATGATCTTCGAGGGCACGCAGCCAATGTTGACGCAGGTACCGCCGACCACACCACGTTCGATGACGGTGACCCGGGCGCCGCGCTCGGCAGCCTTCAGCGCCGCCGCCATGGCGGCGCCACCGGTGCCGATGATGGCAATTTCGAGCGGCTTGTCCGGGCCGCTGTTGCCACTTGGCGCAGCTTGCGCAAGGCCGTTTCAACGTGACCGGCGCGATCCGGACATGTCATGCCGGTAACCGGCAAGGTTTGTTCGTTCATGGTAATTCCTGGCAAATCGACGCCGTGCCGCCGGCACGCATGCCGTCGACGATGAGACGCCTCCAGGGTTGAATCGATTCAGCCGTGACTGACGGGCTGGCTGTCGGTACGACAAACCGCATGGCGCGCCGGCGACAACAAGTCCCAGATCGACACCGCAACCATCAGCACCAGACCGCTATAAAGCAGCCATCCCGTGCGATGGCCGGTGGCACGCATCACAAACACCGCGACCAGCACCAGCAACGGTCCGATCACGCCCAGCGCGGTGCGGTGCCATTGTCGATGGCTGAACCAGCCCAACGCATTGGCGAGTAGGGCAATCCCGGCAAAAGCCGGCAGCAGGAAGCGGATGAACAGCCCTTCATACGGGCTCAGAAAGCCCAGTCCGATCGCCGCGCCGAGGCTGGCTATGGCCGGAAAGCAGCTGGCGCAAGCCGCAGCGGAAACCACGCTGCCGAGCAAGCCGGTCTTGTCTGCCAGTCGTGTAATTATCGACATGAGTTTTCTCCGAAGGTGCTCAGCGAACCACGGTGGATGGGTAGCCCGCATCCTTGGTGGCCTTGGTCAAGGTGGCGACATTGGTCTTCGCGTCGTCATACGTGACGATGGCTTCGCGCTTGTCGATATTGACCCGGGTGCCCTCGACACCCGTGACGCGCGATAGCGCCGCCTTTACCGTAATCGGGCACGCGGCGCAGGTCATGCCCGGCACCGACAAGGTAGCGGTCTTCGTCGCGGCCCATGCGGGCGCGGCGAACAGGGCGGAAAGCAGGATGATGGCGGTCAACTTTTTCATGGGTGTCTCCTTTCAGTAGAACAGCGGCAACACGTAGGGATATACCAGCGCCAGCAGGACCAGGCCGGCCACGACCCAGAAAATGATCTTGTAGGTCGACCTTACTTGCGGTATCGCGCAAACATCGTCCGGACGACACGCGACCGCAGGGCGAAAGATGCGTCGATAGGCGAAAAACAACATGGTCAAGGCCGCGGCAATGAAGATCGGCCGATACGGCTCCAGCACGGTCAGATTGCCGATCCAGGCGCCCGAAAACCCGAGCGTGACCAGCAATAGCGGACCGAGGCAGCAGGTGGACGCCAGGATCGCGGCGAGTCCACCCACGGCGAGTGCCCCTTTGCCATCCTTCGATGCGGACATGGTGTGCGCCTTTTTAAAAGCCATGGTGATCGTCCTACCTTATTCCCGTAGTCAGGTACGGAGTCAAGGGTATGAGTCACCCAGCAGGAAACCTTTCCAGCGGCATTCGTCGTTACGGCAGTGCGGATGTGATCCGAGTGAAATTCGTCAAGTCGGCCCAGCGATTGGGCTTCAGCCTTGATGAAATAGCCCAGTGGCTCAGATGGGAGATGACACCCAGTGCGCCGAAGCAGCGGAACTGGCTGCGCTTCGTCTGGCCGATGTCCGTAGCCGGCTTGCGGACCTGTTGCGCATGGAATGCGCCAGCGAGCCGCGCGGCGCAGCCCACGGCGGCGTATCTTGCCCGCTGATCGCCTCATTGCACCAACCTGACCTGGATGTCGGGTGATTTGCCGACACCAAACCCAGGCTTGACCTGCAACATGTAGCGCTTTGAAGCGGGTGACGCGCCGTTCACCTGCAAGTGACATCGCCTGCATGCGGCGAGGGCGATGCTAACGTTTTTCAAGCGGAGAACGTCATGTCCCCAAAGCCCCTGGCAGGCCGTCGCATCGCCATTCTCGCCACCGACGGATTCGAGCAGGTCGAATTGACCGAACCAAAACGCAAGTTGGAGGAGGCCGGCGCGCTGACCGAGGTGATCGCCCCCGGTAGCGGCAGGAAGATCAAGGGCTGGGACGAGGACGATTGGGGTGACCACGTGAAAGTGGACGTCGCATTGGGAGATGCCAAGGTGGACGGTTACGACGCGCTGGTCCTTCCCGGTGGTGTGATGAGCCCGGACAAGCTGCGCTTGGAACCGGCAGCGATCGCCCTGGTCAAGGCATTTGTCGACGCGGGAAAGCTGGTAGCGGCGATTTGCCATGGTCCCTGGACGTTGATCGACGCCGGCGTGGTCAGGAACCGCCAGATGACGTCGTGGCCTTCGCTGCGGAAGGATCTGGAAAATGCCGGCGCGCACTGGCAGGACAGTGAAGTGGTGCGCGACGGTCAGCTGATCACCAGCCGCAAGCCGGCCGACCTTCCGGCCTTCGCCGATACCATCATCGGCGCGCTGGGAGCCACCGCCTAGGAGCTTGGGCCGTAGAACCTTTGGATAGCGAGATTGCGCTATCGCCATAGGATGGGTCTATCGGAAGGAGCGCATAGTGGTTCTATGCAAGCCTGACGAGAGACTCAGCCTAT
>SCSE01000004.1 GCA_004298015.1 Rhodanobacter sp.
CCATAGGATGGGTCTATCGGAAGGAGCGCATAGTGGTTCTATGCAAGCCTGACGAGAGACTCAGCCTATGGATGAGAGCACAATCGCAGCCCGAAGGTTTCTACGGCCCACGCTCCTAGGTGGAACGCAGAATCAGCTCGACCGGAAGGGTTTCCGAACGCGGCGACTCGCCACGGATCAAGGCCAATACTTTGCGGGCCAGCAGGATCCCGCCCTCCTGCCAGTCCTGCCGCACCGAACTCAGCGGCGGCAGGAAACTCGCACTCAGAGGCATGTCGTCGTAGCCGACCACCGAGACGTCGGCGGGAACCGAACGCCCCAACTCCAGCGTAGCCCGAATCGCGCCCATCGCCAGCAAGTCGTTGCAGGCGAAGATGGCATCGAAATTGACCTGGCGCGCATGCAGCGAATGCACCGCATCCATACCCGAATCAGGGGTGAATTCGTCACGTCGCATCAGCAGCGGCTTGATCCCATGGACACCGAGCGCATCCACGAAACCGTCCAGCCGCTCGAAGATTTCCGGATGACTGGGATTGCCGATGAACACCGGACGGCGACGGCCAATGGCGACGAAATGATCGGCCACCGCGGCGCCACCGCGGCGATTGTCGCTGCCAACGACGACATGAGTGTCAGCGCTCGAACCGGCGCCCCAGACCACCATCGGCAAGCCCATCTTGTCGAAACGGCGCACCGCATCCTGGTGCACACCCTGCCCCAGCAGGATCACTCCGTCAGCCGCCTGCACCGCTGCCGCACTGGCTCCCTGGCGGGTAGTCAGCAGCACGCTGAAGCCGGCGGCAGTGAGTTCCTGCGAGATACCGCCGAGCAGCACCAGCGGATAGGGATCGAACATGCTGCGGTCCGTCGATGGCTTCATTTCCACGATGACCGCCACGGTGTGGCTGCGACGCAGGCGCAGATTGCGCGCGCTCACATTGAGCTTGTAGCCATGCTCTCGCGCCAAGGTCTGGATACGCTCACGCGTCTCGGCATTGACCAGCGGGCTTTCGCTCAGCGCCCTTGAAACAGTGATCTTCGACAACCCGGCCAGATCTGCCAGATCGGCCATGGTCAGATTTCCCGAACGGTGATCCGTGTTCTGCTTTTTGCCTGTCCGACTCAACGGCACGGCCTCCCGATAGATGTATAGATGCCCGGAATCCGGACCCGACCTCTTGGACGACGATGCGCTGGCGCCCCCGAGCGAAGCCTCGCCAAAGCTTCCTGCGGTTCGCATGACATACGCAGTGTGGCCATTTGCAGGCGATGCGTCCAACCCGATTCGGATACCCACTGACTGGACCAGTGATCGAGGATGTCAGCTGGCATCTTCGGCAGCACCGGTCGCATTCACGAAGTCACGCCCTCAGGCGAATGACATCGATACCAGATATCGATATCTTGATATCGATATCATTTGCTGGCAAGCTCGACACCACGGTCAGCGCGGGTGAGGCGCCGATAGCACCCATACCTTCAATCAAACAGCGTGCCCTTCCTGTGGACGAGCAATTGTCAAACCCGATTTCCGACTTGAATCCGGCTCCTCCGGAGGATCACGCGGCCGATCCGTGGCAATTGATACGCCACGACATCAACCCGAGCGGGTTTGCCCAGAACGAAAGCCTGTTCGCCCTCGCCAACGGCACGTTGGGCGTCCGCGCCGGACTGGAGGAAGACCCCAGCCCCAGCCAAGGCACCTTTCTGGCCGGCGTTTGGGAGCGTTCGCCGATTGACTATCACGAGCGCTTCCCCGGGTTCGCCAGCCACACCGATACCCGTATCCCCGTCGCTGACGGCTCGCGTATCCGCTTGCGATTGGGCGAAACGCCGGTTCGTCTGAGCGAAGGCGAATGGCTCGCGTTTGAACGAAAACTCGACCTGCGCAGTGGCTGCTACAAACGAACCCTGCGCTGGCGCGCCCCCGGCGGCGGGACGCTGGAGATCGAATCGGAGCGCATTGTCGCCCTTGGCGAACCCGGTCTGCTGGCGATGCGCTATCGCGTCCGTTCCATCGACTACACCGGCCCGATTGCCCTGGAATCCGCGATCGACACCTCGCGCGGCGCAGCGGGACAGGGCGCTGATCCGCGCATCGGCGCGCACCTCGACGGCGGCCTGCAGATGCACGATTCGCGTGCTGGCGAAACCGTCGCCTGGGTCGCGCAGCAGACCACCCACAGTGCCATTCGTCTGGTCTGCGGCCAACGCCACCGGCTGCTCGACGCCCGCCTGCGCATGCGCGCCCCACTGTCCATGCCGCAGGGCGTAGCCCAATCCTTCGTTGGCACACTGACCCCGGGGGACGAGGTCGCACTGGAAAAGCACGTTGCCTATGCATGGTCGACGCCCGGTGGCAGCGAGCCTGACCATAAACTGCTCGACCGGGTCGAAAAAACCCTGGAGAAAACTGTCGCGATCGGGTATTCGGCGCTGCTCGCACGACAGGCGCACACCCTGGAAAGCTTCTGGCGCGAGGCCGACCTGGGTCTCGACGCCGATCCAGGCATCGAACAGGCGTTGCGCCTCAACCTGTTTCACCTGTTCCAGTCCAGCAGCCGTGACGGCGCCAGCAGCACCGCCGCCAAGGGCCTCACCGGCGAAGGCTACGAAGGTCACTATTTCTGGGACGCTGAAGTCTTCATGCTCCCCGCACTGGTGACGACCGCTCCGGAGCTGGCACGCGGCATGCTGGTCTACCGTCATCGCACACTGGAGCGCGCGCGCCTGCATGCCCGCGAAATGGGCCACCGGCGAGGCGCGCTGTATCCCTGGCGCACGATCAGCGGCAACGAATGTTCTGCCTACTTCCCCAGCGGCTCGGCGCAATACCACATCAATGCGGCCATCGCCTGGGCGGTACGCCTGTACGTCGATGCCAGCGGCGACCGGGCATTCCTGCTGACACATGGCGCCGAAATGCTGTTCGAGACCGCCCGCATCTGGCTCGACATCGGCCACTTCAGCGAACGCCGCAATGGTGCGTTCTGTATCCATGAAGTCACCGGGCCGGATGAGTACTCCGCACTGGTCGACAACAATCACTACACCAACCGCATGGCACAGCGACACCTGCAGGATGCCGCTGCCGTCGCCGAATCGATGGCGGCCGACCACCCGTCCGAATACGCCGCACTCGCCGCACGCATCGACCTGCAGATCGACGAACCGGCGCAATGGCGCCGCGCCGCACAAGTCATGCACCTGCCGGTCGACGCTGCACTGGATATCTTTCCGCAAGACGACGGCTTTCTCGACAAACCGCGCCTGCCCGCCGAGCTTGCCCACGTACCCGGCAAACAGCCGCTGCTGCTGCGACTGCACCCATTGGGTATCTATCGGCATCAGGTATGCAAGCAGGCCGATACCCTGCTGGCCCTGATGCTTGCCGGAGACCAGGTCGACGTTGCCGCCAAGCGTCGCAATTTCGACTACTACGAAGGGGTCACGATCCACGACTCCACTCTGTCGGCATCGACCTTCGCCGTGATGGCCGCGGAAGTCGGCCACGCAGCGAAGGCCTACCGCTATTTTCTCGACACTTTACGGGTCGATCTGGACGACCTGCACGGCAACGCATCCCATGGCGTGCACATGGCTGCGATGGCCGGCAGCTGGCTGGCCCTGACCTGGGGTTTCGGCGGCCTGCGTGTGCGTGACGGCAAGCCTTCGCTGGCGCCGCAATTGCCTGACCGCTGGAGGAGCTATCGGTTTGGACTGCGCTGGCAGGACGCGAACCTGCGGGTGGAGGTCGACAGCAAGGGGGTTCGCTACACGCTGACCACGGGCACGCAGCTGGCATTCCTGCATCGCGGCCAGCCGCAGCAGCTGCATGCGGGGGAGTCCCTGCAGCTGCCGCATGCCGGGGAAATCCCGCCACGCCACGCATTGCCGCGCCGGCTGAAAGCGGTGATCTTTGATCTGGACGGCGTTATCGCCGATACCGCTGTCGTACACGACGCCGCCTGGCGAAAACTGGCCAACGAGATCGGCGTGCCGTTTGATGACTCCCTCGGTGTCCGCCTCAAGGGCGTCGACCGGCGCGGCTCGCTGGAGATGCTTCTCGCCGGTGGAGCGCGCACCTTTTCGGAAAGCGAAAAGCAGGCGCTGGCCGCACGCAAGAACGACTACTACCGGCAACAAATTGAACACTTCGGACCGCAGGATCTGCTGCCCGGGGCACGGGATGCGATTGAATCGGCGCGGCGCGCGGGACTCAAGACCGGCCTGGCCTCGGCCAGTCGCAATGCACCGATGCTGCTCGAGCGCCTCGGCATTGCCGACCTGTTCGACTACGTCGTCGACGCGAACCTGATCAGTCGCTCCAAACCCGATCCTGAAATTTTCCTGGCGGCGGCAAACGCACTCGGCGTGGCACCGGACGAATGTCTCGGTGTGGAGGACGCCGCCGCTGGCATTGCCAGCATCCATGCCGCGGGGATGACAGCGGTGGGGGTAGGACAGGCCGATGCCTTGCCCGATGCCGATGTGCTGCTGCCGAACGTCGCCGCGTTCGACATGCGCATGTTTACCACGGAGTAAGCGGCGAGCCCAGGAGAACCGACCAGAGCGCCGGCTCCTATCCAACCATCACGACAACGCAACACCATCAAGCAACTTCCGGGGAGTCACCAGATGAATACCAAGCAATTGACCCGATTGGCACTGTCCGCAGCGATCGCCGCGACCTTGTTTTCAGGTGCCGCACTGGCCCAGGACAGCGGGCAGTCGCAAAGCGCCGCTGCCAAGAAGTCCGCGACGCCACCACCCAATGCCAGCAACCCCACGTCGCTTCAGCAGGTCGTGGTTACCGGCACAGCTACTTACGGTGGCGTAAAAAAAATCGATGCCAGCTACTCGATCACGACTGCCAACGCCGAGCAAATCAGGGAGGCCAACCCGGTCAGCTCGGCCGACCTTCTGAAAATGTCACCGGGCGTCTACCCGGAATCGTCCGGCGGTGAAACTGGCGCCAACATTGAAGTTGCCGGCTTCCCCGGTGGCGGTGATGCGCCGTATGCCACGTTCGAGATGAACGGCTCGCCGTTGTATCCGATGTCGACATTGTCGTTCATGGAAAACTCCTCCATGTTCCGCCTCGATGACACGGTCGACCGCGTGGAAATCGTGCAAGGCGGCCCTCAGGTGCTGTACGGCACGGGCCAGCCTGGCGTGACCGCGAACTTCATGCTCAAGCAGGGTACCGCGGTGCCCTCAGGCGACATCGGACTGACCTACGGTTCCGAAGGCAAGGAACGGCTCGACGGCTTCCTCGGCTTCAAGGTGGCCGACGGCTGGTACGGCAGCATCGGCGGCTTCTGGCGCAAGTCCGATGGTGTGCGCGCGCCGCAGTTCCCGTCCGACAATGGCGGTCAGCTGACAGCGACCTTGAGCCATGACCTGGATAACGGCGACGTGATGTTCTATGCGCGCCGGCTGAAGGACAAGAATCAGTTTGTCACCGACACTCCCATCCTCAATCCGTCGTCGGGCCAGTTCTCGGCCTATCCCGGCTTCAGCCCGCTGACCGGCACCTTCGGCAGCAATGCCGATCGCCGCTCCACCCTCGCGATCACACCTTGCACCACTGCCGGCTGCACCCCGGGCAGCATGCCGGTCGATCTGGCGAATGGCCGCGGCGCCGATATCCATATCGTCGGTGGCAACCTCGATCTCGATTTCGATTCCGGCTGGTCGCTGTCGGACAAGTTCAATCTGACCGGCGGCCAGATGAACACGACGTCTTTCTTCAGCACCGGCAACAACCCGACGACGCTGGCCAACTACATTGCCAACGCCGAAACCTCGTATGGCCTGCCGGCGGGATTGACCGCGACCGCTACCTACCGCAACGGTGGCGCGGCCGACATGAATCAGAACGTCAACGATCAGGGCCTGTGGTACGTCCACAAGAACATCAAGGCGTTCACCAACGAACTGCATCTGAGTACGCAATTGTTCGATGGCAACACGCTGACGGTAGGCAACTACACCGCGGTGTACTCGGCCGAAGACCAGTGGTATCTGGGCAACAGCATGTTGCTGCAGGCGAAGAACAATCCGAACCCGATCGTGGTTTCCTTGAGCAACGGCACCAATACCTATGCACTGACCGACCCGCAGGGCTTCTCCGGCAGCTCGTTCTACACCTTGCATGAAAAATGGAATGCCGTGAACACGGCGTTCTTTGCCACCGATTCCTGGAAGCTCGACAACTGGCTGCTTGATGCCGGTGTTCGTGTGGAACACCAGAATGCGACTGGCTTCATCCAGAACAACAAGTCTGGCGACCTCGATAACAACCCGAATACCTTGTACAACAACAACGCGTCGTACCTGACCAGCGGCGGAACCAACATCCCTTACTCGAAGACCGCACCGTCGTGGACACTAGGCGCCAATTACCAGTTCAACGACAACATGAGCGCCTACCTGCGGCTCAATCATGGCGTGCACTTCCCCGGCTTCGACGACTTGCGCGGTCTGCCCAGCACGCCGGTGCAGACCATCCACAACACCGAAGTCGGCTTCAAGTTCCAGAACGACTGGATCTACGCGGACATCAGTGCCTATCTGCGCCAGTTCGATGGGGTGCCGTACACCATCACCACCACCAACGGCCAGCAGTCGTTCGTCTACGGGTCGGACACCAAGGGCCTGAACTTCCACACGGTAATCAAGCCGTTCGAGCACTTCTCGTTGGCCCTGACCGGCGACTACATGGATGGTCACTACACGCACTACAACGACTGCGTGCAGTACATCGCCCAGAATGGCAGCACCCAGTGCACCAGCATCAATGGCATGCAGTTGCAGCGGCAACCGAAGTTCCAGGCACGCTTCACGCCGGCGTATGAGGTGCCGACCGACTGGGGCAACATGAAGTTCTGGTTCACCTATGAGTACATTGGCAACCGCTATGGCGACCTGATCCAGCAGCAGCCGCTGGGCAACTATTACGATCTGGCGATCGGTGCCATGGCCAACATCGGTCAGAACTGGCAGCTGCGCCTGCAAGGCACCAACATCACCAACCAGATCGGCATCACCGAAGGCAACTCCCGCCTGTTCGGCTTCGCCAGCAGCAACGGGGTGATTCTCGCCCGCTCGATCCAGGGCCGCGAGGTCAATTTCCAGGTGAAGTACCTGTTCTGAGTTGAACACGTCACTTGATGGGCGCCCCGGATCCGTCGCACGATCCGGGGCGCCGCTTCACCCGTTCCAGGCCTGTCCGTAGAGAGCGCCATGACCCGATACCGCATGATTGTCGCCCTGGCGCTGATCTACATGATCTTCGCGATCCTGCTCAACAGTGTCGGCACGGTAATCCTGCAGTCGATCTACAGCTTCGGTGTGGGCAAGCCGCAGGCCAGCTTGCTCGAGCTGTTCAAGGATCTTCCGATCGCGATCACCTCGTTCCTGGTTGCCTCGTTCCTCCCCCTGCTCGGTTACCGCCGCGCGATGATGCTGGCGCTGGCGATTGTCGGCAGCGCCTGTGTGTTGATGCCGCTGTATCCCGGCTTCCATACCACCGAATTGCTGTTTACCTGCATCGGCATCTCCTTTGCGCTGGCCAAGGTCGCGGTGTACTCCTCGATCGGCCTGCTCACCTGCGACAAGGCCGAACACGGTCGACTGACCAATACCATCGAAGGCCTGTTCATGGTCGGCGTGCTGGCCGGCGGCTGGATTTTCAGCGCCTTCATCGATCACGCCGCACCGGCCAACCTGGTGTGGCTCAACGTCTACTGGCTGCTGGCGGCCCTGTGTGTCGTGGTCATCGTGCTGTTGGCGACCTCCGAGCTCGACGAATCGGCGGCGCATACCGACCGTACGAATTCGATGCGCGGTTCGCTGCTGGAAATGCTGAGCTTGTTCGTACGCCCGCTGGTCTATGTGTTCCTGATCTCGGCCTTTCTCTACGTGTTGATCGAGCAGAGTTTCGGCACCTGGTTGCCGACCTTCAACAACGAAGTTCTCAAGCTGCCCAATGCGATGAGCATCCAGCTCGCCAGCATTCTCGCCGGCATGACCGCGATCGGTCGACTCGGCGCCGGCCAGGTACTGCGGCGCATGCACTGGTATGTGCTGCTGAACCTGTGCGTGGTCGGTATGGGCCTGCTGGTGGTGCTGACCCTGCCGCTGGCGGAACATGTGGTAGCCCGACCTGGTGTCGGCTGGTTCAATGCGCCGATCGCCGCCTACCTGATCCCGATCATCGGCCTGCTGATGGCACCGATCTATCCGGTGATCAATTCGGTGGCGCTCAGCTCGCTGCCGAAACCGTCACATGCTGCGATGACCGGCCTGATCGTGATTTTTTCCGCGCTCGGCGGCACCCTCGGCTCGCGCATCACCGCTATCGTGTTTTCGCGATTCAATGGCATCGATGCGTTCTATTTTTCACTGATCCCGATGAGCCTGGTGTTGATCGCGCTGTTCTTCTTCAAGCGCGAAACCGATCGCTCCGAGCGTGCCGCCGCCATCACCCTTTCGCTCACTGCGAAATAAATAGTCCGACCTCGACGCTCCTGGAGTCACCATGCGATTCCACCGTTCCAGCCTTGCCTTTCTGCCACTGCTTGCTGGCGTGCTTGCTGCGCCCGCATTCGCCAGCACCGACCCGAGCTTTCTGCTCACCGCCACGGCAAAGAACTTCAGCAGCTATTTCCCGAGCTATCTGGCCAACGGCTATTTCTCGACCATGACCTCGCCGCGCGGCACCGAGCCGGAGATGGGCTACATGGTCGCGTTCATGGACTACACCAAAGGGGATATCTCACGCCCGGCGGCAATTCCCGGCTGGAGCGAAATCGACTACAACCCCGGCGGTGGCTGGCTGAATTCGACGCGCCTGGATCGCAAGATCTTCGCCGATTACGCGCAGACGCTGAACATGCGCGACGGCACGCTGTCGACCCGCTACCGCTTTACCTATGCGAACAAGAGGACCGATGTCCAGGTCACCACCTTTGTCAGCCAGGCCGACCCGCATCTGGCGGCGACGCGACTCACCCTCACCCCGCAATTCGATGGCAAGGTACAACTGACTTTTCCGATCCGGCTGTGGTCCGAACACCAGCCACGATTCCCGATCGCCAGCATGAGCGGTAAGCAGATGATCAACGCGGTGATCGCCAGCGGGCAGAATCTGCAGAACAAGCCAGTACCGACCCCCGATCGTGCCGCCGTATGGTATCCGGGGTACACCACGGTCGTGTCCAGCGGTGGCAATGCCCGCACCTTGACCCTGTGGCTGAATGGCCGGGCGGTGCGTGGCCTGCGCATGGCCGAGGCGGCCGCGATCGGTTTGCCGCCGGGACTGAAGATCGAGCACGTCACGCTGAGCAAGGGTCCGTACGAGCTGTCGCTGAACCTGACCGCCAGCGTACGCAAAGGGCAGACCTATGCCTTTACCAAGTACATCGCGATCTCGCGCCAGAACTGGGGCGGCGACGCGACGCACGATAAGGCGCTGGCCGAAGCAGCCCGCAAGACCGGCTTCGATACCCTGCGCGACCGGCATGTCGCGGCCTGGCACCAGCTGTGGAAGGCCGACATCGTGGTCAAGGGCGACCCCAAGGTACAGCAGGCCGTGCACTCGGATCTGTACTACCTGCTGTCCAACACGACGGTGGGTACCGCCTGGCCGATGGGTGCCTGTGCACTTACGCCGAACTATGCCGGACATGCCTTCTGGGACAGCGATTCCTGGGTATTCCCCGCGCTGCTGCTGCTGCACCCGGAACGCGCCAAGCCGATCGTGATGTTCCGCGACCGCACCATGCAGCCTGCGCGCGAACGCGCGAAGCAATTCGGCGCCAAGGGCACCATGTATCCGTGGGAAGCGGACCCCGAAACCGGCGTGGACAACACCCCGCACTTCGCCTACGGCGTCCATCGCGAGATCCATGTCAACGCCGATATCGCCATTGCACAATGGCAGTACTACCTGGCCACGGGAGATAGCGCATGGCTGAAGCAGCATGGCTGGCCGGTGATCCGGGGCATCGCGCGCTTCTGGACCAGTCGGGTTACCTGGAACCCCGCCCTCGGCCGTTACGAGATACTGCACGTCACCTCGCCGGACGAGGCCTATGACGACGTGCCGAACGATTCGTTCACCAATGCCGCTGCGCAAAAGGCCCTGGATATCGCCACCGCCGCGGCAAAACGGGTCGGCGCCAAGCCCAATCCGAAGTGGGCCGAGATCGCCGCCAGGATGTACATCCCGTTCGACCGCAAGGCTCAACGGCATCTCGATTTCGACGCCTCGGTGCCACACGACAAGATCACCTGGATGGGCTCCTCGCTGGCCTGGTTGATGTACCCGAACCTCGATCTGGCGATGTCGCCGCAGGTGCGACGCAATGATTTCGACTTCCAGTTGCAGGCGTTGAAGACCCACGGAGACGATCCCAACGAGATGATGATGGTGATGCTGGCCGTGGGCTCGGCCGAACTTGGCGATGCGAAAGCGGCCGGCGGCTGGATTCAGCGCAACCTGCTCGGCTTCCTCAAACCGCCATTCAACGTGCGCACCGAGACCGTCGCCAACAATGCCGGTTATATCCTGGCGACCTCGGCCGGTTTCGTGCAGAGCTTCGTCTACGGCCTGTCCGGCCTGCGTATCGAGCAGCAAGGACTGGTCGACGCCTACCCGCCGGTTCTGCCCCCCGGCTGGACCTCGCTCACGCTCCAGCACGTCACCTTCCGTGGCCAACACTACGACATCACCATCGACCGTGATGCCAACGGCAAACCACAACTTCACCGCATCCCGCTCCCGGCGACTGCAACCCGCGCCAGCAGCAACCCATGAAGCCTTTGCTCCCCACGCCGCACACAGGGTATTCTCTGGCACATCATCAGCCACGCGACGTGCCATGAGCCTGCAGACCGTCCTGGTCATCGACGACGAACGCGACATCCGTGAACTGTTGACCATTACGCTGGGGCGAATGGATCTTCAGGTCGAATCCGTAGGTACCGTGGCCGAAGCGCGACGTGCGCTGACCGAGCGCAGCTACGACCTGTGCTTTACCGACATGCGACTGCCGGATGGCAACGGTCAGGAAGTCATCGAGCTGATTGCCGAAAGCTGTCCGGATACCCCGGTGGCGATGATCACAGCGTATGGCAATGTCGATGCTGCCGTCAGTGCGCTGAAGGCTGGCGCGTTCGATTTCGTTTCCAAGCCGGTCGATATCCAGATGTTGCGCGGGCTGGTTCGCACTGCATTGCGGCTCGCCGAGGAAAAGCGCAATGGCGGCGGCGCCGAGGACACAACCGAGTCCGGTCAACGCCTGATCGGCAACTCGCCCGCCATGCAACAGGTCCGCGCGACGATTACCAAACTCGCACGCAATCAGGCGCCGGTTTATGTGGCGGGCGAATCGGGCGTCGGCAAGGAATTGGTGTCCCGCCTGATTCACGAGCAAGGCCCTCGCGCCAGCGGTCCGTTCGTACCGGTCAATTGCGGTGCCATCCCGTCTGAATTGATGGAGAGCGAATTTTTCGGGCATCGCAAGGGCAGCTTCACCGGCGCCAGTGCCGACAAGCAGGGACTGTTCCAGGCGGCCGAGGGTGGCACGCTGTTTCTCGACGAGGTAGCCGAGCTGCCGCTGCATATGCAGGTGAAACTGCTGCGTGCGATCCAGGAAAAGGCGGTTCGCCCAATCGGGGGCCGCGACGAGATACCGGTCGACGTGCGGATTCTCTCGGCCACCCACAAGAATCTCGGCCAACTGGTCGAGCAAGGGCAGTTCCGACAGGATCTGTTCTACCGCATCAATGTGATCGAACTGCGTGTACCCCCGCTGCGCGAACGCCGCGGCGACGTACCGCTGCTGGCGGATTTCATCCTCAAGTCACTTGCCGGGAAGAACGGCGACGACGTCGGCCAGCTGTCCCCGGCCTCGCTGCAGGCGCTGGAGGCCTATGAGTTTCCCGGCAACGTGCGTGAACTGGAAAATATCCTCGAGCGCGCGATGGCGATGTGCGACGGCAGCACTGTCGAGCCCGATGATCTGATGCTCCCGCAAAACGCATCCCGCCTCCATCAGCAGGCCGGCCCACAACCGGTGGGGGGCGCACCGACAGCCACCGCCACCGACGGCGGCCTGGACGACTACATCAGCAACATCGAGCGTTCGGCGATCGTCAAGGCGCTGGAGGAGTCCCGCTACAACAAGACCGCCGCCGCCAGAAAGCTGGGGATCACCTTCCGCGCACTACGCTACAAGTTGAAGAAGCTCGGCATCGATTGAGGCAGCCGGGCTCGGCAATCGCGGATGACACGCATCAATCCGGTGAACCGCCGGCAGGCAACATCGCAATGGTTTCTGTCCCGGCGGCTTTCAGCGCTCGTCGTACCGTCCCGAGCAGGAGTCGGCTGTCAACCGGCTTGTCCACCACATAAATGAACTTGACGGGCGGCAACTCGCTCATGTCCTGTGGGGCGTCGGGACGAGCCAGCAATACCACACCGCCGCTGTAGCCATAGTCGAGCAGAGCGGCCATCGTACGTACGCCGGTGAACAGGTTCATGTCGGCATCGAGCACCACCAGATCGGGCAATCCAAAAGCCTCGATCCACTGCAGCGCCGCCGTACCGCTCTGGCTGGCGTGTGCCTGATAACCGTAGGCATCGAGCGTGTCGACCAGCAGCGACAGTTGTGCGGCCTCCTCTACCGTGACCAGGACCTTCTCGGCCGAGCCCTCAAGGTCGTCCTGGTCGAGCAACTGCTCGGCATCGGCGATCAGCTCCAGCAAGGGTATATAGAGATCGAAGCGAGTCCCCTTGCCAGGGGCACTGTCCACCCTCATGATCCCGCCATGGCCATTGACAATCCGCTGGCATGACACCAGGCCCAGCCCGGTGCCAGCGTCCTTGGTGGTGAAGAAGGGTTCGAAAAGACGCTCCAGGACCTGCGGGCTCATACCCGGACCGTTGTCGATCACGCTCATGCGCAAATAGTGCCCTGAGCGCGCTTCTTCGTCGGCCAGGAAAAAATCTTCTGACAGCTGCAACTTTGCGGTCTCGATGCGGAGGGATCCGCCATCCGGCATCGCCTGAATCGCGTTCAGGCACAAATTGAGCAGGCACTGCTGCAACTCGGTATGGTTTCCCTCGAAAGACAACTCAGGGTCATCGATGGCGAGTTCCAGTGCGACCGAACGCGGTACGCTGCCCTGCATCAACAGGTCGAGCGCCTTGAGCAGCGCACCCAACCGCACCTGTTCTGCCCTTCGTGCGCCGCGGGCAAAAGACAGCATCGAGTGCACCATGTCCAATCCACGTTTGCCACAATCGCGCACCAGCTTGCCAAGCCGTGCCAGCCGAGGATCGTCCTGGTAGTCCTGCAGACTGTCACCCGCCAGCAACAGGGGCTGCAGCAGGTTGCGCAGGTCGTGGCTGAGGCCGCCCGCAAGCATCGCCAGACTCTCGAAACGCTGCGCCCGGATCAGTTCTGCCTCGGCACGACGGTTGGCCCGCCGCGCCGAGGCTTCGCTCAGCGCGCGGCGCACGGCCGTGGCCAGCCGTGCCGGTTTTTCCTTCAGGATGTAATCGGTCGCGCCGTTGCGAAGCGCCTCGATGGCCGCCTCCTCGCCGAGGGTCGCGGAGACAAAAATAAAGGGCAGGTCCTCATCCTGCTGGCGCAGCAACTGAAGCGCGCGCTCCCCTGAAAACCCGGGCAGGCTCAAATCGGACAGCACGATATCCGGCTTGAACTCCTGCAATGCCGCAACGTAGCCCGATTCGCTATCGACCAGCGTGACCGTATACTCGATGCCATCCTCATCGAGTGCCGCCTGGATCAACTCGGCGTCAAATGGACTGTCCTCGACCTGCAATATATGAATGGCCGGGATCGAATGGGACTGCCGGTGTGGCATCTGAATCCTTGGGTACTACCCTGCAATGGTGCTTCTCTTTCCAAACCTCGCTATGGAGGTCGGACCCCACGTTCAATGCCGCCATCATGTCAGTTCGGGTGCCTGATTGAGCAACGCCCAGAACTGCCCGAGCGTACGCACGGCATCGAAAAACTGATCGACGTCCACGGGCTTGATCACGTACGCATTGGCGCCGAGATCCGAACTATGCACCAGATCGCTCTCCTCGCGCGAGGACGACAGCATGACCACCGGGATCCGCCGCAACCGCTCGTCCGCGCGCATCCGCGCCAGCACGTCCAGACCGTTCATTCGGGGCATCTTGATATCCAGCAATATCACCACCGGATCACCCGTCTCGCGCCCTGCCCACTCACCGCGAGCATACAGATAATCCAGACAGTCGACGCCATCCTCAAGATGAACCACCGGATTCGCCAGCCGGGCCTCGCCCAGCGCATCGATGGCCATTTCAGCATCGGCCTGGCTGTCCTCGACCAGGAGGATGGTTCTCAAGTCACTCTTGTTCATGCGAAATCCCGGGTTTGTGCCCCAGCCAGATCGGTAGCCGGCAGCGAAAAATGGAAGGAGGCGCCTTCGCCAAGCTTGCCTTCGGCCCATACCCGGCCGCCATGGCGCGTGACGATCCGGCGAACATTCGCAAGACCGATGCCGTTGCCCTCGAACTCCGAGGCGCGGTGCAAGCGCTGAAACACACCGAACAGCTTGTCGGCATACTGCATGTCGAAACCGGCGCCGTTATCGGTGACGCTGAACTCGTAGTCACCGCGCTGATCCTGCTGCACGCTTACCTCGATGTGGGCGACCTTGCATTTGCTGGTGTATTTGGCGGCGTTGCCCAGCAGGTTCTGCCATACCGTCCTCAACATGTTCTCGTCCCCGATCACCATCGGCAGCGGTGCCAGCTTCCAGCGGACGCGACGATCCGCGTCCTGGATGGCTGATTCCACCTCGGCGCGCGCCTCCTCGGCCAGCGATTGCATGTCCACGGCCTGCAGGCGCAGCGCGCCGCGACCCAGCCGCGAAAACACCAGCAGGTCATCGATCAGCAACGCCATGCGCTGGGCCGAGCTGGAAATGACTTCGATATAGTGAGCCGACTTGTCGTCACGCTGGCCTCCCATATGCTGGTCGAGCTTGCGTGCAAACCCGGCAATATGCCGCAACGGTGCGCGAAGATCGTGTGATACCGAGTAACTGAAGGCCTCCAGCTCGCGGTTGACATCCGAGATCTTGGTCACCTTCCCTTCAAGCTGCCGGTTGAGCTCGTTTATGCGCTGCTCGACCAGCGCCCGCGCCGTAATGTCGCTCACGGTCAGCAACAGGGTCGGCGTATCTGCCTCCCTCAGCTTCAGGCGACGCGCATTGATCACCACCCGCCGGTCCGATCCGTCGGCCGTTCGCTGGGTCATCTCGTAGTCCCACAGTTCACGATCACGCAGCAACACGTCGCGCAGGCGTTGCAACAGCACGCTGTCGTTCCAGGCACCCTCGCCGAGCTTGGCCAACGGCTGCAGGCGCTGTTGCACATCAAGCCCATACAACTCGGCAAACGCTTCATTCGCCAGCAGGCAGCGCAGATCCTCGTCAAACAGGCCGATCGGCTCGCGCAGGGTATGCAGAATCAATTGAGATCGATGCACTGCCCGGTTCTCGCGAATCTCCGCAAGACGTCGTCTGCCGACCTGCCTTTCCGACATCACGAGAATGACCGTCAACAGCAGGATCTGCGCGATGGCGGTAACGGCAAGGATGGTGCGGGCATCAAAGGCCTGCCGGCTGGCGATGACCTGTCGCGTCCGCAGCAGGTTGTCCTCATTCTCCACGATGGCGGTGATTTGCCCATTCATTTTGAACAGATTGAAAGCATCCCGCAGCGACTGCCTGGCACCGGCGCGGTCCTTCCTGTGCAACCGTGTCAAAGCCTGTCTGATCAGGATGATACGGCCGTTGACACTGGTGCTGAGGGCCCCGATCAACATCTGCTGGTCCGGATCGTCCCGTGTCATGCCACGCAGTTGCTGAAGCAGGCCCGAGACGTCGGCGATCGCGCGGCTGGCACGCTTCTGGGTCAGCTCGTCACTGTCCCCGGTCAGCAGCCGATAACTCGCTGCCTCACTGTCATTGACCACATAGGCAATCTTGTAGGTCAACGTCTTGACGGCATTCGAATGAATGACCAGGCCAACCGCCTGTTGCGTATCACGCGCATTGGACAAGGTAACGGCATACGGCAAGCCGACGATCACCAGCACCGCCAGCAACAAGCCGGCAATACGCCAATTCACTATATCCTGCATCTTCATCATGGATTGCCGCCACCTCAGGCCATCATTGGACCAGCATTCCATTTTTGCATGATATGTGCCGTCTGGGCCGTCTGATAGCCGACCGGGCAGGTAGCGATGGCCCCATCGCTAAAAGCGACTCCAGCGATCGTGTTCGTCGCTCCCCACACCTGATCTTCAGGCGGGCAGAACACCCCAAACGGTATAAACTTCAAGGCACGTCAAGCCTGGCCCAACCTCGGAAAATGGAGTAACTCGTGGGTAAACACACCGTCCCCGGCATCGTTGAGGGACATGAAGTCGCAGCCGCGCAGCTTTCGAAAGCTCCTACCGGTATCACGGGCCTCGACGACCTGACGCTGGGTGGTCTCCCCTGTGGCAGGCCCACCTTGCTGTGTGGCTCGGCGGGTTGCGGAAAGACCTTGTTCGCCCTGACCTTCCTGGTCAATGGGGTGGTCGATTTCGGAGAAACAGGCGTTTTCGTCAGCTTTGAGGAACGCCCCGAGGATCTCGATGCCAATGTGGCGTCCCTGGGTTTCCAGCTCGCCGACCTGGTCGCGGCGGAAAAACTCGTGATCGATCACGTCCATATCGAACGATCCGAAATCGAGGAAAGCGGCGAGTACGATCTGGAAGGGCTGTTTGTACGCCTGAATTACGCCATCGACAGGGTTGGCGCCAAGCGTGTGGTGCTCGACACCATCGAAGCCCTCTTTTCCGGCTTCACAGACAGCGCTGTGTTACGCGCCGAACTTCGCCGTCTGTTTGTATGGCTCAAGGAAAAAGGCGTTACCGCAATCATCACCGGTGAGCGCGGCGAAGGGCAATTGACGCGGTACGGGATCGAGGAGTACGTGTCCGACTGCGTGATCCTGCTGGACAACCGGGTCGAGGATCAAGTGATGACACGCCGTCTGCGCGTGGTCAAGTATCGCGGTTCTGCCCATGGCACCAACGAGTATCCGTTCCTTATCGATCAGGAGGGAATCAGCGTCCTGCCCATCACCTCGGCTGGACTTGAGCATTGCGTCTCCCATGAAGCGGTTCCGACCGGCGTCGCGGGACTGAACGATATGCTCGGAATGAAGGGGTATTATCGCAGCTCCAGTGTGTTGATTTCGGGCCTGGCCGGCACCGGAAAGTCGACGTTTTCCGCCTCCTTCGTGAACGCAGCGTGCGAACGTGGAGAAAGATGCCTCTTTTTCGCTTTCGAGGAATCGCCGGACCAGGTCATCCGGAACATGAATTCGGTCGGCATTCAGCTCAAGCGACATGTCGATGCCGGACTGCTCAAGTTCGAAGCCGCCCGACCGAGCCTCTACGGGTTCGAGATGCACCTGGCACGGATGAATCGCGATATCGAGCGCTTCAAGCCGGACGCCATTGTGGTCGATCCGATTTCCGCCTTTCGCGGCCCCTCATCCGAAATACACGCCACACTGGTAAGACTGGCCGACATCTGCAAGAGCCGCGGGATCACCGCGATCTTCACCACGCTTTCGTCGCCAGATGATCCTGCGAACGAAAGCCAGCGAAGCGTGTCTTCCTTGATGGACACGTGGATATCATTGGCCGATGTAGAGGCGAACGGGGAGCGCAATCGCGTTCTGTACCTTCTTAAATCACGTGGCATGGATCATTCCAAGCAACTCCGCGAATATCAGTTGAGCAGCCAGGGCATCCGGCTGATCGATGTTTATGTCGGGCCAGAGGGCGTTCTTACCGGTACCGCGCGGATAGCGCAGGAGGCAAGAGAACACGATGCTTCGATCCAACGCCAGCAGCTCACCGCACGCCGCCATCGCGAGATGGTCCGCAAGCGCGAGCTGGTGGAGGCCCGTATTGCCGAAATGCGAACAGAACTGGAGATGGAGGAAAGCGAATTCCAGACGCTCGTCGACGAGGAAGATACCCGGGAAACGATGCGCAGGTCGGAAAGGGGTGCGATGGGCGCCATTCGAGGTCACCACAGTGATCGATGAAAGCGCGAAGAACGACATGACCGAGGGCTCATCCGTGGAGATCGGCCAGGCGGAGCCCGGCGCCTACAATCTGCGCCTTTACGTGGCGGGCCAGACACCGAAGTCGCTGGCGGCCATAAGCAATCTGAAAGCCATTTGCGAAAACTACCTGACCGGGCGCTACTTCATCGAAGTCATCGACCTCTCTACCACCCCCCAGTTGGCAGCTGGCGACCAGATCATCGCCCTGCCGACCCTGATACGGCGATTGCCGCCTCCACTCAAGCGTGTCATCGGAGATTTGTCCAACACCGAGCGCGTGCTCGTGGGCCTGGATATCCGTCCACAAGAAACGACCTCGTCATGACTTCCGACCCGGGCGATGCCAAGCGCATGACGGCTCAATACAGGCTTCGTCTGTTCATTTCCGGCTCGACTCCCCGCTCGACTCGAGCTATCGAAAACCTGAGACGCATCTGCGAAGAGCACTTGGAGGGCTGCTACGACCTCGAGATCATCGACGTCTACGAAAATCCGGAGGCGACCCGTGACCTGCAGGTGATTGCGACGCCCACGCTGATCAAGCTCTTGCCCGAACCATCGCGCCGCACCATCGGTGACATGTCTGACCGGGATCGCGTGCTGGCGGGGCTCAGCCTGTTGGCGAACGCCCCTCGGTAAGGCAGCGTTTTCATGGCTCAAATCACTCCCCATGACAGCTTTGACAGCTTCGACCGCATTGGCGAACTGGAGCAACGGCTTCGGGAAGCCGAGGAAACCCTTGAAGCGATTCGCAACGGAGACGTCGATGCCGTGGTGGTGGGCGGCACCTCCGGTCAGCAGGTTTACACGCTCGAAAGCGCTGATCGTCCTTATCGCGTTCTGATCGAACAGATGCAGGAAAGCGCTGTAACTCTTGGCTGCGACGGTACCATTCTATACTGCAACCAGCGTCTGGCCACGCTGGTTGGCCGGCTTAGAAGCACACTTATCGGACAACATATTCAGGCTTTTCTGGGCTCCCACGAGCGCGCTCGCTTCGACGATTTCCTCGCTCTCGATGCCAGCCGTTCGGCAGAATTCAATATGCTACGGCAGGACTCGGTGGAAGTGCCGGTAACGATCTCCATGGTCGAGCTCGCTGTGGAGCACGAGCAGTCGAGGATCATTTGCTGTGTCGTCACGGATCTAAGCGCCATCCGCAAACGCCGGGACGAACTGGCGAGTGCCAACATTCTGCTCGCCAACGAGATCGAGGTTCGCACTCGCGCGGAAGCCAGTCTTCAGTTGGCTCTGGATGCCGCGGACATGGGCAACTGGGACCTCGACCTGATCACTGGCAACCTGACCCGATCCTCCCGCTACAACCAGATTTTCGGGCATTTCAACACCGCGAAAACATGGGATCCGAGCATTACGCTCGCGCACTTTCTAGCCGCCGATCAGGACGCCGTAACCGAAGCGTTTGCACGGGCCCGACTCACGGGTGTGGTCGATTTCGAAAAGCGCATTCGGCGTCCTACTGACAACGCCATTCGTTGGATCCAGGTCAGAGGACTGACTTACTATCGAAACGCCGCCCCCGTGCGCATCGCTGGTGTCGTCTCGGACATTACGGAGCGACGCTTGCTCGATGAGCAATTGCGGCAAGCCCAGAAAATGGAAGCTATCGGTCAGTTGACCGGGGGCATTGCCCATGACTTCAATAATCTTCTGATGATCATCGCCGGCAGCCTCGATCTTCTTGAAATCAGAGTAGCCGACAACCCCGGGGCGCAGCTATATCTGACGACGGCGCGCCAAGGCGTGAGCCGCGGAGCCAAACTCACCCAACAGTTGCTCGCTTTTTCACGCCGCCAGGATCTCCGTGTCGAAGCGGTGTGCCTTGATCAGCTGATTGCCACCTTCCAGAACCTTCTCGATCGCGCCATCGGCGAAACCGTCATACTGAATATAGCTCCCGCCGCGGGAAGGTGGCTGTGCCAGACCGACCCCCATCAGTTGGAAACGGCCATTCTCAACCTGGCTATCAATGCGCGGGATGCCATGCCCCAAGGCGGCACCTTGACCATCGCCACAGAAACGCGAAGTCTCGACCAACGGGAGGGTGCCTTGCTGGGGGGAAAGGCCGGCGACTATGTCGTGGTTTCCATCACAGATACCGGTACCGGGATGTCGCCGGATATGCTGACGAAAGTCTTCGAGCCGTTTTTCACCACCAAGGAAATCGGCAAAGGCACCGGTCTGGGACTCAGTCAGGTATATGGTTTTGCCAGACAGTCGGGTGGCTTTGTTTCAATCGCGAGCGTACTCGGCCAGGGGACGACGGTCTCCATTCTTCTGCCTCGCGCGATCGAGCAGACCCGGCCACGGGCGGACGATTCCCTACAGGAAGAAGTCAGGGGCTCCGGTACCGTGCTCGTGGTCGAGGACGATCATGATGTCCGGCAGATCGCCGGCAGCATGCTGCGCAACCTGGGCTATCGTGTGCTGGAGGCGGACAAGGGACGTACCGCCCTGAAAATGATCGAACAGCACAGGTCAGTGGACCTGGTGTTCAGCGATGTCATCATGCCAGGTGAAATGAGCGGCTTCGATCTGGCTCGCGCGATCAAGGCCGAGCATCCACGAATTCCGATACTGCTGACCTCCGGCTATACCGGGCAACAAGGACCACTCGAGGCAGTGCACGGCGACGCAAAGATTCTACGCAAGCCTTACAGCCAGATTGACCTGTCGATCGCCGTAAGAGCCGCTCTGCAACCACCTGCCCCGAAGTAAAAGGCCAGTGCCAGCTCTACCCGAGTTGAGCCCAGGAACCATACTTCGCAACTCAACCCATAGCGAATTCTATAATGACGACTGAACCCGGGTATTGTGTCCTTGTCGCCGAAGACGAACCCTTGGTCACGATGCTTCTGGAGGACCTGCTGTCTGGCGTCGGTTATCGCGTACTGGTCGCGACCCGAATCGCCCAGGCCTTGGACATGGTGGCCGAGCACTCCGTCGACGTTGCCATCCTCGACATCAGGTTGGGCCAAGACCACAGTTTCCCTCTCGCCGACGAGTGCCGGCGGCGAGAAATTCCTTTTTTGTTCTCGTCGGGCCACGGCTCGGAGACGCTGCCAGCGCGTTTCCAGGATACACGCATGTTGTTGAAACCCTACAACATGAAGACGCTCATCGATGCACTGAATGCCTTGTTAGCCACTCGCTGAACGGCGCCAGAGGCTACCTGCCGGCTGAGCCAAACGCCGTCACGCCAAGGGTGAAACTCTCGCTGCATGCCAGCCCTTGGGGTCCACCAAGACCAGCCAGAGTTCGTCACCGTCAAGCACTGCGGAAGCGAATGTCAAACGGTTCTCTGCTTCCCGGGGGGCAAATTGCACGGCACCCTTGGCAGGCCGCCGCCCCTCTAGCCCGCTGTCAATCATTGGATTGTATCGAAAAGGCCATGAAAATCATGACCTTTAGGTCAAACGCACCAATGTAGTCGATGGTAAAAACTAGAACGGAATATCGTCGTCGGCAAAGCCATTGTCCGCCGGTGCGGACGCCGGCTGCTGCGCCCCCCCTGCATCGCTGCCGCCCCGGCTCTGGCCACCGTAGTTGCTGCGCTGACCACCGCCGGAGGCTGGCTGAGAGCGCTCGCGCGGACCCCCACCGCCTTCGTTGCCACCCAGCATCTGCATTTCGTTGGCGATGATGTCGGTGCTGTAGCGTTCGATACCGTCCTTGCCGGTGTACTTGTCGGTGCGCAGCGAACCCTCGATATAGACCTGCCGCCCTTTCTTCAGGTAGTCACCGGCGATCTCCGCCAGCCGACCGAACATCTTGACCCGGTGCCATTCCGTCTTCTCGACCTTTTCGCCACTCTGCTTGTCGGTCCAGCTTTCCGAGGTTGCAATGTTCAACGTGGTCACGGCCGTGCCGCCGCCGGTATGACGCATCTCCGGATCCGCGCCAAGGTTGCCGACCAGGATGACTTTGTTGATGCCGCGTGCCATGTGACTACCTCGCTGTGCTTGGCCGATGACGCCACCTCGGCCGCTGTTGTCGTGGTCAGCGGCCATGTTGGGCCACCGTCAGGCCCCCTATCATAGCCCGGCTGACCACCCTGCGGCTCCCGGCCCGGTCAACCGGCAATGCATCCGTTCGCGGACGCTGTCCGTAAATTGTGGGGCAGCCCTTCGCTGCGCGGATGGTCGCGGCGACGTCGCACCAGCCCTGATGCCACGGGAGACCGCCTCTTGATGCCCAGCACGCCCTTTTACCGCCGTTCATCCGTCGCGCTGACGTTGACCATGGCCTTTGCCTTCGGCAGCGCGGGTGCCGCGCCTACATCGACCGATGCCGTGCACTACTTCGAAGGCAAGGCGTTCGCCCCCTCGCACGGCCACCTGATGTACCTCGAATCCCACTGGTTGTACGAGGACCACGGCGATCCTTCGCGACTGGTGCTATATCGCTGCCCCGACGGCAAGCCATTTGCCCGCAAGACGGTCCACGATGATGGCAGCTCAACGGCACCCGATTTCGAGCTCGACGATGCCCGCACCGGCTACCGCGAGGGCGTCAGGCAGGTCAACGGCAAGCGCGTCGTATTTGTACGCGACCAGACCGGCGCCAGGGAACGCTCGGCGATCGTGAAGACATCACCGAACCTGGTCATCGACGCCGGTTTCGATGCCTATATCCGTGACCACTGGAAGGCGCTTGGCGCAAAAGGCAGCGCTGAAATTCGCTTTCTGGTCCCCAGCCGGCTGAAAACGATGAGATTCAGCGTCAAGCGCATGGCCGACACCCGGGTGAACGGCCGCGCCGCCCGACAATTTCGCCTTGGCCTGGCCAGCTGGTTCGGTTTCGCGCTCCCACACATCGAAGTGGCCTACGACACCAGGTCGCGTGAGCTGCTGCGATTCGTCGGCCTGGCCAACATCCGTGGCAACCATGGGGACAACGTGCGTGCCCGCATCGCCTTCGACCCTGCGCTGAAAAAGAATGTGAGTCAGGCCGCACTGGCCAAGGCTGAACAGGCGCCACTGGACGGGCGGTGTCCGATCCCCTGAATGGCAGGCGCGCGGCCCGGTGCTCACGCGGTGGCATTCCCGGAAACCGGGTCGGGCGCGGGGCGCATCGCTGGCAGATGTTCGACGGAATAGCCCGCCGCGTCCCACGCGTCGAGCCCGCCCAGCAGGGGACGCACCCGTTTGTAGCCGATCGCCATCAGCAGCTTGGCCGCCTTGGCCGCGGAAACCTCGTTCGGGCAGGAACAGTAGATCACCAGCTCCCGATCCGCGGGAATGTCCCGGGCCAGATGGTCGATATTGCCCAGGTCGGCCAGCAAGGCGCCGGGAATCGATCGCGTATCGAGCAACCGCGAGGCATCGGAACGCACATCGACTACCAGCGGCGACTGCCCGGCAGCAATCGCCTGGTTCAGCTCGTCGACGCTGATCCGCGCCATCCGCAATGCCACCAGCAAGCGCCTGCGCTGCCACCATTTCGCGGCCACATACAGGGCCAGCAGGCCGAGCAGCCATTCCAGCGTGAACGTCCCGGCGCTGGACAACATGGCCAGCAAGGGATCGATCTGCGCGGAAAAAACGTAACCGAGAGCGACCGCCGTACCCGCCCACAGCAACGACCCCAGGCCGTCGAGCAACAGAAAGCCTGGCAGCCGTAAGCCCATCGCACCGACCATCGGTGGCGCCACCGTCGACAAGCCCGGTACGAATTTCGCGATCAGCAATATCCGCCCGCGCCAGCGCTGAAAGCGCAGCTCGGACTGTTTCACGCACGAATCCGGTGACAGCGAGATGCGGCAAATCGTGCGCATCACGCCCCGGCCAAACCTCCGCCCGGCCCAGTACCAGAGCAGGTCGCCAAGCAAGCACGCCAGCAACGCCGCGCCCAATACGTAGACCACCGGGAGCTGACCGTTCGCCGCCAGTGCACCTGCCACCACCAAGGTCGGAACCGCCGGCACCGGCATCCCGGCCTGCTCCGCCAGGACGTTGAAAAACACCAGCAACAGACCGTACTGGGCCATCAACAAGAGAAGTTCATCAGCCATCACAGGACCCCGGAACACGACTCGCATGCATCGTGCAGGATTCTTGATGGGGGCGGCTCAAGCGCTATTCAAACGTTCGCAAAAGACCCATCCGCCGGGTCGCGGAGCCCGCTAGTGGCAGTCCCGCTCAGGCGGCAACCGCCGCTTCGGCAGCGACCACACGGGAACGCCCCCACAGCAACAGCGGCAACCAAAGAATGATCAGGGCGGCGGCGGCGGCAAATACCGCAGAGAGCCCCACATGCTGCAGCATCACGCCACCGAGCACGCCACCGACACCCGCGCCGAGAAACTGGCTGGTGGCATAGGCCCCGAGGGCTGCGCCGCGCATGTGGGGGGGCGCCAGCCGCGACACCAGGCTGGGCAGACTGGCCTCCAGCAGGTTGAACGCACTGAAGAACACGATGGCGGCCAGCCACAGCATCAGATGACCGTGGCTGGCAGCACTGAAACCAAACAACGCGAGTCCCAATCCAAGCGCGCAGATCAGGATCAGCCGCATGCTGCCGGCAACCGAGGTCACCCGGCGCAGTACGCCGCCCATCACCACCGCGGAAATCAGCATCACCGGCAGGTAAAGCTCCCATTGCCGATCGAGCGCGAAGCCGGTATCGCGGATCAGCATCAACGGCAAGGCGACGAAGGCCGCGGTCAGCATGGTGTGCATCATGAAGACTGATACGTTCAATACCATCAACTGCGGCTTTATCAGCATCCGCAACACCGCACCCGGCCGCGCCGAGTCCGGAGCGGTTCGCTGGGTCGGTCGTGGTACCAGCATCCAGAGCAGGCCGATCGCCGCCAACGCCAGCAGTGCGGTCAGGCCGAACAAGCCGGACAAACCGGAAATCTCCGCCAGCGGTGCGCTGAGAATGATCGCCAGCACAAAGGCCAGGCCGATGCTGACCCCGATGATCCCCATCACCTTGCTGCGATTGTCGTCGCGCGAGTGATCGGCAGCCAGCGCCTGGCTGGCCCCGGACACCGCACCCATACCCTGCAACACACGCCCGACGATGATCCCGCCGATGCCATGCGCCATCGCCGCCACCACGCTGCCTACCACAAAGATCAACAGCCCGACGGTAATCGTCAGATGCCGACCGATACGATCGGACAACAGCCCCACCGGTACTTGCAGCAAGGCCTGGGCAAACCCGTAGATACCGATCGCCAGCCCCACCAGCAGCGGTGTCGCTCCCGGCAGGTGGATCGCGTAAGCGGTAAACACCGGCATGATCAGGAACAAGCCGAACATGCGCAGGCCGACGACACTGGACAACGCAAAAGCCGTGTTCAATTCACGCTTGCTGAGTTTGCTCACGACTGCTGACCACCTGGATGACGACGGGAGTCGTCGATTATAGGCATGTCGATGCACAAACCCCATGCGTCACGACGTCACGACGACCGTCACGGGGCTCGACGCTCAGCCTGTACAAGACCAGGCACGGCACCCCCGCCATCGATCTTGCCCGGCGATCAGGGAACCTCAGCCTCACGCGCCAGCGACAACCCCCTATAATCACCCCACATGTCCCTACCAAGCACCACATGAGCCAGCCCGCCGAACAACTCAACGGACCCTCACGCGGCTTCGCCGATGTGCGCAAACTCACCGCTGCCGACATGCAGCGTGTGGATGCGCTGATCCGTCAACGGCTGGCCTCGGATGTGGTGCTGATCAACCAGATTGGCGATCACATCATTGCCGGCGGCGGCAAGCGGCTGCGACCGATGCTGCACGTGCTGGCGGCCCGTGCCGCCGGTTATACCGGTGAGCAACAGATCAAGCTCGCCGCCGTGATCGAATTCATCCACACCTCGACCTTGCTGCATGACGACGTGGTCGACGAATCCGACCTGCGCCGCGGCCGCGAGACCGCGAATGCGCTATGGGGCAACGCCGCCAGCGTGCTGGTCGGCGACTTTCTCTACTCGCGCTCGTTCCAGTTGATGGTCGAGCTGGACAACATGCGCATCATGCGCATTCTTGCCGACACCACCAACACCATCGCCGAAGGCGAGGTGCTGCAATTGCTCAACATCGGCAACGCCGACGTTGACGAAGCTTCCTATCTGGCCGTGATCGAACGCAAGACTGCAGTGTTGTTCGCCGCCGCCACCGAACTCGGCGGCATCCTCGGCAACCTGCCGGAGGAGCAGACCGCGGCGCTGCGCGAGTACGGCATGCAGCTCGGCTACGCGTTCCAGATCGCCGATGACCTGCTTGACTATGTCAGTGACGCCGTCACGCTGGGCAAGAACATCGGGGACGACCTTGCCGAGGGCAAGCCGACGTTGCCGCTGATCTACGCACTCGAACATGCCAACTCGGACCCGGGCCGTGCCGCGCAAGCGCAATCGTTGCGCCATGCCATCGAACATGGCGGCCTCGATTCGCTTGATCGCATCATCGCATCGATCCGTGATTCAGGGGCGCTGGAGCGCACCCACGCGCGCGCCGTGGCACACGCCGGCGCGGCTCGCCAGGCACTTGACGCGCTGCCTGCGTCGCTCTACCGCGACGCACTGGCCGACCTCGCGGACTATTCGGTGCAACGCAGCTCCTGAGAGGCCGAGAAAAAATCGCCCACCTGCGGCGACCACCGCCGGACGCCCGAGTCGGCGACGCTCTCGCTACGGCGTTCGGCAATTTTGCCAGCTTCTGAGTCATGCGTACTCAATGCAGCTTGATCTTCACCCGGTTGGGTCTGTTGATCACATTGGCCAGCGTCGCCAGAGATGTCTTGTAGTACCCATTCAGGGCCACTTGGTGCATCTTGTGCAGCGACCAGTACACCAGTCGGGCCAGTACGCCCTCGATCATCACGCTGCCACCGATCAAGGCGCCCATCAGACTGCCCACCGGACTGAACAGCCCCAACGCGACCAGGGAGCCGTAGTCCCGATAACGGTAAACCGGCAACGGCTTGCCACGCAGCCGTCGCTGCAATGAGCGCACCAGCATGGATGCCTGCTGATGCGCCGCCTGCGCGCGCGGCGGCACGTTACCTTTGCCATCGGGTAGCGGACAAGCAGCGCAATCCCCAAACGCAAAAATGTCGTCATCAAGGGTGGTCTGCAGCGTAGGCCGCACCAGCAGCTGGTTGCTGCGATTGCTTTCCAGCCCATCCAGTCCGGCGAGAAAATCCGGCCCCTTGATGCCCGCCGACCAAACCATCATGCTCGCCGCGATGAATTTTCCGCTGGCCGTGCGCAAACCATCGTGGCGCACCTCGACGACGCGTTCACCGGTATGCACGGCGATGCCGAGTGTATTCAGCCGCTCGATGACCGATGCCGACAGGGATTGCGGCAATCCGGGCAGAACGCGCTCGGCCGCCTCGACGATCACCAGCCGCAGGTTCTTGTCCGGGTCGATATCTTCCAGGCCATAGGCTGACAGCTCGCGCGTGGTGTCGTGCAGTTCCGCCGCCAGTTCGACACCGGTGGCGCCCGCACCGACAATGCCCACGGTCAACAGCTCCGGCTGTACTGCTTCCGGCTGCATGTTCGCACGCAGGCACGCGTTGATGTGGCGCCGATGGAAGTCCCGCGCCTGCTCCGGCGTATCGAGCATGGCGCAGTGCTCGCGCACACCCGGCACCCCGAAGTCATTGGCGATCGAACCAATCGCGATAACCAGTGTGTCGTAGCGCAGGGTTCGCCGCGGCATGATCTCGACATCGCGCTGATCGTGCATGGGAGCCAGCTGGATCTCACGCCGGGTGCGATCAAGGCCGTCCATACGGCCAAGATGAAATCGAAAGTGATGCCAATGCGACTGCGCAAGGTATTCGAGACGATCGGCGTACGAATCCAGGCTGCCCGCGGCCACCTCGAACAACAACGGCTTCCACAGGTGTGAACGCGCCGCGTCGACCAGGGTGACGCGGGCCTTGCCCCGCCGACCGAGACGGTCACCCAGCCGGGTTGCCAGCTCGAGGCCGCCGGCACCACCCCCCACGATCACGATTTCATGAAGAGCAGTCTGCGCGGGTGAATGCATACTCATGACGTGACCTGTCGAGGGCTGGCGTGACCCATCTTCGCACGTGCTGCCACGGGAGATCAGCCCTGCTGCGGGTCGGCACCTGCGCCGGTATCACCGCGGCCGGTTGGCTCAGAGGCCGGAAAATATCGAACACCGTAGCGAGAGCGTCGGCAAGCGTTCGTGACAAGGTGCGTCCTGATCACCCATCGGCTGCATCTTCGTTTGGAGAATGGCTTGAGTTGGCCGTTCTTGAGGGATGTGGGTCAATCAAAACTCTGCTGATCGCAGCTGGAAACAGCCATTTGACGAGGGTCTGCAGGAGTGAGGATGCAACAGGGAATCAGGCGGTGGATTGTGGGTAAATGCGGGGAATGTGGTGCACTAAATGACCCGGGCTTGTCCGCAATGTGCCGCCAGCACGGGCATCTGACGGCGATCGCAGCAGGCGGGCGCCTTTTCCCAGCCTCTCAGTGCGTATCCGCAAAGGCATGGTCGAGCCAGTCATGCATCAATCGGTAGCTGCGTGCACTGGCTGCGGCGTTGTAACGGCAACCGGGTGAGTTGTCTTCAAGCTCGGTAAAGCAGTGTTCGGCGTGACCGAGCACCACCAACTCCCAGGCGGTCGGGCTGCCACGCATCTCATCCATGAACTTGCCGGCGTCGGGCATGGTCCACGTGTCGTCGGCGCCATTCATGGCCAGCACGCGCGCCTTGATCTGCTTTGCCAGCGCCGGGTTGTCGGTGGTGAGTCCGCCGTGGAACGAGACCACCGCCGCGATCGCTGCGCCACTGCGCGCAAGATCCAGTACCGCCGAACCACCGAAGCAAAAACCGATGGCAGCCAGCCGGTGCAGGTCGATCGGCGCCGTTTGCGCCTGCGCCTTCAACTGCGCGAGCGCAGTGTTTATCCGTTGGCGCATCAGTGGCCGATCACCGTACAGCGGTTTGACCGCAAGCTGGGCTTGCGCCGTGGTGGTTGGCCGCACACCCTGCCCGTACATGTCGGTAAGCAGAATCACGTAGCGCTTGCCGGCGATCATCTCGGCCTTCTTTACCGCCGCTTTGTTCACGCCATACCAGTTTGGCACCATCACCAGGCCAGGTCGCTTTGTGCCGATGGCATCGTCATAGACCAGCACGCTGTGAAAATGCACGCCGTCCTGATGCCAGTCCACCGCGCGATGAACCATCTTTGCGTGGGCAGTGACAGCACAGGTGAGCAGCAATAACAGGCAACCAAGCCGGGCGATGCGCATGATCGTGTCCTCTCATTGGCAGTGATGACACTCCCCCGCAACCCGGGGAGAATACAAACTTCAGCTACCGGCCGCATGCTCCGCAAGACGTCGCTTCAACGGCGCCAGGCGATCCAGCAAGCCCATCCCCAGGCCGCGGGCGGCAACCAGTGCCGGCGACTGCCATGCATAGATCCGGGCCAGCGCGTCGAAACCCAGCGCATCCAGCGTATCGGCACTGCGGCGCCGGCGGGCGTAGCGACGCAGCACGTGCGCCGCGCCGAGGTCGCTTCCAGCAGCGCGGGCGGCAACCAGCGTATCGCGCAGCTCCACAACATCGCGCAAGCCAAGGTTGACTCCCTGCCCGGCCAGCGGATGGACGGCATGCGCGGCATCGCCCAGCAACACCAGGCGTTCGGCCTGATACCGGGTGGCCAGCTGCAGCTTCAACGGAAACCCGGCGCGCGATGTGCTGGCGACGACCCGGCCGAGCCGAAAGTCACTGGCAACACCCACCGCGTCGATAAAGTCCTGCTCATCCAGCCCCAGCACCCGCTGCGCCTCGGCTTCCGGCAACGACCACACCAGCGAGCTACGCCCGTCGGCCAACGGCAGCAGCGCCAGTGGACCGGTCGGCAGGAAGCGCTGCCATGCCGTGTGCTCATGCGCGCGCTCGGTCTGCACGTGCGCCACCACCGCCCGTTGCGCATAGTCACGGCCGCGGGTGGCGATACCGGCCAGTTGGCGCAGCGGCGAAGTGGCGCCATCGGCGGCGACCAGTACCCCGGCTGCCAGCGACTCGCCGTCTGCCAGCGCAAGCTGGATGCGATCCTCGCGCACCTCGAAACCGCTGACATTGGCAGGGCAAAAACACGGCACCCCGGCTGCCTCCAGCGCCTGCCAGAGGCGCCACTGCAGCAGACGGTTTTCGACGATGTAGCCGAGCTGTCGCTGCCCCGCGCTGGCTGCCGCGAAGTCGATCGTTGCACCGCTGGCGGCATCCCATACATGCATGTGGGCGTACGGACCCGCCCGGGACTCGCGAACGGACTGCCAGACTCCCAGTTCCTCGAGCAGGTCGACCGACGACGGCGCCAATCCGACCACCCGCAGGTCCACCTCATCCTGTGCATGCCACGGCGGCGGCTGACGCGCTTCCAGCAGGGCGCTGGCAAAGCCGGCGCGGGCCAACGCCAGCGCCATCGCGGCGCCGACCATGCCGCCACCCACCACGGCGATATCCAGGCCGGGCGCACGACGGCGGGGCACCACGTCCCTCGCACCGGCGTTCACGGCAGGCGCTCCAGCACGGCCAGCGGTGGCTGACCGCGAAAGCCCATACCACGACGGGCCAGCGCGCGCTGCAGCGGCGGCAACCGGTCACAGGCCAGCAGGGCCAGCGAGCGCAGCGGCGCCAGCGCGGGTTGCGGCAGGCACGCCAGGGTCACCAGCCCATGACTCATGGCCATGGTGCCTTCACGATCCGCCGCGCGTCGGGCGGCATAGTTTTCGAGCAGATCACCGGCCCCGGGATCGGCCGCCCCCGGCACCAGCTCGGCCAGGGTCAGCGCGTCGCGCAGCCCAAGATTGAAGCCCTGGGCACCGATCGGATGCACCGTCTGCGCAGCATTGCCGACCAACACCGCGCGGTGGGCGATCAGCCGTTCGGCCGCGACCCGATGAATCGCATACGGATGGCGCTTGCCGGGTCGTTCCAGGCGGCCCAGGCGCCAGCCGAAACGGCGCTGAGCGAGTTCGAGGTAACCGGCATCATCCAGCGCAGCGACGCTATCTGCGTGTTCGACGGGTACGGTAAGCACCAGGCCGCAACGACGCTCGGCCAACGGCAGCAAGGCGACCGGGCCGTCGTCGGTGAAACGTTCGTAAGCGCGCTCCCGGTGCTCGCGCTCCGGCGTCACTGTGCAGACGAACAGGGTTTGCCGGTAATCGTGCTGTTCGGTGCCGATACCCACCTGGGAACGCACGAATGAACCGCTGCCATCGGCGCCTACCAGCAAGGGCGCTTCGATCTCGCGCAAACCATCCGCCGTGTCCAGTCGGGCGCGCCAACCTGTCTCCAGCGGCTCCAACCCGGTCAACGTGGCCGGCGCCAGTCGGGTCACACGGGTACACTCGTCGAGGCGACGCAGCAACGCCGCACCGAGTTCACGCGCCGGTAGCGTCCAGCCCAGCGCTTCCACACCATGCTTGTCGGCGTCAATGCGCGCACTGCCGAATTCACCGGCGCGGCTCACATGGATGTGCCGGATCGGCGTCGCCGCCTTTGCCGCGTGGGGCCATACACCGATCGAGATCAACCCATTGACGGTAGCCCGTGCCAGCGCCAGATTGCGCTCATCGTAGCTGGGTTGGGCGTCGGTACGCGGCGCGGCGGTTTCGACCAGGCTCACACCCAGACCAACTGCGTCCAGCGCGATCGCCAGGCTGGCCCCGACCAGGCCGCCACCAATGACAAGAATATCGGTACTTGCGCTCATGTCCGGCATGATACCCGCCGCCTGGGGAAGCTGCCGGCGTGCAGGCCAGCCTGGATGATTTGAAGTATCCTGTGGCCTTGTTCCACGAGCTTCCCTGGATTACTGATGAACCGCAGCCAGATTGACCGCACCACCCGTTTTCTGACGCCACGCACGCTGGTGCTGTTTGCGATGGTCGCCTTCGCGGTCGGCTACCGGCTGGTAGTCTACTTCGTACCCGGGTTGCTGCCATGGAATTTCACACCCGTGGAAGCCATGGCGCTTTTCGGTGGTGCCTGTTTCGCCGATCGCCGGCTGGCGATCCTGATTCCGCTCGCGGCCATGGCCGTTGCCGACACACTGATCGCGCTGGCCCTGCCGGCCGCGCAGCTGCGCGACTGGATCGTGATGGCACCGGTAATCTACGCGTGCATTGCGCTCACCGCGTTCGCCGGTTTCGCGCTGCGCGGCCGGGTCAGGATTCTCAACGTGGCGCTCGCAGCCGTCGGCAGTGCCACGGGCTTTTTCCTGGTCACCAACTTCTTCGTGTGGGTGGGTTCGGGCATGTATCCCGCCAACATCTCCGGACTGATAGCCTGCTACGTCGCCGGGCTGCCGTTCTACCAGTACGGCTCCTTGCCGGGCACGCTGCTGTGGAGCGCGGTGCTTTTCGGCACATTCGCCCTGTTGTCGCGTCGCTATACGGTGCTGGCCGGCGCGCCGCAGGCTGCCTGAGCGCCTTCGCTCCGAGATGGGCAATCGACTTTCCAAGATCTACACCCGCACCGGCGATGACGGCAGCACCGGGCTGGGCGATGGCAGCCGTACCGGCAAGGATTCGCTACGCGTCAGTGCCTACGGCACCGTCGACGAACTGAACAGCACGATCGGCATGCTGCTGGCCATCGAGGGTGTCACCGACGCCGTGCGCGAAGCGCTGATCCAGGTGCAGCACGATTTGTTCGATCTGGGCGGCGAGCTGTGCATCCCCGGCATGGCGATGGTCCATGACAGCGACGTCGACCGGCTGGAGAACACCCTCGACCAGTTCAACGAGGGGTTGCCGCCGCTGAAGGAATTCATCCTGCCTGGCGGCGGCATGGCAGCGGCCTGCGGCCATCTCGCGCGCACCGTATGCCGCCGCGCCGAACGCGAGGTCGTCGCACTGGGACGCGAGGAAACCCTTCGAGCCCAGCCGCAGCACTATCTCAACCGGCTGTCCGACCTGCTGTTCGTGATCTCCCGCGTACTGGCCCGCAGCAGCGGCCATGGCGAAGTGCTCTGGCAACACCAGCGGCGGCACAAGGGCCCGGCCACTGAATGAGCGCGACCATGCTTCGCCTGTATACGCACCCGGCATGCCTGCAACACCAGCCCGGCGCCGGGCATGCCGAGTGCCCGGCACGCCTGCAGGCGGTACTCCGGGCACTGGATCACGACCGCTACGCCGCGGTCGATCGTGTCGAGGCGCCGCGGGCAACCCGCGAACAGCTGTTGCGGGTGCACCGCGCAGAACATATCGAGCGGATCCTTGGCAACGCGCCGGCACAAGGGACGGTGCGGCTGGACGAGGACACCGTGATGTCCCCTGGCTCGGCCGAGGCAGCGCTTCGCGCTGCGGGGGCCGCCATTGCCGCCGTGGATGCGGTGGTCGCCGGGCATGGCCGGCACGCATTCTGCGCCGTGCGCCCGCCCGGGCATCATGCCACCGGCGATCAGGCGATGGGGTTCTGCCTGTTCAACAACATCGCCGTGGCCGCAGCCCACGCGCTGGCGGTGCACGGGCTGAAACGCGTGGCGATCGCCGATTTCGATGTGCACCACGGCAATGGCACCCAGGCGATCTTCGAGCGGGAGCCGCGGGTGATGTTTGTCACCAGTCACCAGTCACCCTTGTATCCGGGTAGCGGAGACGAGCGGGAACGCGGCGTCGGCAATATCGTCAATGCAAGCTTGTCGCCCGGCGCCGGTTCGCACGAGTTTCGCGAACTCTGGCAGGAGCTGCTGCTGCCCCGGCTGCACGCGTTCAAACCCCAGTTGGTGCTGGTTTCGGCCGGCTTCGATGCGCACCGCAGCGACCCACTGGCCGATCTGCGCCTTGGCCATGAGGATTACGCGTGGATCAGCGAGCAGTTGGTAGTCCTGGCCCGGAGTCATGCCGGCGGCAGGTTGGTGTCTTCACTGGAAGGCGGCTATGACCTGACCGCATTGGCTGCCTGTGCAGCGGCGCATGTCGATGCCTTGATGGCCTGCTGAGCGACCTGACGCAGTACGGCCCCCTGCCGCCATACCATCGTGACTTGTCGACACCGGCTTGCGGCCAACGTCGCAAACGGTCTACCGCGAACATGCCGGCCTGCCGTATGAAGAGGCTTTCTGCTAGCTTAACCAGCCTTCCATGCCAACAGACTCCGATTGTGACGCCTAAGTTTCCTCCGCGCCGCCTGTTGGTGGTTGCCGCCGCCGTCGCCCTTGGCATCACCGGTCACGCCGACGCCAGGGCAGGGCAGAACCGTCCGAAAACTTCGCTGGACGGGTCGGCGCCCGCCTGCCCGCTCGGCACCTTCCATTGCCCGCCGCGGCCGTATAGCTATGCCATGTGCCGCCCCAATGCGCTGCTCGAGTTCTACGACCCGACCCTGGGCACGGACCCGCGCCTGCGCGCGAACAGCACCACGCAGGTGCAGGCACAACATGTCGACAGCTCCAACCAGTCGATCTACCACCTGTCGGGCGAGGTGAAGCTGCGCCGCGCCGATCAGCAGTTGCAGGCCGACCGGGTCGACTACAACGACAACAGCACCGACTACGAGGCTTATGGCCACGTGCGTTATCAGTCGGCCAGCCAGTTGCTGGCAGCCAGCCGGATGCGCGGCAACACCGACGCCAGCCGCGGGATTGCCGACGATGTGCGCTACCAGATGCTCGACGCCCGCGGCAATGGCGTGGCCAGCCGGGGCCAGATGTTCGACGCCCAGCACTCCCGTTATTCGATGGCCACCTATTCCACCTGCGACGTCGGTCATCATGTATGGGAGTTCCGCGGCAGCTCGATTGCCATCAATCAGGACACCGGCGTCGGCGTCGCGCGCAACGCCACCCTGCGAGTGGGCAAGGTCCCGTTGCTGTATCTGCCGTACTTCACCTTTCCGGTCGATCACCGGCGCAAGAGCGGCTTCCTGTACCCGACCATCGGCAACACCAGCCGCTCCGGCTTCGAACTCAGTACGCCGTACTACCTGAACCTGGCGCCGAACTACGACGCCACACTGGACCCGCGCATCTACAGCCTGCGCGGCCCGATGCTGGCCGGCGAATTCCGCTATCTGCTGCCGGTCAGCAGCGGCACGCTCAAACTGCAATATGTGCCGAACGACCACGGCAACAACAGTGGACTGGTCGCCACCAGGGGCACCCGGCGCTATCTGGCCAATGTCGCCACCAGCACCCACCTGTGGCAAAGCTGGAGCCTGGTCAGCTCGCTCAACCGGGCCTCGGACAGCAGCTATCTGTACGACTACGGCAACGGCCTGTCGAATCTTGCCGTGTATACCCTCGCATCCAACCTCGCCGTGGTCGGCGGCGGCAACTGGTGGAATGCCGCGGTCGGCGCCACCGTCTACCAGAACATGAACCCGTTCGGGACCGACAGTGCCTTGCCCTACCGCCAGTTGCCGTATGCCAGGTTCAGCATGGATGTACCGCTGGCGCCATGGCTGGATTTTGGCATGGACAGCCAGGCCGCCGCCTTCCGCAAGCCCGGTTACGTCGAGGGCCAGCGTGAGGATCTCTACCCCTACCTGGCGGCGGACTTCGGCACCCCGGCGTGGTTCATCAGGCCCCGGCTAGCCTACCGCTACACCGCCTACCAGTTGCGCAACGACCCGCAAGACTACGGGTATTACGGGCTGCTCGGGAGCGGCGCCAGCTCGCCCTTCACGCAAAACTCGCCGAGCCGGTCGGTGCCGGTGGTCAGCCTCGACAGCGGCCTGGTGTTCGATCGCAGCGTCTCCCTGTTCGGGAAAAGCTATACGCAGACGCTGGAACCCCGGCTTTACTATCTGTACGTGCCGTATCGCAATCAGGACAACCTGCCGCTGTTCGATACCCGCCTGATGTCATTCGATTACTGGCAGCTGTTCTCGCCAAATCAGTTTTCCGGCGCGGACCGGCAGATGAATGCCAACAACCTCACTGCCGCGATCACCACCCGTCTGCTTGACGATGGCGGCGTCGAACGGGTCTCGGCCAGCTTCGGACAGATCCGTTACTTCACGCCGCAGCGAGTACAGATTCCGAATGGACAGACCACGGTGGCGCCCGTCACCAACTGGGCCGGGTCCGATTACGTCGCCCAGCTCGATGTGCAACTCAATGACCGCTGGCGCCTCAACAGCGCCTACCAGTGGAGTCCGAACAGCCGTCGCGTCGATCTCGGCACGCTGCAGCTGCAGCGCCGGATCGGCAGTGACGGCGTACTCAATTTTTCCTACTACTTCCGTCGTGGACTGCTGGAACAATACAGCGCATCCGCGGTCTACCCGCTATCGGAGAACTGGCGCCTGATCGGCGCATGGGCCTATTCCGCGCTGGACAAGCGCACCGTCGAGGCGCTTGCTGGCGTGGAGTACGACAGTTGCTGCGTGACGCTTCGACTGGTGGACCGCAACTACATCAACCAGGGCTACTACGGTATCGGACCGGCTCCCGCAGGCGGCAACGTCAACTACCGCGACAATGCGGTGATGTTTGAAGTCGTGTTCAAGGGGCTTGGCTCGTCGGGTGGTCAAATCGATCCACTGTTGCGCCGTGATATTCTCGGCTATCAATAAATGCATTCGCCCAGGCGATCCAGGCTTTTCACCGTATGAAGCAATCCATTGCACTCCTGCTGCTCGCGCTGGCGATCGCACTCCCCGTTCCTGTTCGCGCCCAGTTGCTGGCCCCGGCCGCACCGGCGATGCAGCCACTGGACCGCATTGTCGCCGTGGTCAACGACGACGTGATCCTGCAAAGCGATTTGAACGAAGCTGTCCGCTCGGTCCAACAGCAATACGCCAGCCAGCCCGGCCAGTTGCCGCCGATCAACCTGCTGCGCAAGCAGGTACTGAACCGCCTGATCCTGATGCGGCTGCAGATCCAGAAGGCCCAGGACCAGGGCATCCAGGTCTCCGATGCCGATGTCGACAAGGCGGTGAATGGCGTCGCCCAGCAGAACAAGATGACCCCCGACCAGTTGCGTGCGGCAGTGGAACATAGTGGCAGCAGCTGGACCGCGTTCCGCCAGCAACTGGCCGACCAGATCACGGTACAGCGCTTGCACCAGAACGTGGTCCGGGATTCGGTCTCGATCACCGATAGTGAAGTCAACAACCTGCTCAACAGCCCGATCTACAAGGCGGGCGAAGTGCATCTGGCACATATCCAGATCAGCACCCCCAGCGGCGCCGATGCCGCCGCCATCCAGGCCGCCCAGGCCAAGGCTGAGCGGGCACTGGCGGCCATCAAGGGCGGCATGGATTTCCACGCCGCCGCCATCCGCTACTCCGACGCGCCGGATGCGCTCGATGGCGGTGACCTCGGCTGGCGTCGGCTGGACGAGATCCCGCCTGCATTTGCCGATACGATCGCCACCATGAAGCCCGGCCAGGTCAGCCCGGCACTGCGCGGCCCGACCGGTTTCCACATCCTGAAGTTGATCGGGGAGCGGAAGCCGAGCCGTACCATGGTTACTGAATTCCATGCCCGACAGATCCTGATCAAGCCCAGTGAGCTGGTCAGCCCGGCGCAAGCCGAACAGAAGGCCAGGGATCTCTACAACCGGATCGTCAACAAGCACGAAGATTTTGCCGCGCTGGCCAAGGAATACTCCAAGGACGACACCACCGCGAACGCCGGCGGCGACATGGGCTGGTTCCAGCAGCAGGCGTGGGGTTCGACGATCGGCAACGAGCTGGCCAAACTGAAGGATGGCGAGGTCTCACCGCCGTTCAAGAGCGAGGCCGGCTGGCACATCCTGCAACTGGAAGGCAAGCGGCAAAGCGACGTCACCCAGGAGATCGCCCGCAACCAGGCCCGCCAGGCCATCGGCAACCGCAAGGCCGCCCAGGCGTACGACGATTATCTGCGTGACCTGCGTTCCAACGCCTACATCCGTATCCTGGTGCCCGCACTGCGTGATGCCGACAGCCAGTCGTCCAGCAGCAACGCGACCGCAGGCTGACTTGAACGGCATACCTCTGCCACGGCTCGCCATCACCGCCGGTGAGCCGGCGGGCATCGGTCCGGAATTGCTGATCAAGCTGGCGAACACGCCTGTCGCCGCCAGCCTGGTGGCGATCGCCGATCGGGCTCTGCTGCAGCGGGCAGCCTCCCGCTGCGGTAGCCAAATCACCGTGATCGAGGACGATGGCCAGCCGGTGTTCACGGCTGAGCCGGGGCTGTTGCGCCTGCATCACATCGCCTTGCCGATCGAGGAAGTGCCCGGCAAACCGGACCCGCGCAATGCCGTGCAGGTGCTGGCGACACTCGCCGAAGCGGCCGATGGCTGCATGGCCGGTCGCTACGATGCCGTGGTGACCGCGCCATTGCAGAAATCCTCCATCAACGACGCCGGCATCCGCTTCAGCGGACACACGGAGTTTTTTGCCGAGCGTGCGCACGCCGATGTGGTGATGATGCTGGCAAGCCCTGAGCTGCGGGTGGCACTGGCAACCACGCACCTGCCACTGGCCGCGGTTCCCGGCGCCATTGCGCCGGCGATGCTGCGCCGTACCCTGCGGCTGGTGGCATCCGAGTTGCGCCTGAAATTCGGCATTGCGCGGCCACGGATTGCCGTCCTCGGGATCAACCCGCACGCCGGTGAAGGCGGACACCTCGGTCGGGAGGAAATCGAGACCGTGATCCCGGTACTTGAAAAGTTGCGTTCGGAAGGCATGCAACTGCTGGGGCCGTTGCCTGCGGACACCGCCTTCGTGCCGGCGATGCGTAGCCAGTACGACGCCGTACTGGCGATGTATCACGATCAGGCATTGCCCGTGCTGAAAAGTGAGGCCTTCGACCGTACCGTCAACCTGACGCTCGGTTTGCCGTTCATTCGCACCTCGGTCGATCATGGCACCGCGCTGGATCTCGCGGGCACCGGACAAGCCGACCCGGCCAGCCTGATCGCGGCCGCCAGGATGGCGATCGCACTGGTCCTGCGCCAAAGCGAGTCAAGAGGAGTGAGCAACGAGTGAACCATCACGGCATTTACTCTTTTCTCACTCCTGTCCGCTCTTTACTGTCCCTATGAACGCACGACCCAAGAAAAGCTACGGTCAGCATTTTCTGCATGACACGCGGTATATCGAAAACATCGTTCGTGCCATCTCGCCGCGACCCACCGACTTCATGCTCGAGATCGGTCCGGGGGAAGGCGCGCTGACGCTGCCCCTGCTGTCAGCTGCAGGCAAGCTCACCGCGATCGAACTGGATACCGACCTGATTCCCGCCTTGCGCGCACGCGCCGCAGCCATGGGCGAACTGCATGTGATCCACGCGGACGTCCTGAAAGTGGATTTCGCCGCGCTGGCACACAGTCATGGGGTGCAGCGGATCCGCATCGCCGGCAACCTGCCTTACTACATTTCCAGCCCGATCCTGTTCCACTGCGTCAGGCATGCTGCGGTGCTCCAGGACATGCATTTCATGTTGCAGAAAGAGGTGGTTGAACGGATGGCGGCCGAACCCGGCAGCAAGGTTTACGGGAGGCTCTCGGTTATGCTGCAACTGGCCTGCCGGGTGGAACCCCTGTTCAGCGTGCCGCCCGAGGCGTTCCGGCCGCCTCCCAAGGTGGATTCCGCGGTAGTGAGGTTGCTGCCGATACCCCCCGATGAACGTCATGACGCCGATCCCGCACATGTCCATGCGGTGGTCAAGGCAGCGTTCGCGCAACGCCGCAAGACCCTGGCGAATGCGCTCAAGCAACTACTCGACAGCGACGCGATCCGTCGCGCCGACGTCGACCCGAAAGCGCGCGCCGAGACCCTTGCGCCGTCTGACTTCGTGCGACTGGCAAAGATTTACAGCGCTGCCTGACACCATCGCTGCGGGCAGATTCATCGGTGCCGCCCCCATTCACATCGGCAGGCCTTACAATCAGGTCATGACTGAAAAATCTTCCTACACGATCGACGTGCAGGTCGAAACCCGCTTCGTCCCCGATCAATCGAAGCCCGGTGACAATCGCTACGTTTTCGCCTATACCGTGACCATGCGCAACGCAGGCGACATCTCCGCTCGCCTGCTCACGCGCCACTGGATGATCACCGATGCCAACGGCAAGGTGCAGGAGGTCCGCGGAGACGGCGTGGTCGGCGAGCAACCGTGGATGCGACCTGGTGACGACTTCGAGTACACCTCCGGTGCCGTGCTGGAAACGTCGGTAGGTACCATGAGCGGCAGTTACCAGATGCTGGCCGACGACGGCACCGAGTTCGAGGCGCCGATTCCGGCCTTCACCTTGTCCATCCCCCGTACGCTGCACTGATGGCCCTACACTGACATGGCCACGTATGCGATCGGCGACGTGCAGGGCTGCTATCCGGAGCTGCAACGCCTGCTCGACAAGTTGCGTTTCGATCCCGCCAGCGACCGTTTGTGGTTTTGCGGGGATCTGGTCAATCGCGGCGGTCAGTCGCTGGATACGCTGCGGCTCATCCACGGCTTGCGCGAGCGCTGCGTGATCACCCTTGGCAACCATGACCTGAGTCTGCTGGCCATCGCACAACGTCGTCCGGACGCCCAGGCGCGGGTAAATCCCGAGCTGCGCGAAGTGTTGTTTGCCGATGACGCGCCGGTGCTGTTCGAGTGGCTGCGCTCGCAAAAACTCCTGCATCACGATGAACAACTGAACTGGAGCATGGTGCATGCAGGCCTGGCGCCTTCGTGGACCTTGCGACAGGCTTTGCGCGCCGCCCAGGACGTCGAGCGCGAGCTGTCCAGTCCGCGCCATCCGCGGCTGCTTCGAAACCTGTTTGGCAACCGACCCGCGGTATGGTCGCAGCGACTGCAAGGCCTCGACCGTCTGCGTGCCACCATCAACACCATGACGCGGATGCGCTACTGCGACGTCAACGGTCGGATCGATTTTGACGCCAAGGACGTGCCAGGCACCCAGCGTGCGGGACTGTACCCCTGGTACGAAGTACCCGGCATGCGCCGTCGCAACATGCGTATTGTCTGCGGTCACTGGTCGGCACTGGGCCGTTTCGCCGGTCTCGGCATACACGCGATCGATACCGGCTGTGTCTGGGGCGGGCAGCTTACCGCCCTGCAACTGGATACCGACGAGCCGCGTTATATCACCGTCAACGCCGAGCCACACCGCCAGCGGCCCGCCGGCGTAGCGGATTGAGAGCCTGGGAAAAATCGCCCGCCTACCGCGATCGCCGTCAGACGCCCGCTATTTTTCCAATCTCTGAAAGCCTGTAACCCCCCCCGCAGCGGCGGGGTTTTCATCGAATGGCGGGCGCTATCAAGCCAGCTGACCGTGGCAATGCTTGTACTTCTTGCCGGAACCGCACGGGCAGGGATCGTTGCGACCCACCTTGGGGCCATCGTGCTGCACCGGCCGCTGCACCGCGACGGTAACATCGCCGCCCGCGCGCGCCGGGGGATTGCTGCCAAATGACTCCAGCGGGGCACCGCCACCGGTCGCCTGCATCTGCTTCTGCATGCGCTCGGCCAGACGCTGCTGCTCGGCCTCCATCGCGGCCACTTCCTCTTCGCTGCGGATCCGGATACGCGCCAGCATCTGCACCACTTCGAGCTTGATCCGGTCCAGCATCTCGGAAAACAGCCTGAAGGACTCGCGCTTGAAGGCCTGCTTCGGATCCTGTTGGGCATAACCCACCAGATAAATGCCCTGGCGCAGATAATCCATATTGGATAGATGATCCTTCCAGGCGTTGTCGACCACGGTCAGCATGATGTGCTTTTCGAGCTGGCGCATGGTGTCGGCGCCGATCTGCTCTTCCTTTTCCCGGAAAAAGCCCTCGACGGCTTCGCGGACATGCTCAAGCACCATGTCCGCGTCGATCTCGTGCTGTTGCTCGATCCACTGCTTCAGATCCAGCTGCAAGCCGAACTCGCTACCCAGCTCACGATCGAGTGCCGGCACGTCCCACTGTTCGTCGATGCTTTCAGCAGGCACATGACTGCGCACCATCGACTGCACCACGTCCTCGCGGATATCCGCCACAGTCGCGGAAACGTCCTCGCCCTCGAGCAGTTCGTCACGCTGGCGGTAGATCACCTTGCGCTGATCATTGGCCACGTCATCGAATTCGAGCAGGTGTTTGCGGATATCGAAGTTGTGCTGCTCGACCTTGCGCTGCGCCTTCTCGATCTGCCGGCTGATCATGCGATCTTCCAGCGCGTCGTCGTCCTTCATGCCGAAGCGCTTCATCCAGCGCACCAGACCTTCGCCGCCGAAGATGCGCAGAAGATTGTCTTCCAGCGACAAATAGAAGCGCGAAGAACCCGGATCACCCTGGCGCCCCGAGCGGCCGCGCAGCTGGTTGTCGATACGCCGCGATTCGTGCCGTTCGGTACCGATGATGTGCAGACCACCTGCGGCAAGTACCTGATCGTGCAGCTTCTGCCACTCGGCCTTGACCTTTTGCCGTTCGACTTCGCCGGCATCGGCCGGCAGCGCCGCCAGCGCAACATCGAGACTGCCGCCCAACACGATATCGGTGCCGCGACCGGCCATATTGGTCGCAATGGTGACCTGTGCGGGGGCGCCGGCCTGGGCCACGATGTGGGCTTCTCGCTCATGCTGCTTGGCATTGAGCACCTCGTGCGGCACCTTGGCCTTGGTCAGCTGGCCCGACAGCAGTTCCGACACCTCAATCGAGGTGGTACCCACCAGCACCGGCTGGCCGCGCTTGTGGCAATCCTGGATGTCCTCGATCACCGAGCGGTACTTGGGATCCTGGGACAGGAAGATCATGTCCGGATTGTCCTTGCGGATCATCGGCTTGTGGGTGGGGATCACCACCACTTCCAGGCCGTAGATACTCTGGAACTCGAACGCCTCGGTATCGGCCGTGCCGGTCATGCCGGCCAGCTTCTTGTACATGCGAAACAGGTTCTGGAACGTCACCGTGGCCAGCGTCTGGTTTTCGCGCTGGATCGCCACGCCCTCCTTGGCCTCGACCGCCTGATGCAGCCCGTCCGACCAGCGGCGACCGGCAAGGGTACGACCGGTGAATTCATCCACGATGATCACTTCGCCGTCGCGGACGATGTAGTCGACATCGCGCTGATAGATGCCGTTGGCGCGCAACGCGGCGTTGAGGTGATGCACGATGGCGAGGTTCTTGGAGTCGTACAGGCCGCTGTCCTGATCGATCACTTTGGCCGCACGTAACAGCTCATCGGCATGCTGCATGCCGGCTTCGGACAAATGCACCTGCTTCTGCTTTTCGTCGACCCAGTAGTCGCCCTCGCCCTCTTCCTCCTGCTGACGGATCATGTCCGGCACCACGGCATTCACCGCGAGATAGAGCTCGGGCGAATCCTCGGCCGGGCCGGAAATGATCAGCGGCGTCCGCGCCTCATCGATCAGGATCGAGTCGACCTCATCGACAATCGCATAGTGCAGGCCGCGCTGATAGCGCTGCTCCTTGCTCAGTGCCATGTTGTCGCGCAGGTAGTCAAAACCGAATTCGTTGTTGGTGCCGTAGGTGATGTCCGCCGCATAGGCCGCATGCTTGTCGGCATGGTCCATCGACGGATAGACCACATCGACCTTCAGACCGAGAAAATTGTAGAGCTTGCCCATTTGCGCGGAATCGCGCCGGGCCAGGTAATCGTTCACCGTCACCACATGCACGCCATTGCCAGCCAGGGCATTCAGGTAGACCGGCAGCGTACCTACCAGGGTCTTGCCTTCACCGGTACGCATCTCGGCAATCTTGCCCTGGTGCAAGACCATGCCGCCAATCAGCTGCACGTCGTAATGCCGCATGCCCAGTGTCCGCTTGGCCGCTTCCCGCACCACCGCAAACGCTTCCGGCAGCAGCTTCTCCAGCGTGTCACCCTCGGCGATGCGACGCTTGAAGTCGTCAGTCTTGGCTCGCAGCGCTTCATCGCTCAGCTTTTCGAACTCGGGCTCCAGCGCATTGATGCGCGTGACGCTTCTGGAAAGCTGGCGCAGCACGCGCTCGTTGCGGCTACCGAAGAGACTCGTCATGGCACGGTTGAACATCGATATTCCGAATTGGGAAACAGGTTGCCCGCAACTGACACGGGTCAAACAGGCATCTTACTACATGCTCGACAGCACACGGCCCCGCCCAGGCGTGCACATCCATCGCGGCTTGCGAGGCAGCCGGGCACACACCAGCGTGCCCGGCCCAGAGATGGCTATGGCATCGGCGGTGAACGGATTCAAGGGCTGCGCCTTCGCGCCAGGAGCGTGGGCCATAGAAATCTTCGGGCTGCGATTGTGCTCTCATCCATAGACTGCGTCTCTCGTCAGGCTTGCATAGAACCACTATGCGCTCCTTCCGATACACCCATCCTATGGCGATAGCGCAATCTCGC
>SCSE01000038.1 GCA_004298015.1 Rhodanobacter sp.
AACGTGAAGATGGTGGTGAGCCTGATCCACCCGATCGCGATGGACGAGGGCCTGCGTTTCGCCATCCGCGAGGGCGGGCGTACCGTCGGCGCGGGTGTGGTGGCCAAGGTCATCAAGTAAGCCCTTTCGGCGCCAGGGTGGCTCGCCAGGGCGACCCTGTTTGATGAAGAGGTGGTCGCGCGGTGGAAAATTTGCCTAGACCACTTCTCTAAGCGGAAATTTACAGGTATACTTGGCAGCTTAGTTGCTGAACGTGATGAACTCACGGTCGGCCTACCGCGAAATGAGGCGCAGGGAGTGCTTCGAGTTCGCCGCCTGGATGGCAGTCGCAGTACCGCGCTCTCATGGGGAGACCCGATGGGAGTAGTATCGCGCAAGTAGCAGCTTTACGTTGGACGAGCCGCAGCAGTGGGCTCGTCCGGCTTTTTCAGATTGAGGTTGCCGCATGATGTGTGGCGCCTGAAGTGGTGGTAAAGAGTTCTGCGGTGTGGCGAGAAGCTGCATCGTTTCAGAAGACGTTCTTTCGACAACAGGACACGGTAATGGCGAACCAGAAGATTCGGATTCGGCTGAAAGCGTACGATCATCGTCTGATCGATCGCTCGGCCAGCGAAATTGTCGAGACGGCCAAGCGCACGGGTGCGACAGTACTCGGCCCGATCCCGCTCCCGACCAAGATCGAGCGTTACACCATTCTGACGTCGCCGCACGTCGACAAGGATGCACGCGATCAGTACGAGACTCGTACCCACAAGCGTGTGCTCGACATCGTCGACCCGAACGACAAAACCGTGGACGCGCTCATGAAGCTTGATCTCGCCGCCGGCGTCGATGTTCAGATCAAGCTCGGTTGAGCGACAGACAGGATACGAAGATGAGTATCGGATTGGTAGGCCGCAAATGCGGTATGAGCCGACTCTTCACTGAAGATGGTCGCTCGATTCCGGTGACGCTTATTGAAGCGACGCCGAACCGCGTGACGCAGTTGAAGACGGACGAGAACGACGGCTACAGCGCTGTCCAGGTTTCGGCGGGCACCAAGCGCGCCAACCTGCTGACGCAGCCGCTGAAGGGTCACTACGCGAAGGCGAAGGTTGAGCCGGGTCGTGGTTTGTGGGAGTTCCGCGTTTCTGCCGATGACCTCGGCAAGTACGCTGTTGGCGCAGAGATCAAGGCGGACGACGTGTTTGCGGTCGGCCAGATTGTCGATGTTGCCGGCGTGTCGAAGGGCAAGGGTTTCCAGGGCACGATCAAGCGCTGGAACTTCAAGATGGGCGATGCCACCCACGGTAACTCGCTGTCGCATCGCGCGCCGGGTTCCATCGGTCAGCGGCAGACTCCCGGTCGTGTTTTTCCCGGCAAGAAAATGTCCGGTCATATGGGCGCGGTGCGTCGTTCGGCGCAGGGCCTGGAAGTGGTCAAGGTCGACGCTGAGCGTCACCTGATTGCGGTGAAGGGCGCGGTGCCGGGTGCTACCGGTGGCGACGTCATTATCCGCCCGACGATGAAGGGTTGAGGAGACCGCCATGGAACTGAATGTCATTGGCGCATCATCGCCTACCAAGCAAGCGCTCAACGTGTCGGACGATGTGTTCGGCGGTGAGTACAAGAAGGCTCTGGTCCACCAGGTTGTTGTTGCCTACCAGGCGGCCGGCCGTGCCGGCACCCAGTCGCAGCTGACGCGCGGCGAGATGTCCGGTACCACCAAGAAATTCAAGAAACAGAAGGGTGGCGGCGCCCGTCACGGCGATTACCGTGCTCCGATCTTTGTCGGTGGTGGCCGTACTTTTGCCGCAAAGCCCCGCAACTACGAGCAGAAGGTCAATCGCAAGTCCTACCGCGTGGCCATCCGTTCGATCTTCTCCGAGCTGATTCGTCAGGATCGCCTGAAGATCGTCGAGAGCTTCGGTGTCGATACGCCGAAAACCTCCGTGATGGTGGCGAAGCTTGCCGAGCTGGAAGTTTCCGGTCGCGTGCTGCTGGTATCCGAGGATGCTTCCGAGTCGGTTTTTCTGGCCGCTCGCAACATTCCGTACATCCAGGTTCTGGATGTGATGGGTCTCAACCCGGTCAGCCTGGTCGGTTCCGATCATGTGGTGATGACGGTTGATGCCGTGAAGAAGGTCGAGGAGTGGCTGGCATGAACAACGAACGCATTCTCGATACGCTGCGCGCGCCGCATATTTCCGAAAAGTCGGCGCGTCTTGCGGAGCACAACCAGTATGTATTCGTGGTTGCCCCGGCGGCGACCAAGGCCGATGTCCGCGCTGCCGTGGAAAAATTGTTCGACGTAAAGGTCGAGCAGGTGAACCTCGTCAACACCAAGGGCAAGGTCAAGTCTTTTCGTTTTCGCGCTGGTAGCCGCCAGGGCAAGCGCAAGGCCTATGTGCGTCTTGCCGATGGGCAGACCATCGACGTGTCCGCCAAGGCCTGAGCCAGGAGTTCTGTGAGATGGCATTAATCAAGCACAAGCCGACCTCGCCAGGCCGTCGTGACGCAGTCAGCGTTCGCACGGAAGGCCTGCACAAGGGAGCGCCTTATGGGCCCTTGACCGAGTCGCAGTCGCGCGCTGGTGGTCGTAATCACCATGGTCGCATCACCGTGCGTCATCGCGGTGGCGGTCACAAGCAGCACTACCGCATCATCGACTTCAAGCGCGACAAGGAAGGCATTGCCGCCCGAGTCGAGCGCATCGAGTATGACCCCAACCGCACGGCACACATTGCATTGTTGTGCTATGCCGACGGTGAACGCCGTTACATCATCGCACCGAAGGGCGTGGTGGTTGGTGACCGACTGGTCTCGGGAGCCGATGTGCCGATCAAGGCCGGCAATTGCCTGCAGTTGCGGAGCATCCCGATGGGCAGCACCATTCACTGCATCGAGATGCGCCCCGGCAAGGGAGCGCAGATCGCTCGCAGTGCCGGCGCCTCGGTCCAGCTGGTGGCGCGCGAGTCCGGTTATGCCACGCTGCGGTTGCGTTCCGGCGAGATGCGGCGTGTTCCGGTCGAGTGCCGGGCCACCATCGGGGAGGTCGGTAACGGCGAGCACAGCCTCAAGAAGCTGGGCAAGGCCGGTGCCAAGCGCTGGATCGGTATTCGTCCCACCGTTCGCGGTGTGGTGATGAATCCGGTCGACCATCCGCACGGCGGTGGTGAAGGCAAGACCTCTGGCGGTCGTCATCCGGTCAGCCCCTGGGGCACGCCGGCCAAGGGCTACAAGACCCGTAACAACAAGCGCACGCAGCAGTTCATCGTGCGTCGTCGTACCAAGTAACAGGAAGCCGACATGCCGCGTTCTCTGAAGAAAGGTCCGTTCGTCGACCTTCACCTCGTAAAGAAGGTGGAAGCTGCGGTTTCCGCCAACAACAAGCGTCCGATCAAGACCTGGTCGCGTCGTTCGATGATCCTGCCGGAAATGGTCGGTCTGACCATCGCCATCCACAACGGCCGTCAGCACGTGCCCGTCCTTATCAACGAGAACATGGTCGGGCATAAGCTCGGCGAGTTCGCGGTGACCCGGACGTTCAAGGGCCATGTCGGCGACAAGAAGGGCAAGTGATGAGCACTGAAGCCAAAGCGATCCTGCGTGGCGCCCGCATTTCGGCGCAAAAGGCACGCCTGGTGGCAGATCTGGTCCGCGGGCTTCCCGTGGGTCGGGCCAGCGACGTGCTTACCTATACCAACAAGAAGGCTGCGCACCTGGTTCGCAAGGTGCTGCTGTCCGCCGTCGCCAACGCCGAAAACAACCTCGGTGCCGACGTCGATGAGCTCAAGGTAGCCAGCATCTTCGTCGACGAAGGTCCGGCGATGAAGCGTATGTATGCCCGCGCCAAAGGCCGCGGTTCGCGCATTCTCAAGCGCACCAGCCACATTACTGTGGTTGTTGGTAACTGACCGGGGACATAGACGATGGGTCATAAAGTTCATCCCACCGGTATCCGCCTCGGCATTGCCAAGGATTGGAACTCGAAGTGGTTCGCAAACAAGCGTGATTACGCCACCTACCTGGTGGCGGACATCAAAGTTCGCGACATGCTGAAGAAGAAGCTGGCGCAGGCCGGTGTTTCCCGAATCCAGATCGAGCGGCCGGCGAAGACGGCTCGCGTGACCATTCACACTGCTCGTCCGGGTGTGGTGATCGGCAAGAAGGGCGAGGATATCGAGAAGCTGCGCAAGGAAGTCAGCGACATGATGGGCGTTCCCACGCACATCAATGTCAGCGAGGTGCGCAAGCCCGAGCTTGACGCACAGCTGGTTGCCGAATCGATTGCCCAGCAGCTGGAGCGTCGCATCATGTTCCGTCGCGCGATGAAGCGCTCGGTGGGCAACGCGATGCGCCTGGGTGCATTGGGTATCAAGATCAACGTGTCCGGTCGTCTGAACGGGGCCGAGATCGCTCGTTCCGAGTGGAGCCGTGAAGGTCGGGTGCCGTTGCATACACTGCGTGCGGATATCGATTACGGCACCGCCGAGGCGAAGACCACCTACGGCATCATCGGCATCAAGGTGTGGGTCTACAAGGGCGAAATTTTCGATCTTGCGCAGGCCAGCCAGGAGTCCAAAGACGAGTCCTCGCAGCCGCGTCGCGAAGGTGGCGAAGGTCGTCGTAACGATTCGCGTCGCGAGGCCGGTGACGGCCGCCGCGAGCGGTCTGCGAAGTAAGGAGAGTTGCCATGTTGCAACCCAAGCGCACCAAATATCGCAAACAGTTCAAGGGCCGTAACGACGGTCTGGCGCAGTGCTCCAATCTTGTCAGTTTTGGCGAGTATGGGCTGAAGGCAACCACGCACGGTGCACTGACCGCGCGTCAGATCGAGGCGGCTCGCCGTTGCATCACCCGTTTCGTCAAGCGTGGCGGCAAGTTGTGGATCCGCGTGTTTCCGGACAAGCCGATCACCAAGAAGCCGATCGAAGTCCGCATGGGCGCTGGCAAGGGTAGCGTCGAGTTCTGGGTCGCTCCGGTCCAGCCTGGACGTATGCTTTATGAAATCGAGGGCGTCGACGAGGTGACGGCACGCGAGGCATTCCGCCTGGCTGCCGCGAAGCTCTCGGTGCAGACCCAGTTTGTTACCCGGGCGGTGATGTGATGGCCACCAAAGATCTCAACAACCAGTCGGCCGACGAGCTGAATCAGCACCTGCTGGACCTGCGCAAGGAGCAGTTCAACCTGCGCATGCAAAAGGGTTCCGGTCAGCTCAATCAGCCGCACCAGCTCCGCCGCGTTCGGCGTGATATCGCCCGCACGAAGTTTGTGCTCGGCGGCAAGAAGTAAGGGACGGCTGACATGAGTGACAACCAGATTCAAGCAGAGACAAAGCAGGCGCGAACCCTCGAGGGGCGCGTTACCAGCAACAAGATGGACAAGACGGTCACGGTGCTGGTCGAGCGTCAGGTCCAGCATTGGCTGCTGGGCAAGATCATTCGCCGGTCGACCAAGCTGCATGCGCAAGATGACCTGGGTGCCAACGAAGGGGATTTCGTGCGTATTGCGGAATGCCGTCCGTTGTCCAAGACCAAGCATCATCGCGTGGTCGAAATCATCACGCGCGCCAGCGTCTAAGGGGAGGGTGCCTACATGATCCAGATGCAAAGCACGCTTTCCGCAGCGGACAACAGCGGCGCGAAGGAACTGATGTGCATCAAGGTGCTCGGCGGATCCAAGCGCCGGTACGCTGCCATCGGTGACGTGATCAAGGTCACGGTCAAGGATGCGATTCCTCGCGGCAAGGTGAAAAAGGGCGAGGTGTATAATGCCGTGGTGGTTCGTACCGCCAAGGGTGTACGTCGTCCCGATGGCTCGCTGATCCGTTTCGACGGCAATGCAGCGGTGCTCCTCAACAACAAGCTCGAGCCGATCGGTACCCGTATTTTCGGACCGGTTACCCGCGAGCTGCGCAGTGAGAAGTTCATGAAGATCGTCTCTCTTGCGCCCGAAGTGCTCTGAGCGGAGATCGCAAAATGAACCGTATCCGGAAGGGTGATCAAATTCTCGTGATCACCGGCAAAAATAAAGGTCAGCGCGGCGATGTGCTGCGTGTTGCAGGCGACCGTGTGTTCGTCTCCAACGTGAATCTGGTCAAGCGTCATACCAAGCCGAATCCGCAGGCCAACCAGGCTGGCGGCATCGTCGAGCGTGAAGCTTCGATCCATCTCTCCAATGTGCAGCTGTTCAACCCCGCCACGAACAAGGGTGAACGCGTCGGCACCAAAACGCTCGAAGATGGGCGCAAGGTTCGCGTGTTCCGTTCGACTGGCGAGGTCGTGGACGCGTAAGGAACACGATCATGACGCGCCTTGAAAATTTTTACAAAGAGCAGGTAGTCGCCAAGCTCACCGAGCAATTCGGCTACCAGAACGTGATGCAGGTTCCCCGCATCACCAAGATCACGTTGAACATGGGCGTGGGCGAAGCTGCGGGCAACAAGAAGGTGCTCGAGAACGCCGTGGGCGACATGGCCAAGATCGCCGGTCAGAAGCCGATCACGACGAAGGCCCGGTTGTCGGTTGCCTCGTTCAAGATTCGTGATGGCTGGCCGATTGGCTGCAAGGTAACCTTGCGCCGGGCACAGATGTTCGAATTTCTCGATCGTCTGATCAACGTCTCGCTGCCGCGCGTGCGCGACTTCCGCGGGGTGTCGGCCAAGGCGTTCGACGGTCGCGGCAACTACAACTTTGGCATCAAGGAACAGATCATCTTTCCCGAGATTGATTTCGACCAGGTCGATGCGCTGCGAGGGATGGATATTTCCATCACCACCACAGCCAAGACCGACGAAGAAGCCAGGGCCTTGCTGGCAGCATTCAGCTTTCCGTTCCGCAACTGACAGGCGTTATCCATGGCCAAGACATCAATGGTGAACCGCGACATCAAGCGGACCAAACTCGTCAACAAGTACGCGGCGAAGCGTGCGGAATTGAAGGCAATCGTACTGAGCGCCACTGCTTCGTATGAGGAGAAGATGGAGGCGCAGGGCAAGCTGCAGAAGCTGCCACGCGACGCCAGTCCGGTTCGCCAACGCACCCGCTGTGCTCTGACGGGTCGTCCGCGCGCGGTCTATGCAAAGTTCGGCCTGGGGCGCAACAAATTGCGCGAGGCGACGATGCGTGGCGATGTGCCCGGTCTGCGCAAGGCCAGCTGGTAAGAAACTGTAGCGAGCGCGTTTGAGGGGCGCTTTATTGCGCTCCCCAACCGTCGCAGCTTCAAGCATTTATCGATGTGACTACCGCGTCGATGTTCGCTAAAACCTGGTAAAGCTGCTATAGTCGGCGGTCTGCGCAAGGCAGGCTGCTGTTATTGGCAGCTCACAATCTGAATGATTTCCGGTTTTATCGGATATCGGTGCACTCTGAAGGATGTTTTCATGAGCATGACTGATCCCATCGCCGATCTGTTTACGCGCGTCCGCAATGCCCAGTTGATGGGGAAGCCGGTCGTTCGTATGCCATCGTCGAAACTTAAGGTGGCAATTGCCGGCCTTCTCAAGAACGAGGGTTACATCCTCGACGCGCAAGCCGCGGACGTTGAAGGCAAACCCGTGCTTGAAATCAAGCTCAAGTACTTCGACGGTGAGCCGGCGATCGAGAAAATCTCTCGTGTAAGCCGTTCGGGTCTGCGCGTCTATCGCGGCAAGGACGAGCTTCCGAAGGTGCTCGGCGGCCTGGGTATTTCGATCATCTCGACTTCTGCCGGTCTGCTGACCGACGCGCAGGCCCGCGCCAAGGGTCTGGGCGGCGAAGTCATCGGCCAAGTGGCGTAAGGGAGTCCAGACAATGTCACGTGTTGCCAAGAAACCTATTCCCTTGCCGAAGGGTGTCGAGCTGAAGATTGCCGCCGACGGTATCTCGGTCAAGGGCCCGAAGGGAACCTTGACCATCCATCACCTGCCAGGTGTGTCGCTGGTCGTGGATGACGGCGTCGCCACGGTGTCGCTCGATGACGGTGCGGACGACAAGTTCGGCGGTACCGCACGGGCGCTTCTGGCCAATATGGTCAAGGGTGTTTCCGACGGTTACGAGCGCAAGCTGGAGCTGGTAGGCGTGGGTTACCGCGCCGCGATGCAGGGCAAGTCGTTGAACCTGAGTCTGGGTTATTCGCACCCTGTGCTGTTTGACGCGCCCGACGGCATCAGCATCGAGACGCCGACACAGACGGAAGTCCTGATCAAGGGCTTCGACAAGCAGTCGGTGGGTCAGGTTGCCGCAAAGATTCGCGCGTTCCGCCCACCAGAGCCGTACAAGGGCAAGGGTGTTCGCTATGCGGGCGAGAAGATCACGCTGAAGGAAGCCAAGAAGGCCTAAATGCGGACCCCTCTGTGAGGTTCGGCCGGTTATCCGTGGCCGGACGCTTCGAAAGAGCCAGTCCGCAACAAGTCGATCCGCTTTCAAGGAATTTATGATGAACAAGAACGAAAACCGTCTGCGTCGCGCAAGGTCTACTCGCAGTCACATCCGCAAGCTGGCGGTGGCCAGGTTGTCGGTGCATCGCACGGGCCAGCACCTTTACGCCCAGGTGTTCGATGCGTCTGGTCGGAACGTGGTGGCTGCGGCGTCTACGCTGCAGAAATCGGTGGCCGAGGGTCTCACCGGCACCAAGAACGTCGCTGCAGCGGTGGCGGTCGGCAAGGCGGTCGCAGAGCGTGCCATGGCAGCAGGCATCGAGTCGGTGGCGTTTGATCGCTCCGGATTCCGTTTTCACGGCCGTATCAAGGCGCTGGCCGACGCCGCGCGTGAGGCGGGTCTTAAATTTTGAAGTGACGCTCGGGACCGGGATGGCTTTCAGGCGATTCGGCGCCCGCTGAGGTACCTACAACTCCAAGCGGCCAAGCCGCAAGCAAAGTCCCGGCACGCTGGGCAAATGGAAATAGAACATGTCTTCTAACGATCGCGAAAACTCGGACGGCTTGCTTGAAAAGCTGATTGCCGTCAACCGCGTGGCCAAAACCGTGAAGGGTGGCCGCCAGATGAGCTTCACTGCGCTGACTGTCGTTGGTGATGGTGAGGGCAAGGTGGGTTTTGGGTATGGCAAGGCGCGTGAAGTGCCGGTGGCCATCTCCAAGGCCATGGAGCGGGCCCGTCGCCAGATGGTCAGCATCGAACTGAACAACGGCACGTTGTGGTACGCCATCAAGGCGAACCACGGTGCAGCTCGCGTCTATATGCAGCCGGCATCGGAAGGTACCGGCGTGATCGCCGGTGGCGCGATGCGTGCGGTGCTCGAGGTGGTCGGTGTCAAGAATGTGCTGGCCAAGGCGGTCGGCTCACGCAACCCGATCAATCTGGTGCGTGCGACCATCAAGGGTTTGCAGGCAGTCGCCTCGCCCAAGAAGATCGCGGCGAAGCGTGGCAAGACCGTGGATGAGGTACTTGGTAATGGCTAAGTCTCAAAAAGCTGCGGACGGCGTGGTACGCGTGCGTCTGGTCAAGGGCCTTCGTGGTGTGCAGGCCCGTCATCGGCTGAGCGTCAAGGCGCTGGGCCTGGGCAAGATCAACGACGTCCGTGAACTGAAGGACAGTCCGCAGGTGCGGGGCCTGATCAATACGGTCTATTACCTGGTTCGGGTCGAGGAGTAAGCATCATGCGTCTGAACGATATCCAGCCGGCTGCCGGCTCTCACAAGACCCGCCTGCGGGTTGGCCGCGGCATCGGCTCCGGCCTGGGCAAGACTGCCGGTCGCGGTCACAAGGGCCAGCACGCCCGTGCCGGCGGTACGCACAAGTACGGCTTCGAAGGCGGTCAGATGCCCTTGCAGCGGCGCCTTCCGAAAATCGGATTCCGCTCGCTGAAGAAAGCCGAGAGCCAAGAGGTCTTTCTGTATCAGTTGGCTCATCTGAAGGCGGACGTGATCGATCTGGTGGTCTTGCATAAGGCGGGGCTGGTCAGCAGCCGGGCCAAGAAGGTCAAGGTGGTCCTCAAGGGTGAAATCGGCCGTTCGGTGAAGTTGTCCGGTTTGCTGGCTACCGCCGGCGCCAAGGCAGCTATCGAAGCTGCCGGCGGCAGCGTGGAGTAATTGACGGTGGCTGAAGCCAAGGGCAACGCACTGGGCAAGCTGGGCAAGCTGACGGAGCTTCGTCAGCGCATCTTTTTCGTGATCGGCGCGCTCGTCGTGTTTCGGCTCGGATCGTTCATCCCGGTGCCTGGCGTCAATCCCGAGGCGATGACCAGCCTGGTCAACGGCAACGGCCTGATGGACATGTTCAACATGTTCTCAGGCGGCGCTCTGGCCCGCTTTTCGGTCTTCGCACTGGGGGTGATTCCTTATATCTCCGCGTCCATCGTGTTCCAGATGATGGGCTCGGTGCTTCCGAGCCTGCAGGGACTGCGCAAGGAAGGTGAGGCCGGCAAGCGTAAAATGACCATGTACACCCGCTTTGCCACGGTGGGTCTGGCGGCCTTTCAGTCGTTCGGCATCGCCATGGCGTTGCAGAATCAGGTGGCAGCGGGCGGTGCACCGGTAGTGTACGCGCCAGGCTTCGGGTTCATCATGTCGTCCGTGGTTGGCTTGACGGCCGGTACGATGTTCCTGATGTGGCTGGGTGAGCAGATGACCGAGCGCGGCATCGGCAACGGCATCTCCTTGCTGATCTTTGCCGGCATCGTTGCGGGCTTGCCGGCGGCGGTAGTGCATACATTGGGCATGGCCAACAATGGCGAGCTTTCATTGCTGATGCTGCTGATGGTGTTCGGACTGGTGTTGGCAGTGACGGCTTTTGTGGTCTTCATGGAGCGCGCGCAGCGGCGTATTACCGTCAACTATGCGCGCAAGTCGGGTGGCCAGCGTGCCTACCAGAACCAGAGTTCGCATTTGCCGCTGAAGATCAATATGTCCGGCGTGATCCCGCCGATCTTCGCGTCCAGTCTGTTGATGTTCCCGGCCACGGCGATTGCGTGGTTCAGCACCGGCAACAAGTCGCGCTGGCTGCAGGATCTTACCCAGTCTCTGAGTCCGGGCAATCCGCTTCACGACATCGTGTTTTCAGTATTGGTGATCGCATTTGCCTTTTTCTATACGGCGATCGTCTTCAACGCCGAGGAGACGGCGGATAACCTGAAGCGCTCAGGCGCGTTGATTCCGGGTATCCGTCCAGGCCGCGCCACTGCCAATTACGTGGATGCGGTGATGACGCGGTTGACTGGTGTCGGTGCACTGTATCTGGTGCTGGTGTGCCTGGTGCCGTCGTTCATGCAGCAGGCGTGGCATGTACCGTTCTATTTCGGTGGCACATCGCTGCTGATCGTGGTGGTCGTGGTGATGGATTTCACGGCTCAGGTGCAGGCGCATCTGGTCAGTCACCAGTATGAGAGTTTGCTTAAGAAAGCCAATTTGCGTCGCAGCTGATATCGCGAAGGCAGGTTCAATTACGGCGAGTCGCGGCAGGTAAGGCTGCAGGGCTTTCCAGTCTGGGTAATTCAGGTTAGAATTGCGCGTTTACCGCGCAAGAAACGCATCGGAGAGAGTACATCATGGCGCGCATCGCGGGTGTCAATTTGCCGGTCCAGAAGCATGTCTGGGTTGGTCTGCAGAGCATTTACGGTATCGGTCGCAGCCGAGCCAGGAAGGTCTGTGCGGATGCGGGCGTGGTTTCGACCACCCCGATCAAGTCCCTCAGCGAGGGTGAGGTGGAGAAGATCCGCCACGAAATCGCCAAGTACATTGTCGAAGGCGATCTGCGTCGCGAGGTCGGTATGGCCATCAAGCGGCTGATGGACCTGGGTTGCTATCGCGGCCTGCGTCATCGCCGTGGCCTGCCGTTGCGCGGTCAACGCACGCGTACCAACGCACGTACCCGCAAGGGCCCCCGTCGCGCGATCAGGAAGTGATTGCTCCACTAAGAGCTTTGGATTTCAAATATGGCTAAGCCAGTCAAGACCAAGAAGAAGATCAAACGGGTCGTCACCGATGCGGTGGCGCACGTGCAGGCCTCCTTCAACAACACCATCGTTACCATCACCGATCGCCAGGGCAATGCTCTGTCGTGGGCTACTGCCGGTGGTGCCGGGTTCCGTGGTTCGCGCAAGTCGACCCCGTTTGCCGCGCAGGTTGCCGCAGAAAAGGCAGGCCGTGCTGCCGGCGACTACGGTGTGAAGACCGTGGAAGTGCGCATCAAGGGTCCCGGCCCCGGCCGGGAGTCGGCGGTGCGTTCGCTGAACGCGTTGGGCTACAAGGTGCTCAACATCATCGATGTCACGCCGATCCCGCACAACGGCTGCCGTCCCCCCAAGAAGCGTCGAGTCTAAGGAGCATACCCATGGCCCGTTATCGTGGAGCTACCTGCAAACTCGCCCGTCGTGAGGGTGCAGATCTCAGTTTGAAGAGCCCGGCGCGCGCGCTGGATTCCAAGTGCAAGCTGGAAAACAAGCCCGGTCAGCATGGTGCGAACAAGCGCATGCGCATGTCCGACTATGCCGTGCAGTTGCGTGAGAAGCAGAAGGTCAAGCGCATCTATGGTGTGCTTGAGCGTCAGTTCAGCAACTACTACACCAAGGCGTCGACCCTGAAGGGCAATACCGGTGAGAACCTGTTGCGCCTGCTCGAGAGTCGTCTGGATAACGTTGTCTATCGCATGGGATTCGCGGTCACCCGTGCCCAGGCGCGCCAGTTGGTTGCCCACAAGGCGATTCTGGTCAATGGCAAGAAAGTGAACATTCCTTCCTACCAGGTCCGTCCCGGTGATGCGATTGCTCTCACCGAGCGTGCGCGCACCCAGCTTCGCGTTCAGGAAGCAGCGACGGTGTTCGACACCATGGACTTGCGTCCGATCTGGGTCGAAGTGGATGCCAAGAAGTTTGAAGGCACGTTCAAGTCGGTACCGGATCGCGGCGACCTGCCGTCCGATATCAATGAAGCGTTGATCATCGAGCTTTACTCGAAGTAATTATTACCGGAGCTCTGCATGGCAGTTTCGTCAACTAGTGTGTTGAGGCCTCGTGGCCTCAACGTCGAACAGCTCGGAGCCAACCGCGCCAAGGTGGTGGTCGAGCCGCTCGAGCGTGGCTTCGGCCATACTCTGGGCAACGCGCTGCGTCGCGTGCTGCTCTCCTCGATCCCTGGCAGCGCCATAGTCGAGGTTGAAATCGATGGCGTGCTTCACGAATACACCACGCTGGAAGGTTTGCAGGAAGATGTCATTGAAGTCCTGCTGAATCTCAAGGATGTGGCGATTCGGCAGCATACCGGCGATGAGGTCACCTTGACCCTGTCCAAGAAGGGCAAGGGCGTGGTCACGGCGGGCGATATCGTGGTCGATCATTCGGTGGAGATCATCAATCCCGAGCACGTGATCTGCCATCTGACCAAGGATATCGCACTCAACATGCGGTTGAAGGTGGTTCGTGGCGTCGGCTATCAGCCAGCCAGTACACGCCAGCATCCGGATGAGGAAGCGCGTCCGATCGGACGTCTGCAGTTGGACGCGTCGTTTGCACCGGTGTTGCGGGTGGCTTATGAAGTGGACGCTGCTCGTGTGGAGCAACGCACCAACCTCGACAAGCTGGTGTTGGACATCGAGACGAACGGCACCATCGGTGCGGAAGAAGCTGTCCGCAAGGCGGCCGAGATCATCAACGATCAGCTGTCCGTGTTTGGTGACTTCTCGCGTCGTGAAAACGACACCAGTACGGCGGAGAAGAGCGGTTTCGACCCGTTGCTGTTGCGTCCGATCGACGATCTTGAGCTCACCGTGCGTTCGGCGAACTGCCTGAAGGCCGAGAGCATCTACTACATCGGCGATCTGGTGCAGAAGACCGAGGTCGAGCTGCTGAAGACGCCGAACCTTGGCAAGAAGTCGCTGACCGAAATCAAGGACGTGCTTGGCGGGCGTGGATTGGCCTTGGGCATGAAGCTCGAAAACTGGCCGCCGCCGGGCCTTTCGCACGGCATGCAGTTGGGTTGATGATCCAGGTTTGTGCGATCGATCCCTGATCGCAGTAGCAGCAAGGTGCCGGCGATTTTGTGCATAGCGCTCTCGCCGGACGCCGTAAGCGACCATTCATGGCCGCGCTCTTCACAAGAGCCCGCTCCGTCGGGCTTTTTAAAAGCGGGTAACCGCGGGAAGTCGGACCTACGTGCCGGCTTTTCATAACAACAGACAGAGAATTTCGTCATGCGCCACCAAAAATCCGGACGCAAACTCAACCGTACCAGCTCGCATCGCGAGGCCATGTTTCGGAATATGGCGTCGTCGCTGATGAAGCATGAACTGATCCGCACCACGCTCCCCAAGGCGAAAGAGCTTCGTCGCGTGGCGGAACCGCTGATCACCCTCGCCAAGGTCGATGGCGTTGCCAATCGCCGGCTGGCGTTTTCACGCATGCGCGACAAGGAAGCCGTGGGCAAGCTGTTTGTCGAGCTGGGGCCCCGTTACCGGGAGCGCCAGGGTGGCTATCTGCGGATCCTCAAGTGTGGGTTCCGCCCCGGCGACAATGCGCCGATGGCGTACGTGGAGCTGGTGGATCGTCCGCAGGCTGAGGTCGCAGGCGCGGAGTAACAGCTGCACCAGCGATCAACTGGTTGCTTTTTTGCGCACACTGGAGAGCCCGGCCGGGATACCTGCCGGGCTTTTCGTTGTCTGCGGGCCGGGTATGCGGGACGTTTCAGGACAATTCGTACCGGCAGCTGCTGACAGCGTGGCAGTGAGCAGGTAATGTCGTTGTTCCGCAACGCAACAACATGCCATGAATCCCATCCGTTGGTCGTATCGCGTCAGCTTCCTAGTCGGCTTCCTCGTGTGTGCAGGATTGCTTGGCTTCGCTCTGTTTGCGCAGTACAGCCTGGGCATGTACCCGTGCCCTTTGTGTATCTTCCAGCGTGTGGCGTTCGTGGGCATGGCGGTGTTCTTCCTGCTTGGCGCGCTGCATGCACCGCGCGGTATGGCACGCTGGGTTTACGCCAGCGGCGTCCTGCTTTGTGCGTCGTTCGGACTGGCGGTCGCAGGGCGACACCTGTGGATACAGTCGTTGCCGGCTGATCAGGTGCCGTCGTGCGGACCGCCGCTGGACTACATGTTCAGTGCCTTCCCCTTCGCGAAGGTGTTGAGACTGGTTTTCACCGGATCGGGCGAATGCGCAAAAGTCGAAACGATCCTGGGCTTGCCGATGCCGGCCTGGACGCTGCTCTGGTTCGCGCTGCTGGCACTTTGGGCGGTGTACGTGTGCCGGCGCCGGCGCGTCTGAGATGCTTGGGGATGAGAGGATGTCAGCGATGAACGAGCTTGCCACGGGTTACGGCGAAACCGCCGACTGGACACCAAACTCCTGGCAGCAGCGGGTTGCGTTGCAGCAACCGCGGTACGAAGACGCCACGGAATTGGCCCGCGCCAAGACGCATCTTGCGAGCCTGCCACCGCTGGTCACTTCATGGGAGGTGCTGGCCCTCAAGCAAACCCTGGCCGAGGCCCAGGATGGTCATCGCTTCCTGCTTCAGGGCGGCGATTGTGCCGAGAGCTTCTCCGACTGCACCAGTCCGGTGATTTCCAATCGGCTGAAGGTGTTGTTGCAGATGAGTCTGGTGTTGGTGCACGGACTCAAGAAGCCGGTATTGCGGGTGGGGCGCTTTGCCGGGCAATACGCCAAGCCGCGATCGACCGATCAGGAAACCCGTGATGGTGTCACTCTGCCGAGCTTCCGCGGCGATGTGATCAATGGCCCCGGCTTCAGTGCCCAGGAACGTCGGGCCGATCCGCAGCGCCTGATCCAGGCACACGCGCATTCGGCGTTGACGATGAATTTTGTGCGGGCGCTGATCGATGGCGGTTTTGCCGATCTGCACCATCCGGAGTATTGGGATCTGGCCTGGGTCGAGCACTCGCCGCTGGCGGCCGAGTATCGGCAAATGGTCACCAACATTGGTGATTCGCTGCGTTTCATGGAGACGCTGGCCGGTCCGATTGCCGGGTTCTCGCGGGTGGATTTCTTCACCTCCCATGAGGCGTTGCTGCTGCACTACGAGGAGGCGCTGACCCGGCAGGTACCGCGACATCCGGGCTGGTTCAACCTGTCCACGCATTTCCCCTGGATCGGCATGCGCACGGCGGCACTGGATGGCGCTCATGTAGAGTATTTTCGTGGTATCCGCAACCCGATCGCGGTCAAGGTCGGGCCTTCGGTGACGGCGGATCAATTGCTGCCGTTGATCGATGCCTTGAACCCGCACGACGAACCCGGTCGACTCACCCTGATCCACCGCATGGGCAACGCCGGGATTGCCAGCGCACTGCCGCCGCTGCTGGACGCCGTGAAACGGGAGGGGCGCCGCGTGCTGTGGGTGGCCGATCCGATGCACGGGAATACCGAAAGTACGTCAAACGGCTACAAGACACGTCGTTTCGACAATATCCGCGGTGAGCTGGATCAGGCCTTTGACATCCATGCGGCGGCGGGCACCCGTCTCGGCGGTGTGCACCTGGAGCTGACGGGCGAGGCGGTTACCGAGTGCATGGGCGGCGCGCGCGATCTTTCCGAGACGGACCTGATGCGGGCCTACAAATCGATGGTCGATCCCCGGCTCAATTACGAGCAGTCGATCGAGCTGGCCATGCTTATCGTGCGCAAATCGGTGGGTGCTCGCGCCGCCATCTGAGCCACTCGCATGGCAGCTGCCGGCATCGGTTGCGCGCCGGTCGGGGTCACTCCGGCGGCAACAACGACGTTGTATTCAGAGTCCGGCCGGCACCGGCTTGCCACCGACCGTATTCAGAAACTTCGGTGCTTGCCACGCTTTGGCATGCTGTTCGAAGCCATAGGCGATCGCGATCAAGGTCGGTTCGCTCCACTTGGCGCCGAACAGTACGATGCCAACCGGCAGTCCATGTACCCAACCGGCAGGAACGCTCATCGAGGGGTAGCCGGCGACCGCGGCCGGTTCCGAGGCGCCGCCGAGGATGTGGTCCCCCAGGATCGGATCGGTGGTGAACGCCGGGCCGCTTGACGGTGCCAGCAGGGCGTCCAGATGGTGGGCTTTCAGCGCCGCATCGATGCCTTCCGGCCCGGCCAGTCGCTTGGCCTTTGCCAGTGCCTTGCGGTAGACCGTGTCAGTCAGTGGCCCCTTGGCCTCGGCCTGGATGAACAGCTCCTGCCCGAACCAGGGCATTTCCTGTGCCGCATGGTGCTTGTTGAAGGCGATCAGATCCTTCAGGTCATGGACCGGGAGTCTGGTACGCGTCGCCAGATAGGCGTTGATGTCGTGCTTGAAGTCGTACAGGAGCACGGTGTTTTCGAGGGCTCCCAGCTGGTTCAGGTGTGGCAATGTCACCGGGTCGATGATGGTCGCGCCTTGCGCCTTCATCAGCGCGATAGCCTGGTTCAGCACCCGGTCTGCATGGCGTTCGCTGCCGCCCAGTTGCCGCACCACGCCGATTCGCTTGCCCTTCAGGCCATTCGGGTCGAGAAAGCGGGTGTAGTCGGTGGCATGTGCGTCGGCGTTGGCGGTGGCCGGATCGTGTGGATCACTGCCGGCGATCACGCTGAGCAAGGTCGCGGCGTCGGCCACGCTGCGAGCCATCGGCCCGGCGGTGTCCTGGTTGTGGCTGATCGGCACGATACCGCTGCGGCTGACCAGTCCCAGCGTGGGTTTGATGCCGACGATGCCGTTCATCGACGACGGACAGAGGATCGAGCCGTCGGTTTCGGTGCCTATGGCTACGGTTGTCAGCCCCGCAGCGACGGCAGCGGCCGGTCCGGAGCTTGAGCCGCAGGGATTGCGATCGAGTGCATACGGGTTGTGGGTCTGGCCACCGCGGCCGCTCCAGCCACTGCTGGAATGGGTGGAGCGGAAATTGGCCCATTCGCTCAGGTTGCCCTTGCCGAGAATCAGTGCGCCAGCCTTGCGCAAGCGGGTGACCAGCGCTGCGTCGCGCGGTGCCGGTGCTGCCACAAGCGCGAGTGATCCGGCCGTGGTAAGCATCCGGTCGCCGGTGTCGATATTGTCCTTGAGCAGGACTGGAATGCCGTAGAGCGGACCGCGTTTCGCCTGCTGGGCACGTGTTGCGTCCAGTTCGCCAGCCAGCTTCAAGGCATCGGGATTGGTCTCAATCACCGCATGCAGCGTGGGACCGGACTGGTCGATACGGCGTATCCGCTGCAGAAACTGTTGTGCAAGCTGGTGGCTGTCGAGGGTGCCTGCCGCCATCTTCCGCTGCAACTGCGCGATGGAGTCGTAGGCCACGCGGGGAGTCGCGCGATCCGCCGCCTGGACGGGTAGTGCCAGCAGGGCGGCAGTGAAGCTGATCAGGTAGAGGTATGAACGGGGCACGCTATTCTCCGGGTCGACTGGCGAAGCCGTTTTGTCGCAAGAGTCCAGCATAACCGTGGAGCCGGAGTCCGGGCGCCTATAATGTCGCAATGGACCAACCCGGCACACGACTTCGAGGCCGCCTTCACCTCATGGGATTATGGCTGGCGGTCGCCATGTTTTATACCGCGACTGGCCGCGCGGCGGTGACAGCGGTGCCGGACACGCTCCAGCAACGTATTGCCGCCTGTACCGCGTGTCACGGTGAACACGGAGAGGGCAGGGTCAAAAGCGGCTTCTTTCCCCGTCTGGCGGGCAAACCGGTAGCGTATCTGGTACGCCAGATGCAGAACTTCCAGAACGGTCTGCGCAAGTACGCGCCGATGGAATACACCGTGCGCCAGCTCAGTCCGGCCTATATGCAGGAGATCGCGCGTTACTTTGCGGCGCAGCAGGTGCCCTACCGGCGCTCGCCGATACCCACGGTTTCGGCGACGACCTTGCGGCGGGGTGAACAACTGGCCCAGCATGGCGATCCGGGACGCCGGATTCCTGCCTGCGCCAGTTGCCACGGTCGTCGGCTCACCGGCGCGCAGCCATCGATCCCGGGGCTGATCGGCCTGCCATACGATTACATCAGTTCCCAATTGGGTGCCTGGCGCAGTGGCACCCGCTCCGCACCCGCACCGGATTGCATGGCAGAGATCGCCCAGCGGCTGCGTGCCTCGGATATTGACGCGGTGGCGGCGTGGCTTGCCAGTCGCGCACGCAGTACCGACATGCAGGCGGAACCGGCCGGTTCGATGTCACCACCGATGCGCTGCGGAGTACTCAATCCTGGAGAGGGTGGTCGATGAGTCGCAAGGCGGGTGTTGTCGGCGTGGTTGCCGTGCTGGCGTTGCTGGGTCTCGGCGCTGGGCGGTTGCTCGCTCTCGGTGCGGGCTTCGGGTCGACGGCTTCCGCCGCCCCCGTCGTGGAAGGGCCTCTGGATCGTCCGGGCTTGATAGCGCGCGGCCGCTATCTGGCGACGATCGGCGGCTGCGTTGCCTGCCATACCGCGCAGGGTGGCAAGCCTTATGCCGGAGGCCGGATGCTGTCGACACCCTTCGGTGCTATTCCCTCGTCGAACATCACCCCGGACCCTGCCACGGGCATCGGTCGCTGGCATTTCGACGACTTCTGGCGAGCGATGCACACAGGAAAGGGACGCCGGGGCGAACGGTTGTATCCGGCATTCCCGTATACCTCCTACACCAAGCTGCGGCGTGACGATGTGCTGGCCATCTTCGCGTATTTGCGTTCGCTCTCACCGGTGAATCAGCCGCGCAAGGCGCTCGGGCTGAGCTTTCCGTACAGCGTGCGCAGCAGCCTGTTGGCATGGCGTGCGCTGTATTTCGATGAGGGGGTGTACCAGCCCGATCCCGGCAGGTCGGTGGCATGGAACCGTGGTGCCTATCTGGTCCAGGGGCTGGGCCATTGCAATGAATGCCACGCGCCACGCAACCGTTTCGGTGCGATACCGCGGCATCCGCGGCTGAGTGGGGGGCTGATACCGGTGCTGGACTGGTACGCGCCGAACCTGAGCGCGCAGCCCGGTGGCGGATTGCAGGGATGGAGCACGCAGGACATCGTCGACTTGCTCAAGACCGGGCGCTCGGCCAGGGGCAGCGTATTCGGGCCGATGTCCGACGTGGTGGTGCGCAGCACGCAATACATGCGTGACGATGATCTGCGGGCAGTAGCGACCTACCTGCATAGCTTGCCGTCGCCACCACAGGCACCGTCGGCACTCCCGGCGTCGGCCGGACAGCCCCGGCTCAAGCAGGGGCGCGAAATCTACCGGCAGCGCTGCGCCAGTTGCCACGGCAAGCGCGGGCAAGGCATTGCCGGGGTCTATCCCCCGCTGGACGGCAATGCCTCAGTGACCGAGCCAACCGGCATCAACGCGATCCGGAGCGTACTGCTTGGCGGGTTTGCGCCGGTTACGCAAGCCAATCCGCGACCGTATTCGATGCCGCCGTTCGCGCAGCAACTGGATGATGCCGAGGTGGCCGCCGTGGTCAGCTACCTGCGCCAGGCCTGGTCCAACAACAGCGGTGCGGTGGAAGCGGGCGACGTGGCCAGATACCGGCAGACGCCAGTCGATTGAAGGCTTGTTGGCAGGCTGGAGGTTCGGCGGCACGTGCTGACCGAGGCGGCATTGTGCGGCGCTGAGCGTCTTTAGACAGACGTATCTTCACACGCATCGGGTGGTTCGGCGGCTTTGCCGATTTCGCGAATCACCAGGTCCATGTCGACGCCTGGGTTGGCCGCTACATTCCGCAACCATCGTTGCCCCGAGATCATGGTGGTCGAAACCATGCCTGCCGGCAGGTGTCGGATTAGTTTGTCGAATACCCGGGCGTCGTTGGGCCGCCACACGACGATGCCCGTCTGGGGCTGGGTCAGTAACGTGAAGCGCGGATCTTCTTGCACAAACTGTGCAAGCTTTTCGGCGCAGTCCATGCACTGTTCGATGCGCGCGCATAGTCCCTCCCGACCCCAGGCCAGAATCGTCGCCAGCAGGGGTACGGCAGAGGCGCCATGCGAGCCCAGCACTCCCACGTTGGGTGTGTCCAGGTAGGCACCGCCGAAACTCAGGGCGGCATGGGACTGCGTGGTCTCCCGGAACAGGATCAGGGCCGAATGGCACTTACTTAAGCGGAGAGGCCCGTTTTCCGTCATTCCTGCGAAAGCAGGAATCCAGTGACTTCTGCCGTTTGCAGGCTACATAAGGCGCGGGGGCGCTGGATTCCCGCTTT
>SCSE01000039.1 GCA_004298015.1 Rhodanobacter sp.
TTCCGTCATTCCTGCGAAAGCAGGAATCCAGTGACTTCTGCCGTTTGCAGGCTACATAAGGCGCGGGGGCGCTGGATTCCCGCTTTCGCGAGAATGACGAGCTTAAGTAAGTGCCATTCGGATCAGGGCCGATTCCTTGGGCTGGAATAGCCACTTGTGTGCAGATACCGACACGGAGTCTGCGCGGTCGATTCCGGTCAACCGGTCGGCATAGGAGCTCAGGCGAAGAGGGCCTGCCCACGCCGCATCGACATGAGTCCAGGCCGCGCGGCCCGCAAGATCGAGTGGGTCTATGGCACCCGCGCCCGTTGTTCCGGCGGTAAGTACCAATGCGGCCCGCGTCAAATCGTGGGGTAGCGATTCGCCAACAAGCTTCCCGTGCCGGTCGGCAGGCAGCCCTCGGAAACGCAAGCCCAGAATATGAGCGGCTTTGCGGATCGAGAGATGGGCCTCCTCGGACGCGACCACCTCTTCGATGTGGGCGCATTCCCGTGCAGCCCACAGTGCGGTCAGATTTGCCAGCGTCGATCCGGGCGTCATATGGCCACCCGTCATCCCGAAAGCGGGTGCGAGCCACTCCATAACCCGTTGTTCGACCATGCGGGCTACCGGCGCGGTGGCAGGGTGCAGCAGGTTCTGGTTCAGCGCGGCGTTCCACAGCGTCGTTGCCCAGGTTATCCAGGGGGTCGGCGGGTCCATATGGGCAAACGATGTGGCTGCGCCAAGGCGCGCCGCTCCCCCCAGGATGCCCGCTGCCAAATACTCGAGGGTCGCATGAGGGCCGAACCCCTTTTCCGGCAACATGATCGGCAGAGCGATGGAATCGACGGCCTCATGGTCGCGTCCCAAGAGCTCGATTGCATGCAGCAACCCCTTTCGATCGCCTAGAAAATCTCTATCCATCTGTACCGGTCTGCCAAACGGTTTTCCGGGTGACTATAAAGGATTCCGGGGCAAACGCCGGCCGGGATGGCAAGCCATACCCCCGATGTGGCCGGCTCAAAGCCTGGCGACGGAGCGTCATCACGTCGCCCTGTCGGCCGCTGGTGGAGGCGTGTGCTCAAGACGCCACGAGGTCGTCGGACAACTTCCGCCAGGGCGTCAGATTCCAGTGTCCGCGCGCCTGTCCCGAGGGCGAGGGCAGCACGAACAATCGGGTTGCTCCGAGGGTTTCCGGCTGCAAGCCGTAGTCGATCACGCGCCCGAGTACGGCGCGGGCAGCGTTCTTGCTGGTGAAGGCCAGCCGACGTGGCGCGTGGTGCTCGATCCTGGCGAGCAGGCTGGCGACATCGAAAGCATCGCGTGGCAGTTCGTGGTCGTTGCCGGCGTGGTACTTGGCCAGGTCGGTGAGGCCGATGCCGTGCTGGATCAACTGGCGGAATTCGCACGGTGCGAACTGACGCGGGGTGATCCCGGATTCGAACAGCGCACGCCAGAACCAGTTGCCGGGATGGGCGTAGTAGGCGCCCTCGGCCGCCGAGCGCCGGCTGGCCGCGGTGCCGCAGAAGACCAGCTTGAGACCGGGCTGCAACAGATCCGGCAGCAGCGGTTCGTCAGCGGCTGGCGCCATCGTCGTGCGTGTCGTCGTCGAGCAGGAAATCGGTGAACTGGAAGCGCTCGTCACGCAGCACCGACTCACCGCGGCGCAGTTTCAAGGGTTGACGGTACAGCGGTCCGGCATAGCTCAATGTATGGAATTCGCCCTGTTCGCCACACGGGTCGACGCTGGCGGGCAGGTCGTCGAGCAGGGCGGCGTCAAACCGGCGACCGGCGTAGCCGGCATCCAGCTGGCGGGTATCCACGCAGCACAGCCGGGCACGATGACCTTCGCCGATGAAGCGCCGCGACAGCGCCGCGGTGTCCTCGCCCCACAGCGGAAACACCGCGCGCCAGTTGGCGCGCCCGAGTTGCCGGATACGGTAGTCACGCACATCCTGCAGAAACAGGTCGCCGAACGCGCAGTGACGGATGCCGGGCCAGCGCATGCGGGCCTCGGCCAAGGCGCGCTCATGGGCTTCCTCATACGCCTCGTTGTTGCCGGGCCAGTCCATCGGAACCTCCAGCAGGGGCAGTCCGAGAGATGCGGCTTGCGCCAGCAGCACGTCGTGACGAACGCCATGCATGGCGATGCGCTGATAGGTCCGGTTGACCGTGGTGAGCAGGCCGACCACTTGCCAGCGTGGCTCGCCGAGCAGGCTTTGCAACGCCATCAGGCAGTCCTTGCCGCCACTCCAGGCCAGCAGGATGGGGGTGATTTTCATGCCGATACTCTAACCCGCCATGAGCGAGATCGTCGCGTGATTGCCGCTACCACGCCAGGCGGGCAAGCAGGCGCCCGTCCTTCAGCGTGAAGTCCAGTTGCACGGCCAGAGCCTGTGCGGCGGCATGGGCCAGCGCCAGGCCGAGGCCGGCGTGACCGGCGTGTGGCGGTTGTTTGCGCCAGAAGCGTTCGCCGAAGTTGTCCAGGTCGGAGGGTTCGAGTTCGGGCGCCGCGTTGTCGATCACCGTAGCCTCGCGGCTCAGCCGAACGACCACCCGGTCACCGCCGGGTGCATAGGCGCAGGCGTTGCCGAGCAGGTTCGCCATGATTACCTCAAGCAGCGCGGGATCGGTATGCAGGTTGACCGGCGGGGTCCCTTCAGTGTGCAGCTCGATGCCACGTTCGCCGGCAAGCGGTTGCTGTCGCTGCAATTGCCGCTGCAACCATGGCAGCAGCTCCAGCGATTGCCGTTGCGGTCGCTCCAGACCGGATTTCAGGCGCGTGAGCAAGAGCAGGGCGGTGACGGTGGCCTCCAGCTCCGCACCGATGAGACCGATCTCACCGAGGATGTCCGACATGCTGCGACCGCTGGGGTAACGCGCTTCGATTTCGGTCAAGGCGCGCAATTCGGCCAGTCGGGTGCGGGTTTCGTGTGCCAGGCCGCTGGCAAACTGGCGCTCACGGGCAAGTCCCTCGTCCATGCGGCCCAGCACATCGTTGAAGCGACCGACCAGAGGGTCGAGTTCGCGCATTCCCAGCGCCGCCAGACGCTGGCCGGGAGCATTCGGCCCGATGTCGCGCATGCGTTCAACCAGCACCCCGACAGGGCGCAATCCACGACGCACAATCAGCGGTACCGCGAGCAGGGCGATCGCCAAGGCCAGCGCGGGACCGAGCAACAGGGTCCAGTCTGTCGCGAGCAGGATCTGGTCGATCGCCTTGCGATCCTGTTCGAACAGCAACGCACACTGACGCGGTGCGCTGTTGTCGCTGGCGTCCCGGGTCGGGGTCGTTTCGCCATTGTCGACGGGATCGGGAATGAAACTGAATTGCACCGAACCCAGATGTTGCTCGCCATGCCGAAGACGGGCGAAGTGCGGTTTCGGGCCGACATGATCGAACCAGTCGGCAGGTACCGCCGGTGGCGGCGGCGTACTGAATCGTGGCGGCTCACCATCACAGCGCAATGCATGGTACGTAGGGCTGCTGCCGCCGAGCAGACCGGCTCGCGGTTGCGAGCCGGGATCGCCGGGGGACTCGTCCTGTTCCAGCTGAGCCATCGAGCTGACCGCGATGGCCTGGGTCAGCAGGTTCTGCTGAAACCGGCCCTCCATCTCGTGGTCGATGCGCCAGTCCATCAATTTGGCCCCGCCACCGAGGACCAGCAGGCTGGTGATCACCAGCAGCATGGTGATGCGTGCGGACAGCGACGCCGGTGTCATGCCGGGGGGGCGCTCATGCGATCAGGTAACCGGTACCACGGCGCGTCTCGATCAGCCCGGGCACACCGGCCGCATCGAGTTTGCGGCGCAGGCCGAAGACCAGCACCTCGACGCTGCGGTCGGAGACTTCGCTGTCACTGCCCGCGGTGCGCTCGAGAATCTCCAGGCGACTGAAGGCCCGGCCCCGGTGGCGCAGCAGCAGGCCGAGTACGGCAAATTCCCGCGGCGTCAGTGGCAACGGTTCATCGTGTACGCTGGCACTTTGTGACAGCGGGTCCCAGGCCAGCGGTCCGTAATGGAGCACGGGGGGCTGCGCTTGCTGCGGACGTCGTGCCAGTGCGTGCAGCCGTGCCACCAGTTCGTCGAAGGCAAACGGCTTGACCATGTAGTCGTCGGCGCCGGCGTTGAGCGCCTTGATCCGGTCCGGGACCTGATCTCGTGCTGAAAGCACCAGAACCCGGGGCCGACGATCGCCCGCTGGAAGGTTGTGCAGCACGCCAATGCCATCGAGCCGCGGCAGCATCAGGTCGAGTACGACCAGGTCGTAGTCATAGCTGGCCAGGAAGCCACCGGCCTCCACCCCGTCGCCAGCGGCATCCACGGTGAATCCCGCACCTTGCAGACCGTGTTGCAGGGTCTGACGCAGGCGCTCGGAGTCCTCGACCAGCAGCAATTTCATGCGGTATTCCCGAGTCTTTCCATGTCGCGCCAGACTGCAAGCCTAAAGCAAATAGTGGTCTGGTTTCAGTATTGTCGCGGTGCCGTAGGCAAATCCGGCGAAATGGCGCATCGACAGCATGCGCATACAGCCGTTATAAAGATGCTCTGTCCGGGGAGTGTTCGGTGAGCGAAGAAATTCTGATCAACGTGACACCGCGCGAGACGCGGGTGGGTGTGGTGGAAAACGGGATGCTGCAGGAAGTTCACGTCGAACGGGCGTCCCGTCGAGGCTATGTCGGCAACGTCTACAAGGGCAGGGTACAGCGCGTGATGCCCGGGATGCAGGCGGTGTTCGTCGACATCGGACTGGAACGCGCCGCGTTTCTCCATGCTTCGGATATTGTGCGGCTGGCACCCGCGATCACCGTCGAGCGTGACGATGCGGCCGGCAACGGCAACGGCAACGGTCATGTCCCGTCGATCAGCGAACTGGTGCATGAAGGCCAGGAGATCGTGGTGCAGGTGGTCAAGGACCCGATCAGCACCAAGGGTGCGCGGCTTTCGACCCACCTGTCGATTCCTTCGCGCTATCTGGTGCTGCTGCCCTATGCCCGCACCCTGGGCATCTCGGCACGGATCGAGGATGAGGAAGAGCGCCAGCGGCTGAAGGACGTGCTGACACCGCTGATCGGAGACGATGTGCCCGAGAGCCCCCGGCTGGGCTACATCGTGCGTACCAATGCCGAGGGTCAGCGCGCCGAATCGCTGGCGTTCGATGTGACCTACCTGGGCAAGGTATGGCGCGTAGTGCAGGAAAATATCGCCCGGGCCAAAGTCGGCGAGCGTGTCTATGAGGAATTGTCACTGCCGCTGCGCAGCCTGCGTGACATGCTCAACGATGACATCGAAAAGGTACGCGTGGATTCACGCGTAACCTTCGAGAAAGTGGTCAAGTTCGTGCACAAGTTCATGCCGAGTCTGGATGACCGCATCGAACACTACGACGGCGAGCGCCCGATCTTCGATCTCTACGGGGTCGAGGACGAGATGCAGCGGGCGCTGAAAAAAGAAGTGCCACTCAAGTCCGGTGGTTACCTGATCGTCGACCAGACCGAGGCGATGACCACCATTGACGTCAATACCGGCGCCTACCTCGGTACGCGCAACCTGGAGGAAACGGTCTACCGCACCAACCTCGAGGCCGCGCAGGCGGCATCCCGGCAACTGCGGCTGCGCAATCTTGGCGGTATCATCATCATCGACTTCATCGACATGGTCGACGACGAACACAAGCGCCAGGTGTTGCGCATGCTGAACAAGGGCCTGGCGCGCGATCATGCGAAGACCACGGTCTACCCGATGTCGGCGTTGGGCCTGGTCGAGATGACCCGGAAACGCACCACGGAAAGCCTGGCCCGCCAGCTTTGCGAGGCCTGCCCCACGTGCAGCGGGCGTGGCGTACTGAAGACCGCCGAGACTGTTACCTACGAGATTTTTCGTGAAATCACCCGTGCGGTTCGCCAGTTCAATGCGGAGAAACTGCTGGTCATGGCCAGCCCGACCGTAGTCAACCGGATTCTCGAAGAGGAGTCCAGCGCGGTGGCTGAACTGGAAGAGTTCATCTCCAAAAGCATACGCTTTCAAGCCGAGGAGCATTATTCGCAGGAACAGTTCGATGTGGTGTTGCTGTAAACCCAACTGGGCCGGTGTCGCGTGAATGCGCCGTGGTGGCGTCGCGGTGCCCGCGTGCTGGGCTGGACAGCTGGCGTTTCGGTCATCCTGCTGGCCTTGCTGGCGGCGCTGGCGCAATTGTTGCTGCCCCTGCTGGCACAGCATCCGCAGTGGGTGGCCGCCCAGCTCAGTCAGCAGCTCAAGCGACCGGTCAGCTTCGCCTCGATGGAGGGGCGCTGGACCGCATCCGGCCCGGTATTTGTGATGCATGGGGTGACGGTCGGTGCGGTGCCCCCCGGCAAAGGTAATGCACTGCAGATCCCCGAGGCGGAACTGCAACTGGATTTTGGTGGCTGGCTGCTGCCTTCGCGGCACTTGCTCAACCTGCATGTGCAGGGTCTGCAACTTGATCTGCTGCATGACGCGTCAGGCAAGTGGCATGTCAACGGTCTGGGCTTGAGCGGTCAGTCGCATGCCCAGCCGGTATCGTTGGGGCCGTTGTCGGTAGACCTGTGGCTGGAGCATCTGCGCATCGTGGTCACCGATACCGGTCCCGGCAAGCAGTACACCTTGCTGGCGCGGCAGTTGCGATTGAGCCGTCACGGCAGCGAAATCCGTTTCGGCGGTGTGTTGAGACGCGAGGGTGTGGCCACGGCGCTGCACATGGCCGGTCGTTTTCAGGAAGACGGCCGATCCGGCAGGGTATGGCTTGGCGCGGACGGCGTCGACCTCAAGCCCTTGCTCGATGGCATGAACATGGAGGGCTATACGGCTGACCGGGGGCGTGGTCGGCTGGCGGTGTGGCTGGATTGGCGCAAGGGGCAACTGACCCGTTGCCTGCTGCGGCTCGATCTGGACAAGGTGGGCGTGACCGCGCCGGATGGTGCCACCGCCAGCGTGGCGTCACTTCACGGCCTGGCCGGATTGCAGCTGACTGCCGATGGTTATGATGTTCGATGGGCTGGAGACGATGACGGGGCAATGGCCGCCGCCGTGCATCAACCCGGCACGGCTAAGCTTGAGGTGGGCGTTGCTGCGCGTGAGCTTCAGCTGGCGCCGCTGCTGCCGTGGCTGGCGCTGAAACCCGAGCTTGCGCCGGGACTGGCGCATTGGCTTGGCAGTGGCAACCCGCGTGGCGATCTTGTTCGCGTAGGCTTGCGCTGGAGCGGCAATGGCGGGCTGCAGATGCTGGATCTGGCCTTCCGGCAATTGTCGATCGAGCCGGTGGGCAAGCTGCCCGGGGTCAGCAACCTGCAGGGCGAATTGCGTGGTGACATGGAAGCGGTATCGCTGCGGCTGCCGGCGCAGGCCACCACGCTGCAGTTTCCGCAGCTGTTCCAGCAGCCGCTGGTCCTGAACCGGCTGCAGGGCACCATGGCGTTCTGGCGCCAGGACGATGATTGGCACCTCGGGGCCGACCCACTGGATTTTGACGGTGCCGGTTATGCCGGGCAGGTGCGTGGCCAGGTGGTCCTGCCGGCACAGGGCGGGGCCCCGTTCCTGGATCTGTACGCCAGCCTCGATCACGCCGACGTGACATCCGCGCGCTTGTTCTGGCCGATCCACGCCATGTCGCCGGGGACCATCCAGTGGCTGGACCATGCGCTAGTGTCCGGCACCATCACCCAGGCTCAGGCGTTGGTGCGCGGCAACCTGGCTGATTGGCCGTTTCGTCAGCACGAGGGGCGGTTCGAGGCCCAGGCGGTCATTCATGACCTGACTTTCGACTACGGCAAGAACTGGCCACGCGCCGAGGGCGTCGATGCGGTCGCCCGCTTCGTCAACAACGGCATGTTGGTCCAGGCCAGCGATGGGCAGGCGCTCGGTGTGAAAATCGACAAGGCAGTGGCACTGATTCCGGATTTCGGCGACGGATTGCTCGACCTCAACATGCGTGGCAGCGGACGTGGCGGTAGCTTGATGCGCTTCATCCGCAAGAGTCCGATCGGCAGCCACCAGGCCGACACGCTCGGCAAGCTCACCCTGGGTGGCCGCGGCACCTTCAATTTTCACCTGATCTGGCCGTTGAAGGATCGCGCGGATGTGCAGCTCGATGGCGCTGCCCAGTTGGTCGATGCCGATCTCTCGGCGCCGGACTGGAAGCTGCACCTGGGCAAGCTCAACGGGCCGATGACATTCGATCTGCATGGCTTGAACGCCGGTCCGCTGGCGACCCGCTTCCGCGGCGAGCCGGCGACCTTGAAGCTGACGCTTGCCGGTGCCAACAGCAACCCGGGAACGGTATTGGCGGCACACCTGCAGGGTCGCTACCAGCTCGCCGAGCTGGTGCAGCAATACCCGGCACTGGATTGGCTTGGGCAGGCGGCGAAAGGACGCAGTGATTTCGACATCGGCTACATGATTTTCCACCGGCCGGGCAGCCCTGTCCTGGGCCAGATGCTGAGCGTGGACTCATCATTGAACGGCATGCGGCTCGATTTCCCCGCCCCGCTGGACAAGCCTGCCACGGTCAGCTTGCCACTGCATCTGACGATGGCTCTGCCAGTGACTGGAAGTGAGCTTCAATTGTCACTGGGACAGGTATTGCGTGGGCGGCTGCGGTTGCCCACCGAGACCGGGCAGCCGTTGGCCGGCAGCCTGGCGTTCGGCGATCAGATGCCGCAGACGCTGCCACCACGCGACTTGCGTATTCGCGGTCATGCCGATCGCCTGGATGTCACCGGCTGGGTTCAGCGTGCAGCTGCCGGTGGCAGCGGGAGTGGCCCGGGCCTGGAAAGCATCGACATCGGCACCGGCAACGCCTTGTGGTTTGGGCGCTCGCTGGGGGCGATGAAGATCAGGGCGACACCACAAGCGGATCGGATCGTCTTCGATGTGGACGGCAAGGCCATGGTGGGCAACGTCCAGTTGCCGACGCGCAACCTGCGCAAACGCGGCATTACCGCACGCCTGCAACGACTGTACTGGCCGCAGGGGGCACCCGCCCCACATGCTGCGCCGACATCGCCATCGCCATCGACCCGCGTGGACAGCCAGGCCAGCGCGGGTGTCGACCCGGCCGCGCTGCCGCCGCTGCATCTGTGGATCGGCGACCTGCGGCTGGGCAAGTCGAAACTCGGCGAGGCCCGGCTGGAAACCTGGCCCACCACGGACGGCATGCACATCGAACAACTGCGTGCCTTGTCCAGCAGCGTGCAGATCAACGCCAGCGGCGACTGGAACGGCAACGCCAGCAACAGCCGGACGCACATGCGCATCGGCTTTGCGGCGAAGGATCTCGGCGCCATGTTGACGGCCTTCGGTTATCGGGGACTGGTCGATGACGGCAAGACCAACGACCAGCTGGATGCGACCTGGCCGGGGCCGCCGAGCGACCTGTCGCTGGCCAACATGACCGGCACACTCAGCATCCACGTCACCGACGGCCACATTCCCGACGTGTCGTCGGGTGTTGGGCGACTGCTCGGTTTGGTTTCGCTGACCGAGTTGCCGCGCCGGCTGACTCTCGACTTCGGAGACGTGTTCGGCAAGGGGCTGGCCTTCGACTCGATTACCGGAAAGTTCCAGCTCGCCGATGGCAATGCCACCACCAGCAACCTGAGCATCAAGGGACCGGCGGCAAACATCAGCATCAGTGGCCGGACCGGATTGCGCGCCAGGGACTACGACCAGCAAGTGCGCGTAGTGCCGCATATCGGCAACAGTCTGCCGTTGGTGGGCGCGGTTGTCGGCGGCCCGGTCGGAGCTGCGGCTGGATTGGCTGTGCAGGGCCTGTTGGGCAAGGGACTGAATCAGGCGGCCAGTGCCCGTTACCGGGTTACCGGAACGTGGGACAAGCCGGTAATGACGCTGGTCGAAAAGAAAGGGGAGGCGGTGACTCCAACCCCACCGTTGAGTTATCCGGCATCGCCCGCCGCGCCGGCCAACCGCGCCGCGCCAGCAACCTCGTCCACAGCAGGACATTGAAGCCATCGGCGGCGCTTTAAAGCGACTTCTGCCGACCCCATCTAGTCAGATCCGTCCTCAGTGAGCAGCCCGCACCCCATGGATTCCCTGATCGCGCAAGCCGAGAGCAAGCTGCTGGTTCCCGGTGGTCTTGCCACCGGCGATCTGGATCGCGTGTTTACCCAGTTGATGGGGCCGTCGATCGACGCCGCCGATTTGTATTTCCAGCATTCACGCAGCGAGTCGTGGTTGCTCGAGGAAGGCATCGTCAAGGACGGCAGCCACTCGATCGAGCAAGGCGTGGGGGTTCGTGCCATCAGTGGCGAGAAAACAGGATTTGCCTATTCCGACGAGATCGTGCTGCCGCAGCTGCTGGAGGCCTCCAGGGCGGCGCGTGCGATCGCCCACGATGGCAAGGGTGCCGGCAAGCCCCTGGCGCTGCACGGTGCCCGTCAGCTGTATCCCGCGCTCGATCCGGTCGAGAGCCTGCCCAATCCCGACAAGATCGCGTTGTTGCGCGAGGTCGACGCATACGCCCGCTCCCGCGATCCGCGCATCAAGCAGGTAATCGTGAGCCTGGCCGCCACCATGGACACGATCCTGATTGCCGCCTCCGACGGTACGCTGGCGGCGGATGTGCGTCCCCTGGTGCGCCTCAGCGTGCAGGTGATTGCCGAGCAGAACGGTCGCCGTGAGCAAGGCCATTCGGGCGGCGGTGGCCGTTATGGCTACCGTGAATTGATCGAAAATGGCCGGGCGCTGGCATTCGCCGACGAGGCCGTGCGCCAGGCGCTGGTGAATCTCGACGCGATCGATGCACCTGCGGGGCAGATGACGGTGGTACTCGGCCCCGGCTGGCCCGGCGTGCTGCTGCACGAGGCGATCGGCCACGGACTGGAGGGCGACTTCAACCGCAAGGGCAGCTCGGCGTTTTCCGGTCGCATCGGTCAGCGGGTGGCTGCCAAGGGCGTCACCATCGTCGACGACGGTACCCTGCCAGGCCGCCGCGGATCGCTCAGCATCGACGACGAGGGCACGCCAACCGAGTGCACTACCCTGATCGAGGATGGCATCCTCAAGGGCTACATGCAGGACAAGTTGAATGCCCGGCTGATGGGTATGGCACCGACCGGCAACGGACGCCGCGAATCGTTTACCGCGTTGCCGATGCCACGCATGACCAACACCTACATGCTGGCCGGATCACATGACCCGGGCGAGATCATCCGCTCGGTCAAGCATGGTCTGTACGCACCCAATTTTGGTGGTGGTCAGGTCGACATCACGAATGGCAAATTCACCTTCTCCGCCAGTGAGGCCTATCTGATCGAGGACGGCAGGATCACCGCGCCGGTCAAGGGCGCCACCCTGATCGGCAACGGTCCGGAAGTGCTTACGCGCGTCTCGATGATCGGCAACGATCTCAAGCTGGACGAGGGTGTCGGGGTGTGTGGCAAGGATGGGCAGAGCGTGCCGGTCGGGGTCGGGCAGCCGACGTTGAAAATCGATGCGATGACGGTGGGCGGCACCGTTTCGTAGGTTGCTGTGGTCCGCTGCCGCCGCGGGTGCTGCGCGGTGGGCAAATGTTCCTCACGAGGCGCTGTGGCATGGTGTCGCATCGCGCAACGAGTTGCCCCGAAAAATGTCCCCGCGCGAGAACACCATAGTGGCCCGGCGGCTCATCCTGGAACGCCGCGGGATGCCCGCAAACCGCTTGGGACAAGGGCTTCCGGCTTAACGGACGAGCCGGGATCTGCGCGTACCCCTCGATATCCGGCAGCGCAGACCGTCCCTGTGCGCTGGATAGGGCGATGGCTGCGCTTGATCAAAGTCAAAACAGCCGACGGCGTGCGTCTTTACGATCTCCTCAACAAGATTTTAACCACTGGATCGAGGAGTGCAGACGCATGTATACGAAAGAAAGGCAAGATCCTGAACGGGTCCTATCCAGGGGCTGGTGGCTGCGCCATATCGTGGTTGCAGCCTGTCTGTTGCTCGCACCCACGTTGGCGCAGGCGGTGCCGGCGTATGCGCGACAGACCCAATTGCCATGCACGGCCTGTCATGTCGGTGGCTTTGGTCCCGAGCTCACCCAGTTCGGTCGCCAGTTCAAACTCATGGGCTACACCATGAAAGTCGGCAACCAGGCGAAGATCCCGTTGTCGGCGATGCTGGTCGAGTCGTTCACGCACACCCGCAAGGCGCAGGCGACCGCCCCGAACACCAACTTCGACACCAACAACAACTTCGAGTTGCAGCAAGCCTCGATGTTCCTGGCAGGACGACTGAGTGAGCACATGGGTGTGTTTGCCCAGGCGACCTACTCCCAGAATGGCGGCCTGCTGGGCTGGGACAACGCCGATATGCGCTATGCGCGCATGTTCAGTCATGGGAGCCATACCGGTATCTGGGGCATCTCGGTCAACAACAATCCCACGGTCAGTGACATCTTCAACACCGCACCGGCCTGGATGTATCCGTACATGGCCCCGGATCTTGCGCCTGGAGCGCCCGCAGCGCCGATGTTGTTCGGCGGTATCGGTGGTCAGGCGATCGGTGCCAGCGCCTACGCTCAGCTGGACGGCAAGTGGTATGTGGAGGTGGGTGGCTATCGGTCACTGTCGGTGGCCTTCCTGAACCACGTCAACGCAGGCTATGACGGCAAACTGGCCGGCGCTGCCCCGTATGCACGTGTGGCCTACACCTGGAACCTGCCCAGCGGCGACTTTTCCATCGGTGGCTTCCTGTTTGACATGAAGCGGGGGCTGGTCGGCGCCGATGCTGCTGGCAACCCGGTGCCGCTGGCCGGTCCCACCGATCACTTCAACGATCTTGGCCTGGACTCGACTTACCAGTATGTGGATGACAGCTATGCGCTGACCTTCGAAGGGATCTATGTCAATGAACAGCAGAAGCTCAACGCCACGTTCGCCGATGGAGGCTCATCGAATCTGCACAACAGCCTGCAGTCCCTCAACCTCAAGGGCAGCTACTGGTACCGCAATACCTACGGGTTGACGCTGGCATCATTCGCCAACAACGGCAGCAGCGATATCACGCTGTATGGCAACAATGGTTCGCCGAATACACAGGGTGGCATGCTCGAGTTTGACTACAACCCGTTTGGTCAGGCGACCTCATGGAAGGAGCCTTATGCCAATATGCGCCTGGGCTTGCAATACACCTTCTATTCGAAGTTCAGTGGTCTGGTACACAACATCGACGGTACCGGGCGCAACGCCAGCGACAACAACACCCTCTACCTCTATATGTGGCTGGCGATCTGAGTTCCAGATAGCCGCATCGACGGATGCACAACGGATGACCTGGCCTGCACGGCAGGTCATCCGTTTTTCATGTCCCGGTGCCCGGCGATGGCAGGCCGCTCAGGCGACATCCCCGGGATCGTCCCGGGACAGGTCCTTCAACAGCTGGAATATGTCGCGATAGGCCCGCAGCGGCTTGCCGGCGGTGCGTTCGCTGCGGGCCTGTCGGATCAGTGAGCGCAGGTGCTGGCGATCGATCTGCGGGTGGGCTTCGATCAGCGCGGACAGCGCCTCCTCATCGCCGTCGAGCAAAGCGTCGCGGAGTGCCTCGAGCCGATGCATCGCGGCGTTTTCCTGCCGTTGCTTCTCACGGTTTTCGCCCAGTTCGGCACGCACTGCGGCGAAGTCCTCCTCGCTGAAGCGGCGCATGACCTTGGCAAGGAAGGCGAGCTGGCGTTTCTTCGCGCCGTGCGAGGTGATGCGGCGGGTGATGTCGATCTCACGGCGCACGTCGTCGGGCAGGTCGAGTCTGGCCAGCCGACTGGGTTGCAGTTCAATCAGTTGGCCGGCCAGCGTCAGCACGGCCAGTGCCTCGCGGCGCTTCTGGGTCCGACTGGGGCCATAGTCCTCGTCGTCAAGTTCGGTCTGGTTGCGGCTGCGACTCGGGCTCACGGTATTCGATTCCTGCGGAAGGGTGAATCAGCTCGGGGTACTGGCATCGTTATCGGCCTGCTCCAGGGCAAAGCGTGGCAGCGGCTCGCCGTCCACCTCGACGGTTTCGCAGAACATCGCAGCCGGCCGGACCCACCAGCCGGAATCGCCATAGAGCGCCTGATAGACCACCAGCGACTCCTCGGTTTCACTGTGCCGGGCGGTACCCAGCACGCGGTACCGTTGGCCTTTGTAATGACGGTATATGCCAGCCGTGGGTCGCATGGTGATCCTCCGCAGCGCTTTGCTTTTCGCCGCGGCGGCCCCATTTCGGGCACGGGGCGTCAGTGGGAGGCCGGCTCGATCAGGCGGCCGGTACTCGCGAACGCTTATTCTACCCGCCAAACTCTCAGGAAACCCAACGTGAGCGAAACCGTTATCAGTCACGAGCGCAGCCAGCCGGATCTTGCCGGAGATGAAGTTGAGGGGCTGGCTGAACTGGCCGAGGACGTGATTCGCCGCGCCCGCGCTGCCGGTGCCAGCCAGGCGGAAGTCTCCGCCAGCATCGAGACGGGCCTGAGCGTCAACGTTCGCCTGGGTGAGGTGGAGACCGTGGAGCACACCCGCGACCGTGGTTTCGGCCTCACCGTTTACTTCGGTCAGCGCAAGGGTTCGGCCAGTACCGCCGACCTCAATCCGGATTCTCTGCAGGCCACTATCGACCAGGCTTGTGCGATCGCCCGCTATACCGAAGCCGATCCGGCTGCCGGGCTCGCCGACGCGACCCGGATGGCGACCGAATTTCCGGATCTCGATCTGTGGCATCCGTGGGATATCGATACCGCTGCCGCGATCGAACTCGGTCTCGAGATCGAGGATGCGGGTCGTGCACATGCCGGTATCAGCAACTCCGATGGTGCGGGTGTGCAGGCCGGACAGGGCTTGTCCGTCTATGCCAATTCGCACGGTTTCGTCGGCTGCGAGCGCGGCACCCGACATGCGTTGTCACTGGCTCTGATCGCCGGCAACGAGGACGGCATGCAGCGTGACTACTGGTACGACAGTGTGCGTGCAGCCAGCGATTTCATGGGCGCGAAGGCGCTGGGCGACAAGGCCGCCGAACGCACCCTGGCGCGGATGGGCGCACGCAGTCTGTCGACACGGCAGTGCCCGGTGATGTTTGTGCCGGAGCTGGCGCGGGGACTGATCGGTCACTTGCTGGGCGCGGTCAGTGGCGGTGCGCTGTATCGCCAGGCCAGCTTTTTGCTCGACCATGTCGGCAAGCAGGTGATGCCGTCCTGGCTCACCATCAACGAACGACCCCGTTTGCTGCGCGGTCAGGGTTCGGCCAGTTTCGATGCCGAGGGCGTGGCCACCGGCGACAGTGCCCTGATCGAGCGAGGCGTGCTGGCGCGTTATGTGCTGGGCAGCTATTCGGCACGCAAGCTGGGGCTCCAGTCCACCGCCAATGCCGGCGGTATCCATAACCTGATCGTCGAGCCGGGCAGCATGGACGGGGCGACGGATGACTTCAATGGCCTGTTGAAGCGCATGGGTACGGGGCTGCTGGTGACCGAACTGATGGGACAGGGCGTGTCGACCATTACCGGCGACTACTCGCGCGGGGCGTCCGGGTTCTGGGTCGAGAATGGCCAGATTGCGTATCCGGTGGAGGAAATCACCATCGCTGCGAATCTGCGCGAGATGTTCAAGGGCATCGTCGCCGTGGGTACCGATGTCGATCGACGATCGCATGTTCTTGCGGGTTCGATCTTGCTCGATCGCATGACGGTGGCCGGGGCGTGAGGCGATCTGGGGGTTGTTGTGCTCGTATGTGTCGTAAGTTCACTCGGCAGCAGCCCGGCGAGTTGCTAATGTAGCGCTGCGTCCGGCGATCGGGCCGGAGCTTCCCTGACGACGAGGAGACACGCATGAGCGTCCCACCTGAATCCGTCACGCCACCTTCGTCCGGCGCCCCGCAACCAGCCGGCCTTGCAACCCCCGAGGAACATCAATGGGCCATGTTCGCCCATCTGTCGGCATTGGTGGGTGCCTTGCTCACGGGCGCCCTGGGCGGCGGCTGGGGGTGCTTCATCGGCCCGCTGGTGATCTGGCTGGTGAAGAAAGACACCATGCCTTTTGTCAACGACCAGGGCAAGGAAGCGCTCAATTTCAATATCACGGTGGCCATGGTGTTCGTGATCCTGGCGCTGTTTTCGATCATGACCCTGGGTATTGGCCTGCTGATCGCGATCCCGCTATGGGTGGTTGTCGGCGTGGCATGGCTGGTGTTTACCATCATTGCCGCGATCAAGGCCAATGAAGGCGTCGCTTACCGCTACCCGTTCACCTTGCGGCTGATCAAGTAGCGGTCTGCCCCGGAACACAACCGCTGCGGTGTGGCCGGACGGGCGTAGCGGCGTCAGCTCGGGCGTTCGGCGGAGTAGTGGGCGAGTTCCGCCAGCAGCACGCCGCGCTGGCCCAGCGGCACGATCGCCGCCAGGGCGGTTTCAGTCAGCTCGGCCAGGCGCGCGCGCGAGGCGTCCACGCCGATGATCGAGGGAAAAGTGGGTTTGTCGGCGGCGGCATCCTTGCCGGCGGTTTTGCCGATCACCGAGGACTCGCCTTCGACGTCGAGGATGTCATCGCATACCTGGAACGCCAGGCCTACCGCATGGGCGTAGCGATTCAAGGCATCCAGCGCGTCGTTGTCAGCTGTTGCGGTGAGCGCACCCAGTTGGACCGAGGCACGAATCAGTGCGCCGGTCTTGCAGGTGTGCATGTGCTCCAGCTCAGCCAGCGTCAACGAGCTGCCGACGGCGCTCAGGTCCAGTGCCTGACCGCCCGCCATGCCCTCGGCACCGCAGGCGCGGCCCAGCACGCGCAACATGGCGATACCGGTTGCGGCATCGAGGTTGCGCGAGGCCTGTTCGGCCAGGATCTCGAACGCCAGCGCCTGCAGCGCGTCGCCGGCAAGGATCGCCATGGCTTCGCCGTACACGATGTGGCAGGTGGGTCGGCCGCGGCGTAATGCATCGTCGTCCATCGCCGGCAAATCGTCGTGCACCAGCGAATAGGCATGGATCAACTCCACCGCACAGGCTGCCGCATCCAATGACGGACCGGTTTCGCCAAAGGCATGCGCGGTAGCGTAGACCAGCAACGGACGCAGCCGTTTGCCGCCACCGAGTACGGCGTAGCGCATCGCCCGATGCAGCTCGATCGGCGATTGCTCTGCCGATGGGAGGCGCTGCCTCAGTGCCGCTTCGGCACGTGCGATCAGCGCTTGGAGTGCAGGGCTCAGCAGGTTGTTTGCGGGCTCAGGGTTCGGGTTCAAAGGGTTCGGCAGTATCGGGGGCATCAGGGTCCAGCAGCAGGCGAACGCGCAGTTCGGCCTGTTCCAGTGCCTGCTGGCAATGACGATACAGACCGATGCCGCGCTCGAATGAGGCGAGCGACTCGTCCAGGCTCAGCTCGCCACCCTCCATCCGTGCGACCAGTTGCTCCAGTTCGTCCAGAGAGTGTTCGAAGTCGGCCGGGGGCGGCGTTTTGACGGGTTCGGGAGCGGTCTTTGCCATGGGCGGCAACGCTAACCCAGTGCGGACGCGGAATCAATCGGCACGGGTCCGTGCGAATCAGTCGCCATCGTCGTTTTCGTCATGCCGGTCGCCATCTTCACGCCGTCGCCGTGCGCTGCGGTCATGGCGCTCGCGGCGATCGCCATCACGAAATTCGCGGGGCGGTCGGTTCCCAGCTCGATGCTGACGCCGCCAGCGCGGATATATGCCTGAAAGGCCTGTGGCAAGCGAATGCCGGAGCGTCAGTTGCCCCCGTCAACCAGGATGAGGTGAGTGACCCCGCGGGCGTAGTAGACCTCGCCACGTGGGTAGTATGTGTAGTGGAGTTTACCGATCCGCGACCATGTACTCGCGCCCGTGGTGGCGAATCGGCCCGCGCGGCGGGCGTGGCGGCGAGCTAGATTCCGGCCGGCAAGATCGACCATGACCAGGGAGCGTTTTCGGCGAAGGCTCCATCGGTGGCTGGTGGGATCAACGTAGCCCAAACGTGACTTTTCAGGCTGAATGGTGGCTTCTATGACAGAGTAGTGATGGCTCAGAGGTTGGGAAAATATCGAACGCCGCAGCGAGAGCGTCCCAGGCATTGGTGGCAAGGTTCGACATGGGCACTACGGGAGGGTGGTGCGCCAAACGAAATCCGTACTTGGCCGCCGCGCGTCGCTGGCACGGGTGTCGTCTGACCGCGCTCGCGGCCGGCGGGCGATTTTCCCCAACCGCTCAGTCGCGGGGGCGCCAGCGTGGCTCGGCATCGGCAACACGAAACAGCGCATGCCCGGCGTCGCTGGCCCAGCGATCGGCTACCGCGACCAGGGTGTCGCCGTCGAACAGCAGGGGGTACGCGGGGCGCCGCCAGGGAGGGATCATCGCCTGCTGGAACAGGTCGCGAAGCTCCCGCGTATGTCGGTCGCCGGTTGGCTTGATGTGCTCGCCGCCGCGACGCAGGCGCACACTGAGAGGCCGAGGCAGCCGGGCCCCGCGCTTGCTCAGTGAGAGCACGCCACCATCGGGCAGGGTCAGCGGCAGGCCCAGCCACGAGGCCTCCCAGGCACTGGCCAGGCCGGGTTGGGGAGCCGAGGCCCAGAGGCATCCCTTCCAGATGTGCAGCTCGACACCTGGCCAGCGGATGCACGGCTGCTGGCCGGCGCGAGCGTGGCACTGGTGCTCGATCTGGCGACGCTGGGCGCTGCTCGGCGCGGTCAGGCCGCGGGCATGCAGCCAGTGGTCGAGCAACGGCCCGCGCAATGCCGGTGCCAGCGCCAGCCAGCCAGCGACTTGCAGGCTGCCGGTGGCCGGGTCGTGCAAGGTTTCCAGTGCGGGCAGCCATTGCGTTTGCAAGGCGTCGGCAGCGTCGTGGCTGAGTGCGGCGCTGTGCAGGATCGAATCCACCGCCTGCGGCCAATGCCGGATCAGTCGCGGCAGGATTTCGTGGCGAAGGTGGTTGCGCGCCAGCCGGGTGTCGGTATTGCTGGGGTCCTCGATGTACGGCAGTCGATGGGCCTGGATGTAAGCACGCAGCTGCGCGCGCGACTGCGTCAGCAATGGACGCCACAGCTGGCCGCACCCGAACGGGCGCAGCACGCGCATGCCGCCGAGCCCCTCCGGGCCGGCGCCGCGCAGCAATTTCAGCAGCACGGTCTCGGCCTGATCATCGCGGTGGTGGCCGAACACCAACCACTCGTCACGTCGCAGCTGCGCTTCAAGGGCGGCATGACGTGCATGCCGCGCCGCCGCTTCGATGCCGGTGCCCTGCTGCAGGTCGACCTGCACCGGCAGTACGTCGCATGGCAGTTGCAGCGCTGCACACACGCGTTGGCCGTGCTCGGCCCACGCCGCGCTGTCGGCATGCAGGCCGTGATCGACATGTACGGCGCGGAGGCCTCGCTGCCGCGCCAGCGGCAACTGCGCCAGTGCATGCAGCATGGCCGTGGAATCCGCCCCGCCACTGAAGGCGACACACAGTGGTGCCGGTGGCGCCGATGCCAGTGCGTCGAGCAGATGTTGCTGCAGCGGGTCGCTCATTTTTTCCCGCTGCGCGGGCGCACGTAGATATGTTTGCCGTTGCCGATGTGACGCTCTTCAGTCTCGAACAGGCCGATGCCGTTGATCAGGCCACTGAGCTTGGCATAGCCGTAGTTGCGTGAATCGAAATCGGGCGACTGCTTGTTGATGATGCTGCCGATGGCCCCCAGACCGGCCCAGCCGGAATCGTCCGATGCGGCCTCGATGGCGTTGCGCAGCAGGTTCATCAGCTGGCTGTCGCCGCGCAGCTCCCTGGCGTTGCGGCGCTTCACGCCGCCGCTGGGTTCGGTCTCGGTGGCCTGCACCAGCACCTCGGTATAGATGAACTTGTCGCAGGCGGTGCGGAATGGTTCGGGCGTCTTTCGCTCACCGAAGCCGTAAACCGTCATTCCCGATTCGCGAATGCGCGAGGCAAGGCGCGTGAAGTCGCTGTCGCTGGAGACGATGCAGAAGCCATCGAAACGCTCGGCGTACAGAAGGTCCATCGCATCGATGATCATCGCCGAGTCGGTGGCGTTTTTGCCGACGGTGTAGCGAAACTGCTGGATCGGCTGGATCGAGTGGCGCAACAGCACCTCTTTCCAGCCGTTGAGGTCGGGCTTGGTCCAGTCGCCGTAGATGCGCTTGACGTGGGCGGTGCCGTACTTGGCAATCTCGGCCAGCAGGCCTTCGACGATCGCGGGGCGCGCGTTGTCGGCATCGATCAGTACAGCGAGCTTGTGGGTGTCGGTGGCCATGGTGAATTCCGTCAGCAAGGTGCCATGCCGATGGTAACGCCATGGGATGGTTTGCTGTAGGGGCGCACCCTGTCCACAAAAGGGGACTTCCTACGGTCGTGCGCGATGGCTCTTTTGGCGGCATGACCGCAAGGCCATCGCGCGCAGGGTGCGCTCCTACTCCTGGAATGCGCCGTAGCGGCGCAGCCGCTGGTAGCGCTGTTCGAGCAGGTCGCCGGCCGGCACCGCCTCGAGTTCGTCGAGCTGGTTGAGCAGCACGGCCTTGAGGCGCACTGCCATCGAGCGCGGATTGCGGTGGGCGCCGCCGAGCGGCTCGCGTACCACCTTGTCGATCAGCCCCAGCTCCAGCAGCCGCGGTGCGGTCATGCCCATGGCCTCGGCGGCATCGCGCGCCTTGTCGGCGCTCTTCCACAGGATCGAAGCACAGCCCTCCGGCGTGATCACCGAATACGTCGAGTACTGCAGCATTACCGTGCGATCGCCGACGCCGATGGCCAACGCACCGCCAGAGCCGCCTTCTCCGATCACCGTGCAGATGATCGGCACCTTGAGCCGCACCATTTCCAGCAGGTTGCGGGCGATCGCCTCACTCTGGCCGCGCTCTTCCGCGCCCACGCCCGGATAGGCCCCGGGGGTGTCGATCAGGGTCAGCAGCGGCAACTTGAAACGTTCGGCCAGCTGCATCAGGCGCAGTGCCTTGCGATAACCCTCGGGACGCGGCATGCCGAAATTGCGGCGTACCTTGGTCTTGGTATCACGGCCTTTCTGGTGACCGATGATCACCACCGGGCGGCCATTGATGCGACCGATGCCGCCGACGATCGCAGCATCATCGGCATAGGCCCGATCACCGGCCAGTTCGTGGAATTCCTCGCAGATCACACCGATGTAGTCGAGCGTGTACGGTCGTCCCGGATGACGTGACAGCTGGGTCATCTGCCACGAGTTGAGGTTGCGGAAGATCTCGGCGGTCTTGATCTTGAGCTTTTCGCGAAGCCGTCCGACTTCCTCGTCGATATTGAACGCCTGGCCATCGCTGGCATGGCGAAGTTCTTCGATCTTCGCGTTCAGCTCGGCAATGGGTTGTTCGAAATCGAGAAAATTGGGATTCATTCGTGACAAGTCGTGGCACAGTAGCGGGTCAGTATACCGGTCCGCAGAAAAAGACGAGAACGGCGCCGTATGGCCACGGGCGACCTCGCCGGAGCTTGCGTGGAGCGCGCCAGGCGACAGTTTGCGCTATTGTCCGCGCCAAACCGCGCCGTCCCCGGGAATCGATCATGCCGACCAAGCCGCCCATCGACAACAGCAAGCTCGACCGCATCGTCGCCGAGGCGCGGCGCCACGCCGAGCAGCGTGAATCGGGGTACCGCGAGCGCGCGCTGAAAATGTATCCGTGGGTATGCGGCCGTTGTGCGCGTGAGTTCACCCGGGCCAACTTGCAGGAGTTGACCGTGCACCATCGCAATCACGACCACGACTTCAACCCGGCCGATGGCAGCAACTGGGAGTTGTTGTGTGTGTACTGCCATGACAACGAACACTCCCGCTATATCGATCATGTGCGGGGCGGGGTGATGGAAACCGAGGAGGCGCCTGCGGCCACCGGCAATCCGTTTGCCGACCTGAAGGCGATGATGGAACGTGGCGGCAAGCATCAGCGGTGAGGCAGGGCGCCACCGCGGATTTGAAGCCGGGTTTCTGGCAGCGTCAGTCGCGGAAGTTGTCGAACTGCAGCGGTAGCTCGACCTCGGATTTGCGCAGCAAGGCCATCGCCGCCTGCAGGTCGTCGCGCTTCTTGCCGGTGACCCGCAGCTTGTCGCCGTTGATCTGCGCTTCGACCTTGAGCTTGGCAGCCTTCAACTCGGCCACCAGCTTTTTCGCCATCGGCTGCTCGATACCCTGTTTCACGGTGATCTTCTGGCGGGACCCGCCCAGATTGGTATCCGGGTCACCGACATCGAGCGCGCGGATGTCGATCTTTCGTGCCACCAGTCGTCCGCGCAGGATGTCGAGCATCTGCTGCAGCTGGAATTCGCTCGGGGCACTCTGGGTGATCACGAAATCGTCGAGTGCGTATGACGCGTCCTGGCCCTTGAAGTCGAAGCGGGTGCCGAGCTCGCGGTTGGCCTGATCGACGGCATTGGTCAGCTCGTGCTTGTCGACTTCGGAGATCACGTCAAAGGAGGGCATGGCGGCTGCTCGTGGTGAACGGTCTGCCCAGTGTAAGCGATGCGATGGGCGACGGCTGATGGATAATGCGCCTTGCGCCACAAGGTGGAACGAACAGGACGATGACCGGATGAAAGTGGATGTCATGATCATCGGTGCCGGTGCCGCCGGGCTGATGTGCGCGATTGCGGCGGGCCGGCGCGGGCGTCGCGTGCTGGTCGTCGATCACGCCAACAAGGTCGGCAAGAAGATCCTGATGTCGGGTGGTGGGCGTTGCAACTTCACCAACACCGGAGTCACCCCGGACCAATACCTGTCGGCGAACCCCCATTTTGCCAAGTCCGCGCTGGCGCGCTACACGCCGTGGGATTTCATCGCACTGGTGGAAAAGCATGGTATCGCCTACCACGAAAAGGAACTCGGGCAGCTGTTCTGTGATGATTCCTCCAAGCAGATCGTGCGCATGCTGCTGGACGAGTGCGCAGCGGCTGGCGTTGTCGTGGAGGCGAGTTGCGGCGTGCGGCAAGTGCGCAAGACACCGCAGGGCTTCATCGTCGCCAGCTCGCAGGGTGAGGTATACACCGAGTCGCTGGTGGTGGCCAGCGGGGGCTTGTCGATTCCCAGCATGGGCGCCAGCGGGTTGGGCTATGAGCTGGCCCGCCAGTTCGGCCACAACGTGCTGCCGACGCGGGCCGGTCTGGTGCCGTTGACCCTCAGCGGCAAGCATCAGGAGCACTATCGGGATCTGGCCGGAGTGGCGCTGGCTGCGGTGCAAGCCTCGGTGGGGAAGCAGGCTTTTCGGGCCGGCCTGCTGTTCACCCATCGCGGTATCAGCGGCCCGTCGGTGCTGCAGATTTCCTCGTACTGGCAGCCTGACGACGACCTGCGCATCGACCTGCTGCCGGATCAGGACGCCGCGATCTGGTTGATCGAACAGCGCACCGCGCGGCCATTGGCCGAACTGAAAAATGTGCTTGGCGATAGCTTGCCCAAGCGGCTGGCGCAGCGACTGTGCGAGCAATGGTTCGAGAGCCGAACGATGCGCCAATTCCGCGAAGCCGAGTTGGTGCAGATCGGTCATCAGCTCAACGCCTGGCCTGTCACCGCCAGCGGCACCGAGGGCTACCGAACCGCCGAAGTCACCCTGGGCGGCGTCGATACCGACGGCCTTTCCTCCACCACCATGCAATCGAAGCACGTGCCCGGGTTGTACTTCATCGGCGAGGTGGTGGATGTCACCGGCTGGCTGGGCGGCTACAACTTTCAGTGGGCCTGGGCATCGGGGCAGGCGGCAGGAGAAGTGGCTTAGCTTGAGCGAGTCGCGCAATAAAAAGCCCTGACGCCGTCGGCGTCAGGGCTTTCGAGCGAACCCCTGTCACACCCCCATGGTGCGACGGTACCGATCCTAGAATTGCGCCGTCAGCTGCAAATCAAGACGGTTTCCCATCGACCGGGCAATCGCCTGCGCGTTGTTGCGTTGCACCGGATTGGTGATTGCATCGGGGTGTGGCACGGTCAGTTTCTGGATCGCGTAGTTCAGCGTGAGTCGAGTGTTTTTGGTCAGGTAATACTGTGCGCCGACGGTCCATGTCTTGAAGTCACGTTGAAGTGCCGGGTTGTTCTTCAGCCGGCTGTATTCGTCGTAACGCAGCTGCAACTCGATGTTGTGCGCCACAAAGTAGCCGCCTTGCGCAAAAACGCCCGAGGAGGTGTTGCTGCTTCCCGGATAGATCGTCCATTGCGTCAGGTTGTTATAGGCACCCAGCGCCGGGCCGGCGTAATTGCTCGCTGTTGACCCATCGTACTGGAACGGCGCCGGGGCGAGTATCCAGCCGCTGGCGTGCATGTATCCGGCATGTATCGAGTAGCCACCTGTTTGACGCTGGTTGCGACCGTATTCACCACCTACGCCCCAACGCTTGATGTCATGGGTGCCGATCTGGTTGATCTTGCGCTGTCCGTTGTGGAACCACACCCAGATGCCGGCATCATTGCGGTAGGGGCCCTTGCCGCCGAAGACGTAACTGGTGCGCAGCATGCCGTAGGTATCGAGGCCGTTCGTGCTGCTGGTCGAGGTGATCGGGCCACCGTTGCCGACCATGAAGGCGTAGGCATACTCCCACGGCCCCCGATTGAACCAGTTGAATACCTTCACGCCGATATCGCGAAATGCACCGTAGCCATCGACATTGCTGCTCGAAGGCACGAACTGGTAGCCACCATTGCCACTTGCGGTGACCGCAGCGTTCGGGCTGATGAAGCGCTCAAGCGTGTTTTGCACACTTGCGGTGGAGAAGTTGATGAAGGGAAGCACCGGGATCCCGACCCGCGATTCCCAGCCACCCGGCACCTTCTGCAGGCCGATCGAGAACCGTGCCACTTTCGAGGCATTCCAGGTGACGAAAGCATCCGTCATCACCGGGTGTTTGCCCGAGAAGTGGGTCAGTCCGTTGTTGCCGAATTCAGCCAGTACGAAATACGTCAGCTTGTCGTCGAGTGGTGACAACGTGCCACGCATGCCGATTCGGGCACGCAGCAGATTGAAGGTATTGGAACTCTTCAGATCCGGGCCGATCAGGTTGAAGTTCGGCACCGTGCCATTGAAGGCTGTTACCGACGGCGGCCCCATCAGTCCGCTCACGGCATTCCCCTGCGCCGAGGCGTAATCCGGCTGGATGAACCCCCAGACCTTGACGGCCGGCGTGACACCCGGCGGTTCGGTGTTGTAGAGCTGCAGCCAGTTCGCCGCCTGCGCATACTGGGCAAAGCCCGATGCCGACAGGATGGCGGCGCCCAACGCAGCTTTCGTAAAGATTTTCTTCGAAGTGAAATTCATGAAACAACCCCTCCCGATTGTTTGATTTCCAGCACGTGCTATCCCGCCCTGCCAGCGTCTGTCGTGGCCGCGTCATGGCATTTGAAACGCAGCGCATACAAAGCCCGACCCGGAATCGGAACGGGCATGGTCAGGAAGCGATAACGGGAAATCAGAAAGATTTCTATGGTTTGTGGCTCAGGGCCGGATGAGTACGTAGCCGTGCTGAACGAGATCCACGATGCGCGCGGCCCCTGCCGGCACAAGCTGCGATTCTGAGTTCAGCTTAGGCACGTGCCCCAGTTTTTTGGTGAACGCGTGCAGCGTGTTTTCGCAGGCATCGAATTTGACATCGTAGCTTTTTGCCAGATCGTGGATACGCGAGGCATTGACATTGTTGGCCAGCAGCAGTTTGAGCCCAGGTCCGTAGGCGACGATTTCCAGATCGAGTTTGTCCGGACCGTAGTACGTCATCAGGTTACCGGCGACGTTGAGGACCAGGTTCTGCGTGGCCGGACTGGCGTCGCTTATTTGCAGAACGATATGCGTGGTGGAAAAAGGCTTCTGCTGGACCGGCGGCATTTTCACTGCTGCAAATGCCGCTGCTGGAATGAGATACATCAAGGCCAGTAGCAGGAAGCCAAGCTTTTTGTGGACGTTCATGTTTGCCACACCCCTCATCTGTGGTGTTGATCGGAAAACGTCGCGTGAAAAAACGTGGCGACGCGCAACGTCCCGCTTCCCTGAGTCGCTCGGAAGTTGAGGACCGAGGGGATAGTGGCACGCCTTTATGGTCGTGCGGAATAGCCCGGCGATGCCACTGCAACCGCGTAGTTTGGCCATTTTACAATACCCTACTGGGTATTTATTTAATAATCATAAACTTAGCCTTTCCCTGTCCCGGTTATGTTGCGAAGCAGCACGTAAATTTATCCGTCTGACGCGGCGCACGTCGTGCAGATTCGGTACGCGATCTGATTTTTCATGCCGGCGTGGGAGGGCTGCGGACCATCATGTCTTCGTTCAATACCCGGTGTCGTGATGACACGGGTACTGATGTCGTGTTGCGGTTTCAGGCCTCCGCTTGACGCTGCCAGGGCAGACCCGCAGGATTCGTGGTCAGGTGGTGCGGCAGGGGCGATCCATGCACATCTTGATTCATGGCCGCTGTCACTGCGGCAACATCGGTTTCGATCTTGACCAGGAACTTGAATCCACGGGCATCCTTGCGGGTACCTGTGATTGTTCGTGCTGTGTGAGGAAAGTTGCGCCCGTAGCAAGCGGCGCGAGCGCCACTGGATAGCCCGTGTCGCGTAGGTCGAAAGGGCCGTGTGATCGACCGTTTCGGTCCGGCGGGAGTATTCATGGAACCTCGACTTGAAAGGTGTCTTGCATGACGGTCAAAACGGTTTTTTGCGGTGCTGTTCTCGTTGTTGCCGGAATGGTTGCCTTTCACGCCCCGGCATTTGGAGCCGCCGGTCGCGTGGCGGGCGCGGCAGCAGCCGTGCGTGTTTTCGCGTCGGCACAGCCGGCACGACTTGACGCCCCCAACGTCGTGATCATCTCGTCGCGTCTCGTGACGGCAGGACAACCGACCCGTAGCGCGCTGGCGTCTCTGGGCTCGCAGGGTTTCGCGGCCGACATCTATCTCGCGCCACCGAGCGTGGCCGATGCGGTGCATGACGAGGCAGCCATCGTCGAGCGCCAGGGTATGGCGTACCTCGATATCCCGATCAATTTCCAGCGCCCGACGGCGGCCGACTTCACCGCTTTTTCGTCGGCGATGAAAAAGTTCGAGGGACGCAAGGTACTGGTGCATTGCCAGCTCAACATGCGGGCATCGAGCATGGTTTTCCTGTATCGCGTCATCGTCGGCGGGGAGGATCCGGAGCAGGCGTACACCGCGGTAACCCGGGTATGGGTGCCGGATCGTCAATGGAGGGCGTTCATGGTCCGGCGGCTGCGCAAGCATCACATCGCGTTCGAACCTTACTGAGCGCGTCGATGGCGCGTTGGCCCTGGTCGCGGACACTGTGCGACAGCAAGCCGGAGATCGGTGAACCCCACCCTATTCGCGTCGCCTGAACAACCGCAATGATCCACTGACGGCTTCAATGCAATGACGAGGGTCACTATGAAAGTCGGATTTATCGGCCTCGGCGCGATGGGCAGCGCGATGGCCAGCAATCTCATTGCCGCCGGCCATGCGGTGTCGGTGTGGAATCGTTCGCCTGCAGCGTGCGAGCCGCTGGGATCGTTGGGTGCCAGGATCGCATCGACGCCGCAAAGGGCGGCCCAGGGCGAAGTGTTGTGCAGCATGCTGGCGAACGACCAGGCGGTGCGCGAGGTGATACTGCAAAGCGGATTGCTGGATGCGATGGATCGCGGCACGGTGCATGTGAACCACGCCACGATATCGGTGGCGCTGGCGCAGGAGCTGACCGTGGAGCATGCAAGGCGCGGGCTCGACTACGTGGCGGCGCCGGTGTTCGGTCGCCCGGACATGGCTGCGGCAGCGACGTTGAATATCCTGGCCGCCGGCAAGCCCGCGGCGCTCGAGAAGGTGCGCCCGCTGCTGCAGGCGATGGGTAGCAGGGTGTGGCCGATGGGTGGAGCGCCGGAACGAGCAAGCGTGGTCAAGATCGCCGGAAATTTCATGTTGGCGGCAGCGATCGAAAGCATGGCCGAGGCGACAGTACTGACCCGCGCCTACGGTATCAGCGCGGCAGACTTTCTCGAGGTGATGACCAGTACGTTGTTCGCCTCACCAGCCTATCAGGGGTACGGCAAGCTGATTGCCGAGCAGCGTTTCAAGCCGGCAGGGTTCACCGTGGCCTTGGGTTTCAAGGATGTCGGGCTGGCGCAGGCTGCCGGCGAAGCGGCGCAAGTGCCGCTGCCGTTTGCGAGTGTGCTGAGAGATAATTTTCTGGAGGCGTTGGCCGGCGGCGAGGAGGATCTGGACTGGTCGGCGCTGGCGAAGGTGGCGGCGCGAAGGGCGCGTCTGGACGAGCGCGACGTGCCGGAGGATTCCGCCCGCGCGTAGGGCTGGCGTCGCGGCGAAATGCCGCTTTCCGGAACAGCTTCCGCCACGGCGTCTTTTCGTCATGCCCGAAGCCATCATCGCCGCGTAAGCCACTGCGACGGAAAGCACCCTGGGTCTTCGAGCGAGCTCGGCATGTCGGGACAGCGCAAGGTCGGGGTGTGCGCTGGCGAGTGTCGAGGACGAATTTGCCGCCAGCGAGTTCGGTTGTTTACGCCGTCGTTGTCCAGTCCAGTGCGCCGTCGATCACGGTGTGGGTATGTCCACCCGTCCAGATCGCCTGCCTGTCGATGCGTACCACCAGGCGGGCGTCATGGCCAATCTCGCGGCCCTGACTGACCCGGTAGCCGTGCGCCAGCAGGCCTTGGGGTTCGGTCTGGGCGATGTACGCAGCAATCAGTCCGTTGGCGGCGCCGGAGGCAGGATCTTCCACGATGCCGACCCCAGCCGGGAAGGCGCGCACCACCAGTTGGTAATCGACCTGTGCCGCGCGGGCAAAAACACATAGCCCCATGCTGTCTGTGGCCTCCGCCAGCGCGAGGATCGCGGCGTGATCGGGTCGCCACGCGCGCAGACTGGCTTCGTCAGCCACCTCGCTCAACCACCAGCGTCGCCCGCCATCGACCAGCGCGGGTGCGAGCGCTCCGGGTGCGCTGCCGGCAAGCGCAGCGGCCAGCAGCGGGTGGGCATCGTGACCGCGACTGACGATGCGCTCGCCGGGAGCCTGCAGCAGCAGGTCGCGGGTGGCACCGCTGCCCTCCACCAGAATCGGCAACACACCCGCGGCGCATTCCTGCCACAGCAGACCGTGATGCGCCTGCGCCAGGCCGCAGCTCAGTGCCGCATGCGCGCTGCCGATGCTGGGGTGGCCGGCAAACGGGATCTCCTTGTGCGGGGTGAAGATGCGCACGCGATAGCTGGCTTTTGGATCCGTGGGTGGCAGCAGGAATGTGGTTTCGACCAGCGCGGTCCAGTGTGCGAACCGCTGCATGGCCTGCACGCTCCAGTCGTGCGCCCCGATCACCACCCCGAGGTGGTTGCCGCCGCCAGTGGTGGCGGCGAAGACATCCAGATGCAGATAGCGGATCGTGCTCATGGTATCCATCGGCCAGCAAGCGACCAGGGTTCAAAGCGCGGCATGATAGCGGTGCAGCGCCTGGGGCGGCAGTGATTTTTCGGCATATTGTCGTGCTGGGGGCGATGGGCCGCGGTCAGATCCGGCCAACGATGTCCCCCTGCGGAGTCGACAACGCCGCGGCGGGACGCCAAGATGCCCACTTTTGCCGGGCTGTCGCGGAACCGTTTATGGCCATTACCCTGATCATCATTGCGATCACCTGCATCGTTTCCTACATGGCATTCAACAACAGCCGGTTGATGAATGACCTGATCCTGTGGCCACCGGCGATCACCCGCCAGCGTGAGTATCACCGACTGGTGACCTACGGCGTGGTGCATGCGGACTTTGGCCATCTGCTGTTCAACATGTTCACGCTGTATTTTTTCGGTCGCGCCATGGAGCCGTTTTTCACCGACCAACTCGGTGCACTCGGTTTTGTGCTGTTCTATATCGGCGGCCTGGTGGCATCGATCCTGCCGACGTACCTCAAGAACCGTGACAACCCGAATTACCGCAGCCTGGGCGCGTCCGGTGCCGTCTCGGCGGTACTGTTCGCCTATATCCTGCTTTGGCCGTGGCAGCAGATCATCGTGCTGGTGATTCCAATGCCGGCGATCGTCTACGCCGTGTTGTACACCGCATATTCGATTTACATGGATCGACGCGGTCAGGGCAACATCAATCACAGCGCACATCTGTGGGGTGCTGCCTACGGCGTGCTGTTCACCGTGCTGGTGAATCATCGGGTGTGGGCGCATTTCCTGTTTGCGCTGTCGCATCCGCGTGGCTGAAGGTCCGTGCCTGCGCGTACGGGAAGAACCGTCTGCCTGAGTACGGCCTGAGCGAATCTTCTGCAGGGAGATGCCAGCGTGCATCAAGGCGCGCATACTGGCCCTGCACTCAATCGACCACCGCAGGAGAACAGACGCATGGCTATGACCCGCAAGTCGGCTGCGAAGAAGTCCGCGGCAAAGAAAGCGCCCGCCAGGAAACCGGTCATCCTCAAGAGCAAGGCGGGACCGGCCGCTCGCAAGAGCACCGCGAAAAAGGCGGCGGCCGGCAAGTCGGTGGTCCGGACAGCCGCAGCCAGCAAGGTGGCTTCGAAGAAATCGGCCGCCAAGAAGCCCGTCGCGAAGAAGCCAGCTACCAGGAAAGCTGCGCCCAAGAAAGCTGCGCCCAAGAAGGCTGCCCCTAAGAAGGCGGCTCCCAAGAAGGCGGCTCCCAAGAAGGCGGCTCCCAAGAAGGTGGTGGCCAGAAAGGTTGCCCCGAAGAAGGCGGCTCCAAAAAAGGCCGCCGCGCGGAAAGCCGCCAGCGGAAAGGCTGCGGTGAAGAAGATCGCCGTGCGCAAGGTTGCGGTCAAGAAGTCTGCCGCGAGGAAGCCGGCAGCCAGCAAAGTTGCCGCCCGCAAGCCGGTGCCGCGGAACGCTGCGACGAAAAAGGCTGTCGCCAGGAAGCCGGCGGCACAGAAGACTGCTCCCAGGAAAGCGGTTACTCCAGGCGCCAACGGCAAGCTGACCGCCAAGCCGTCGTCCCGGGCCAAAACGACGGCGGTGAAGTCGGCGACGAGGAAAACACCCCGAAAGCAGGTTGTAGCCGATCAGCCGGTCCAGCACATCAGTCCTGAAGAGGCTGTGGCACATATCCAGGCGCTGCTTGACGCCAAGCACGAGCGGGTACGGCAAGGGCCGAGTTGGCCGGGCGCCCAGGGCGTATCGGCGACACCCGGTGGCACGGACACGTATCAGGCGTCGGCGCCTGCGCCGGTGTCGTCCAGCGAGGCAGTCCATGGCCAGGCCCATGAACGCGGGGAACAGAGCAAGCGCAAGGGCTGACCGTCGCGCGCCGTCGTGGCGCGAACCGACGATGGAGGCCAGGCTGGGCGGGCATTCGCGCGGACTCCGAGGTTGGGAAGATATCCAACGCCATAGCGAGAGCGTCGCCCGGCGTTCGTGACCGTCTCCCAAGTACGTGGCGGGAAAGTTCGGGGAGTTTGGTGAGCCAAATACCCCGGACTTGCCAGCAGCGCGCCGCCGGAAAGCCGTCTGACGGCGATCGCAGCAGGCGGGCGGTTTTCCCCAGCCTCTCAGCACGGGTTCAAGCGCGCGGGCTTAAGGTGTTTTCGTCATCCTGCTGGAGACGGATCATGAGACGCGTGCTTGCCGTTATGGTTCTGGTTGCCGCCGCAGCGACGCTGTCGGGCTGCTATTACGATCCCGGCTACAGCTATGTTCGAGCCTCCGGGGAGGGCGGCGATGCCTATTACGGTCGGGGAACTACCACGGTCTACGACGATGGTTACTATGCCAACCCGTACTACTACGGTTCGGGTTACTACCCCGGCTACTACGGGGGCGGCTACTACGGCTGCTGCTACAACTCGGGCGTGAGTATCGGCATCCATGGCAGATGGCGTGACCGCCCCCATGATCGCCGTGACGGTGATGGATACCGGGGCCATGAAGAGCGTCACCGCGAATATGCGGGTCACGAGGATCGACGTGGTGGCACCGGCGATCATCGCGAGGGTCGCCGTCGCCGGCATGGCGATCACCACGAGCACCGCTGACGATTCGGGCACAATGGCCGGATGCCTCGATGTCGGTTGCCATTGTCCAGCAGGTGTTTCGCAGGCTCATTGCCGTGATGGCCGTGAGCCTGTTGCTCGGCGCCTGCGGCAGCCTGCGTTACTACGCCCAGGCCGCGCACGGTCAGGCCGAGCTGGTATGGCGCCAGCGCAAGGTAAGCACGATTCTGCGCGATCCCGCCACCGATCCGACGCTGGCCGCCCGCCTGCGGTTGGCGCTGAAGGCCCGGCAGTTTGCGTCACAGAGGTTGGGATTGCCCGACAACCGAAGCTACACCGGCTATGTCGACCTGCATCGGCCGTACGTGGTCTGGAACGTGTTTGCCGCGCCGCGCTTCTCGGTGGCGGCGATTCCCCAGTGCTTTCCGATCGCCGGTTGTGTGGCCTATCGCGGGTACTTTTCGGAAGCCGCCGCCAATGCCGACGCGGCACGGCTGAAAGCGCGTGGCGATGATGTGTGGGTGGGCGGGGTTCCGGCGTATTCCACTCTGGGCTGGTTCGCCGACCCGATTCTCAGCAGCATGCTGCGCTGGGATGACGACGAACTGGACAGCACGATTTTTCACGAGCTGGCACATCAGCTGATTTACCTGAAGGGCGATACGGCATTCAACGAGTCCTTCGCCACCTTCGTGCAGAAGCAGGGATTGCGCGAATGGCGAAAATCGCGCGGGCTGCCGCCGCGGAGTGGGCAGTCGCAGGCCATGGCCACCGGGTTTACCCGGCTGGTGCTGGATCTGCGCGACCGACTCAAGGCCCTGTACGCCAGTGGCAAGGACAGTGCGGCGATGGCGGTCGCCAAGCAGGGCGAGATCGAGGCTTTTCGTCAGCGCTACCGGCAATGGCAACAGCGTGAATGGCCGGGAGACCATCGCTACGATGCATGGGTCGCCAGGCCGCTGAACAATGCCCGGTTGCTGCCGTTTGGCCTGTACGACGAGTTCAGGCCGGCATTTGCACTGCTGTTCGAGCGAGCCAAGGGCAACTGGTCTGTATTCTACGCCCGGGTGCGGGCGCTGGCTCGGTTGCCCGCTGCTGAGCGCAAAAGGCAATTGCAGCACTTGTTGAAAGAGCGAGAAGGCGCCTTGGCGGCGTGCGGCGCACGATCCAGTGGATGACCGTGCACCATCGGATGACGCGGTGTCCCCGGCACCAGACTGTCGCTGAGCTGAATGGACAAGCTTGCGACCTTGAACTCCCTTCGTCAGGACCACACTAATGCTTCGTATCGCCGTGACGGCGACAGGAAGTGACGTAGCGTCATCGCGTCACTGAGGGGTTGCCCTTCCTCCCCTGGAGGCAACCTGACAAGCCCCCTGGGTCCTCCCCTGGCCCATGGGGGTTTTTTTTGCGTGATGCAGACGCAGGCCATGGATAATGGGTGCGCGTCGGTGTGGCGCATTTTCTTGTTCCCTGCATGAGCGCCTGATGATCATCGATTCGCTGCTCGATACCGACCTGTACAAGTTCTCCATGATGCAGGTAGTGCTCCATCACTATCCCGCGGCCCAGGTCGAATACCGCTTCAAGTGCCGCAATCCCGGAATCGACCTGGTGCCATGCATCGACGAGATCCGCGCCGAGCTGGCCGGTCTGTGCCAATTGCGGTTCAGCGCGGAGGAGCTGGATTACCTGCGCGGTTGGCGTTACATCAAGAGCGATTTCGTCGACTTTCTCGGCCTGTTCCAGCTCAACGAGAAGTACGTCGAGATATCGCCGGCGGCTGACCGCGAGGGCGAAATCGACATTGTCATCCGCGGTCCGTGGCTGCATACGATCCTGTTTGAAGTGCCGCTGCTGGCGATCATCAACGAGGTATATTTCCGCCGTACTTCTGCCGGGCTGGATCTGGCCGAAGGGCGTCGCCGGCTGCGCGGGAAGATCGCGCTGTTGCGCGACACCCCCGATTACAGCGGTTGCCGGATTGCCGACTACGGCACCCGCCGGCGCTACTCGCGGGCATGGCAGGAGGAGGTTGTCGGCAGCCTGCGCGATGGCCTGGGTAACCAGTTGGCCGGCACCAGCAATGTGTGGCTGGCACGCAAGCTGGGCCTGACTCCGCTGGGCACGCTGGCACATGAGTACCTGCAGGCGCATCAGGCGCTGGGTCCGCGCCTGCGCGATTCCCAGGTCGCTGCGCTGGAGGCGTGGGCGCGTGAATACCGTGGCGACCTCGGGATCGCGTTGTCGGACGTTTACGGACTCAACGCCTTCCTGCGCGATTTCGACATGTACTTCTGCAAGTTGTTCGACGGTACCCGGCATGATTCCGGTGACCCGTTCGAGTGGGGTGAAAAGGTGCTGGCGCACTACCGCGCCAACCGGGTCGACCCGCGCAGCAAGGTCCTGGTATTCAGCGATGGCCTGGATATCCCGAAGGTGATGAAGTTGTATCGGCATTTCCGCGGCCGCTGCCTGCTGGCGTTCGGTGTGGGTACCAATCTCACCAACGATGTCGGTCCGCAGCCATTGAACATCGTGATCAAGATGACCCGCTGCAATGGCCAGCCGGTGGCCAAGCTCAGCGACTCGCCGGGCAAGAACATGTGTGAGGACGAAGCCTACGTAAGCTATCTGCGCCGGGTGTTCGAGATTCCGGCGCCGGTAACCGAATCGGCGGGGTGATCACGCCGTGCTCCCGATGAGGGCGGCTCGATGACGACGAATGGCTGGCCATGCGCCGCGAAGCGTGCATAGCCCGCGATGGGTTGCCTCGCGCTTCAGTGACGCCCGCGGAAATTCGCCAGCAGCACCGCGATCGCATCGACATCGCGACTGGTGCGCGGTGCGCCCTCGGGCCGGTGGTAGTTGTTCAACATGATCGCGAAGGCCAGTCGTTCACCACCGGCACTGGTCACATAGCCGGCGAGGCAATGGACGTAGGTCATGCTGCCGGTCTTGGCGTGCACATTGTTTTCGGCGCGGGTGCCACGCATGTGCGCGGCCAGGGTGCCGTCCACCCCGGCAATCGGCAAGGCGTCACGCAAGGAGACGGCGTACGGCTGGGTGGCCAGGTAGCTGAGCAATCGGACCAGCGCATCCGGGGTCACCAGGTCGCGTCGCGACAGTCCGGAGCCTTCGCTGATCAGCACATCCGTGGGCGGGATGCCGATTTTTTTCAGCAGCGCATCCAGCGCGTGGCTGCCGCGGCTGCCGCTGTCATGGAAACCAGGAGACATGCCGGCCTGCTGGGCCGCCGGCAAGTGCGCGCCGACGCTCAAGAACAGATTTTGCAGGTACAGGTTCTGCGAACGCTTGAGTCCGCGATGAAGTACTTCCATCAATGGCGGCGAGAAAATTTTTGCCACCACATGGGTACCGTCCCGCAAGGAGGTGTCGTCCTGCGGCCAGTGCAGGGTGCGAACCTGGCCGACAAGCCGGATGCCCCGGCGCGCCAGCGCAAGCTCCAATTGCCTGCCGGCCAGCAGGGCCGGGTCCGCTACGGCCAGTTTGAAGTGTTGTGGCGGCGAGTCGGCAGGAATCGAGCCGAACGCATACAGCACCTGGTGCCCCGGGGCACGGTACAGATTCACGTCGCTGGGTGCCTTCGCCGCAGCGGTGACCAGGTGGCTGCGCAACAGCGGTTCTGCCGTCGCGGGCTTGAAGTCCAGCAGTGCCGGCAGTCCGGGCCTGCGGTTTGGAGTGATCGTGAGGGTAACCGCATTCTCGTCGACGCTCAGCGCGGAAGGCGGGGCGGCAAACGCGGCCAGCAAGTCGCCGGCTTCCCAGCCGGGGCCGAACGGCGGTGTGGTGAAGTAGCTGGCATCGGCAATCAGGTCGCCATCAACACGGCGCACCCCGCGTGCCTGAAGCTGCGCGGCCAGTTGATCGGCCCAATCCGCGCTGGACTCGGTGCCAAGTGTCGGGTCGCCCATGCCGTAGAGAATCAGCGGGCCGGCCAGACTGCCATGCCGGATCGCGCCGCGGGCCAGCAATCGGGTCGGAATGCGGTAGTCCGCGCCGAGCGTGGCCAGACTCAGTGCAGCGGTGAACAACTTGGCGGTGGATGCGGGTTGCAGCAGGCGATCGGGATGGTGGGCGTAAAGCGTGCGACCGGTGTCCAGCGAGACCACCGCAATGCCCCGCCGTGCGGCGGCAAACCGCGGTTGAGCGATGACGGCTTTGATCTGGCGCCCAAGGCCGGCAAGGGTTCTTGCACCCGGCGCAGAGGTTTGGGTTGCGGCCAGCGCCGAGGGGCCGGTGGCGCTGGCAGCCATCAGCAGCAGGGCGACCGCGATGCAGTGAATTCGGGGGCGGGCAAGCAGATTCATGGCGGCAGTATCGCCAATCGCGACAACCCCTGCATCGGCCCGATCGGCTTGTTCTGTTAACCTTGTCCCTTCGTGTCGGCATCTGGTCGACGGACTTACCCCTTATTCGCGAGACATTCATGCAGATTGCCCAAAACGCCGTTGCCGCCTTCCACTACACGCTGACCGACGACGAGGGTCAGGTCATCGACAGCTCCGAAGGTCGGGATCCGTTGACCTACCTCCACGGCAGCGGTCAGATCGTTCCCGGGCTGGAGAAGCAGATGGAGGGTCGTGTGGCCGGTGACAAGTTTGACGCCAAGGTGGCGCCGGAGGAGGGTTACGGCGTGCACCACGCCGAACTGATGCAGGAAGTGCCGAAGGCGGCCTTCCAGGGTGTCGAGGACATCCAGCCTGGCATGCAGTTCCAGGGGCGAGGCCCGCAGGGCGAAATCAATGTCACGGTCAGCAAGGTGGAGGGCGATACGGTATTCATCGACGGCAACCACCCGCTGGCCGGCAAGACCCTGCATTTCGCCATCGAGGTAACCGATGTGCGCGATGCCAGTGCCGAAGAGCTGGAGCACGGTCATGTGCACGGCGAAGGCGGTCATCAGCACTGAGAGGTTGTGAAAACTTTGCCCGCCTGCTGCGATCGCCGTCAGATGCCTGTGTCGGCGGCGCGCTGCAGCGTTCGATATTTTCACAACCACTGAGCGACGCCGCAGTGACACCAGAGCCCCGGGAGATCTTGTGTCACCGGGGCTTTTTCCGTTGCGCTCCGGTCAATACCAGTCGAGCAGGGAAATACCCAGTCCGAGATACGTGGCATTGTGGTTGTAGTCGATCAGGCTTTCGCCGTAGCCCTTGAACAGCTCCATGTAGCCACGCACATTGCCGGCCAGCGGGAAGCTCCAGGTCAACTGTGCGGCGCCGTGCTGGCGACGACCGCCACGTAGCGAGTCACGCAGCATCAGGCCGAACTCCTGGCCATGCCACTCGTGCACGATCTGGACCTCGCCGCGACCCATGTAGTCGCTGATATCCGGATTGTCATTGGTGCGGCGGGTTTCCGGGATGCGCCACCAGGGGCGGATCATCACGGTCCAGCCTTTGCGCTCGAAACCGATGTCGGCGATGACGCGATTCCAGCTGCGCGACAAGGGGTTGCTGCGACCGTTGGACTGATGATTGATACCGATACCGAGCAGGCGGCCGGTCCAGCCGAGCACCTCGTAATGGGTGTCGAATACCAGCATCGCCTCGGGCTCGTAGTTGGTCTCCCGGAACGGTCGCGACAGTCGCTTGTTGTAGACCTGCCAGCGCGAGGACTGGGTATAGGCCACCCACAGGTCGCCGGCATTGCCGAACACTCCTTGCCAGACCTTGGTCTTCAGGCTCAGCTGGAACTTCGACTCGATGTTTTGCAGCGGCATGCTCTGCTGCACGGTATTGTCGGGATTCGGGCTGTGCGGAAGACGGTTCTGGTTGCTGCTGGCAAAGAACGGCAGGAAATAGACCGGTTTGTAACCGCGGATATTGAACGTGCCGAGCTTGCTTTCCCGACTCAGCTCCCAACGGCTGTCGAGCAGCGACAACGGCTGCACGCCGTCGCCGGCGAGTGTCGCTGCCGGCGTGACATGCGTGTCGCGGCTGAATACCCCTGGCGCCAGAGAGTGTATGTCGGTGCGCTTGTGGGCAACCGGCAGGTTTACGCGGCCGCTGGCCTGGTCGTAACAGGCCAGCCGCAACGCGTCGCTCGCGATTGCTGTGCAGGCGCGGATGTCGTTGGGTTGCGGATTCTGTGCATGGCTGAGCGTGGCGAGCATGCATGCCAGCCATGCCAGTGGCACGACAGTACGAGGTGACTTCATCGTGGATTCCGGAGCCTGTGCGCGGGTAATCGGCACGGAAGTCTAACGCACCGACCGTATCTTCCCTCGGCGTCGGCGCACGTTTTTGCACGCATAGCATGGGCGTGCCTGGCTCGTGGGGCCTGGATCCGTTTGAGGATGCTGCACGGGGGAATCCGGAAGCCCGTTTTCCGCCGCGGCGTAGGGCGGGCACCGTCCGCCGATCTTCACGATGACGATCCGCTCAGGGCCGGCAGCCCGTGCCCGCCCTACGCCAGGCACGGGCTGCCACGGAGGAAGTCCTGATCACCCATCTGCTGCACCCCCGTTGGGAGAATGGCTTGAGATCGCTATGCTTGAGGGATGTGGGTCAAGCAAAAACTTGCTGCCCCCAGCCGTAAACGGCCATCTGATACGGATCTGTGGAAGCGAGGATGCAGCATGCGGGGAATCAGCTGTCAGCAAGCAATACTCCGTTGCCGGAGTCGCGAATTACTGTCCTGAGGTCTGCTGCAGTTGCTTGACCCAGCGGTTGTACTCGGTCTTGTTGATACTGCCGTTGTGATCGCCATCGACGTACAGGAAGTCGTTGGCCAGCGGAGGGTAGGCGGCTGCCTGCGCCGAGGTGATGGCCTCGCCACCATCGGAAAGCTGCTTGAACGTCGGCGCCGGACCAGCCGTCGGCGTGGGTGCGGGGACGCTCTTTATCACTACCTCGCCCTGAGGTGTCTGATAAGTCGCCTGATCGCTCGACTGGCCGTCGGCTGGGGCGGGCGGGGTGCTTTGGGCCAGCGCCGCACCGGCAAACAGCAGAGCCGCAGCGGCCGTGGCGTACAACAAGGGATTGTGGGATTTCATGATCGATACTCCATGCCAAAATGCCAGGAAAAATCAGTGCCGGCGTCCTTGACCGATACACCAAGGCTCCGACCCGGCGCTGAGACCGAAGTGAAATTAGCAAGGGTTTTGTAAATGCCGCCTCAAGGTGATGTCGAAAATTCGGTGAGTGGAATGTGCCGTTGAGCGGGGCTTCAGCCAATCACGCAACCATCACCCTGGCCCAGGCACGGCGGTTGCAACTGGCGGCACAGGGCTTGTTGCAGCCGGTGAAACGGCTTGCCCGCCGCCAGGATCTGGTGGCGATGGTGGAACGCATGCGGCTGTTGCAGATCGATACCATCCAGGTGATCGCCCGCAGCCCCTACCTCGTACTGCACGCTCGCCTCGGAGCTTTTCCCATGGCTTGGCTCGACGAGGCGTTGGCGCAGGGGCGCCTGGCTGAATGCTGGGCTCACGAGGCCTGCTTTGTGGCCGCATCGGACATCGGTCTGCATCGAAGTGCGTTCGCGCATCGGCGACACCATTGGGCGTATCGGAACGCCGAGCGGATGTATCGCGAGCAGCGTACAGACATGGACCGGTTGCTGGCAGGCATACGCCGCAACGGTCCGGTCCGCGCGGCGGACTTTTCCCGTCAGGGAGAACATGCCGGCACGCCCGGTTGGTGGGCGTGGAAACCGGAGAAGCGCTGGCTGGAAGCCTGGTTTGCATTGGGTAAGTTGATGGTAAGCCGGCGTGAGCGTTTTCAGCGCGTTTACGATCTTGCCGAAACGGTATTGGCCGGCCTTGATCCGGCTTTCGATCCGGCCACGGCGCATCTCCCGGCGACGCTGCAGCGGCAGCGTTTCATCGTTGACAGTGTGCGTGCTCTGGGGGTAAGCCCGGCCGCCTGGATTGCTGATTATCACCGGTTGCGCCCGGCCGTGACTGAGCAGGAGTTGGCGCCGTTGCTGGCCAGTGGCGAGTTGCTTGAGGTGTCGGTGCAGGGCTGGACTTCGCCGGGCTATGTGCATCGTGACCATGCCGATCGGCTCGCGAGCGTCCGTCGAGGTCACTTGCGGGCGACCCATACCGCGCTGCTGTCGCCGTTCGATCCGCTGGTCTGGGATCGGGTCAGGCTGCGGGCGATGTTCGATTTCGACTATGCGCTGGAGTGCTATACCCCGCAGGCACGCCGACGCCATGGCTATTTTGTCTTGCCGATCCTGCATCGAGGCGCCCTGGTGGGGCGGATGGATGCCAAGGCACATCGGCGCGAGGGACTGTTCGAGATCAAGTCGTTGCGGCTCGAATCGATGCCAGCACCCGATGCGGTTCTGGTGAAGGCGCTGGCTGCAACCATTGCACGTTTCGCCGGTTGGCACGACACCCCGGAAATCCTCCTCGGCCGCGTACAACCTGCCGGATTGGCGAAGCTGCTGCGTGCAGCTTGGCGCGCCGGCGCAGGCTGAATGGAGGACGCCGGCTAAGGGCTGCTGGCGGTCGGTGCGGGATTCACGTCGCAGGATTTGCCGTGCAAGGCCTGGCGCAACTGGGTGGCCAGCGAGTTGCAGCGCGCCGCCAGTTGCGGGCGGATTTTCGGGTTCATCGAGTCGCGCAGCAAATTGATCCGCATCGCCTCGTAGCGAGCCTGCAATTGGCTGGGTGGAAAAATCGCCGCAGCACGGTGACAGGCCAGGTAGCTGGAAAGGTAGTCGTCACAGGCTGCGATGCCTGTCCTGTCCGGCAGGGGCGCCTTGCTGGTCTTGGCTGAGGAGGCGCTTGCAACTTGCGGACGCTGCCGACCAGCGGAATGAGTGGTGGTGGCTGTAGAAGCATGAGGGGGGGCGGTTGTGGACCGGGTGAACAGCCGATTGGAACAGGCCGCCAGGGCCAGGCTGCCCAGCAGCGCGAAAACAGCTCGGCGGGAAGGCATGGGCATCATCGACATTCTCCTCGCGGGATTTGTAGCAGGCACCGGTTGAGTGGCTGCGTATGGGTACGGGATGGCATTCAATCCATATTCACACCAGAGGGCCAACGACGTAAAGAGATCTGGAAATCCGGTGTGGCGCTGATATTGGCCACGGCTGCGCGCAAGCCGCAGCGCAGGGGCGGTGGAGCCAGCGGTTTTTGAGGTAAAGGCTGAGAGGCTGAGAAAAAATCCCGCGCCTACGGCGATCGCCGTCAGCTGCCCATGTCGGCCGCGTGCGGCAGGCGAATCCGGGCCATTTGTTTGGCTAAACCCCCGAATTTGCCCACGGCGCACCTTGCCACGAACGCCTGGCGATGCTCCCGCTACGGCGTTCGATATTCCCCCAACCTCCGACCCCTCCGTCGTCCGACTTTCACGAATCGACATGTGCGATAAATAATCGCTTGACAAATCACCCGTGTGTCTGAAATCCGTTATGCTTGAGATGCTGCGTCTGCTCGGCTGCGTGCGTGCCCGGTGTTGGGGTTCCCGAATCCGCATCGTTACACCCGACCCCGGCATGCCCAGTAAGTCGTCGGCCCGTGGGGCCGTTTTGTCTCAGCGTCTGGAATGGATCGGAGTGAGTCATGTCGGATCGTGAAGTAGGTACAGTCAAGTGGTTCAACGACGCCAAGGGTTTCGGTTTTATAAGCCGTGAGAGTGGCCCTGACGTGTTCGTGCATTTCCGTGCCATCACCGGCTCGGGTTTCAAGAGCCTGCAGGAAGGGCAGAAGGTCAGTTTCAAGGTGGTCACTGGCCAGAAGGGTCTGCAGGCCGAAGATGTCACGGCAGTCTGATTGCCTGAAAATTTCAGGGAGAGGCCGGCTTTTGCCGGCCTTTTTTATCGGTGCGCCCGGCAGGGCGCACCTGCTTGTGGTGTGGGAGGGGGCCGGAGGATTCCGGCCCCCTCCCCGATTGTTGTCGACGTATCATGCTGTCGGATATCCGGGCCTTGGCTGAAAAGGACCGGTTTGCGGTGAACACGCGGGACGTCGGTGCGGGTATCGGACAGTCCCTGCTCGCCGTCACTGCCGCCGACGGCTCCCGATTCGAACTGTTATGTGTGCATCCCACCGCTGAGTGGGATCAGATGCTGTACTGGTTGCCGGCTTTGGGGGTGCCTGCACGGCACTATGTATCACTTGCCGAGGCGCTGGCCACAAGAGGCATAGGCGTGGCGATCCATGAGTGGCGTGGCATCGGCTCCAGCACTTGGAGGGCGGGGCGGCGCTGCAACTGGGGGTATCGGGAATTGTTGCTGGATGACCTGCCGTCCGCCATGGCGGCGCTGCGGGCCCGTTGGTCAACGGCGACCTGCTGGCTGGGCGGTCACAGTCTGGGCGGGCAGCTGGCCGCGCTGTACGCCGGGCTGCATCCCGCTGAGCATGCGGGCCTGTTGCTGGTGGCCAGCGGGTCGCCGTACTGGCGCTGTTATCGGAACGGCTGGCTGCTCGCCGCGGCCTATACCGCCGCACCGTGGCTGGCGCAACTGGTCGGTTACCTGCCGGGTCGCCGCATCGGCTTCGGCGGCAACGAAGCACGTGGCCTGATCGCCGACTGGGCGCGCAGCGGTCGACAGGGGCACTACGCAGCGGATGGTATGAGGCAGGATTTCGAGCAGCAGCTGCATGCGCTGCAGTTGCCGGTGCTGGGTATCCGCTTGCGCGATGACTGGATGGTGCCGGCGTCATCGCTGGCCTGGTTGCTGGGCAAGATGCCACAGGCCACGCAGCAGGTGGAAACGATCACATCGCAGCATCTGGACGGTCGTGACGCCGATCATTTTGGCTGGATGAAAGCGCCGCTGCCGGTCGCCAGCCGGATCGCTCATTGGCTGCATCAGCAGAACTGAGCGTTCATCACCGCATCGTGGCTTGATACCGCGCTAACCTGCCAGCATCTGGGAGGTTCATGCCCTGCCGGAGTCACCGATGAATCTGTTTGAACCCTTTGCCCAGCGCAGCCTCACCCTGCGCCATCGTCTCGTGGTGGCGCCGATGTGCCAGTACTCGGCCACCGACGGGGTTCCTGATGACTGGCACCTGGTCCATCTGGGTAGCCGTGCCGTCGGCGGCGCGGCGCTGGTGATCGCCGAGGCTACGGCGGTATCCGCACGGGGACGCATCTCGCCGCAGGACACCGGCCTGTGGAACCAGGCCCAGGGCGATGCATGGCAACCGATCACCCGCTTCATCAAACAGCATGGTGCGATCGCCGGTGTGCAACTGGCGCACGCCGGGCGCAAGGCCAGCACGCTGCGACCGTGGGAGGGGCACGGCCCGGTGCCAAGCGGACAAGGCGACTGGCGCACGGTGGCGCCTTCGGCATTGCCGTTCGACAATGGCTGGCACACGCCCGAGGCACTGGACGATGATGGGACTCAGGCCGTGATTACGGATTTCCGTGACGCAGCACAACGGGCGCTGGCGGCGGGATTCGAGCTGGTCGAGTTGCACGCGGCACACGGCTACCTGTTGCATCAGTTCCTGTCGCCCTTGAGCAATCAGCGTGATGATCGCTACGGCGGCAGTTTCGAAAACCGCACGCGTCTGGTACGCGAGGTGATCATGGCGGTACGCGAAGTCTGGCCAGCCGAGTTGCCGTTGTGGCTGCGTATTTCGGCCACCGACTGGGCCGAACACGGGGCCGGCTGGACGATCGAACAAAGCGTGCAGCTGGCGAAGCAGGTGAAGCCGCTCGGTGTGGATCTGATCGATGTGTCCAGCGGCGGCTTGCTGCCGAAAGTGAGCATCCCGCTGGAGCCGGGCTACCAGGTGCCGTTTGCGGCGCGCATCCGGCGCGAAGCCGATATCGCTACCGGTGCGGTAGGCTTGATCACCGAGCCCGAGCAGGCAGCGGAGATCGTGGCCAGTGGCGCGGCCGATGTGGTGTTGACGGCGCGGGAAAGTCTGCGTGACCCGTATTTTCCGCGCCGGGCGGCGCAGCAGCTGGGCGCGAATATCGAGGCGCCGCCTCAATATCAGCGCGCCTGGTAACCGGGGGAGCAGGGTATGAGCAGGGTTCCGACACGGATTGATGGGCACGTGCACGACCTTGGCGATGGCTTCAGCGTGCGACGCATGTTGCCTGCGCTGCAGTCGCGGCATGTGGGGCCGTTGGTTTTTTTCGACCATATCGGTCCGGCGCGGTTTGAAGCAGGCAAGGGCATGGATGTACGGCCACATCCGCATATCGGTCTGGCCACCATCACCTGGCTGTTCGACGGAGTGATTCGTCATCGCGACAGCCTCGGCAGCCTGGCCGACATCCGTCCCGGCGAGGTGAACTGGATGACCGCCGGCCGCGGCATCGTGCATTCGGAACGTACCCCACCCGATCAGCGTCGCGATGGACAGACCCTGCATGGTGTGCAGGTCTGGGTGGCTTTGCCACAGGCCGATGCCGAGGTCGCACCCGCGTTTTACCATGTCGAAGCGGAGCAGTTGCCACGTGTCGACCTGCCGGGTGCGCAAGCGGTACTGATCGCCGGCACCGCTTACGGCAGGATGTCGCCGGTCGCGGTGTTTGCGCCGATGTTCCTGCTGGACGTGCAGTTGTCCGCTGGCGCCGAACTGACCTTGCCACTGGAACATGTGGAGCGCGGCATCCATGTGGTCGAGGGTGCCGTCAGCTGGAGTGATCTGGCGCTGGAAGCGACTCAGATGGCGGTGCAGTCCGGGCCGACGGCGCCCACCGTGCGTGCCCGCGAGGCCAGTCGGCTTGTCGCGTTTGGCGGTGCGCCACTGGATGGCGAGCGGCATCTGTGGTGGAACTTCGTCGCCAGCACCCCCGTGCGGATCGAGCAGGCGAAGGCCGACTGGGTTGCCGGGCGCTTCGCCCGGGTTCCGGGGGATGAGGACGACTTCATCCCATTGCCATAGGAAGCGGCCGGGCTTCGATCGACCGATCTGCGAATCCGCCTGCACGGTTCATATTTCCGCCGATTCCTGCCCGAAGGAGCCACCATGGGTCGGCGAATCGTCGAAAAGCTGTCCTCGCGCCGCCACATTCTCGCTTCGATCATCCAGGACCGGCAGCCTCCGGACAGTCGAGGTCCGAATCATGGCGGATCGCCAGGTCGGCCTGTTTGCCACGGCGCGGTGGCGAAGCGTGGCAGAATCGGTCAGGTCCTCGAGGAGTGTTGCCATGTCCGGATACGCCAGCTTCGCGCAGTTTTATCCGTACTACCTCAGCGAGCATGGCCATCGTCTGTGCCGCAGGATGCATTTCATCGGCAGCAGCCTGGTGATCGCGATCGTCCTGCTTGCAGCCCTGTCGGCGCAGTGGCGCTGGTTGTGGCTGGTGCCCCTGGCGGGCTACGGCTTCGCCTGGCTCGGCCACTACGTTTACGAGAAAAACCGACCGGCTACCTTCAAACATCCGCTCTACAGTCTGCTCGGTGACTGGGTGATGTATGGCCAGATGCTGCGCGGCAAGCTCAGCTTTTGAGACGCTGTTACCTCAGCGATAGCGCTGATGGCAGGTTTTGCAGGCTTCGCCGACCGGTTTGATCGCGGCGGTCAGTGCGGTGCAGTCGGACGGTGCGGCTTGCAGGGCGTGTTGCAGGCGCGTCTGCAGGTTTTCGGCGTCATCGAGGAAGGGTTTCTCGGTCATCCCGAACACCGGCACGATGTCGGTGGCAGTGGATTGCAGCCGAGCCAGATGGCGCTGGATGTCGACCGCCTTGCACTGTTTGGCCTTGATCGCCTGCTTGAGTGCGCCGAGGTGGTAGTTCATGGTGACCATCACCGCACGGGGCATCGGGTTGCGCGCATTCAGCGCACCCACCACATTGACGGTGCCGATGATGCCGATCACCAGGCCCAGAACAAGCAACAGAATGGCACGCATCGAGAAATCCATCGGCACTCACGGTGGCGTCAGGATAACCCGGGCGGATGCGTTCGAACCATGCAATCACGGTAAAATGCCACCTGCATCAGGCAGCGGGTCAGCACAGTGGGTTTTCGAAAAGATGCGGTTTGCGCCGGACGGCGTGCCGTCCATGAGTGAGACGAACGTGCCGGCGGATCGCTTCGAAGGCGTGGAGCGACTCTATGGCGGCGGCAGCGTGAGCAGGCTGGCGCATGCGCATGTCTGCGTGATCGGCGTCGGTGGCGTGGGTTCCTGGGCGGCCGAGGCGCTGGCGCGCAGCGGCGTGGGCCGGCTCACGCTGATCGATGCCGACGAGGTCTGCGTATCCAACACCAATCGCCAGCTGCATGCGCTGGACGGCGAGTTCGGCAAGCCCAAGGTCGGCGTGATCGCGGCCCGTGCGCATGCGATCAACCCGACCATCCGGCTGGAGGCGATCGAGCGGTTTCTCACCCCGTCGACGCTGGATGAACTGCTGGATCGCGGTTACGACGTGGTGCTCGATGCCTGCGATGCCTTCCGCGTGAAGCTGGAAACCATCGCCTGGTGCCGCCGGCGCAAGCTGCCGATCGTCAGCGTCGGTTCGGCCGGTGGGCGTACCGATGCTACCCAGATCCGCGTGCGCGACCTGTCACGCACCGAGCACGATGCGATGTTCAGCCTGATCCGCAAAAAGCTCCGCAGCGACTTCCGTTTTCCGCGCAATCCGGACCGCTACTTCGGTGTTTCGGCGGTGTACTCGTTGCAGAACGTGCAGTACCCGCAGCCGGACGGCAGCGTCTGCGGCAAGCGGCCTCCAGGGGGCGACGCCTTGAATCTCGCCTGCGGCGGCGGCCTCGGCGCCGCCACCCACGTCACCGGTACGTTCGCGTTCGCCGCGGTCGGCAAGGTACTGGAGAAGCTGCTGGATCGCGGCTGAGCTCATTGGCGGCAGAGTCGGCTTCGCTTCGACACCCTTGCGAGGTTTGCGGCTTACGGGTTGCCAGCCGTATCGGCGTCCTTGTTCACGGTTTTTCCGGTGTCCTTCCTGCGGACCTGTTTCAACGCACCGATCGAGGTGGTTGGTGCCAGTTTGTTCCGGAACTTCGGGTCGTAGGGATTGTTGCTTTGCCGGAATTGTCGATAGGCGATGGAGCCATCAGTGTCCTGGCCACCGGTTATGTCGAAGCCGGTGGAGTCACTATGCTCGAGGCTGGCGGACAGCGTGCCCTGCACACCTCCTGCAGGGCTGTTCGAGCCGCCACCTGCTGCGCCAACCCGTAACGGTCCGGCAGTACCACCCACGCGCGATCCGGTCATGTGCGAACGTACATAGGCCCAGCGGACCTTGGCACGATGCAGGGCTACCTTGTCGCCATAGGTCGGCTTCAGTTGTCCGAACAAGGTGTCTGCCCGGGCAAACTCGGCGTTGCTGAGAAGGTTGACCATCAGGTTGCGCGCTTTTGCGTAGCGCGGGTCGTTACGTTCCGCGGCAAGCACCATCCACGCCGTGCCGCGGGGACGATCTGCCGCGACTCCCTGCCCACGGAAATACATGACGCCGAGGTTGTATTCGGCGGGTTTGTACGCCCAGGAGGCAGCCACCTTGTACATGTCGATGGCGAACTTGTATTGCTTCTTCTGGAAAGCGCGCACGGCCAGCCTGAAATAATACTCGCCGGGTCGTGCGTCGGCTTCCGGCGTGTTGTAACCCCCGTTGGGGAAGGTCCCGACTGCCGGATCCGTGTCGTAGGTGGGCGCAGTCCGCGCGCTTGACGCGGTATCCGAGGTCGATTTCGAAACGGTTTGCGACTGAACGCTGTTGGCAAAGGCAGGAACTGGCAGCAAGATGATTGCTGCAATCAGCAGTGCAGACCCCAGGACGCAACCGGGAAAGCTGTGCTGCTTCACGATGAACCCTCCATGTCATTGTGCTTTTCGGTTCTACCACCGACCGACATGCCATAACAAGAGCTTTCGTGCCTGGCAGCGAAAACCATGGAGTTTGGAATTTTTCTGTGACGATTCCAATGCGATTACCGCATGGATCCGGCAAGCTACGTACCCGGTGCGGCTGGCAACCCAATTATCGGGTTGCCAGCCGCACCGGCCTGGGACTTCGGCACATGCCGGGTCTCCCGGTGGGGTCGGGCAAGGCGTGAATGAGCTCAACAAGCGAGGCGATGTCACCTCGGTGCCCCGCCACGGTTGCGCGCCAGCGCAGCCCCGGCGGGGCCTACCAGCCCATGTAATGGCCACCGTTGATGGCGAGGTTCGCGCCGGTGATCCAGCTGGCTTGCTCGCCGGTAAAGAACGCCACAGCGTGGGCGATCTCCTCCGGCTTGCCCAGACGGCCGACCGGGATTTGCGCCACGATCTTCGCGCGCACTTCCTCCGGCACGGCCATCACCATGTCGGTACCGACATAGCCGGGTGACACCGTGTTGACGGTAATGCCGAATTTGGCGTTTTCCTGCGCCAGCGAGATCGAGAAGCCGTGCATGCCGGCTTTGGCGGCGGCGTAGTTGGCCTGGCCGTACTGCCCTTTCTGACCGTTGATCGAGCTGATCTGCACGATCCGGCCCCACTTGCGCGCGCGCATGCCCTCGATCACCGCGCGGGTTACGTTGAAGCAGGAGTTGAGGTTGGCGTTGATCACGTCCATCCACTGCGCGTAGTCCATCTTGTGGAACGTGGTGTCGCGGGTGATGCCGGCGTTGTTGACCAGAATATCCACCGGGCCGCATTTTTCCTCGACTTTGCGGACCATGGCCTCGCATGCGGCCGGATCGGTCACGTCGCCCTGCACCATGCAGACCTCGACACCAGCGCTGGCCATGGCCTTGCGCCAGCTCTCCGCCTTGTCCGGATCACGGTAGTTGGTGGCAACCCGGTGCCCTTGGTCCGCCAGATAGCGGATGATGGCGCTGCCGATGCCGCCGGTGCCACCGGTAACCAATGCCGTGCGTTGTGTCATGTCGCGAATCTCCAGTGAGGTGAAGCGTGGTGCGGGGCATGCTGTCATCCGCGACCACGATCTTGCCGTGTGGCGTGGCGAGCGGCTGATGCCGGGGAGGCCGTCGGACTTTGGCCGGTCGATCTTCGAATCCGTATACGGTCCATATTTCCGTCGATTGCCGCCCCACGGAACCACGATGGGTCGGCGAATCGCCGAAAAGCTGCCGCCGTGCAGTCGAATTTTCGCCTCGACCATCAGAGTCCGACAGTTTGCTGACTTCCTTTATAGCGCTTCAGTCAACGGAATGACCGCTGCAATGCGATAAAAGTGTCGGAGAAAAGCCCTCAAGTGCGGCAACGAGGAGGGTTTCGACATCGTGTGCCCTGGCTGGAAACGGCCGTTGCAGGAAGGCCAGCGCGCGGCGCAACGCCGGTATCGGGTCGGTTGGATCAAGCGGCCATGCCCGGGTGGATTTGGAAAGCTTGCGACCGTGCTGGTCCTGTACCAGCGGCAGGTGCCGGTAGCGCGGTGTGGACAGGCCGAGACAGCGCTGCAGCCAGATCTGGCGAGTCGTGGAATCGAGCAGGTCGGTGCCGCGGACGACTTCGCTGATACCCTGAAAGGCATCGTCCACCACGCAGGCCAGCTGGTAGGAATAGAACCCTTCCGCGCGGCGTATCACGAAATCCCCGACGCGCTGGCGCAGACTCTCGCGCTGCGGTCCATGCAGGGCATCGGGAAAACTCACCTCGACGTCGGGTACGCGCAGCCGCCAGGCCGGAGGCCGCTGAGGATCGACTGCAGTGAGGCAGCGACCGTCGCGATGAATGCCGCCACTGGCTACGAGCACGCGACGACTGCACCAGCAGGGAAACAGGTGGTCGTTGTCGCGAAGCTGTTCGAACGCGGCATCGTAGGCGGCGATCCGCTGCGACTGGAACAGCGGTGGGGCATCGGCCAGCAGACCGAAGGCGGGCAGCGTGGCGAGGATCTGGTCAGCCGCGCCGGCCACCTCCCGCGGCGGGTCGATGTCCTCCACCCGCACCAGCCACTGGCCGCCGGCATGCCGTGCGCACAACCAGCTGCCGAGCGCCGCCACCAGCGAGCCGAAATGCAGCGGGCCAGTCGGTGAGGGCGCGAAGCGACCGCGATATGTCATGCCGATATTTTAGCAGTCTGTCGGACACCGGTCGGTCGATCGGCGAATCCACCTGTGCGGTCCATGGTTTTGCCGCTTCTTGCCCGTAGAGCCACCGTGAGCCGGCGAATCTCAGATATCTGTCCTCGCACGGCCGGATGCTCGCCTCGACCCGCAAAGCCCGACAGGCTGCTGGTGTGAGAGGTTGTGAAAAACTCGCCGACCTACTGCGATCGCCGTCAGATGCCCGTGTCGGCGGCGCGCTGCGGTAAAACACGGGTCATTTGGTTCACCAAACTGCTCGAATTTCTTCACCACTCACTTTGTCACGGCCCCTTGGCGACGCGCTCGCTGCGGCGTTCGATATTTTCCCAACCTTCTGAGTGGACTTCGGCCGGCTGCGACCCAAGTGACAGAAAGAGACGGCCGGCCTCGGCGGTGTGCACCGATGCGCCGCCGTGCCCTTGAAACCGCCGCGGCCTGCCCCGAATACTCGGTAGCGGCAACTGCCGTGTTGCTCAATGACTGCCGGAGAGACAGCCATGCGTCGCATCGCATTGTTCATCGGGACCAATATTGCCGTGCTGCTGCTGCTGAGCATCGTGGCGCATCTGTTCGGCATCGATCAGATGGTTGCCAGCCGTGGCTACGGCGGCATGACCGGCTTGCTGCTGTTTGCTGCGGTGTTCGGCATGGGCGGCGCGTTCATCTCGCTGGCGATGTCGAAGTGGCTGGCCAAGCGCTCCACCGGTGCGCGGGTGATCGAGAATCCGCAGACTGAAGCCGAGCGCTGGCTGGTCGATACCGTACGCCGTCACGCGCAAGCCGCCGGCATCGGCATGCCCGAGGTGGCGATCTACGACGCGCCGGAGATGAATGCCTTCGCCACCGGCATGACCAGGAACAAATCGCTGGTAGCCGTCAGCAGCGGCTTGCTGGAGCAGATGAATCGCGAGCAGGTCACTGCCGTGCTCGGCCACGAAATCGGGCACGTGGCCAACGGCGACATGGTCACGCTGACCCTGATCCAGGGCGTATTGAACACACTGGTGATCGTCGCTGCACGAATCGTCGGCAACGTGGTCGACAGCTGGCTGTCCGGCGGACGCGGCGACAACCGCGGTGGTGGCCTGGGCTATTTCGTGGTGGTGATGGTGTTGCAGGTGGTGTTCGGCCTGTTGGCCTCGATGGTCGTCGCGGCCTTTTCGCGCTGGCGTGAGTTCCGTGCCGATGCGGCGGGTGCGAAATTCGCCGGTCGCGGTGCGATGGTATCCGCCTTGCAGCGGTTGCAAGGCAACCATGGTAAGAGCACGCTGCCCGACACGATCGCCGCCTTCGGTATTTCCGGGCCGCTGGCCGATGGCTTCAGGCGCCTGTTCATGAGCCATCCACCGCTGGAGGAGCGCATTGCAGCCCTGCAGCGCGGCACCTGACCGTGAATTCCCTGTTCGTCGGATCGGGTCGGCTTGGCGCCGGCAGCGCTGTACACCCCACGCTTTGTTTCATCCTTGCCCTTGAAGTCTGATGAGAGTCATTACCCATGAATGCACCCGCTGAAACCCGCAAATTCGAAGCTGAAGTCGCCCAGGTCCTGCATCTGGTCACCCATTCGCTTTACTCACACAAGGAGATCTTCCTGCGCGAGTTGATCTCCAATGCCTCCGACGCCTGCGACAAGCTACGCTTCGAGTCGATCGCCAATCCCGAGCTTTCCGCCGGCGACAGCGAGCTGCAGATCGATGTGAGCTGGGACCCCGAGGCACGTACCGTCACCGTGCGCGACAACGGCATCGGCATGAGCCGCGACGAAGTGGTGGCCAATATCGGCACCATCGCAAGCTCCGGCACCCGGCGTTTCCTCGAGGCGATGTCGGGCGAGCAGAAGGCCGACGCGCGGTTGATTGGCCAGTTCGGTGTGGGCTTCTATTCCGCCTTCGTGGTCGCCGACAAGGTGACGGTCATCACCCGTCGTGCCGATGCCGCGGCCGATGAGGGCGTGAAATGGGCCAGTGACGGCAAGGGCGAATATTCGCTGGAGCAGGTGGCGTCGGCCGAGCGCGGCACCGCCGTCATCCTGCACCTGAAGGCGGACGAGGACGAGTTCCTCAAGCGCTGGCAGCTGCGATCGCTGGTCACCCGCTATTCGGATCACGTGGCGTTCCCGATCCGCATGCCGATCGAGAAGGACGACAAGCCGACCGACGAATGGGAGACCATCAATGCCGCCTCGGCGCTGTGGACCAAGCCGAAGGCCGAGATTTCCGATGAGGACTACCAGAGTTTCTACAAGTCGCTCGGTCATGACTTCAACGATGCGCTGGCGTGGTCGCACAACCGCGTCGAGGGCAGCCAGAGCTTCACCACCTTGCTTTATATCCCCTCACAGCCGCCGTTCGACCTGATGATGGGCGGCCGCGACGAGCGCAAGGGGCTGAAGTTGTACATCAAGCGCGTGTTCGTGATGGACGCCGCCGAGGAGCTGCTACCCAACTACCTGCGCTTCGTACGCGGGGTGGTCGACGCCGACGACCTGCCGCTCAACGTCAGCCGCGAGCTGCTGCAACAGAACCGCCAGCTCGATCGTATCAAGGGCGCCTGCGTCAAGCGGGTACTCGACCTGATCGAAAAGCTGGCCAGGAACGAGCCGGAAAAATTCGCCACCTTCTACAAGGCCTTCGGCAACACCCTCAAGGAGGGCATCAGCGAGGACGCCAACAACCGGGAGCGCATCGCCAAGCTGTTGCGGTTTGCCTCCACGAAGGGTGACGGTGCCGCGCAAATCGTCGCGTTGGACGACTACATCGGCCGGATGCCGGTCGCCCAGGAAAAGATCTGGTTCATCACCGCCGACAGCTACGCCGCGGCGCTGGGCAGCCCCCAGCTGGAAGCGTTCAAGGCCAAGGGTACTGAAGTGCTGCTGATGTTCGACCGCATCGACGAATGGATGCTTGGCAGCCTCAGCGAATACGCTGGCAAGAAACTGCAAAACGTTGCCAAGGGTGAGCTGCCGCTGGACGAGGCCGACAAGAAAAAGCAGGAAGAGGCCACCAAGGAGGCCGAGCCTCTGCTCAAGAAGCTCAAGGAACTGCTGGGCGACCGCGTGGGCGAGGTCAAGGTCTCCGCGCGTCTCACCGACTCGCCATCATGCCTGGCCCTCAGCGATTACGAGATGGCACCGCATCTGGCCCGTCTGCTGCGCGAAGCCGGTCAGGAGATGCCCGAGAGCAAGCCGACGCTGGAGATCAACCCGGCGCACGCCCTGGTCAAGCGGGTGGAAACCGAAGCCGACGAAGCCAAGGCCGGCGACCTCGCCACCTTGCTGCTGGAGCAGGCGGAGATTGCCGCGGGCGCGCAGTTGCCGGACCCGGCAGCGTTCGTGCAGCGGATGAACCGGGTCTTGCTGGGTTGAGACGCGACGCGCTCCGTTGATGTGACATGAGATGAAAAAGCCCGCCGGTTCCGGCGGGCTTTTTCTTATCTCCCCCGCGGGGGAGTGTCTGGAACGAAGAGCCGATGCTCACGCAAGATATGCAACCCGCCAGCCCACGGAAAGCCACATCAATTCAGGTTGTGCGTCGTGCCTGGCCGTGAAGTTGGCTGAACCGCCAGGCTGCGGCCGGTCGCCTGGGCCGGCGGTGCTGGCCGTTGGGGTGGCGTGTAGTTCCGGTCCGGATAAGCATCGTCCCCGGGAGGCCGTTGAATACGCTGCCGAGGCAGGAAGCCACCTTGTGGCGCCAGCGCCAGGCGAACCCCGTCCTGGTGCACCCAGTACCAGGATCCCGAGGGAACCGGCGAGGTCGACACGTAAACGAATCGCGCGTCGTATTTGCCATCCGCGCGTGGCGTGACGCGCATGGCGAGATTCATCACGAACTGGCTGGACACCGGGTGTCCCTTGAACATCGCCGGCTTGCTGATCATGGCACCCAGTGTCTGGTGGAGCAGCCGGTCAAACGCGGGTGACAGCTTGCTGGAAGGCGATACGTCGACAACCTTGCCGGTCGCATCGACCTGCACCAATACCGGCAGCACCCGTGGCTTGAACGCATTGAGCGATATCGATTCGGCTGAAACTGCACTGGCACCGGCCATCAACAGCGCCGCAAGGATCACGGTGTAATGCACTCTGATTTTCATGGCGACCTCCTGGCAAAGCCTTCAATCAGCTTTCAAGCGGATCCGCATGAGGACCATGCAGACCCTCAATTTGCACTATCCGCCCCAGAACCGTCCAGGTCAATAACGCCGATTCGACCGGGCGACGGGTGCGGTCCCAGGCACAATTTCCACGACATCCGTCGTGCAGGTCGATTTTGGTGGACACGCGTCCACGCATGGCTTGGGTGCTGGTCAGTTGCGCCAGTCTGAGGGTGGAGGTGGTGAAGGTATGGGCGGGATACCGATGACGACCAGCGCCAGCACGCCCATCGCCGCTCGGGCGGCAATCAGCAGCTTGCGCCGGCCCATAGCCGGTAATTACGGTTTTTGAGCGAGCGGAAGGTGCCTTTCATCCGGCCAGCTACGAAACGGTGCAATGCCTGTCGTTGAGCATCATGCCGGCGAGCGGTCGAGCAGCGCGATGATTTCGTCGCTGGTGCCGATCTCGCCCAGCCGCGGGAAGATGCGGGTGATGCTGTTGGTGTGTGCTTCCGGGCTCAAGTCGGTCATGGCATCGCTGGCGAGGGTGACATGGAAACCGAGCTCATGGGCCTGGCGCGCGGTCGACTCGACGCCAATGCTGGTGGCGATGCCGGCGAGCACAACCTGGGTGACGCCGTGCGCAGTGAGATGGGCTTCGAGTTCGGTCCGGGTAAACGCACCCCAACTGCGCTTGGTGATGACATGGTCATCGGGTTGCCGATGCAACTCAGGCACCAGTTCGGTCCAATCGGCGCGACGTTCGTCAGCGGGGCGCACCTGCTCTGTGCGGCCCGGCGCGCTGCCATCGACCCTGACCAGCACCACGGGCAACCGATGCCGACGGAAGGCGTCGGCCAGGGCGCTGGCGCGGCGCAGCACGGTATCGATCGGGTGGGCGGTGGGGTAGGCCACGATGCCCTTCTGCAGATCAATGACAAGGAGCGCGGCGGTTGGATCGAGTGTGGTGATCGTCATAAGAGGATTCAGCAGATGATGTCCCTTGCGCGGCGCCCGCAGCCGAGGACGAGAACATTGTTTCGCGGGAAACTGCGCTCGGGCTGTGTGTCGACGCCGGAACGCTTGCGAGCATAGCGTGTACGGTGTATCGGAAACGCATTGACGCGTTCGACATCACGCGTGATGGGCACCGCAGGCGTGCGGGACGCTATCGGTCGGTTTCGCTCAGGACAATGACTCTGCAGGCGTTCGGCGGCTGCCCTTGGAGGGCTTGCTGGCGCGCAGCCAGAGGGGGCAGCAGCCCATCACACCTGGCGCTGGCCGGGCGTGGATGCCCGAATCAAGGTCGCAAGCGGAATTTCCGGGTCACGGGGCTGGCCAGCCCGTGCGCCGGGGTGCTGAAAAACGATCTGGTCGGCGGTCTTGAAGATCGACACCGCCCGGCGCATGCGTTCTGTCTGCTCTCTCAGGCTGGTCGAAGCCGCTTCCGACTGCTCGACCAGCGCAGCGTTGCTCTGCGTCGTCTCGTCCATTTGTTCGATCGCGGAGCCGATCTCCTCGATACCCTTGCTCTGCTCCGCACTCGCCGTAGAGATATGATTCATCAGTAACGCCGATTTCTGGATCGCGAGTGCGATCTTCCTGGTCGCCTCGCCAGCGTTGTTCGCCAATATCGAGCCAGCATCCACCGTGTCGACCGAGACGGTAATCAGCTCCTTGATTTCTTTCGCGGCGACCGCAGCACGTTGCGCCAGCCCTCTTACTTCGCTGGCTACCACGACAAAGCCCCTTCCATGCTCGCCCGCCCGGGCAGCCTCCACGGCGGCATTCAGCGCGAGGATGTTGGTCTGGAAGGCGATGCTGTCGATCATCCCCGCAATATCCTCGATACGCCGGGAGTTGGACTTGATGTTTCCCATCGTTGAAACCATCTTTTCAACGATATCGCCGCCATCCTTGGCGAGTATTGCGGCCGACGCCACCAGTTGATCGGCCTCGGCGGCATGCTCTGCGTTCTGCCTCACCGTGGAGGTCAACTGCTCCATGGCAGAGGCCGTCTCCTCGAGGGCTGCCGCCTGTCCCTGGGTGCGATGAGAGAGATCGGACGTGCCATCGGCAATCTGGCCGGACGCGGCATGGATGCTGTCGCTGGCCTGGCGGACGTTCTGCACGACATCCGCCAGCCCAACGCCGATACCGTTGATGGCTTGCAGCAGCTGGCCGATGTCGTCACGTCGATCCACCGGCACCTGGGCGCTCAGGTCACCGGCAGCAATTTTCCCGGCGGCCTCCTTGCACTCGGCCATCGGGCGGCGGATGTTTCGCTGTATCAGGAAGTAACTGGCCAGCGGCACCATCAGGCATGACAGCGTGCCCAGGATGTAGAGCCTGGCAATGTCGGCGCCCGGTGCCATTGGAGGGAGCGACGCCCACAAGACTGTTCCGATCGCAGCATTGAGGACGGCGGTCGCCATGGCTACGCGCATGGGCGTGCCAATACTGTGCATGTGGCTCACGTCCAGTCCGACATAACGCGCGCCGATGACCCGCCCTGACCCGTCCATGATCGGGTCGTAGCGGGTCATGAACTGCGTGCCGAAAATCGTGGCGTATCCGGTATAGGACTGTTTCGACAACAACAACGGATACGCCGGATGAGACCGGTCCAGCAGCGTCCCCACCGCGCGTCCGCCATCTTTCTTCCTGACCGAGGTGGTGACCCGGATGAAGTCCTCTTCATCGCGCGCAAACACGGTTGCCGTGACGTGAGTTTCCGTGCTGAAGCGGTCTGGCACCGTGAAGTTCAGGTTGAGCAAGGTGCTGCCATTGCGCAACGCCGGCGTCTTGCGTTCGCCGATCTGTACGCTGTCGCCCTCGTCGAGGACGAAACTTCCGGGGAACTGCGCAGAGAACCTGCGGGCAGAGGACTCGATGCGCGTCTTGAGCGGTACGAACGGAAACTGCATTGAAAGCCCCCCGGCAAGGATATGTATCCTGGGACGTCTGGCTGGCCAGACGCTTGTTGCCGACGGCTTTGTCCTGTCCGACGGTGCCAGCCGTAACCTGCCAGTGCACGGCTTACCTTCAAGGTATCGGTAGGGGAACGTAGAACTTTACTGTGGATGCGGCGAACAGGAGCCGGTACTTCCGCTTCGGTTTGCGCTGCCAGGCCAGGCGGTTGGCTGTCGTGCGGCGGTCGGAGTTGCCGGAAACCCGGTTCGATACGGGTGGGATCGGGATCCAGTGAACACTCCCGGAAGGTCCGGTGTGGCCGGCAGGGAGTCGATTCGCACCGCGACCGTCCAATGTGTTGCGAGTCCGCATGCGCACGGAATCTTCAATAGGAACAGGTCTGTCAGGCCACCAGCTGCCGACGCCATGGGTGAAAGCTAGACGTTTATTGCGTCCAGGGCCCTCAGTACCTTGACCACCGGCGGCTCGACCAGCCAGTCGCCGACCTTGGCGCGGTAATCGCGGTAGTGCTCGCTATGGCGATGCGCCTCCAGTGCAGCCTGATCTTGATAGGTCTCCAATACATGGAATCCAGCGCCGCCATCGGCATCGGTGAACAGGTCGTAACAGCGGTTGCCGGGCTCGGCGCGCGAGGCACGAACCATATCCCGCAAGGCCGCTTCGACGCTCGCGCGATGTTCGACTTTCGGGATCAGGCTGGCAAAGACATGAAGGCTCATTTCGTCTCCTTGGGAGTGAGGGGCGGGGGAAGGGACGACGGCAAATCGACGAGTTCGGGTGTGGCGTTCAGGCTGGCGCTTCGGGCCAGTCGCTGGCCGATATGCTCCCGCCATTGCGGCGACAGCGCGGGAATCTCCAATGCTCGCGTGAGGGTTTCCAGCGCCACGGGATCGTCGGGTTTCAGGTAGGCATCGAACAGCGCGCGGATCGACAACCGGTGCGGATCCCGGGCGACTACATCCACCGTGTTGCCCGCTTCGACGGTGCCTTGCTGCAGCACCCGCAAGTAGACCCCGGTGCGCAGGGATTCGGCAAACAGCCTGGGCATACGCCCGTCGGCCAGCCGGATGCCGAGTTTGAAGCACGGCGTGCGCGGCTGGCTGATGCTGAACAATGCATCGCCGACACGCAGTTGATCGCCCACGCACAGCGCCGCTTCGTCCAACCCGGCCACGGTCAGGTTTTCGCCAAACTGACCATAAGGCAGCTCATCCCGGTCGAGTACCTCGCGCCAGTACGCGTAGTGATCGAGCGAATAGGCGTACACCGCCTTGTGCTCGCCTCCGTGGCGAACCAGGTCAGCCTGGCCGTCGCCGGCAAGGTGGTGGCGGTGCACGGCAACCGGGCCAGTGACCGGTTGCTTGAAGATGCCGGTTGTCACCGAATCACGGCCATGGCGCACCGCAACCGGTAGTGCGACGTTCACCGAAACCAGGGTCATCGTCATCGGTTCATGCACTCGCGCATCGAAAAGGGATCGACCACCACCACACCGCGCTCAGCCATCCGCAGGCTTCTTTCGCGTGCGGCGTGGTTTTTGTTCGGCGATGGCGAGCAATTGCTGCAGGTAGGCGATGCCCTCCTCCTCCGGAAAGAATGCGATCACGTCGGCGACCGACAAGCCGTGACGCTCGCGCAAGGCGAGGAACTCCTCTCTTGCCGTGACTTGCCGCGCCGCAGCGGCAGTCTTCCTGTCGGCGGACTTGAGCCCGGGCTTGGCGGCCGGTGCGCTGTCGAGTGCGGCCAGCTCAGCCTGGAATTGACGAAAGTCGTAGTTCTGCGCGGGCATGGGGAGAGCTGAAAGGGATGAGGGAGCGACTATTTTCGCACGTCGCGGCGCTGTACGTATCAATCGTCGCTGACTGCGGATAGACGGCCATGTCGTTTGGTACCGTGCGTGCCGGGCGTGCACCACCGGGGCTTCACATCGGGCAGTTCATGATCGGTCGGGTGGGCAAAACCCACACGGGACTGGTCGGCGACGCCGCAGTCCCGCCGCAGCGTTTGAATACCGGAGAGCAGCGATGGCAGACGAGCGAGAGGAAACCAGGCACTACGATGGCCCAGCCGGTGGTTGGGGGTCGTTGAAAGGCATCGGCAGCGTGTTCAAGCGCGAGCTCTCCACCCCGGTCGTGGTGGAGACGCTGATGCGGCAGAACAAGCCTGAAGGCTATATGTGCAGTTCATGCGCCTGGGGCAAGCCGGCGCACCCGCATACGTTCGAGTTTTGCGAGAACGGCGCCAAGGCCACCATCTGGGACCTCACGCGGGATCGGTGTACGCCGGATTTCTTCGCGGAACATTCAGTGGCCGACTTGCTGCAATGGCAGGATTACGACCTGGAAATGCAGGGTCGCCTGACTGAACCGCTGCGTTACGATGCCGCCACCGACAAATATGTGGCCTGTTCGTGGGACGAGGCCTTTGCCGGGATCGCTAGCGAATTGTGCGCGCTTGATCCGAAGTCGGTAATTTTCTACGCCTCGGGCAAGGCCTCGCTGGAGGCCTCCTACCTCTACGCGATGTTTGCGCGCTTCTACGGTCACAACAACCTGCCCGACAGCTCCAACATGTGCCACGAAACGACGTCGGTAGGGCTGAAGAAAGTGATCGGCTCGCCGGTGGGCACTTGTGAGCTGGAGGACTTCGACTACTGCGACGCGATCTTCTACTTCGGCCAGAACCCGGGAACCAACAGCCCGCGCTTCCTGCACCCGCTGCAGGAGGCGGTCAAGCGTGGCTGCAAGATCATCGTCTTCAATCCGGTACGCGAGCAGGGGCTGGTGCGTTTCGTCAATCCGCAGAATCCGATGGAGATGCTGAGCGGACACGGCACCGAGCTGGCGCATATGTATCTGCAGGTGCGGCCCGGTGGCGACATCGCCGCCCTGATGGGACTGTGCAAGCATGTGCTTGCTGTCGATGACGAGGCCTGCGCTGCCGGCAAGCCGAGTGTCCTCGATCGTGACTTCATCGATCAGCACACCCAGGGTTTCGACGCATTTGCCACGTCCGCCAGGGCAACCAGTTGGGACGAGATCGAGCGCAACAGCGGGTTGCAGCGCAGCGACCTGGAGGCCGCGGCCGAGGTATACGTGGCCGCCGAGCGTGTGATCGGCGTGTACGGCATGGGATTGACCCAGCACGTCCATGGATCGCAGAGCATCGGCATGCTGGTCAATCTGATCCTGATGCGCGGCAATATCGGTCGGCAGGGTGCCGGCATGTCCCCGGTGCGCGGGCATTCGAACGTGCAGGGACAGCGTACCGTCGGCATCTCGGAAAAGCCCGAGCTGGTGCCGTTGGACAAACTGGCGAAGATGTTCGATTTCGAGCCGCCGCGCGATACCGGCCTGACCACGGTCGATGCCTGCGAGGGCATTGTCGATGGGTCGGTGAAGGGCTTTGTGAGCCTGGGCGGCAACTTTGTGCGGGCCATCCCCGATCGTGAAACGATGGAGCCGGCGTGGCGGAAGCAGGCGCTCACCGTCTATATCGCCACCAAGCTCAATCGCAGCCATCTGGTGCACGGCCGCAGCTCGTACCTGCTGCCTTGCCTCGCCCGTCCCGAGGAGGACATGCAGGCCAGTGGTCCGCAATCGGTGTCGATCGAGGACAGCTTCAGCCATATCCACGGCTCGATCGGCAAGCGCAAACCGGCCAGCGAACAGCTGTTGTCGGAGCTGGCGATCATCGCCGGCATCGCCAAGGCCACACTGCCGGCGCATCCGAAGTGGCGTTGGGATGAATGGACCGCAGACTATGGCAAGGTGCGCGATCTGATTGCCGAAACCTATCCCGAGGACTTCCACGACTTCAACGCGCGGATGTTCGAGCCGGGCGGTTTCTACCGCGGCAACCCTGCCCACGACCGCATCTGGAAGACCGACAGCGGCAAGGCCGAATTCACCGATCCCAGCGTGATGTCGGCCCTGGGCGTCGGCGATGCGCCGGGTCGATATCACCTGATCACCATGCGCTCCAACGATCAGTTCAATACCACCATCTATGGCTTCAGCGACCGGCTGCGTGGGCTGGAAGGATCGCGCACGATACTGCTGATGAATCCCGCCGACATGGGTCGGGCGGGGTTGCAGGAAGGCGACGTGGTCACCCTGGTCGGGGATGCGGGCGACGACGTGCACCGCGAAGTGGCAGGGCTGACGATTACGCCGTTCGACTTGCCCGATGGCTGCCTCGGCGGCTACTACCCCGAGATGAACCCGCTGGTGCCGCTGTGGTATCACGACAAGGCCTCCAAGACGCCGGCTTCCAAGGGCGTGCCGGTGCGGCTGCATCGCTGATCGATTCAAGGGCAGGCTGGCAGTGGTGACTTACGAGCCGGATGGATCCGGCTCGGCCTCCACCACGAGGCCGTCGCGGGCCTGCTGCCAGGCGCGCAAGCCGATGATCGCCAGCACGATGAAACCGGCATACAGCACCGAGGTGATCAACAGCTGCTTGTAGACGTATTCGCCGACGTAGATCACGTCGACCAGGATCCACAACCACCACGCAGCGATATGTCGGCGCCCCTGCCACCACTGCGCCACCAGGCTGAACGCGGTCAGCGCCGAGTCCAGCCAGGGCAGGGCGGCATCGGTCCAGCGATGCATCACGAAACCCAGCGCCAGCGCGCCTGCCACGCCGATCAGCAGGTGTACGGCGGCGTGCCATGGCGGCAGTGCCGCGACCCGGACCAGGCCATCCTCACCCAGGTTGCGCAGCCAGCGGTGCCAGCCGTAGACGATCAGCCCCGCGAACGCGAGCTGCAGCAGCGCATCCGAATACAGCCTGGCGTCGATGAAAATCCACACGTAGACCAGTACCGACAGCAACCCGACCGGCCAGCACCACGGCTGCCGTTTGGCGGTGAGCCAGACGCCCCACGCACTGAGCAGTGCGCCGATCAGTTCGACCCAGGTCATCTCAGAAGTCGAAGGTCAGCGAGAGGCGGGCCAGGCGCGGCGCACCGGGGAACAGGTAGCTGTCGCCGTAGGCGTTGCCCGTGTCACGCCAGTAGAAGCGGTTGAACAGGTTGTCGATGTTGAGATGCCAGGTCAGCGCATGGCCGTGCCACGCGGTGCGGTAGCGCAGACCGGCATCGAACACGTTGTAGGCCGGCACGCGGACCTGACCGTTCGGGGTGGCATTGTTCGGACTGCTGTAGCGCCAGCCGCCGAGCAGTCCCAGGGACGGCGCGAACGGCAGCGTATAGTCCAGATACAGCGCGGAGCGCAGGGCCGGCACGTTGTCGATCTGGTGGCCTTCGTAAGCGGCCGTGCCGGTGTTTCGCGCTTGTGCCCGGATCCAGTTGATGCTGGCGGTAAGGCGCAGGTTCGGCGTGGCGCGGCCGACCGCATTCAATTCCAGTCCGCTGTGTACTTCCTCGCCGCGCTGCACGAAGCTGAAGCCGGCACTGGAGTTGTCCGGCTGAGCAAACTGGTACGGCTGATGGATGCGATACAGCGCTGCCTGCAGGCTCAGCGTCGGGCTCCACGCATACTTCACCCCGGTTTCGACTTGCCTTGCCAGCAGCGGCGCCAGGATGGTGCCGCCGTTGGATGTCCAGTACGGCGCCTGGCCGCCGAGCGACAGGCTTTCGCTGTAGCTGACGTAGCCGGTCAGGGCTTCGGTGGGCTGCCACAGCACGGCGGCCTGCGGCAACGTCTTGCTGAGTCGGGTGTCGCGTTGTGGCGCCCCGCTGCTGTCATAGGCCCGTTCATGCAGGCGCACGAAACGTGCCCCGGCCAGCAGCTGCCACTGCGCGCCCAGGTGCACCCGGTCCATCGCGAACGCCGAGCGCTGCCAACTGCTCAACACAAGCGCCGGTTTTCCAGGCTGGTTCGGTGACGGCGCGAAGTAGGGCGGATTCAACTGGCTGATGTTGGCAGTGCCGACGTAGTCATACACGTAGGGGCGTTGGTCCATGGTGCGGCGAAAGGCATCGACGCCAACGCTGAGCGCATGATCGAGGGTGCCGGTGCTGAAACTGCCCTTGAGTACGGCACGCACCTCGTCGTTCTGCCGGGTATCGTCGGGGCTGCGGAAGTCGTAGACATCGTAGTCGCCGTTGGGCGCGAAGAAGTAACCCGGGGTGGTGCCGCTGGCACAGTCGGGTGAGTAGAAGCAGCCGTAGGCAAACGCCACGTTGTCGTTGATCACCGCACGGCTGTGGCCGACCGACAGCTTGCCCTGCCAGTCATTGTTGAACTGGTACTTGAAGCGCGCGGTGGCATTGACGGCATGAATGCCGACCGGCTGTTGCCAGGGTTCGAAGCCGAGCATGCGGGTGCGATGCGGATTACTCGGTATCACGGTGCCGCCGAGCAGTTGGTAACCGGAAACCGAGCGTTGCTCGCTGGCCTGGTAGTTGCCATCCAGTTGCAGGGTAGCCTTCGAACTGATTTTCCAGTCGGCATCCAGCGAGATGAAATTGCGGTGGCCATTGGCATGCTGCACATAGGAATGCATGTCCTCGTGCGCGGCATTCACGCGCACGCCGAATTGCGGCGTCAGCCAGCGCCCGACATCGACCGCGCCATAGCGCGAGCCGTGCGAATCGGTGCCGACGGTGACGGTGTGCACGTCGGCGGGGCGCTTGCTGACGAAGTTGACCAGGCCACCGGGTGCGACCACACCGGCCTCGATGCCCGCCAGGCCCTTGAGGATTTCCACCTGCTGCTTGTCTTCCAGCGTCACGTACTGCTCGCCGGTCATGCTCAGGTCGTTGAAGCGGAAACCGGTGGCCAGGTCCAGCGGAAAGCCGCGGATCGAGATGTCCTGGTAATAGCCGACCGGGGCGTAGTTGTCGCCCAGTGCGGCATCGAGATGGCCGAGGTCGCTCAGCGTGCGTGGCTGGTAGTCGTCAAGCTGTTGGCGCGAAATCACCGTGATGGCCGCCGGAGTGTCGTGCAGTGGCGCATTGCCGAAGCTGCCGATTTCGGCGTCACTTGCCTGGTAGCCATGGTGTCGGTTGGCATCCACCTGCACCGGTGCCAGCTGCTTGGCGGTGGGCTTGGTGGTGCTGTCCTGCGCATGGGCGACCAGTGGCACGACCGACAGGCAGGCGAGAAACAAGGGAGTGCGTAAAAACGTCATCGTCGTCTTCCAGGGTGCAGACGAAGCGATGGCGATCCAGGCGGACGCACCGGACCATCAAGCTCCCTACGCCGGTGCAAACCGGATCAGGTTCCAAGGGACTCTCTCAGCCCGGCCATGCCGGGCACCCCCGCTTCAAGAACGTCTATTTAACCATGAAATGCGTGCGGCGAATCATGCGCAGCCGCGGATGGCCTGCAAAAGCTGTTGTCCGGATCCACCAGTGAACCAGTCGGCGTGGCCGCATAAAAACGTGTCGTAGGCGATGTCGGCGTTGGCGGGCGAACCGGTGATGGCGTAAAAATACTCGACCTCGGACAGCGCGAAATCCATATGCACCAGCGGCAGCAGGTCGGCCAGCAGATGGACGGCGGCGTGGTCCAGCGGGCGTTGCTGGCGGTAGCCGTCGATCAGGGCCAGGGCAATATCGGTGTGTACGGCCTGGTTGCCGGTGTCCAGCGCCAACCAGGCGATCGCATTGCGCTCGATCGCGGTGGCGAGGTCGAACAGCGCGAAGGTGGCGGCGCTGAGGCCGAAGTCGAGTACCGCACTGATCGGCGCCTCCGCGCTGTCGTCGCGCCAGCACAGGTTGGAAACATGCCAGTCGTTGTGGGTCCACAGGCGCGGTTGGTGGATCAGTCGTGGTTGCACGATGGCATGCCACGGCTGCAGCGATCGCGCGAAATCGCTCGGCCAGTCACGGTGGCGCAGGTAGTCGGCCAGGCCGGGGCGTCGCGCCAGCTGTGCCTGCAACGTAGCGACGGGATCGGCCGCGACGATCAGCTCGCTGCGCGCGACCAGGATGTGGGTGTCGCGCTGGGCGGCTTCGTAGCCCGCCGCGGCGTCGTGCAGCCGGGCCAGCATCTGCCCGGCGGTGTACGCATGGCGGCGTTCCGGCGGTGGTACCCACGACATCGTCTCGCGGTAGAGGTCGATGCCGCTGGCTTGTGCATGTAGCTCGTAGACCCAGTCGCCGCGCTGTACGGCGGTCTGTCCGTGGTTGTCGCTCAAGACCTCGGCAAGCGGTATGCCGGCGGCGCGCAACCAGGCCATGAAACGATGCTCTTCGCCAAGCGTGGCAATCGAACGCACGCTCCGGTGGTGGCGCTTGACGAAGAGGCTGTGGCCGGCGTCGGTGTCGATCAGGCAGGCCGCCGACAGTGGGCGCGGACTGTGCCACCCGATCCGGTTCGGCATGCCCAGCGAAGGGTAGCCGCGCAGCAACTGCTCAACCTCGCGCAAGGTCAACGGCGGCCAGTCCGGCGCCATGGTGTCACCGGCGAGTCCGTGCACGCTGTGATCGGGATCGTTCATCGGACTGGCATCCCTGGCTGTGCCGCAAACGCGGAATTATCGCTGAAATGGCCGGCGGCAAGTTCCTCATCACCGCGACATCGCGTTTAATGGCCGGCTTGCCATGACGTGTGTTGTCCGATGAGCGCCCTGTTGCTGCTGTTTGTCTGCCTGATCCTCGGCGTGCTGGTGGCGCGTCTTGCCAGGCCGCCCGCCGGCATGGTACTCGGGATCAACTGGTGGGTACTCAATATTGCCTTGCCGGCGCTGGTGCTGGAGCTGATTCCGCGGGTGAAATTCGATCCGCAGTTGTGGTTCCTGGTGGCGGTGATGTGGCTGACCTTCGGTGGCGCGTGGCTGCTGTTCGGCCTGCTGGGGCCCCGGCTGGGCTGGTCGCGGCAACGCATCGGCGCGTTGATCCTGGTGTGTGGCCTGGGCAATACCTCGTTCATGGGTTACCCGCTGATGCTGGCCTTGCACGGCAAGCAGGGGCTTGCGCTGGCAGTGGTCGCCGACCAACTGGGTTGTTTTCCGGTACTGGCCCTGGCCGGCATCGTGGTGGCATCGATCTATGCCGGGCGCAAGCCGCAGGCTGCCTTCATCATGCGCCGTATCGTCACGTTTCCAGCCTTCATCGCGTTGATCATCGGTGTGCTGGTCGGTGCGTCGGGTGGCTGGCCGGCCATGCTCGACGGCGTATTTGCGCCGATCGGCGCGACCCTGACGCCGATGGCCTTGTTCTCGGTGGGAATGCAATTCAAATTTCATCCGGGCCAGCGGCAGGTGGCGGCGGTGGGCCTTGGCTTGGGTTGGAAGCTGTTGCTGGCCCCGCTGCTGGGCTGGGGGTTGGGGACGCTGGCAGGGGTTGGCGGTCTGGTGCTGACGGTCGGCGTGTTGCAGGCGGCGATGGCACCGATGGTCTCGGCGGCGATTCTTGCGGATGAATACGATCTGGAGCCGACGCTGGCCAACACCGTGCTTGGCGCCGGCATCGTGCTTTCCCTGCTGACGGTACCGCTGGGCAATCTGCTGCTGGGCGGGTAGCCGGCGCGACCATAGGGTCATCACCGGTGGCTGCAGGTCGCAACGATGGCCGGCCCGCCGCGCAGATTTCACGCGGTAGCCGGCTTCGGCAATAATCCCCTGCATGTCCCGTCGACCCGACTCCGACCTCAGCGATGTGCGTGCCGACATCTGGCTGTGGTCTGCACGTTTTTTCAAGACCCGCGCGCTGGCCAAGCAGGCCATCGATGGCGGCAAGGTCGAGGTCAACGCAGCGGGTTGCAAGCCGGCCAAGTCACTGAACGTCGGTGACCGGATAAAAGTTACCCGGGGCGAGGAGCGGATCGAGCTGGAGGTGCTGCGGCTGGCGGACAAGCGCGGCCCGGCAAGCGTGGCGCAGGGTTTGTACCGCGAAAGCGAAAGCAGCCGCGTGGCGCGCGACGCGAAGGCGGAGCAGCGACGGCTGACCGGGGCCGCCCTGGATCATCCGGCGAAGCGACCCGACAAGCACGCGCGACGTGCCTTGCGGCGGATGAAAGCCCCGGACTGACCTGCGTCCGATCAATTACTTGCGTTCAGATGCTCATGTTGAGCAGTAGATCGCATTCTGTGCCATCGATCTGCGGGAGGATCATCACCAATCCACCCGGGACGTGCACCGTGCCCGTCCCATACACCGAGACTTGATATGGACAGTGTGGTGTTGAAGACGGGTATCGGTTTTTTCCGGCGTCTGCTCGGCAGCAGCCCTGCGAGCGAGCTTGAAAAGTCCCGGCTCAAGGCGGCGCTGAATGCACGCATCCTGGTGGTCGACGACTCGATGACGATCTGCGCCGTGCTGGGCAAGATGCTGGGACGGGAAGGCTATTCAGCGTTCTCTGCAGGCGACGGCGAACGGGCGATCGAGCTGGCGCGAAGCGAGCAGCCGGCGGTTATTTTTCTGGACATCGTGTTGCCCGGCATGAATGGCTTCGCCGTGTTGCGAGCGTTGCGTCACGACCCGCTGACCGCGCATATCCCGATTGTGATGATCAGTGGCAATCAGCAGGCGACCGAGCAGTTTTATGTGCAACGTTTCGGCGCCGACGACTTCATCAAGAAGCCGTTTGGCCACGCTGAGGTATGCGAGAGCATCCACCACCTGGTATCTGCCGGACGTCTGCCCGCACGCGGTGCCGACCAAGTCGAGCCAGCCACCACCGCGCTGCCCGCAGCACACCCGCTACCCACCCCGGAAGCGGTTGCCGCTGCTTGAGCAGGCCTCGGGTGGTCGGACAAAACCCACCCACTGGACGTGACGCCAGCGGTCTTGGATAGGGACGCCACCGTGATTACCCCGCCTCTTCTGCAGGACGGTGCTGCTTATTCCCTTTGCGCATAGCCGTCGATCATCCGACGGGAGGTTGTTTGTCGACCCGTTTCTGTCGGTCGCAAGCGTCCGCTTCGGGGGAGTACATTCACTCATCGATCCAATGGACTGAGGACCCCACTGGCGTTGCGATTGAGGACGTGCGTATAGATCTGGGTCGTGGCGACATCCCTGTGCCCGAGCAGCTCTTGGACGGTCCGGATGTCATAGCCCATTTCGAGCAGGTGGGTTGCGAACGAATGCCGGAGGGTGTGCGCACTCAGTGGCTTGACGATGCCCGCACGAAGACGCGCCGTCTTCAATCCACGCGCCAGAATGGCATCGTCGAAGTGATGGCGGCGTTCGACGCCGTCGGTCGGATCGATCGAGCGCTGTACGGAAGGAAAAACATACTGCCAGCCGAATTCCTGTGCCGCCGATGGATACTTGCGTGCCAGCGCGTACGGCAAGGCCGCTGCCCCAAACCCTGCGGCCAGGTCGGCGGCATGCAGAATCCGTGCACGTTCGATTTCACGCTGCAACGGGTCAACCAGCGAGTTGGGCAATACGGTATGGCGATCCTTGGCTCCCTTGCCACCACGTATCGTGATCTCGTTACGCGCAAAATCCACATCCTTGACCCGCAGGCGCAGGCATTCCATCAAGCGCATACCGGTGCCATAGAGCAGGCTTGCCAAGAGCTGTGGCCGGCCTTCCATGTGGGCCAGAAGGCATCGGGCCTCGTCTTGCGATAGCACCGTCGGAACGCGCTTGGGCCGCTTGGCGCGCACGACACCTTCCAGCCAAGGCAACTCGATTCCCAGAACCACCCGATACAAAAACAGCAACGCCGACAGCGCCTGGTTCTGGGTGCTGGCCGCGACCTTTTCCTGGACGGCGAGGAATGACAGGAACGCCTCGACCTCCGCCGAGCCCATCTCGCGCGGGTGGCGCTTGGCGTTGGCCAAGATGAACCGCCTTATCCAACCGATGTAGATCTTCTCAGTGCGCAAGCTGTAGTGTTTGACGCGCATGTGCCGGCGAACTTCGTCGAACAAGCGTGGAACAGGTGCGGTCGGAACGGGCCCGGATATCCCCGCGGAATGTGGTGGATAAGACATAGCGCCCCGGATAAAAAGGTTTGTGTGGCAGCGTATTGACGATGCCGACTTCGGGAACATCAGGTAAAGGCTTGATCTCGTGTAGGATTAACGTGGAGAAGGGCTGCACGGGGAAGCTGAACACCTAGTGCATATTGCCGAATCAAGGCACTACTGAAGCGTTAGGGTAAAGATGAAATCTCGCGTGCTCCTGAACACCCAAAGAAAAGAGCTGCACGATATCCTTGTTAGCGCAGGAGTGGATCCGACCGTTACAAAATGGACTTCTGACGGAAAAGGCTGGACGAGGGATGAAGTCGATACCCTTGAGGCAGGGTTCTGTCATTTCCTTTTCAACGCAGACCACGATGGGACCTACAGTGTAAATTTCAGGCCGGGAGTAGATGGAGGTGCTCCCGTTGGTCAAGTGAATCTGCAGTGGAGAGAAGTCATCAACTTCTTTAGCCACTGGGTTACATACGTAAGAGCTGAGCTGCAGCAGGAAGATCCGTGGCAACAGTACTCAACTTATCTCCCGCCCGAGCGTCGCGAAGGAACCACTGACAACTCACCGTTTACCTACCAAGAAGCGGAGCGCATCACCAATTCGTTGTCGCTTTTCCGCGAACACATCAGGCGCCAGTTACCTCACTACGCAGCGGTCGAGGCTCAGTTCGAACCTCAACTCGAAAGACTAGCTGCGCAGGCGAAGGCGGGAGCTGGCCGAATAGATTGGTCAAATCAGTTCGTTGGGATGCTCATCAGTCTTTGTATTGCACTGTCGCTCGCACCAGATGCTGCATCTTCATTGTGGCATTTTTGGGAGCAGGCCATAAACGGGTTATTTTTACCCTAACGAGAAAGGTTAGATCGTGCGAGCGAAGCGAGCCGCGATCTGAACCGTTTGTTGGACAAGCCCGGTCCCCGTAGTGACGCTATGCAGATAGCTATTGGCAGATCAGCGGTGGCGATCGCTGATTCAGCCCCGATTTTGGCGAGGGCTGGCGTGAAGGACGGTTACGCTGACGCAGCGCGGTGATTGCGGTCCCTTTTAGGCTGCCCAATGGCGTCTTTCGACCGCGCGTGATTCTCGGCTTGCGGATGCCGATTCTCCCGATGCTGACGATGGCCGTATCGGTTACATAACCGGGCATTCCCTGACTCCATCGGGCGGGCGCTCACCCCTTGGTCGTGGTGGCGCAAGGCGCGTGTGGATGACCTTCATGACGCCACCGCAACCCGTGCACGTGAGCACGGGGCGTGGTTTGAAGTACGCGGTGGCTGCGGCCAGGTTGACCTTGAGTAGCACGTGCAGAAGGTCGATCAGCCGCTTGCTGTTGGGGTGCAGAAAGCCAAAGTTGCGCGCCCGCCGGAAGCGCCGCGGCAACACGTGACGCAACACCAGCCACAGGAAGTCGGCACCCGGTAGGGTGCGGGTTTGCATGCGCCGGGTCTTGCTGTCGAGATAGCGGAAGGTGACCTGTCCGTTCTGGCACGCGAGGATGTCTTGCTCGCGGATCACACCCCGGTACAGGTAGCGCCCCAGGTAGACCAGCGCCTGGGTGCCGGCGCCGACAGCCTTGCAGTCCACCACCCATGTCGCGGGGTAGCGCGTGGGCAAGGTCAGCCCGGCCTGCGTGAGAGTCTCCAGCAGCGTGGCCCGAAACACCTTGGCCAGGGCCTTGTGCGGGAACAGCCAGGACGACTTGCCGTGGGTGTGTTTGGTGCGCCACAGCCGCCGCTTGCGATCCATCGCGGCCGCCGGCATCACCACGTGTACATGCGGGTGGTAGTCAAGGCGGCGCGAATGGGTGTGCAGCACGGCGATGGCGCCGGGCGTGCCCTTGAGTTGTTTGTCGTTCTCGCTGAAGCGACGCAGCGTTTCCCAGCTGCACGTCATCATCGCGTCATACACCGTGCGCTGATGCGCCCACGCCAGGGCACGTAGCTCCGCAGGCAAGGTGAAGGTGAGCAGGAAGTACGCGCCGGGCACCTGACGTTTGAGCTGGCGCTGCAGCCATTGCTCGCTCTCGTGATGCTGGCAATGCGGGCAGGCGCGATGGCCGCACGAGTGCGGCACGAAGTGCCGGTCCTGGCACGCTTGGCACTGCACCTGCATGCGCGGGCTGCGCGCGGTACGACAGTGCTGCATCGCGTGCAGGGCGCCGCGCTGGCTGGGCAGCAACTGGCGGCCGTAGCGAGCCAGCAGGTCAGGCTCGAAGGTGCGGATGATCGATGCCATGGAGGTCATCGGACCGCTCCCCAGGTGATCTCAAAGCCGGCCATCAACGCGTCGATACGCTCGATGGCGCGCTGGCCGGTGCGCTCGGTCAGGTGGGTGTACTTGGCCGTGGTGAGGATCGAGTGGTGACCGAGGCATTGCTGGACCTGCAGCAGATCCACACCCGCTTCAATCAGGTGTGTGGCGTAGCTGTGGCGAAGACTGTGTGGCGTGATGTTTTTTTTAGACCACACTGCGCCGCGACCTTGCGCAAGGTGACCTGCACACCGCCGCGATCCAGCGCCGTGGTGGCATGCGCAGCGGTCAGCACGCCACCCTGACGGCTGGGAAACAACCACCGGGGATTGCGATGAAGTCGCCAAAACCGACGCAACACCGCCAGCGTCGTCGTCGGCAACGGCACCAGCCGATCCTTGTTGCCCTTGGCGTTGCGGATGTGCACGCGCTGACGCGCCGCGTCGATGTCCCCCACCTGCAGGCGCAGGCCCTCGCCCAGACGCAGGCCAAGGCTGTACAGCGTGAAGTACAGCACCCGGTAACTGAGCACCCGCGTGGCCGCGAACAACTGGCCGGCCTCGGCCACCGTCACCACGTTGGGCAAGCGTCGCACCGCGGGCGGCTTGACCAGATTCGGCGCCGGACAGGGCTTGTGCAGCACATGGGTGTAGTAGAACCTGAGCCCATACCAGCGGTGCCTGACCGTGCTCCAGGAATGGGAGGCGATCAGCTCGCTGAAGTAATCCGTCAACTGCGCTTCGGTGAGGTCATCGATACGCTCGTCGAAATACGCGGCCAAGTGCCGGATCGCCAGCGCATAGGCCTCAACGGTCTTGGGCTGCAGGCCCTGCAACTGCAGGCGTTTGAGGTGGGTGGCGTAGTGCTGCTTGAAGTCTGGCGCGGGTACTGCTTTCATGGTCTGGTAGCCTCATCAATTCTTGGTCGAATGTCCCTCCGAAACGAGGGGTGAGGCTACATTTTAGATTCCGCGAAGTTGCTCCCTTTTTGCCGCGTAGCGGCTTCGTCCAACATCTCGTTCGAGGCGGACGGCTACGCCGCCGCTCAATTCCAGCGTTAGGATAAAAGGGGACGTGGCTAATTAAGCGCCATGCATGGCGCGGGCTAGCCTTGGTTACTTGCGCGGACGGCAGGTTGCAGGCGATTGAAGTGGCATGGCTAGACAGCTGGACAGTTAATTAGCCACGTCCCCTTTAATTGTGGCGACGGTGCGCAGGCGACTGGCGTGTCGCGCTTGCGGCGCATCAACGACGCGAAGGCGAACATCCCACCTGCAACGGCACACGTCGCAGAGAAATGTCCGCCTTCGGGCTTGCACGGGCCGCCGGTTCGGCCTTATGCCATGCAAGCGCCGGCTTGCCGGATCACGCGAGATCGAAGCGGTCGAGATTCATCACCTTGTCCCAGGCGGCCACGAAGTCGTGGACGAACTTCGCCTGCGCGTCGGCACTGCCGTAGACCTCGGCCAGTGCCCTCAGTTGGGCATGCGAACCGAAGATGAGATCGACACGCGTACCGGTCCACTTCAGCGTGTCGGAGTTGCGCTCGCGTCCTTCAAAGACGTCATGGGCCTCCGACACCGGTTTCCACACCGTGCCCATGTCGAGCAGGTTGACGAAGAAGTCGTTGCTCAATGCCTCCGGGCGCCCGGTAAAGACGCCGTGTCCGTTCTGAGCTGCATTGGTGTTGAGCACGCGCATGCCGCCGACCAGCACGGTCATTTCAGGGGCGGTCAGGGTCAGCAACTGCGCCTTGTCCACCAGCAAGGCCTCGGCCGATACGCTGTAGTTACCCTTGAGGTAGTTGCGGAAGCCATCGGCGAGCGGTTCGAGCGGGGCGAAGGCCTCGACATCGGTTTGCGCCTGCGACGCGTCCATGCGGCCGGGGGTGAACGGGACCGTCACCGCATGGCCGACATTTTTTGCCGACTGCTCGACGCCGGCACAACCGCCAAGCACGATCAGGTCAGCGAGCGAGACCTCCTTGCCCCCCGATTGCGCGCCGTTGAAGTCGTTCTGGATGCCTTCAAGGGTTTTCAACACCTGGGCCAGTTGTGCCGGCCGGTTGACCTGCCAATCCTTCTGCGGGGCCAGGCGGATGCGCGCACCGTTCGCACCGCCGCGTTTGTCCGAGCCACGGAAGGTCGACGCGGAGGCCCAGGCGGTCGACACCAACTGCGCGACGGTCAGGCCCGATGCCAGAATCTTGCCCTTCAGGGCGGCGATGTCCTGATCATCCACCAGCGCGTGGTCGATGGCGGGGATGGGATCTTGCCAGAGCAACTCTTCGGCCGGCACTTCCGGGCCGAGATAGCGTGCACGCGGGCCCATGTCGCGGTGGGTCAGCTTGAACCATGCTCTGGCGAAGGCGTCGGCAAACTCATC
>SCSE01000040.1 GCA_004298015.1 Rhodanobacter sp.
ATCTTCGGGCTGCGATTGTGCTCTCATCCATAGGCTGAGTCTCTCGTCAGGCTTGCATAGAACCACTATGCGCTCCTTCCGATAGACCCATCCTATGGCGATAGCGCAATCTCGCTATCCGTAGGTTCTACGGCCCAAGCTCCTAGCCACGTACGCGCCAGATCGATCAGCGTAAGACGCCTGCCGTGAACCATCGCCTCGACAGTGCGCCGCCACACACGACTACGCGACACATGCATCGAGCCGAGCGCATCGCTCAAACACTTTTGCCATATTTCGGTGGCGCGCAGGGTGTAGCCCCCGTCGGGGAATCGCCCTGGCGATTGTCCTTGCCATTTGAGTTCAATAGTTAGTAAACTCTGCAACTATGAATGAAGCATTCGACCTACAGGCCCAAATGATCAAGTCGCTCGCCAACCCGCAGCGCCTGCGGTTGCTGAGCTGGCTGCGCGACGGCGAGAAAACGGCGAGTGACTTGGTGCGTCTCACCGGACTGTCCAAGCCCAATATTTCCCAGCAAATCAACCGTCTGAAGCACGAAGGTCTCGTTATCTGCGACAAGCGCGGCACGTTTTGCCATTACCGCATTGCGGATCAGCGTCTGATCGAGGCTCTGGAGCTGCTTGGTGCGGTGCTGGACAAGCGTACTTCGACGCCAACCGGAGCGATCCACGCTTTCTGCGATACCCGCGATCAACCCGCCACATCCTGAACGGAGGAGCACGATATGTTTTTCAGCACGCGACCCAGGCCCGACGGCACCGTGTCCTACTTCTTCGGTTGTAGCGGCAAGGGCAAGGCCATTGCAGTGGATGTCGTCAAGGGGGACGAAACATGGTTTCTGGAAGAGGCCCGCCAACGTGAGGTATCCATTACCTGCGTGGTCGATACACACCTGCATGCGGATCACTACACGGGCGGTCCCACGCTGGCCGCACTGTCAAGCGCTGAGTACGCTATCCATGCATCCTCGCCCATCGAATTTGCCGCCCGTCGCCTGCGCGACGGCGAGGTACTCGAGATCGGCAATGTGACTGCGCAAGTACTGCACACGCCGGGGCACACGCTCGACAGCATCTGCCTGCTGGTCAGCGACCGGCGCCGCAGCGCGGAGCCCTGGTTTGTAATCACCGGGGATACGCTGTTTGTGGGTGCCGTCGGACGCCCGGATCTGGCTGGCCGGGAACGCGAGATGGCCGGCATGTTGTTCGACTCGTTGCGGCAGAAGCTGCTGAGCCTGCCCGCACATTTGGAGATCCATCCCGGCCACATGGCCGGCAGCGTCTGCGGCGCCGGCCTCTCCGGCAAGCCGGTCTCCACGCTGGGCTTCGAATGCCGTTTCAGTCCGGCGCTGGTGAAGGCCACGGCGGGCGATCGCGAGGGCTTTGTCGAGCTGGTCACGGAGGAGCTGCCACCACAGCCTGCCGAGATGGCGCGGATCGTCGACGCCAACAAGCGCGCCGCCTGAACCCGAGCGTATTGCCATGACCTTAAAGACCGAACGGGCCAACCATCACGTTCGCGGCATCCGCAATAACGCCTCCCAGTTTGCCATGCAGACCCTGCAGGTGGTGTTCGTCGGGCTTACGCTGGGCACGGAGCGTACGGTGTTACCCACGCTGGCCTCGGATTTCGGCGTGCCCAAAGGTGCGTTTCTGTGGCTGGCCTCCTTCGTGATCGCCTTTGGCTTCGTCAAGGGCCTGGTAAACTTCGCCGCCGGCGCCATGGCCGACCGCATCGGCCGGAAACAGGTGCTCTTGTGGGGCTGGCTGGCAGCGCTGCCCATACCGTTCCTGTTGCTCTACGCGCAGAACTGGGGCTGGGTGGTGGCCGCCAATGTCTTTCTCGGCATCAGCCAAGGTCTTGCCTGGTCGGTGACCGTGATCAGCATGGTGGATTTGGCGCATACCGAACAGCGCGGGCTGGCGATCGGCATCAACGAGTTCGGCGGCTATGCCGCCATGGGTGTGGCTGGGTTGCTCACCGGAGTGCTGGCGGCGGCGTTCGGTCCGCGCGAGGCGCTGTTCGGATTTTCCCTCATCGTAATCGTCATCGCCTGGCTGGCAACGGTAGCGTTCGTGCGCGAAACCCGTGGCTTCGCGCATGCCGAGAGCCGTGCCCACCGGGCGGGCCGTCTGGACGAACCGCGGGCCCGGATTCCGCAGACGCGTTCCGAGCGACCCGGCGCACGGGAAATCTTTACACTCGTCTCCTTTCGTCACCCGACCTTCCGCGCACTCAGCCAGGCAGGTGTGGCCAATAAGGTGGCCGACACCCTGGTCTGGATTCTCTTTCCGATCTACCTCCATCAGCGCGGACTCGGGCTCATCAGCATCGGCTGGGTGACGGGCGTGTATGCAGCAGTTTGGGGCGCCTCGCAGCTCTGGAGCGGCCTGCTGTCCGACAGAATAGGCCGCAAATGGCTGATCGCCTCGGGATTGTGGCTGGTGGCCCTGGGCATCGTCGGCGTGGTGCTGTTGCAGGGATTCATCCTCTGGCTTGCGGCGGCTGCACTCATGGGAACAGGTATGGCAATGCTCTATCCCAACATCATCGCCGCGGTCAACGACATCTCCGATCCGCGTTGGCGGGGCGCCTCACTGGGTGTCTATCGCTACTGGCGGGACACCGGCTACGCCATAGGCGGACTGCTACTGGGCTGGGTCGCCCAGGTCAGCCAGCATGTCGTGCCGGCGTTCTGGACCACGGTCGTATTGCTGCTGGCGTCGGGGCTCTGGGTAGCGTTCGGCAGTGAGGAAACCCATCCGCGGATCAATCCGGTATCCCGGCCTGTGTTCCCGGGAATCGACCAACGCACAACTGACGACTGAGCAGGGCAGTACGATCCAGCCGAGGTATGACTGACGACGATCGGTATCGTCCAGAATTTTGACACTGCTTCATTTTCCCTAAAGCCTACTTCTGGACCACCAGCGAGACTCTGGATCTCCTGGCTGATTCGGCGTTGCGGTTGCGCAGGGGCGCGGCGCCCCCTGCTACCCCCGTTCGGGGCGGCTGCTTGCCTTCTTGCTCCGGTGAGTCCGCTGTTTTCCCGCTTCGGAACCCTCGGTGCCGCTTCTGGTCGTCGAGAGCCCGAAGGCGGTCTGAAGGTCTGATCCGGTGCCGGAAGTTGCCCGGCTGTTGGCGACTTCAAACGTGGCTGTTCCGTGGTATCAAGCTTCCCCTGAGACGAATTACCCAAAGTGTAGCGTCACTTGACATAATTAAATCAAATATTCAAGCTAATAGATGATTACTGATCTGGATAATGTCATGTCCCCCATCTACCTCGATTACAACGCCACTACCCCAGTTGCGCCGGAGGTGGTGGCTGCCATGCTCCCTTTCCTGCACGAGCATTACGGCAACCCTTCGTCCAATCACACCTACGGTGACGCGCCGCGTGTGGCCATGGCCGAGTCCCGGCAAGAAATCGCGCGTCTGATCGGCGCGCAGCCGGCCGAAATCATCTTCACCGGCAGCGCGACCGAGGCCAACAATCTGGCGATCCTCGGCCTTGCCCGCGCCATGGGGAATATGCGGCGCCACGTCGTGATCTCAGCCATCGAGCACCCGTCGGTGAGTGAGCCAGTCCATCGGTTGCAGGAGCTGGGTTGGTCGGTAACCGTGGTGCCGGTCGACGAGTACGGTCGGGTGGCTTCGCGCGATATCGCCACCGCCCTGCGGCCCGACACCGGACTGGTCTCGGTGATGCACGCGAACAACGAGGTCGGGACGATCCAGCCGATCGCCGAGATTGCAGCGATCGTTCGCGCACGCGGAGTACTGATGCACACCGACGCCGCGCAATCCGCCGGCAAGCTGGTGCTGGATGTCGATGCGCTCGGTGTCGATTTGCTGACCCTCGCCGGGCACAAGTTCTACGCGCCGAAAGGGGTCGGCGCCCTGTACGTGCGCACAGGTACGCCGATTGCCGCGCTGCTGGCTGGGGGCGGACAGGAGCGTGGCTTGCGTCCGTCCACAGAGAACATTCCCCATATCGTCGCCCTGGGCACGGCCGCACGCCTGGCGCGCGAACGCCTGGCAGAAACCAGCTCCCACTTGCTTGCGTTGCGCGACCGGTTGCATGCGCGTCTGTCGCGGGAGGTTCCGGGTCTCGCCTTGAACGGTCATTCCGAGCATCGCCTGCCGAATACCCTCAACGCATCCTTCCCCGGGCTCTCCGGCGCGACTCTGCTGCACCACTTGCGGGGGCGAATTGCCGCCTCCACCGGTTCGGCCTGCCATGCCGGAGATGCTGCGCCCAGTGGGGTACTTGGCGCCATGGGGCTGTCGCGCGAACGCGCCGCTGGCGCCGTGCGACTGTCCATCGGGTCCGGCACCCGAGAGGATGACATCAACGCGGCCGCCGCCGCGCTGATCACGGTATGGCACGAGCTGACACAAGCGGAGCACGTCTGATGGACAGCCGCGCATTCAAGGATCAGATCTACGATCAATTCGGGCGGTTGGGTAAGTCCCTGGCAAGCCCCAAGCGGCTGGAAATGCTCGATGTGCTCTGCCAGGGACCGCACACGGTCGAGTCGCTCGCGGCGGCTACCGGGCAGACCCTGGCCAACGCTTCGCAGCATCTCAAGGTGTTGCGCACGGCCAGACTGGTGGAGGCAGAAAAGCGAGGCCTGTATGTCACGTATCGACTGGCGGGGACCGAGGTCTGCGACTTCTTTCTCGCCTTTCGCCGTCTGGCCGAATCCAGACTGGCTGAAATTGAGCGCATCACCCGGCTCTTTCTCGACAGCAGGGACGTTCTGGAGGCCGTGGACCAGGCCACCTTGCTCGGGCGTGTCCGGTGCGGTGAAGTCGTCGTGCTCGACGTGCGGCCCGAGCAGGAATTTCGCAGTGGGCACATCCCCGGTGCATTGTCGGTGCCGTTGGCCGAGCTGGAGCAGCGGCTCGCCGAACTGCCGCATGACAGGCAGTTGGTGGCCTATTGCCGCGGCCCGTACTGCGTCATGTCCATCGAGGCGGTGGAAATCCTGCGACGCCATGGTCGCCAGGCGGCGCGGCTGGAAATCGGCGTGCCGGACTGGCGGGCACTCGGACTGCCGCTCGAATCGCACACCGATGCCGCTCCATCAATGCAAGGGAGATCCGCATGAAATATCTATTCGTTCTCAACGACGCCCCTTACGGCAGCGAGCGCAGCTACAACGGTTTGCGGCTTGCTCGCCACCTGCTCAAAACCGGCAGCGAGGAGGTGAGGCTGTTTCTGATCGGTGATGCGGTGGCCTGTGCCAATGCCGGCCAGAAAGTGGCACAGGGCTACTACAACATTGGCGACATGCTGGGCATGGTCGTTCGCCACGGCGGCGAAGTCGGCGTGTGCGGCACCTGTATCGACGCCCGCGGCATTGCCGATGCCGAATTGATCCAAGGCGCATCACGCAGCACGATGGACCAGCTCACCGCCTGGACGCAGTGGGCGGATAAATTGGTGGTGTTCTGATGGTCACGCCGAAAACTATTGTTGTCCTGGGTGCTGGTGTGGGTGGTCTGATTGCTGCCAGCGCGCTTCGCAAGCGTCTACCCCGTACCCATCGCATCGTGCTCGTCGACCGGGAACCTGAGCACGTCTTCGCGCCATCACTGCTGTGGCTGATGGTGGGGCTCCGCGAAGCCGAATCCATCAAGCGACCGTTAGCTCGGCTGGAGCGCAAGGGCATTGAGGTGCGATTGGGCGAGGTGGAGAAGATCGATCCCGAAACCCGCCGCGTCACGATTTCCGGTGAAATCCTCGATGCTGACTACCTTGTTGTCTCGCTCGGTGCCGAGCTGGCACCGGAAGCTGTGCCGGGCCTGCCGGAGGCAGGGCACAATTTCTACACACTTGCGGGTGCTGAAAGCCTCCATGCCGCGCTCGGCTCACTGCAGCGGGGACGCGTCGTCGTGCTCACCGCGGCACCCGCGTACAAATGCCCGGCAGCGCCTTACGAGGCGGCGCTTCTGATCGATGCGCTTTATCGCCAACGTGGCGTTCGCGATGCGGTCGACATCGCGGTCTTCGCCGCGGAACCCGGGGCGATGGCGGTTGCGGGTTCCGAGACTTCCGCCGCAGTGAAACAGCTTCTCGAAGCGAAGGGCATCTCGTACCACCCCGAACATCAGGTGACGTCGGTCGATGCGACAGCAAAGCGAATCGATTTTGCCAACGGCGAGAATGCGGAATTTGATCTCCTGGCCTACGTGCCACCGCACCGTGCGCCGCGCGTTGTACGCGAGAGTGCCCTCGCCAGCGAGACCGGCTGGGTTTCGGTGGACCGGCACACGCTGGAAACCCGATTCCCCCAGGTCTTCGCCATCGGCGACGTCGTCTCGATTCCGCTGAAGCTCGGCAAACCGCTGCCGAAGGCCGGCGTGTTTGCCCATGGTGAAGCGGAGGTCGTCGCGAAGAACATCGCCTCACGCATCCTGGGCCGGGACCCGTCCGAACGATTCGATGGGCACGGCGCGTGCTTCGTCGAGGCTGGCGACGGGCAGGCGGGTTATGGCGGCGGTGATTTCTATGCCGAGCCCATGCCGATGGTGAAATTTCACGTGCCAGCACGGCGTTGGCACTTCGCCAAGGTGCTGCTGGAAAAATCATGGCTCCACTTCAAGCTATAGCAGCCCACCGTGAATCGACCGAATTCACCAGCAGTTATGGCGTAGCTTTCTGCAGCAGCGTGCATGAGCTCCACTTGTCACCGTTGAACTTTGGGTTCCTCCACAACAATCAGGAAGCGAGGTCGACATATGAACAGCATGGGTATGGGTATGGGTATGGGCATGGGAGGCCCAGGCGTCATGTGGCTATTCTTTATCCTGTTCTGGGTTCTGCTCATCGCCGGTGTGGTAACGGTGATCCGCTGGCTGTTTCGCGACAACGCCGAGTCTCCGTTGGAAATCCTGCAGCGTCGCTACGCCAAAGGTGAAATCGACCAGCAAACTTATACGCACATGCGCCGTGAACTCCTGGGAGACGACCGATGAATCGGCGGCCTGGCCCCTTGATTGCGGGCATGCTGATGATCGCAGCAGGGCTCGCCGGCATCGTCGGCTTGCGCCCGATACTGATGTCCCGAGGGCCCGGCGGAATAATAAACCGCGGGGGGATGATGGGGATGGGCGGGATGATGGGTCACGGTGGCATGAAACCCATGATGCAAGCCATGATGGGAAACATGCTGCCACTTGGCATCGATCCCGCCACGCTGCCGATGCCTCGTTCGGCAGGGGCGAAGTCACTGCAGCACTTCTGTACGCAGTGCCATGAGCTCCCGGCACCGGGATTGCATACGGCCGCAGAGTGGCCTGCGGTCGTGGAACGCATGGTTGCGCGCGAACGCATGATGAGTGCGTACAACATGATGGGTATCCAGGCCCCGAGCGACGAGGAGTTGGCGACACTCCTTGCGTATCTGCAGCGGTATGCCCAAATGCCCCTGAACAAGGCAACCGCCAAAGAGCTGGATACACCAGCCGGCAGGGCTTTCAGCGAAACCTGTTCCCAATGCCATGCTCTCCCCGATCCTGCGCAACACACTGCGGCGGATTGGCCTGGGGTCGTGCTGCGCATGAAACACAACATGGAGGCCCGGGGGAAACCCGTCCCGGCACCGTCGACCTTGGATGCTGTCGAGGCGTACCTGCAAAAATACGCTAAGCGTTCCGGCAAGGGCGGCGTTTGACAAGATAGCTTCTGATTCCTCAACTGTCGCATCCCGTGATACAGCGAGGGTAGACGTGCAACAGCCTGAAGATACGGAGGAAGTGTCATGCAACAAGAACCAATTCCCGTTTCAGGCTGGCATGAGGCTGATGGATTTTCTCGAGCGTCACAGCATCGAGTCGCGGCTCAGCGCGAAGAGAACTGTGCCTGTCGAGATCAAGCAGGCACTCGATATCCTCTCCCGCTATAGCTGAACCGGAACCCAGCCAGGCCGAAAGCAATCGGCTTTCGACCAGGCGGACAGGAGCAAAACATGTGCGAGCTTTTTGCGATGTCGACGCGGCACCCCACGACGGTCACCCTGTCGCTGGAAGAATTCTCGCGCCACGGCGGTC
>SCSE01000041.1 GCA_004298015.1 Rhodanobacter sp.
CATGGTATGCACCTCGTCTTCCTGCTGGGCTAAACCCCGCAGGTTAGTGAAGAACACCCTGGTCAATTTTCGGTCGGCAGAACCTCGATTTGCTGGTCAGTTTTCAATCGGCAGCAACACCCGCGCACTTCGGAGTTCGATCACGTCAGCTTGGCGGCGGTTCGCTGCTCGCTTCGGGTGAGCATCTACCTCGGGCTCGCCAGGGCCGTTCGCACCAGCGGCGGCTACACTCGGGGTGGGGTCACTCGGGGTGGGGTCAGGTCTAGCATCGTAGCATTTGCCGGCGTAGGATCTGCAGTATGGCTCGACCCGTTCGCCTCGAATTCGGTGGTGCGCTTTACCATGTGACGGCGCGTGGTGATCGCCGTGAGGCGATCTATGAAGATGAGGTGGATCGCGAGCGTTTTCTTGACGTGCTCGGTCAGGTGGTCGGGCAGTTCAATTGGTGTTGCCATGCGTACTGCTTGATGAGCAATCACTATCATCTGGTGATAGCAACGCCGGACGGTAATTTGTCGAAGGGAATGCGCCAACTCAATGGCCTGTTCACGCAATGGAGCAATCGACGTCACCGCCGCACGGGTCACCTGTTCCAGGGGCGCTACAAGGCGTTACTGGTCGATGTCGACAGCTATCTGCTGGAGTTGACCGGTTACGTGGTGTTGAATCCGGTACGTGCGCACATGGTGCGGGTGTCTGGGGTCAGGCCTAGCATAGTAGTATCTGTCGGCTTAGGCTCCGCCGTATGGCTAGACCCACTCGCCTCGAATTCGGTGGTGCGCTTTAGCACGTAAGGGAGCGCGTGGAGATCGCCGTGAAGCGATCTATGAAGATGAATTGGGGTCGCATGGGCGATTCAACCCGATCTGGCCGACCTTGACGACTATCCATCAGCCGGTAGCACGTCGATGGCTGCGCTCTCCTTACCGTTACCGGCTTGGTGACTCGCCGCGGGGCCCTTGTCGGACACCCGCAAAACTGCGACTCAGAAACTCCGGCACTCTGGCCGCACTTTGCCGGTTGATCGCCTCGAGCAAACCCGGTGCGATGGACTGGCAGCGATACCGGTGCCGTAGGGAATCACCGATGTGCAGCAGCAGTCGGGCGGAGACTTCGGCGTCGGCTTCGGCGCGGTGGGCGCTGCCGCGGTAGCGGATGTCCAGGGCGTCGGCCAGCCCACCGAGCTTGTAGCTGCTATGCCCCGGCAGCATCCGGCGCGCCAGTTTGAGCGAGCAGATCAGGCCGCGGTGACGCGGCGTCAGGCCAAGCCGTTGGCTCTCGGCGAGCAGGAAGCGGGCATCGAAGCTGGCATTGTGGGCGGACAGCACGTCATTGCCGATGAAGTCGAGCAATCGGGGAAGCACCTGCGCCACCGGGGGTGCGCCATCGACCATGCGCTGGGAGATGCCGGTCAGCGCGGTGACGAAGGGCGGCACGCGCACGCCGCAATTGATCAGCGTCACATACCGCTCGATCACCACGCCATCGACGATGCGCAAGGCGGCTACTTCGGTGATGCGGTCGCCGGCAACGGTACTCAGGCCGGTGGTCTCGAAATCGAGCATCACGATGGGTTGGTCGAACAAGGCAACTCCTGTGGGTCACGCCGCGCTTTGTGTGCGCCAAGGATAGAGCCTCGGCCGGCCGGGTCGGGCGGATGAACGTCCCTGCGACCCGGGCGCGTGGCTTTGGAACGGGCAGTGGTGCGGACACGGCATGGCGAAAAACTCATCTGGCAGCGCCGCGGAGAGGCCATGTTGCGGTGAAGGCCATTGCAACGAAACCCGTGGCGGCAGACGCGGCGGCTGATCCGGTGTCTTGGTGCTCCCGGGTTGCGGCGCTGAGGCGGGGAAGGGGCGTTGAATCCTTTGCCCTGCTCAGCGCCTCTATGGGGTGAAGACGCCCGCCGGCGGCAGCTTGGTCAGCCGTTCCTTGCCCGCGGAGTCCCGAAAATTACTGACCAGGACGTGCCAGGTCACTGGTCCGTTGCTGCCGCACCGCTTGAAGGAGAGATCATGATGTCGCATCGCGCCTTGTCGACCGAGATGCATCCAGGCCCGGCGATCCTGCCCGCGCGGAAGCCTCGGGAATACACACCGCTGGCGGCGCATGCGCCGGCCAGGGCGGTGATGGTGGATTTCAGCGTCGAGTGCGCGCAGACCACGGACTTGCACTGTCGGGTCGATGTTGCCCTGAAGGAAATGGCGAACGCCGGTGTGCGGACGCTGCTGGTGATGGACCATGGGACGCTGGCGGGCCTGATAACTGCCTACGACATCCAGGGCGAGAAACCGGTGCAGTTCGTGCACAGCACCGATTGCATCCACCCCCGCTGCCGCCATGAGGATGTCGAAGTGGCTGACGTCATGACGCCGATCGAGGCGTTGCCGATGCTGCAGCTGGCCGATCTCGACAAGGCGGTTGTCGGCGAGGTCATGGAAACCTTTCGTCGCTCCGGTCGAACCCATCTGCTGGTGATGAACAAGGCAGACGAAGAGGTGCGTGAGGTGCGAGGCCTGATTTCGCGCACGCGGGTCGAGCGCCAGCTCGGCATGTCGCAGGACACCGTCTCGCTGCAGCGGATCGAAACCGAGATCGCGAACTTTTTCCTCGCCGGTAGACATTGAGCCGGTGTCGGCGCCTCACATCGGTGGGGTGCGAGGCATGGTGACCGCCCTTTACGAGGTGTCGGGGGACAGGTCGCTGCATGCACGCCGTACCGGGTTGACTGGCGTGCCATGATCGGTGGCGACGATGTGCTACCGGGCGCCAGCCTGGGAGGCTGTCGGACGGGAGGGGACTGTGGGCAAGCAAAGACCGCTTCATCATTCCGTGTTCGCCCTGGCGGCGCTGTGGCTCGGGTTCGCCGCGCTCGCCGGTTGTGCGAGCCGGGTGTGGAATCGACCGCTCGGTGCACAGTCGTCCACCGGGCGTTACGATTTCCGTCACCGCATGCCGGAGCAGGATGACGGCACCTTCGTGGTGCTGGCCTTTTCGGGCGGTGGCACGCGCGCCGCCGCGTTCAGCTACGGCGTGCTGGAGAAACTGCGCGCCACCACGGTGAGCGTTGATGGCCGGCCGCAGTCATTGCTGTCGCGTGTGAACGTGATCACCTCGGTCTCCGGTGGTAGTTACACGGCGGCCTACTACGGCTTGTTCGGCCAGCGCATATTCAGTGACTTTGCGCCGCGCTTCCTCTATCGCAACTGGCAGGGCGACCTGGCCGCATTGCTGCTGTATCCGAACCATCTGCTGTCGATTGCCGCGCGCGGTTACAACCGAAGTGATCTGGTGGCCGCGTATCTTGGCCGAACCCTGTTCCGGCACCGTACCTTCGCCGAGATGTCGCGTCATGGCCTGCCTTTCATCATCCTCAATGCCAGCGACCTCAACAATGCCACCACGTTCTCGTTCATCCAGCCACAGTTCGATTTTCTGTGTTCGGACTTGTCGAGCTATCCGGTAGCCAATGCCGTGATGGCGTCCGCTGCGGTGCCACCGGCGTTCGCGCCGATGGCGCTGCGCAATTACAAGGACTGTCCACAACGGCACAAGGCCTGGGTGGCCGACGCCCTGGCGCACGATGCCGTACTCGACCGGCGCTATACGGTGGCGAGGGCGCTCGAAAGGTATTCGGACCCGGCGCGCATGCCGGTACTCCGGCTGGTCGATGGCGGGGTCACCGACAACCTCGGCGTGCGCGGTTCGATGATGAGCCCGGTGGCCCAGGAGGGCGACGTGCCGGACATGGCCGGAGCCTTCACTGCGCAGCAACTGCGGCAGGTGCGCCATGTGCTGGTTGTGGTGGCCAATGCCCAAGTCTACGAAGCCTATCCCTGGTCGTTGCAGGGCCGCGATCCCGGTATCGTCGACATGACGCGTGCCTCCTTCAATGCGGCCCTCGGCCTGCTCAATACCGAAACGGTGTCGCTGGCCAAGCGCGGATTCCTGATGTGGCAGAAGCACGTCAATGCGATGCGCCCCCCGGATACGCCGCAGGTGAAGGTCGACTTCGCCGTGCTCACCTTCAACCAGATCAGCGATCGCGCCGAACGCGCGCGCTTCAACGCCATGCCGACCACCTTTCACCTGCAACCCGCCCAGGTCGATGCGCTGCGTGCGCTGGCCGGGCGCTTGCTGGAAGCCTCACCGGAATTTCAGGCGTTCCGCTCGGCGCTGGCAGCTGATCCGGGACCCGTCCACCCGCACTGATCGGCGGGCGATGCACGGCAGGCGTCTGGCTGTCATGGCCTTTGAATCTTTTCTGCCGCTCACTGACTCTATGAGGTGCCGGACCATTCCGGCCTACCTCATACGGAGACACGCATCATGAACAGCCAGAACCTGTTGAAGACCGCCCTGATCGGTGCCCTGACGCTTGGCGTGGCCTCGATCGCGACGGCCGCTCCGGCGCCGGCCGGTGCCGGCGGCATGAAGGGTGATCACATGAAGATGACCAAGTGCTACGGCATCAATGCGGCATACAAGAACGACTGCAAGTCCCCTGGTCACTCCTGTGCCGGCCAGGACAAGAAGGCACGTGACCCGAATGCGTTTGTGGCGGTGCCTGCCGGCTTGTGCGGAAAGATTGCCGGAGGCTCGACCACCCCGGCTGACAAGAGCTGAGCAAAGGCATGGGCGAGCACAAGCCCCGGCGTCAAGGACCGATCCCGGCAGCTGCCGGGATCGGCTTGCGCGCGCCGCATGTGCAGCGCGTGCTCGATGAGAAGCCGCCGGTACCGTGGTTCGAGGTGCACAGCGAGAATTTTTTTGCGGCGGGTGGTGCCGCGCATGTGGCACTGGAACAAATTCGTGCCGATTATCCCCTGAGTCTGCACGGTGTCGGGCTGTCGCTGGGTTCGTCCGACGCGCTGGATCGCGATCACCTGGCGACACTGAGCGCGCTGGTGCGGCGCTATCAGCCGGCGCTGGTATCGGAACATATCTGCTGGGGCGCGATCGGCGGCCTGCATCTGAACGACCTGCTGCCGCTGCCCTGCACCGGTGAGGCGCTGGACCTGATGGTCTCGCGCGTGCAGCAGGTGCAGGAAGCGCTGGGACGCGAGTTGCTGGTGGAGAATGTCTCCAGCTACCTCAGCTTCCGCTACGCCGAAATGCCGGAGTCCGCGTTCGTGGCGGCGCTGGTGCAGCGCGCCGGCTGCGGGCTGCTGCTGGACGTCAACAACGTCTACGTCAACAGCATCAACCACGGATTCGACGCCCATGCGTACCTGCGTGCCATGCCGCATGGCGCGGTGCGTGAAATTCACCTGGCCGGCTTTACCCGTAAAGACCGGCTGCCGGTGCCGTTGTTGATCGACAGCCACAGCCGGCCGGTGGCGCCGGAGGTCTGGGCGCTGTACGACGAGGCCCTGGCGCTTGGCGGACCGAAACCGACCCTGATCGAATGGGATCAGGACATCCCCGAACTGGAGGTGTTGCTGGCCGAAGCCGGGCGCGCCGAGGAGAGTCTGGATGCCTGCCGCCCCGCGTTTGCATGAATTGCAGCAAGGCTTTGCCGACGCCCTGACCGGACGAAGCGATGCCGTGTCGAGCTGGATCGAGGGAGCCGGCCTGGAGCCGACGGCACGGCTGCAGATCTACCGGAATACGGTCGCGGGCACGCTGGATGCGGCCTTGCGCGACAGCTACCCCGTCGTGCTGGCCCTGGTCGGCGAGGACTTTTTCGACGCCATGGCGGCGCGCTATCGCGCCCGCCATCCTTCGACCTGCGGCAACCTGCAGCGCTTCGGCGGCGCCCTCGGCGAATTTCTCGAACAGATGCCCGAGGCGCGGTCGCTGGGTTATCTGCCGGACGTGGCCCGGCTGGACTGGTTGCGTCAGGCCGCGGCGCTGGCCGCTGACGCCGACGCGGTCGAACCCGCGGTGCTGTCGCGTGCCGCGACCCGGGACCCGGAACATCTGCGGCTGCAGCTTCATCCAAGCGTGCAGTTGCTGCGCAGTGAACATGCGGTGTTGACCATCTGGCAATGGTGTCAGGCGGCGGATGGCAGCGCGTTGCAGCTCGATGGCGGCGCTGAGCATGTACTGCTGTGGCGTGATGGTCGTGATGTGGCAATGGCGGGGGTCGACCCGGCCACGTATGCCTGCATCGAGGCGTTGATCGAGGGAAGGGACCTTGCGGCGGCCTGTGCCGCGGCAACCGGCATGGACGATGAATTCGACCCCGCGCCATGCCTGCGCGATTTGTTCGCGCAAGGCTTGATCGTGGCATGCAATGACGAGGAGCGTTCGACATGAACAATGGGATGATGCGTGTGGGGGATTACTATGGACAGCTGACCCGGCTGCTGGCCGGGTTGGCGCCGGTGGTCTTGCTGCTGTTCCGGGTCTGGGTGGCGCTGGCGTTCTGGCGCGCCGGTGTGGTCAAGATCGAAGACCCGATGGGCACCTCGTACCTGTTCAACAACGAATACCACGTGCCGCTGTTGTCCGGCGATACGGCGGCGTTTCTCGGCACCTGGATCGAGTTGATCACGCCCTGGTTTCTGCTGCTGGGACTGGGTGGGCGCCTTACCGCCGCCTTCCTGTTCGTCTACAACATCATGGCGGTGATCTCGTATCCGGACCTGTGGCCGCACGGCTTCTGGACTGGCCTGATGGGCGGTGATTTCAGCGACCACAAGATCTGGGCCATGATGCTGTTGGCGGTGATCGCCTGGGGGCCGGGCTTTTTCTCGATCGACCGCATACTGGCCAGGTTCTGGCCGAAGCCGGCAAGCGATGCTTCAGCCGCGTTGACGCCAGCGGCCCCGTGACAGAACAGCGACGCGGCGCGTGGCGAATGTTGAATCTTTTAGGAGGCGCCGTGCCTCTATAGGTTACAAGCGTCGCGGGAATCGGCTCGCGACGTCGCCGACCGGATCTATCAAGTGCCCATGAAACATGATCCACGACTGCTGGAATCGGCCCGCCAGGGCGACATCGTCGCCGTTGAGCAACTGCTGGTGCTGTGCCGACCCGACTTGCGCCGGATCGCCCAGTCGCAATGCGCCAGCAGCGTGGATCCGGACGACGCGGTGCAGGAGTCGTTGCTGCTGATCTACCGGCGCATCGGCGCATTGCGCACGGTCGCCGCCTTTCCGGCCTGGACCTTCTCGATCGTGCGGCGCGAGTGCCATCGGCTGCTCCGATCGATGCGTGGAGAGGTTGAACTGCCGGAAGCCGATCATCCGGTCTTTGCTTACAACGACCGCTTCGACCTGCGTCGCGATCTTGCCGCGGCCATCCAGTCGCTGCCGGAGAAATACCGCGAAGCGATCATCCTGCGCGATTTCGAGGAATTCTCGATCAGCGAAATTGCCGATCAGCTGCTGCTCACCCGGGAGGCGGTGAAGAGTCGCATCTACCGCGGTCGGCAGATGGTGCAGGAATACATGCAGGACTGAGAGGCTGTGAAAAATTCGTGCACCTGTTGCGACCGTCGTCAGATGCCCGGGTCGGCGGCGCGCTGCGGGGAAATCCGCGTCATTTGGCTCACCAAACCCCCCGAATTTTCCCACAACGCACCTTGTCACGGACCCCTGGCGACGCTCTCGCTGCGGCGTTCGATATTTTCCCGGCGTCTGACCCGCGTAACCCGGGCGCCGGTTGCAACGATTGATCCACTGAAAGGAGATTTACCATGAATATTTACCTGCGTGGCATGCTGGCCGGGTTCAGCGGGACCGTGGCGTTGTCGCTGATGATGATGCTCAAGGCGATGATGGGCGTGATGCCCGGGCTCAACGTGATCCATATGCTCGCGGGCATGGCCCACCAGCACATGGGCATGCCGGCGACGCCGATGATCGGCTGGCTGGCGCATTTCCTGATCGGCACCGTGGTTTGGGGCTTGCTGTTCGCTGCACTGTATCGGCGCCTGCCCGGCGGCAGCGCGCTGGCCAAGGGTCTGGTGTTCGGTGTGCTGGCCTGGCTGGCGATGATGCTGGTACCGATGCCGATGGCCGGTGCCGGCCTGTTCGGCATGCACATGGGCATGATGGCACCGGTGATGACGCTGCTGCTACATCTGGTTTACGGCGCGGTACTCGGGGCGGTGTTCGGCCGGCTCGGCCAGGCCGTCGAGGCGGGCTGATTTGCAGTTATCGTGGCAGGGCGTCAAGGCGCTGGCACCGCTGCAGCGCCAGCGCCTGCAAACCACTGTTTGACCTGTCGACCTACCGGTTGTGCTGCCCATGAAAAATTCGACCACGCTGATCCGCTGGCTGCTGCTGATCGCCCTGCTGGGTGCGGTGATCGCGTTCTTCGCACTCGGTCTGCAGCATCAGCTGAACCTCGAGGCGCTGAAGTCGCAGCAGCAGGCGCTGGAGGTGTTCCGCCAGGCGCACCCGGTGGCGCTGGCGCTGGTGTTCTTTCTGGTCTACGTGGCGGTGACGGCGTTGTCGCTGCCGGCCGCGACCCTGTTGACCCTCGCCGGTGGTGCGTTGTTCGGCTTGCTCGAAGGCACGATCCTGATCTCGTTTGCCTCCAGCATCGGCGCGACCCTGGCCTTTCTGGCCAGCCGTTTCGTGTTCGGTGCCGCGGTGCAGCGACGTTTCGGTCAACGCTTGTCGGCGATCAACGAAGGCGTGCGCCGCGAAGGCGCGCTGTACCTGTTCACCCTGCGTCTGGTGCCGGTGTTTCCGTTCTTCGTGGTCAACCTGCTGATGGGGCTGACCACGCTGCCGGCGCGCACGTTCTACTGGGTCAGCCAGCTCGGCATGCTGGCCGCGACGGTGGTGTTCGTGAATGCCGGCACCCAGCTGGCCAGCCTGCATTCGCTGTCCGGCATCGTCTCGCCGCGGATGCTCGGGTCGTTTGTCCTGCTTGGTGTGTTTCCGCTGCTGGCACGCTGGATCGTGGCACGGGTCAAGGCGCGCCGGGTGTATGCGCGCTGGCCGAAGCCGAAGCGCTTCGATCGCAACCTGGTGGTGATCGGCGGCGGCTCGGCCGGACTGGTCAGCGCCTACATCGCCGCCGCCGTGCGGGCCAGGGTCACCCTGGTTGAAAAACACCGCATGGGTGGCGACTGCCTCAACACCGGCTGTGTGCCGTCGAAGGCGCTGATCCATGCGGCGCGGCTGGCGGCGCAGGCGCGTGAGGCGGGGCGCGCCGGGGTGCAAGTGGGCGAAGTACGGGTGGATTTCCGCGCGGTGATGGCGCGGGTGCAGCAGGCGGTGGCTACCGTGGCGCCGCACGATTCGGTCGAGCGCTATCGTGAGCTAGGGGTCGACGTGCAACGCGGCCAGGCGCGCATCGTCTCACCATGGGTGGTCGAGATCGACGGCAAACCGATCAGCACGCGCGCCATCGTGATTGCCTCGGGTGCCGAGCCTTGGGTGCCGCCGATCGCCGGCATCGACCAGGCGGATTACCTGACTTCGGACACGCTGTGGGCGTTGCGCGAATTGCCGCCACGCCTGTTGATTCTCGGCGGCGGCCCGATCGGTTGCGAGCTGGCGCAGGCTTTCGCCCGACTTGGTTCGGCGGTGACCCAGGTCGAAGCGATGGAGCGGCTGCTGCTGCGCGAGGACGACGAGGTGTCGGCCTTCGTGCAGACGCAGCTGGCGGCCGATGGCGTCGACGTGCGCCTCGGCCACAAGGCGGTGGCGATCGAGCGCGAGGGTGCGACACAGGTGCTGGTCTGCGAGGCCGGCGGGCAGCAGGTCCGACTGCCCTTCGACCGCTTGCTGGTCGCGGTCGGTCGCAAGCCGCGCACCGCCGGCTTCGGACTGGAGGCGCTGGGCATTCCCGCCGCACGTAGGGTGGAGACGGATGCGTATCTGGCCACGCTGTATCCCAACATCTATGCCTGCGGTGACGTCGCCGGTCCGTACCAGTTCACCCACACCGCCGCGCATCAGGCCTGGTACGCATCGGTCAACGCGCTGTTCGGGCAGTTCAAGCGCTTCCGCGTGGACTATGCGGTGATCCCGGCGGTGACCTTCGTCGATCCTGAAGTGGCGCGGGTCGGCCTCAACGAGCGTGAGGCCCGTGAGCAAGGTATCGCGTATGAGATCACCCGCTACGGACTGGACGATCTGGATCGCGCGATCACCGAGGATCACGCGCACGGCTTCGTCAAGGTGCTGACGGCGCCGGGCAAGGACCGCATCCTCGGCGCCACCATCGTCGGCCAGCATGCCGGCGAGCTGCTGGCCGAGTTCGTGCTGGCGATGCGTCACGGCCTGGGCATGAACAAGATCCTCGGCACCATCCACGCCTACCCGACCTGGGCCGAGGCCAACAAGTACGCCGCCGGCAACTGGAAGAAGGCGCATGCGCCGGAGCGCGTGCTGGGCTGGTTGGCGCGCTACCACGCCTGGCGTTTGAAGTGAGATAGTCATGAGATCAGCCTGGCCACGCCTGTTGTTGTTGCTGCTGCCGCTACTGCTGGCGAGCGCCGCTGCGCTCGCTGCGCCACCTTCCGATGCCACCTGGACGCACCTGCTGCAGCGCCATGTGGTGGTGATCGATGGAGGTCATGGGTCGCAGGTGGACTATGCCGGCATGCGTCGCGACCAGGACCAGCTGGACGCCTACACGCACCAGCTCAGCGCCGTCACGCCGGCACGGTTCAACCGCTGGGGCCGCCACGACCAGATGGCGTTCCTGATCAATGCCTACAACGCCTTCACCGTGCAGTTGGTGCTGACGCGCTGGCCGAAGCTGAGCTCGATCAAGGATCTGGGCAGTTTCTTCTCCAGCCCCTGGAAGAAGGATTTCTTCACGCTGCTGGGCCGGCGTAGCGATCTCGATCAGATCGAGGCAAAACTGCGCAGCTCGACCTACGCCGATCCACGCGTTCACTTTGCCCTCAACTGCGCCTCGATCGGTTGCCCGATGCTGCAGCGGCATGCCTACGTCGGTGAGCAGCTGGATCGACAGCTTGACGCCGCCATGCGTCGGTTCCTCGGCGACCGCACGCGCAATCGCTACAACCCGGCGAGCGATGTGCTGGAGGTCTCGAAGATCTTTGACTGGTATGGCGGTGATTTCGAACCGCCGCCGTACGGCTCCGTGGCCGCTCTGCTGGCGCAGCACGCCGCGCAGTTGAGCACGGATCCGAAGGTCGTGGCGCGAATCCGGGCGCAACGTGTGAGCATCGACTACCTACCTTACAACTGGCATCTGAATGGCTTGCCCAGGCCATGACCGTCACCATTAGCAGCAGGAGTGATTCACTGTGAACGCTGTTCTTTCACCGTCGCCGCCATCCTTTGCCCGCAGCCTGCGTCAGCATGGGTTGACGTTGTCGCGCACGCCGCTGGAGATCCTGCAGGTCAATGTCGGCAAGTTGTGCGACCTCGCGTGCCAGCACTGCCATGTCGAAGCCGGTCCCAAGCGCACCGAGATCATGCAGCAGGCCACCGTGCAACGTCTGCTCGAATTGCTCGCCGACGCACCGCAGGTGCACACCCTGGACCTGACCGGCGGCGCGCCCGAGATGAACCCGCATTTCCGCACGCTGGTGCGCGAGGCCCGGGCGTTGGGCAAGACGGTGATCGACCGCTGCAACCTGACCGTACTGTTCCGTGCCGGGCAGGAGGACACCGCCGACTTCCTGGCCGAGCAGGGCGTCAAGGTGGTCGCCTCGCTGCCGTGTTACACCAAGGCCAATGTCGAGCAGCAGCGCGGTCAGCATGTGTTCGACCCCAGCCTGCGCGCGCTGCACCAGCTCAATGCGCTCGGCTACGGCAGGACGGACTCGGGGCTGGAGCTGGATCTGGTCTACAACCCGCTGGGCGCCAGCCTGCCGCCGTCGCAGGCGGCTCTGGAGGCGACTTATCGCGACGAACTGGCCGAGCATTTCGAGATCGTATTCAACCGCCTGTTCACCATCACCAACATGCCGATCAAGCGCTTCCTGCACCTGCTGGAACGCGAGGGACGTTACGAAAGCTACATGCAGACCCTGCTCGACGCGTTCAACCCGCAGGCGGCGCTGGGGGTGATGTGCCGCAACCTGCTGTCGGTGGACTGGCGCGGGCAACTGTACGACTGCGATTTCAACCAGGCGCTGGAGCTGCCGCTGGGCGGTCGTTCGCGCAGCATCTGGGAGATCGACAAACTCGCGGACATCGAACGCGGCCCGATCGCGTTCGATGATCATTGTTACGGCTGCACCGCCGGCGCGGGCAGCTCCTGTGGAGGATCACTGACATGAGCATGAATACCGTTATGGAACCGATGGACCTGGAACACGACCGCACAACCGCCGCCGATACCCAGCAGTCTGCGGTGCGCAGCTATTACGGCGAAACCCTGCAGTCGAGCAATGACTTGCGCACCACCGCCTGTTGCAGCATCGACGCGATGCCTGAGTACTTGCGCACGATCCTGGCCCAGCTGCATCCGGAGGTGCGCGACCGCTTCTACGGCTGCGGCTCACCGCTGCCACCGGCACTGGACGGCAAGACCGTGCTCGACCTTGGCTGTGGCAGCGGTCGCGATGCGTATCTGCTGTCGAGACTGGTCGGCGAGCATGGCCGGGTGATCGGTGTTGACATGACCGCACAGCAGCTGGAAGTCGCCGAGCGGCACCGCGATTTCCACGCCAGGGCCTTCGGCCATGCCGCTTCCAACGTCCGCTTTCATCAGGGCGACCTGGCCGACCTGGCGGCACTGGGCATCGCCGACGCCTCGGTCGATGTCGTGGTCTCCAACTGTGTTCTGAACCTGGTGCCGGACAAGCGCGTGGCGTTCGCCGAGATCTTCCGCGTGCTCAAGCCCGGCGGCGAGCTGTACTTCTCCGATGTCTACAGCGACCGCCGCCTGCCGCGTGAACTGCTGGCCGATCCGGTGCTGCTCGGCGAGTGCCTGGCCGGCGCCCTGTACACCGAGGATTTCCGCCGCCTGATGGGCGACCTGGGTGTCGCCGATGCACGGGTCTGCGCGCGTGGGCCGGTCATGCTGACCGATGCGGCAGTCGAGCAGAAGATCGGCTTCGCCCGTTTTGAATCGATCACCTGGCGCGCGTTCAAGCTGCCGCTGGAGGACCGCTGCGAGGACTACGGCCAGGTCGCCACCTACCTCGGCAGCCTGCCCGATCATCCACACCGCTTCATGCTCGACGATCACCACCTGTTCGAACGCGGCAAGCCGCTGCGGGTCTGCGGCAATACCGCCGACATGCTCGGTGGCAGTCGCTATGCGCCGCACTTCCGCCTCGATGGCGACAAGCAGCACCACTACGGTTTGTTCGATTGCTCGCCGGATATTCCGGCCAGCAGCTCGGCCAGCTGCTGCTGAGCATGGTCCGCGGCATCCTCCATCCGCCGGCCGCGCACACGTTGTCGGTGATCGTGCCGCTGGCGCCGGGCGAAACCGAATGGCAAGGCCTGCTGCAACAGCTGGTCGCCTTGCCTGCCGGCAGCGAAGTAATCGTGGTGCGTGCCGACGACGAGTCGTGGCCGGCGCCGGCCAACTGGCCGAGCCGTCTGCGCTATCGCGAATGCCATAGTTCGCCCGGTCGCGCGCGGCAGCAAAATCTCGGCGCCGGTCAGGCCCAGGGTCACTGGCTGTGGTTTCTGCACGCCGATTCGCGGCTGCGCGAAGACACGCTGCGCGAGCTGCAGCGGTTCCTGACCGATGGCATCGATGCGCTGGGTTGGTTCAAGCTGGCCTTTCGCGGCGACGGGCCGCGCTGGACCCGCCTGAACGCGGCCGGCGCCAACCTGCGCGCACGCTGGCTGGGGCTGCCGTTCGGCGATCAGGGGCTGGTGCTGCCGCGGCACTGCTTCGAGGCCTTGCATGGGTTCGATGAACAGGCGCTCCACGGCGAGGATCATCTGCTGGTGTGGGCCGCGCACCATGCCGCGTTGCCGTTGCGCCCGATTCCGGCGCGCCTGGAAACCAGCTCGCGCAAGTATGCGCAACACGGCTGGCTCGCGACTACCGCGCGGCATTGGTGCCTGACCGTGGCGCAGATCCGCACGGCACGGCGTGTCGCACGCCGGACGCGGGCATGACGCCGGCACTGGCGATCTTCGTCAAGACCCCGGGGCTTTCGCCGGTGAAGACCCGCTTGGCCGCCACCGTGGGCACCGCGGAAGCGATACGCTTCCACTCCCTGGCCGCGGCTGCCACGGCCGCCGTTGTTCGCCGTTGCCGACCCAGCCTGGTGCCGTACTGGGCGGTGGCCGAGAGCGGGCCGCAAGCGCGCGATGCGTGGCCGGAATTTGCCCAGACCGGGCAGGGTGAGGGCGATCTGGGTGTGCGCATGCACCAGGTCTATACCGAGCTGCAGGCGCGTCACGGCAGGGTGTTGCTGATCGGTGCCGATGTACCGCAACTCACCCCCGACCTGCTGCTGGCCGCACTGGCACTGCTCGACGATGAGGCTACGCCGTACGTGCTCGGTAATGCGTTCGACGGCGGCTTCTGGCTGGTCGGCGGCCGTGCGCCGATCGAACGTGGCCTCTGGGTCGGCGTGCCGTATTCGCAGGCCGATACCGCCGCGCGGTTCCGCCACGCGCTGACCGCGCACGGCGGTATCGCCAGCGTATCCACGCTGCACGATGTCGATGACGCCGCGGATCTTCCGGCGCTCGCTGCCGCCCTCGCCACCTTGATCGACCCCGTGCCGGAGCAGCGCGCGCTGGCCGGTTGGTTGCGGACCTCGGGCTATCACAAGACACCCATGGAGCTACCGGCATGACCATCGCCCTGTTCATCACCGTGTTGCTGCTGGCGGCAAGTAACGGTTCCAACGACAACTTCAAGGGTGTGGCTACGCTATATGGCAGTCGTACCGCGGGCTACTGGACCAGCCTGGGCTGGGCCAGCGTCACCACCCTGGCCGGGTCGCTGTGCTCGGTCTATCTCGCGCAGGCGCTGCTCAAAGCCTTCACCGGAGCGGGCCTGGTGCCCGCCGATATCGCGGCGCAGACCGGCTTTGCGATGGCGGTGGCGGGCGGTGCCGCGCTCACCGTGGCGCTGGCCTCCTGGCGCGGGCTGCCGATCTCGACCACGCATGCGCTGGTCGGTGCGATGAGCGGCGCCGGACTGGTCGCCGTCGGCATGGGCGTGCATTTCGACGCACTCGGCAAGAGCTTTCTGCTGCCGCTGCTGGCCAGCCCGGTACTCGCGATCATTCCCGCGTTCCTGATCGCGCCGCTGTTGCGGCGTCTGGTCGCGCGTGCCGAGCAGCAACGCGTCGACTGCCTGTGCATCGAGGAGCGTACGGTCACCACGCCCGAGGGTGTGATGATGCGTGAGGGTGTCGCCTTGCGCAGCGGCACGCTGGCAACCTGTGCCGAACGTGACGCGCGTCCACTGCTGCGCTTCGATGCGGCGCGCGTGGTCAATGCCCTGCATTTTCTGTTTGCCGGTGCGGTCGGTTTTGCCCGTGGACTCAATGACACCCCGAAAATCGCCGCTTTGCTGCTGCCGATCGCGATGCTCGACAGCAACAGCGCGGTGCTGGCGGTTGGTATCGCGATGTCGATCGGTGGTGTGATCGGCGCGCGGCGGGTGGCACGGACCATGAGCACCGAGATTACCGATCTGGATCTGGGTGCATCGCTCGCCGCCAGCCTCACCACCAGCCTGCTGGTCAGCACCGCGAGCTTCAACGGCTTGCCGGTATCGACCACGCATGTAGCGGTCGGTGCACTGGCCGGCGCCGGCGCCAGCGGCAACGGTGGGGTGAATCGCAAGGTGGTCGGCACCATCGCCTTGTCGTGGGTGGTGACCTTGCCGGTTGGCGCGTTGTTTGGCGCGCTGCTCTACGCCTGGTTGCGCTGAACGAGCTATGGCCGGAGGGTTCGGCTAATGAGGGTGGAAAAATAACGAACGCCGTAGCCAGAGTGTCGCCAGGCGTTCGCGGTAAGCCGGCGATTTTTTCTCAGCCTCTCAGCTGGCGGCTCCCTGGTAACGGCAGCCGGAGGTGCAGGTTTCGTGCACCACCACTTCGGCCAGCAGTGGCAGGACCGGCTTGAGCTGATCCCACAGCCACATCGCCAGATGCTCGCTGGTGGGGTTTTCCAGGCCCGGGATGTCGTTCAGATAGTGATGATCCAGCTGATCGTAGAACGGCTGGAACACCGCCTTGATATCGGTGAAATCCATGATCCAGCCGCTGTGCGGATCGACCGGCCCCTCGACATGCAGCTCGATACGGAAGCTGTGGCCATGCAGGCGCGAGCATTTGTGCCCGGCAGGAACATGCGGGAGCCGGTGGGCCGCTTCCAGGGTGAAGGCTTTGAATATGCGCATCGGCGCATTCTACTGCGCTGCGCCCGCGCATGCCCGACGCCGTCCGATCCGCCGCGCGGAATCCAGGGCGACCGTCGGACCTGGTTCGGCCAGTCTGCGAGTCCGTCTGCGCGGTCCCTGTTCCCGTCGCGTCTTGCCCCACGGGCCCACAATGGGCCAGCCAATCGCTGAATATCTGTCCTCACGCCGCTGAATTCCTGGCTTGAGTAGCAAAGCCGACAGCCTCCCGGCCGTGGTTACCCTGCTTGCGACCGCTATGCAGCCTGTCGGACCTTGGTCGGCCGGTCTGCGAATCTGCCTACGCGGCCCATATTTTTGCGGCTCCTTGGCCCATAGCGTCACTATGGGCCGGCGAATCGTCAGAAACCTGTCCTCGCACAGCCGAATTCTCGCCTCGACCACCAAAGCCCGACAGGCGGCTATGGTGGCGCGACCGGGCATGACATCATCGGCGGGGTGGCAGCGCGGTTCGGCAATCTGCCGATGCTTTGTGGTTCACGACCCCGGCAGTCGGCGAGAATCGACACCGTCAGATCGCCGTTTTCCCGGGAGAGCGTCCTTGTTCGTTCATGTCGAAACCCGTCGTCGCAGCCGCTGGCACTGGGCGACCCTGCTGATCGTGACGGTCTGCGTGGTGTGTTTCGTCGGGCTGACGCTGATGCCGGCGCCGCAGCGTATTGCGCTGTTGCTGGAATGGGGGACGATCCCGGCCAACATCTTCGATCCGCACCAGGCCCTGCTGCCGCAGTTGGCGGATCCGGCCCTGCTGCGCCTGTTCACGGCACTGTTCATCCACGTGACCTGGTTGCACCTGATGAGCAACCTGCTGTTCCTGGCGATCTTCGGACTGCCCGGTGAACGTGCGCTCGGATCACTGCGATTCCTGCTGCTGTTCGTGGTGGGCGGGATCGTGGCCAACCTGATCGGCGCGTTGTCGCTGGTCGGTGTGCACCTGCCGATCATCGGTTGCAGCGGCGCGGTGTCGGCGGTGGTGGGTACCTATGTGGCGCTATTTCCGCGCGCCAAACTGGGCCTGGTGCTGCCGCTGGGTCTGTACCTGGAGTTCGTGCGGGTGCCGGCCTTCCTGTTGATCGGCATCTGGGTGTTGCTGCAGCTGCTCTTCAGCTATGCCGGCCCGAGCTACGGCGCCTACGTCTGGTGGGCACATATCGGCGGCTTCATGTTCGGCCTGGTGTTCGCGATGGTCTCGCGCGACGCGGTCGCCCGGCGGCTGCGGTATTGAGTTGGCGGCGGGGCGGCTTGACTCCGCGACGCTCCCTCCGGCGCGGTTCAACGCGACAGGTCAATCGCATAGGTCGCCGTGCCGTCGCCGTGGTCTTTCAGAAGGTGAATGTTGTCGAGGCCGGCGGCGCGGGCGATGTCCTGCTTGCCGCTGGCGCCGGTGAAGACGATCGGGCCACGGGTTTTCAGCGGAGCGAAATGCCATGACCTTGGCGCGAGGTCAGCGGCACGGATCTGCCGCTTGCGTTGCAGCCAGCGGGCGAGAATCTCGCGGGTGCCATCGGGTGCGGCCAGCACGATGTTGCTGCCGTCGAGGCCGGGGAAGTGGCCGCCGCCGCTGGCGCGGTAGTTGTTGGTGACGACGATGAACGGCTGCCTCGGGGTGACGGGTTTGCCCTGGTAGAGCAGTGCGGTGATGCGCTGGCCGATCGGTCTGGAGAGGTCGATCACGTAGTGGATGCCGCCCTGGATCTGGTCGAAGTTGAAGCCGGCGAAGTGTGGGTTGATCAGGGGTTGCTCGCCGGCCCTGGCCGGATCGATGCGGTTGAAGCGTTCGGCGGATTTCTCCAGCCAGGCCTTGAGGCCGGCACCGTCGATCTTCACCGCGGCCAGGGTGTTCGGGTAGAAGTACAGGTCGGCGGCGCTGCGCAAGGTCAGTGGGCCGGGCACGACATCGGTGTAGTCGTCGGGACCGCCGAAGCCGGTGCGGAAGGCGGCCGCGGCCGACAGGATCGGTACCCCAGCCAACTCGGGATGCAGTCGCGGCAACTCGGTACGTACGTAGTCGATCTGCGCGGCATTGACCGGCGCCAGTGCCGTCATGTTGCCCTCGTCGGCGAAGTAGCTGCTCATGCGCAACGTGGTTTTGCCGATCGGCGTGTTGACGTAGGCGATGGCGGCCTCATGGGCTTGCTGGACCAGCGGCGCGATCACGGGATCGGGCGGGACGCAGTGTTTCTTGGTCGGGCAGATCGGCCACATCTCGCTGTGGGTGGCGTCGTGGTCGATCACCCAGCGCCCGTGACGACGATCCAGGATCAGCTGGATCACCCCCAGGTCCTTGCCGAAGAAGCCACCCATCACGGTCGGCACCCCGCGCACGAAGCCGCGTTTGGCATCGACATCCTTCATGCCGGCGTAGCGTGGCCCGGGAAACGCGCTGTGGGCGTGGCCAAGCAGCAGCACGTCGATGCCGGGCACGCCGGCCAGGTACCAGCCGCCGTTTTCCATCGCCGGGGTGTAGGCAGCGGTATTCAGTCCGCCATGCAGCAGCGCGACCACCAGATCCGGGTGTTGCGCCTCGATTTGCGGCAGATACTTCTGCGCCGCTTCGACCACGCCGCTGACGGTGACCTTGCCGGCGAGGTTCTGCTGGTCCCACTGCATGATCGGCGGCGGGGTGAAGCCGATGATGCCGATCCTGAGCGGCACCGGGATCTTGCTGCCGTCGGGGGTGTAAGCGACGATGGTCTTGCGGATGATCGTCCATGGTTTGAAGATCGGCTTGCCGTTGCGCGTACTGTCGACGTTGGCCAGCACCAGCGGAAAGTGCGGACCGGCGCAGCGGTTGCGCCGTCCACCCGCGACATTCATCGGTGTGCCAGTGACCTGCGACAGGAACGGCAGGCCGTAGTTGAATTCATGATTGCCGATGGTGCCGCCGTCGTAACCGATCGCATCCATCGCACGATAGATGGCCAGCTCCTGCGTGCAGGCCACCGGTTTCGCCAGCGCCTGATAGTCCGCCAGCACCGTGCCCTGGATGGTGTCGCCGTCGTCGAACAGCAAGGTATTGGTAAACGCCGCACGGGCCCGGTGGATCAGTGTGGCGGTGCGCTCGAAGCCCAGCGCGGGGTCGGCCTTGAGCTTGAAGTAGTCGTAGCTGAGCACGTTGGAGTGCACATCGGTGGTCTCCAGGATCGCCACCTTGGCGCGTGCACCGTCCGCCAGCAACGGCTGGCGCGGTAGCGCGGCGCATCCCGCAAGCAGGATCGCAAGCATGGCGGCCAGCAAGGCCCTGGGCGAGTGGAAGCGTGGCGCCATGACAGCTTCGTCCTTGCATGCAGGTACAGTGGACAAACCTAGCAGATCGGCCCCGGTCAATGGGGTATGCGCGGTTTGTCCCCCGGACTCACGCGCTGGCGATGGCCGGATCGCTGCGGCTGGGTTTGCCGGTTTCGATGTGGCCGGCCAGGCGGCGGTGGTAGTTCGGGTCGTCGGCGCTGGTGATCGTCAGGTCGTACCAGTGATCCTGGGCGCCGATGTTCCACACGCTGACTTGGGTGGCTGAGGCCGGCACCCGCAGTTCGCGTCGCTGTGCGGGGGCGTAGCCACTGGCCACGACGCAGCGGTATGGCACGTTGCCGTCATTGCGCAAGCGCAGCAACACCTGTTGCGTACCCGCATCGTAATCGAGCCCGACTTCCAGCGCTGCTGCCGCCGCATCGGCGCTGCCGGCGTAGCTCCTCAGGTAGCCGTTGGGGCCGTGGATGGTCAGCGCGTAGCGATGCTCCGAGCTGTCGTCGAGTGGCCACAGGTCGTCGAGCCAGTCGCCCGCTCCCAGGGTGTAGAAGCGCGGATCGATCCGGCCACCTGCGCTGTAGGCATTGAGCGACACCCCGATGGTGCTCCGATTGCTGAAGACGAGCCGCAGGCCGCGTTCACGTCGCAGCTCGGCGATGACCTCGAAATCGTAGGGCAAGGCACACGCCGACCGTTGCCCCGGCTCCTGCTTCGGCAGCGATTGGGAGATCGGCGGTCGCGGCTCGGCCAGCTGACTGTTGGCATCTGCCAGCGCCACGGCAGCTGCGGTATCGGGAAGCGCCGGCCAATCGAGTTCACCGTGCTGGAGGTCCAGGCAGCTGGTGAGATCGCCGGCGACGGCGCGGCGCCAGGGGCTGATGTTCGGCTCGTGCACGCCGAAGCGCTGTTCGAGAAACCGGATCACCGAGGTGTGGTCGAATACTTGCGAGTTGACCCGGCCGCCGCGGCTCCATGGTGAGATCACCAGCATCGGCACGCGTGGCCCGAGTCCCACCGGCACACCCTGGTAACTTTCGCCGCTGACGTCGATCGTGCTGCGACCCATCGAGGAATCCAGCGCCGGAAGCGGCGGCGGTACGTGATCGAAAAAGCCGTCGTTTTCGTCGTAGCAGAGCAGGAACACGGTTTTCGACCAGACTTCGGGGCGTGCCGCCAGCGCTTCGAGCAGGCGCGCGATCATCGAGGCGCCATAGGCCGGCGTGGCGCGCGGGTGCTCGGACATGATGTAGGGCGGCACGATCCACGACACCTGCGGCAATTGCCCGCTGTCGATGTCCCGGGCAAATTGCGCCACCAGATGTTCGCCACGCGAGGCCTTGGCGTTGGCCAGGGTAGAACCTGCGGCCCAGGCGCGGCCTCGTCGATACAGCGGCGAGTCGTGCGGCAGTCCGCGGAATGCGGCGAAGAACTGCATGGTGTTGTCGCCGTAGTTGTCGAACTCCTGGTAGACCTTCCAGTTGATGCCGGCATCCTGCAGCCGCTGGGCGTAGTTGGTCCAGGTGAATCCCTTGAAGCCGGGCTTGTCGCGCGACATCGGTGCGGTCCAGTTGCCGTCGTCGATATTGTCGATGGCCTGCTTGCCGTCGTCCCCCACGCTCAGCCCGCTGGTGCCACTGAACAGGAACATGCGGTTGGGGCTGGTGGGGCCGAACAGCGAGGCATGGTAGCCGTCGCACACCGTGAACGCGTCGGCCAGCGCGTGATGGAACGGAATGTCGTCGCGCTGGAAGTAGCCCATGGTGTTCGGGGTTTTCTGGCTCACCCAGGCGTCGTGGTTTTTCCAGACCTGGTGCGAACCCTTCCAGTCATGGTTGAGGTCGTGCATGTTTTGCGCGTTGGTGTGATGGCTGTCCAGGTGAAATGGCAGCACGTAGTCTGAGCCGCCCGGCTGTACCGGCTGGTACCAGACCGGACGTCCGCCGGGCAGTTGCAGCGGGCGTGGATCGCCGAATCCGCGTACCCCGCGCAAGGTGCCGAAGTAGTGGTCGAACGAGCGGTTTTCCTGCATCAGGATCACCACATGCTGGATATCTTGCAGCGTGCCGGTGACCCGTGCCGGTTCCACTGCGAGCGCGCGGCGGATCACCGGAGGCAGCATCTGCCCGCTGGCCAGGGCGGCGGTGGCCAGCACCGAGTTGCGAAGAAAGTCACGCCGGTTGCGATCGACCATGAGGAGTTCCGTAGACGTAGCCGCGTGGCCTGTCCCGGCGGGTAAAAAATGCCTGGGCCGGACCACGTGGTGGAGGGAAAATGAAAAGCGAACCGCCACGGCGGGGGCGTGGCGGTTCGCATGGTGCCATCGGTGCGATGTCAGAGATTGGCTTTGATCGAGAACACCGCGGTGCGGCCCGGGGCAATGAAGTAGTAGCCCGGGGTACCGGCCGAATCGACTGTGCCCAGATAGCGTCGATCCATCAGGTTGGTGACGTTGAACATCAGGTCGACCGATTTGACCGTGCGGCTGCTGTCGGCGAAACCGATGTGATAGCCGGCGTAGGCGTCGACGGACACGTACGAGGGCAGCTTCTCGGTGTTGTCGATGGTGCCGTAGCGACCGCCGACGTACTTGCCCGAGATGCCGGCCTGGAAGCCGTCGGCATCGTGGTAGTTTGCGGCCAGCGCCAACATGCGGCTCGGCTGTCCGGCGACCTTGTTGCCGGCCTTGATGCCGTTGATATTGCCCAGGTAGGTCGAGTTGTTGAAGGTGGCCGACGCGTACAGGGCCAGATTGGGTGAGACCTTCCAGTTGGCGATCGCTTCCACGCCCTTGGACTCGACGCCGCCGACGTTGATGTAGGTGCCGGCGGTGCCGATGGTGTAGTTGATCCGGGTCACGCCATCGCTTTGCGGATTGATGAAGGTGATCTGGTTGGCAAAGCGCACGTGGTAGACCGAAAGGCCGAGTTGCACGTCGCGGGAGCTGTAACGGTAGCCGGTGTCGATGTTGATCGAGGTTTCCGGCTTGACGTGGCTGATATCGGTACCCACCGCCGCGGCCTGCACCACGCCGTCCGGCACCGGTTCAAAGTTCTTGGTGACGCTGGCGTAGACCTGCGAGTGGCGATTCAGGTGATACACCGCGCCGAGCGAGGGCAGCAGCGAGGAGTTGCTGTTCAACGACGCGAACTGCGAGCCATTGTCGAGCAGGTTCTTGCCAGTCAGGGTGACCAGGTACTTGCTGACGCCGGCGGTGATATCCACCGGACCCAGGGTCACTTCATCCTGAGCATAGAGCTTGCGGGTATTGGTGTTGAGCTGCTGGTTGAATTGCTTGTAGTAGTAGGGACGCGTGTAGTTCCAGTTCAGCGTCGGATCGGTCACCGCATACCACACGCGACCGTTGATGCGATCGAGATTCTCAAGCCAGAGGCCGGCGGTCAGGTGGTTGAAGGCGACTTGCCAGGTGCCTTTGGCAATGAAGCCGTAGCGGTTGTTCTTGTACAGGCTCTGACGGAAGCTGCTGGCCGGCATCGCGCCAGCCGGGTAGCAGCTGGCATCGTACGGGTTGCCGCAACCGGCCGGGGTGGCCATCGGCTGGCCATTGGCATCGACAAAGAACACCTTGGTGAAGGCACCACCCGGGGCGGGGCGCGAGCTGCTCGGCTATCCGCTGCCGTTGACGCCGAACAGCTGGTACGGCGGCAACCAGCCACCGGAGCCTTTCATGTACTGGAAGTACGGATAGAACTCGATATTGCTGGTATCGCTCGGCGCGTAGTCGAAGCGCACCCCGACCAGCGCATTCTGGCGCACGGTATTCCAGGCCTGCACGAAGTTCTGGTCGACATACGGCTTGCCGGTCCAGTTCCAGTTGAGCCGATCCCAGTTCGGGTCCTGCTTGAACTGCGCCAGGGTGATGCTGTTGTAGTTGTTTTCGTAGGCATCGTCCCAGGACAGGCGCGCGGTCATGGTCAGCTTGTCGGTGAGGTAGCTGATCAGCTTGCTGTCGACATGGATACGGTTGGTGTGGCCGTTGGAACCACTGCCGATCCAGCGCTTGTTGTAGGTGTTGGAAAAGCTCACATAGGCGTAGGTATTGTCATTGAACACTGCGCCGGTGTCGTAGCGCACGAACTCGCGCTGCGCCTGCCATGACCCGGTGGAGTAGTTGATCGCCACCGCGCGATTCATCGACGGGTCGATCGACTCGTAGTTGATGGTGCCGCCGAGCGCCTGGTTGGACGGTGACGAGATGTCGGCGGTGCCCTGCGAGACGCTGACCGAACGCATGTTCTCGGAATCGAGGAAGCGGTTCGGCTTGGCACCGCCACCATAGCTGGTGGCGCCATTGGGCAGGCCATCCACGGTAAAGCCCAGTTGGTTCTGGGTGAAGCCGCGCATGGTGATGCCTACGGACCAGTCGTCGCTGCCGAAGACACCGCCCGGGGTGACATTGACACCCGGCAGCAGGTTGACGGCATCGACCACGCTGGTCAGCGGTGCCGAGAGCTTGGTCAGTACCGGCGGCAACTCGTTGTTGGTGAACGATACCGGTTGACCGGTGACCACCACCGCCTCCAGTGTCTTGCTGGCAGCGGCCTTGGCCGTGCGCTTGTGATCCTTGCCTGCCATCGGGGCGGCGCTGTCCGTCGCGGCAGCCGGGCCGGAGCCGGAAACCTTGCCGGTGTCGCTCGCTTCGGTGGCCGTGTGAGCCAGTGCAGCCGGCGCCAGCAGAGCCAGCATCACCACGGCGGGAATCATTTTCATGCGCAACATCGAGTGCCCCTTGGAGGATCGTAAAAAGGCGATTGTCGGGTGGCGGCAGCGACCGTTCGAAGTCGTCGCAATGAACTTTTGATGACACCCCGTGAGGTATCGATGGCCCTGTCAGCAGAAGGTCTCCCCGGGTTGGGGTTGTGCATGTCCGGTGCGGGGATGCTCGAGCGAGTCTCGGTTTCGCCGTGCGTCGCGTGGCTGTCATCCAAATCGCGCACCGCCCGACTATGCTCGGAGATCGACTGCCGAAAAATCGATCCGTTGCGCGGAAAATGCCGATGACTTTGTTGCTCGCTCCGATCCGCCGCTGTGCTCTGGCCGGCGCCACGTTTTTGCTTACCGCCTGCGCCGGACAGGCCGCGGTGCCGTCGGGTGCGGATCAGGCCGTCGCGATAACGGTGCCGACGATTGCCCGTCCCCAGGGCGAGACCGCACAGTGGTGGTTCCGCAGCGGTGCTGCGCAGGCGGCGCTGGCCTCGACCCAGGCCCATGCGAACGGCCAGCAGGCGAAGAACGTGATCGTGTTTCTCGGCGACGGCATGAGCCTGCCGACGATCGCCGCGGCGCACATCCTGGCCGGGCAGCGCCAGAGTGCGGACGGCGAAAGCTATCGGTTGAGTTTCGAGAAATTTCCGTTCAGCGCGCTCAGCCGCACCTATGAGACCGATCAGCAGACCCCGGATTCAGCCGGCACCATGACCGCCATCATGACCGGGGTGAAGACCCGCGCCGGCGTCATCGGCGTGTCGCAACAGCCGTTGCGTCAGGATTGCGCCGGCGCACGCGGCCACGAGCTGGTGACCACGCTGGAGCTGGCGGCGGCGGCGGGCATGAGCACCGGTGCGGTCACCACTACCCGCATCACCCATGCCACCCCGGCAGCGACCTACGCCCACCTGCCGGAACGCAACTGGGAAGTCGATGCCGAGCTGACACCCGAGGCGAAAGCCGCCGGCTGCAAGGATTTCGCGGCGCAGCTGATCGACTTCCCCGCTGCCAACGGACTGACCGTGGCGATGGGCGGCGGACGCACCGAGTTCATGCGTGCAGGCGTGCCCGATCCCGAATATGCCGGCCAGGTGGGGCGCCGTCTGGATCATCGTGACCTGATCGCCGAATGGCAGGCACATCACCCACACGGCGCCTACGTATGGAACGCGCGCCAGTTGAAGGCGCTCGATCTGGCGCATACACCGCGCCTGCTCGGCCTGTTCGAGCCGCTGCACATGAACTACGAGCATGAACGTCCGCAGGATCCGGCCGGCGAGCCGAGCCTGGCCGAAATGACCACCGCGGCGATCACGGTGCTGAAGCAGAACCCGAACGGTTTTTTCCTGATGGTCGAGGGTGGCCGCATCGACCATGCGCTGCATGCCGGCAATGCCTACCGTGCGCTGGACGAGACGATCAGCTTTTCCGATGCGGTCAAGGCGGCGCTGGCCAGTACCGACCCGGCCGATACGTTGATCGTGGTCACCGCCGATCACAGCCACACCATGACCTTCGCCGGCTATCCGCACCGCGGCAACCCGATCCTCGGCAAGGTGGTCGGCCGCACCAGCAGTTACGCGGAGAAAAGTAGCAAGGTACTGGCCACCGACGCCACCGGCCAGCCCTACACCACGCTGGGTTTCGCCAGTGGCCCGGGCTATACCGGCGCCAGCGACCGCCAGCCCGAGGGCCCCAAGCACTACCCGCATTACCCGCACACCTACAGCGACATCCAGCACGGCCGTCCGGACCTGCGCAAGGTCGACACCACCGACCCGGACTACCTGCAGGAAGCCACCGTGCCGCTGAAGGACGAGACCCACGGCGGCGAGGACGTGGCGATTTTCGCCACCGGCCCGGGCGCCGCCGCCTTCCACGGCGAGCTCGAACAGAACGCGATCTTCCACATCATCGTGCAGCATGCGCCGCGCGTACGCGCCGAACTGTGCCGCCTCGACAGTTGCAACGTCGCCGGCGTGCCGGTGAACCGGCCGCGCTATGCCGACTGGCTGAAGCAGGTCGAGACACCGCGTCAGCCATGATCGTCGCGGCGCGGCGCACGCGGGCAGCCGCGATGTTGCCGAGGATCTTGCCAGCGTCCCTGTTCGCCCTCATGGTGACCGTGATGACGACCGCTTTGGTACATGCCGACGAAAGGCCACTGGCTGCGAACGTGCAGGTGATCGGCCATCGTGGCGCGCCTGCGCTGCGGCCGGAGCACACTCTGGCGTCCTACGCCAGGGCGATTGCCGACGGCGCGGACTTCGTCGAGCCGGATCTGGTGATGACCCGTGACGGCGTACTGGTGGCGCGCCACGAAAACGAGATCGGCGGCACCACCAATGTGGCCAGCCATCCGCGGTTTCGCGATCGCGAGACCACCCGCATCGTCGATGGGCGCGCAGTCAGCGGCTGGTTCACCGAAGACTTCACCCTCGCCGAATTGAAGACCTTGCGTGCCCGCGAGCGGCTGCCGCAGCTGCGCAGCACACACTATGACGGCCAGTTCCAGATCCTCAGCCTGGACGAAATCGTCGATTTCATCGCCGCCGAATCGACGACCCGCGGACGCCTGATCGGGATCATCCCGGAGCTCAAGCACAGCACCTATTTCCGCCAGCGCGGTCTGCCGATGGAAGATGTGTTGCTGGCCAGCCTGGCCGCGCATGCCTACACCCGCATCGCACCGGTGGAAATCCAGTCGTTCGAGATCGGCAACCTGCAATACCTGCAGCGCAAACTCGGCAGCAGGTTTCCGAACGTCCGTCTGTTGCAGCTGATCGACGAGCCGCAGGCGCAGCCGTACGACGTGGTGGCGGCAGGCGGCACGCTGACCTATGCGCAGATGCTGGCACCCGCCGGCCTGCAGGCGATCGCCGCTTACGCGGCGGCGATCGGTCCGGACAAGCACGCCATCATCCCGCTCGACCCCGATGGCGGACTGGGCCAGCCAACCTCGTTGGTGCGCGACGCGCATGCTGCGGGCCTGGAGCTGCATCCGTACACTTTCCGTCCCGAAAACCGCTTTCTGGCGAACGATTTTCGGGCGGGCGGCGATCCGGACAGCGTCAACGAAGCGGGGCTGATCGAGGAAATTCGCGCGTATCTGGATGCGGGCATCGATGCGTTCTTCACCGACGATCCCGCCACCGGGCGCAAGGCCGTCGACCTGCGCTGAGCGTGGATGCCGCACGACGGTCATGCTGACACCCGATTACCCATCGGCTGCATCCTGGTTTGGCGTACGGCTTGATATGGCCAGTCTCGATTCGTGGGGTCGAGCAAAATTTCGCAGACCACCGCCGCAAAGGGACGCCTGACGCGGAAGTGAGGACGGAGTATGCGGGGAATCAGTAGGCAGGTTTTCTTCCGCCGCGTAGGGCGGACACCGTCCGCCGTTCATCGTCGTGACGCCCCAGGCAGAGTAGGCAGACGGTGCCCGTCCTACGCCGATGTACGGGGTTGCGACGGAAGTCCTGACTACCTATCTGCGGCATCTTCGTTTGGAGAATGGCTTGGTTTTCCTGACCGCAGCCACAAAACGGCCATTTGCGGACATCCCGGCAGTTTCCCGCGATCTCCATGCCCGGTCACGATCCGTCGTGGCGCGCAAGCTTCCTGATCGAAGGCGAGGAGATTCCGGCGGGAACACACCTGGCAGCATCGACATGGTGACGTGGTACCTGCGATCCCCGCCTTGCCTGGCACCCGGCTGCCACCGGCGCAGGGCAGGGCACTGTTGGCCCAGCTCAAGGATTGAATCGCCGCCACTCGCCTCGCACTCGCCCCCAGACATGAGGTGCCGGGCGTGCAGCGTCGCGGACGCAGACGTACTATCCCGCTTGGGTTGATCGCCAAGCCGGGCGATGTGGGCCGGGCCGGGGAGGGTGGTGCGATTGAACATGCAAGAGTTGGTCATTACCTGGGCGACACCGGTGTTCTTCGTCTTGATCGGCCTGGAAATGTGGCTGGCTCGCCGGCGCGGATTGTCGGTGTACCGCAGCGGCGACGCGATCAACAGCCTCGCGCTAGGCGTGATCTCGCAGCTCGCGGCGGTATTTACCAAGCTGCTGACGATCGGCATCTACGCGTGGTGCGTCGAGCATCTGGCGCTTTTGCGCCTGCCGGCAGACCGGGTCTGGGTGTGGGTCGCCGCGCTGCTGCTGTACGACTTTCTCTATTACTGGCTGCACCGTGGCGGGCACGAGATCAACCTCCTGTGGGCCGCCCATGTGGTTCATCACCAGAGCGAGCACTACAACCTGACCACCGCCTTGCGGCAGACTGCCAGCGGCGCGCTGTTCGGCTGGGTCTTCTACCTGCCGATGGCCTTGCTGGGCATACCGTTGCAGGTATTCGTGGCGGTGGCACTGATCGACCTGCTGTATCAGTTCTGGGTGCATACCGAGCTGGTGGGCCGATTGGGTTGGTACGACCGGGTGTTCTGCTCGCCCTCCAATCACCGCGCGCATCATGCGGTGAACGATCGCTATCTCGACCACAACTACGGCGGCATCCTGATCCTGTGGGACCGTCTGTTCGGCACCTTCATCGAAGAGGATGACCGCGACCCGCCGGTGTACGGCACGCGCTCGCCGCTGCGCAGCTGGAATCCGCTGTGGGCGAATGCGGAGGTCTACTGGGCCACGGCGCAGGATACCTGGCATGCACGGCGCTGGCGCGACAAGCTGTTGCTGTGGATCAAGCCGCCGGGTTGGCGCCCGCCTGATGTGGCTACGCGGTTTCCGAAGCCGGTATTCGATATTCACCGCGAGCGTTTCGCACCGCCGTTGACGACGCCAGCCGTGATCTACGGTCTGGCGCAGTTTGCCGTGCTGCTGGCGATGGCCACGCATTTTCTCGGCCTGGGGGCGGTCGCCACCCTGCCGAGGCTGCTGGCCTATGCCGGCTACCTGCTGGCCAGCCTGTATGTGCTCGGCCTGTTGATGGAAGGGCGCGCGATTGGCCGCTGGCTTGAGCTGCTGCGGCTGCTGATGACTGCGCTGATTCCATGGTTCGGCCATGGCTGGTTCGGCATGACGCATCCGGATGCCAGGGTTTCTCTGGCGCTTGCGTTGTGGTCCGGGATCAGTGCGATGGCGTTGGTCTTCCGGGTCAGGCCTGGTCCGCTGGCGGCGTAAAGCCGGGCTGTATGATTTTTTGGACGTCTAGACGTCTAAAAAATGCGATTATCCGTTGTTTGCTGGAAGCCTTTTGGCAGCGCCGTGTGCGAAATGCTCTGCGTTCGTTATGATGGGCGCTGCTTTCACGGGGAGCATGCAATGGGTTTCATCAACAAATTGGTACGCCACAAGTCGGTCGAGCAGTTGCAGGAGGAGGCGGGAAAGAGTGGTGATTTTCGCCGCGTGCTGGGGCTGTGGCAGCTCACCGCCATCGGTGTAGGCGCGATCGTCGGTGTCGGTGTGTTCGTGCTGGCTGGGCAGCAGGCTGCGGTAAATGCGGGGCCGGCTGTGGTGTTGAGTTTTATCATCGCGGGTCTTGGCAGTGCCTGTGCCGCACTGGCCTACGCGGAATTTTCCGGGATGATCCCGGTGACCGGCAGCGCTTACACCTACAGCTACGCGGTGCTTGGCGAGTTGTTCGCCTGGATCATCGGCTGGGATCTGCTGATCGAGTACGCGCTGATCGTCGGGGTGGTGGCGATCGGCTGGTCCGGCTATGTGCAGGCACTGCTTGATCAGCTGCTGGGGGTTCATCTGCCGGTATGGGCACAAGGTGCCTATGACCCGTATCACCCCGAGAACGGCAAGATATTCAACGTGATCGCGGCCGGGATTACCTTGCTGATTGCGGTCATGCTGACGGTGAAGACCGAGTGGGGCGCACGCTTCAATACGCTGATCGTCGCGATCAAGGTTGCTGGCGTGGCCCTGGTGATCGGGGTGGGTGCGTTCTACGTCAATACCGCAAATTGGCATCCGTTCATCCCCAGTGTGACGACCGGCGTCGGTGGCCTCAGCCATTTCGGCTGGGGCGGTGTGCTGGCAGCATCGAGCATCGTGTTTTTCGCGGTATTCGGCTATGACACGCTGACCACGGCAGCGGAGGAGTCGAAGAATCCGCAACGTGATCTGCCGCGTGCCGTGCTGCTCTCGCTGGGCGTCTCGATGGCCTTGTACCTGATGGTGTCGATGGTGCTGACCGGCATGGTGCCGTACCAGGAGCTGGCCGGTCCGGCACCCGTGGATGCGGCGTTCAAGGCGCTGGGCCTGCACTGGGTACGCGGCATCATCAACGTCGCCGCGATTGCCGGTATTACCAGTGTGATGTTCGCCTTCATGCTGGGTGCGGCACGGATCTGGTTTGCGTTGGCGCGTGACGGGCTGCTGCCGAAGTGGTTTGCCCATGTGCATCCGAAATACGGCACGCCGGCACGCCCGACCATGATCCTGGGCGGTTTCACCGCGCTGGTCGCCGGCTTCCTGCCGATTGGCGAGGTGGCTGAGCTGGTCAACATCGGCACACTGGCGGCCTTCATCGTGATCTGTGGCTCGGTGTTGCTGCTGCGGGTGCGCAAGCCTGATCTGCAACGGAAGTTCCGCACGCCGGCCTTGTGGCTGGTGGCGCCGACCGGGATGTTGTTTTCACTGTTCCTGATCATCGGCTGGCCGTGGGTGACCAATGGCCATTTCCACCTGCTCGGTGGACTGCCATGGATCACCATCGAGCGCTTCATCGTGTGGATGGCGCTAGGCTTGCTGATCTACTTCTTCTACGGCATCCGGCACAGCAAGGTGGGTCAGGACGACCCGTCCTGAAGCCAGTCAGGACGACCGGACGCGACCGCCCGGTCGCGTCCGGTCCGCTTGGCTTGCCGCATGGCCTTGTCGGCGCGCGCGAGCAGGTGCTCGGTGGTTTCGCCGTGAGGCTGGCATTCGGCGATACCGATGCTGACGGTCAGTGGCCCGTCCGGGCGCAGGATCTGGTGCGTGGCCAGTCTCAGCTTTTCGGCGCGATCCTGGGCATGTTGAAGGGAGACGCCTGGCAGCAACAGGGCGAACTCTTCACCGCCGATGCGGCCGATCAGATCGAACTCCCGGGTTTGCGCACGTAGGCAGCTGGCCAGCGCTGTCAGCGCCGCATCCCCTGCCGCATGGCCGTGGTCGTCGTTGAGCTGCTTGAAACGGTCGGCGTCGAGGTACAGCATGCAGGACGGCTTCCGCTGCACGCGCATGTCGGCCAGTGCGCGCTGTGCCAGCTCGAGAAAGCGGTTGCGTAACAATAATCCGGTGAGGCCGTCGGTACTGGCCTGCACGCGCAGACGCTGCTCCAGGCGGAATTGTTCGAACAGGGTGCGACTCATGAAAGCCTGCAGTACGCTTGCCAAGGAAACGGCAATAGCCATGTAGGTTACATACTGCAGAATTTCGGCGTCGTTGCTGTCGCCGAACAGAAGGATTGGAAATGGGCCCAGGATGGAATGGCACTTACTTAAGCCTCTTCGGATGTCCAAGCCGTCGTATTTTTTCGCGCGCCTTGGCACGTGGTTGAGTGAGCAGTGGTAGTGGTTTGGGTCTTCGTTTGACGGCCCGCGGC
>SCSE01000042.1 GCA_004298015.1 Rhodanobacter sp.
GGCACAGGTAGCGGGCGTACGGGCTGCCGCCGCGGCTGCGCCCAAGTTCCTTGTCCAGGGCGCGGGTAAAGCGCAACTGCGACACGCTCGGCGACATCACGTTGGCCATCACCTGCGGACGGCTCAACACGTCGAGGATGACCGGATCGTTGTGGCCGAAACCGAGCATGCCGTAACCACCGTTGTCGTGCACCACGGCGCCCTTCAGGGTGACGATCCACGGTCCGCGTGCCGTCGCCGGCAGGTAGGGATTGATCGCGTCGTCGGGGTAAAAGTTGACGAATCCCGCCTGGGCCTGGGCCAGCTGTTCGTCTTCGTCCAGCTTCAGGAAATCGGACATCTCCGCCCGTAGTTCGCGGTGGCGTGCCACCGCTTCGGTGATCGCCTGGGTCAGCATGCTGTCGTCGGCTGCCAGTCGCTCGATGCTGGCGTCGTCCAGGCCGACGGTACGCGGCTTGCCGCCGAATTCGCGCAGTTCGCGCAGCTGATTGATCACACCCATGATGTTCCTCCTCGGATCAGTCGGCGCCTCGCACCCAGCGCAAAGCAGGCCGACTCGTGTGTGCCGCAGCCGTTCGCTCACCGGAAGGCGTCGGTGGAGCTGACGCATTTCGGTTGCGGTGACGGTTGTTGCGGGTCGCCATTCAGTCGATCCGCGCAGCATCATCCCCCGAGCATAACGTGCCGGGCGGCATCGCCGGTACCCCCTGCATGACGTTTGTCATCTGCAATGGCTGACTCCGCTGCATGGAGGCAAGGCCTTGATATGACTACGCTGAGTTGCAAAAGGAGGCCGTCATGAACAGTTCGACAGGGGTTGCGGCGCGTCTGGTCGCCGTCGGCAAATCGTATCGCGGCGTCACCGCGCTGGATGGGGTCAATCTGCAATTGAGGAGCGGTCAGCTGCTGGCCCTGCTCGGCCCCAATGGTGCCGGCAAGACCACCGCGGTCAGTGTACTGCTGGGGCTGCTTCGTCCCGACGCGGGGACGGTGACGTTGTTTGGGCAGGACCCCGGGCGAATCCAGGCGCGTCGCCGCATCGGCGTGATGTTGCAGCACGCTGAGTTGCCGCCGACGCTGCAGGTGGGTGAACTGCTGCGCTTGACCGCCGGCTACTATCCGGCACCGCGATCGCTGATTGAGAGTGCCGAACTTGCCGGCATCGGCGATCTGCTCAAGCGGCCTTACGCCAAACTCTCCGGTGGCCAGCAACGGCGTGTGCAGTTTGCGCTGGCATTGTGCGGTCGGCCCGAGTTGCTGTTTCTGGACGAGCCCACCGTGGGGATGGATATTCAGGCGCGACAGCGGCTGTGGGCAACCATTCGCCAGTTGGTTGCGCAAGGGTGTGCGGTGTTGCTGACCACACATTACCTGGAAGAAGCCGAGGCGCTGGCCGATCGGGTCTGCGTGATGGCGCGAGGGCGAGTGATCCATGAAGGTTCGGTGGACGGGCTGCGCGCGCGGGTGGCGCTCAAGCGCATCCGCTGCCTGACCACGCTGTCCGTCGATACCGTGAGCGGCTGGCCCGAGGTCAGCGAAGTGCACCAGGAAAAGGCCCGCCTGCACATCACTGCCACTGAGGCAGAAGCCGTGGTGCGTCGCTTGCTCGATGCCGACCCGCAACTGCGCGAACTGGAGGTGCAGCGTGCCGGCCTGGCCGACGCGTTCACCGAGCTCACCCGCGACGCCGACGAGGCATCGAACAGCGCGCAACGCGAGGCTGCCTGAGATGGAAGCCATGATGCCTGTCAACAAGTCGGTTCCGGCGATCGGGATGCCGCGCAGGCGAATCGTCGGTGCCTATCTGCAAGAGGCGCGCAGCGAATGCCTGCGCTACCTTCGTGCGCCGGGGTTCATGTTGCCCATGCTGCTGTTCTCCACCGTGTTCTATCTGATGTTCGGGGTGCTGTTGAACCACGGCGAGGCCTCGCGCTACCTGCTGGCCAGCTACAGCGCGTTCGGCATCATCGGCCCGGGACTGTTCGGCTTCGGCGTCTCGCTGGCGATCGAACGCGACGGCGGCCTGCTTACCCTCAAGCGCGCGTTGCCGATGCCACCGGGCGCCTATCTGCTGGGCAAGATGGCCATGGCGATGGTCGCTGCCACCATCGTGACGGTGTTGCTGTTGCTGATCGGTGTGTTCCTGGCGCACGTCGTCCTGTCGTGGGGCCAGATGCTGGCCTTGCTGCTGACCGGCATGTTCGGTGTGTTGCCGTTCTGTGCCCTGGGCATGTTCGTCGGCACCCTGATCAAGGGGCAGGGTGCGCCCGGGTTGCTCAATCTGGTCTATCTGCCGATGGCGTTCCTGTCCGGCCTGTGGCTGCCGCTGTCGATGCTGCCGCGTGAGTTGCAGCAGATCGCACCGATCTGGCCCAGCTACCACCTGAACCAGCTGACCCAGGCGGCCGTGGGTTTGAACAAGGGCCCGCTGCTGGGGCACGTGCTGGCGCTGATTGGTTTCGCCGTGGGTTTCGTGTGGCTGGCCGCAAGACGCCTGCGCCGGCATGGTTGAACTACGGCTAAGCTGGTGACCGCGACCATGCAAGTCAGGAGAAGACGATGCGTTTGAGCTTCGATGTCGCTCCCGATTCGTGCCTGAGCTACGCCAGTGGCAAGCACGCATCGGGCACACGCTGGCGACTGGCCTTGATCAATCTGGTGTGGAGCTTCTGGATTGTCGCCGCACCGTGGTTGTCCGGTACCCCATGGCGTGACTGGCTGCTGCCGACGCTGCTGTCGTACGTGGTCTTCCTGGGGTTGTACTTTCGCGCCCAGTCGGTCTCGGTCAGGAAACTTTTTCCCTATGTACTGGCTATCGGTGCGCTGGGATTTCTTCTTTCGCCACTGAACTTTGGTGGCATGGTGTATGAGATCTATGCCTGTGTTTTTGCCGGGTTCGCCTTCCGCAACCCGCGCGTTGGCGTGCTGGCCATGCTGCTCATTCTGGCGGCGTACGTGCTGGAAGTGTGGTGGCTGAACTGGTCGTGGCCGAATATCGCCAGTGTGGTGTTGTGGGCATTGGCGGTGGGCGGCATGAACCTGGCCTATCGTGCCAAGGGCCATTCAGATGCCCGGTTGCGCTTGAGTCATGACGAGGTGCGCCGATTGGCTGCCACCGCCGAGCGCGAGCGCATCGGTCGCGACTTGCACGATTTGCTCGGGCACACGCTTTCGCTGATCACCCTGAAGCTGGAGTTGTCGCGCAAGCTTTTCGATCGCGATCCTGGGGCGGCCAGAATGGAGGTTGAGGAGGCGGAGAAAGTCGCACGCCTCGCGCTTGCCGAGGTGCGCAGCGCAGTCAGCGGAATCCGCTCCGCCGATCTCGCGGCCGAGCTGGCGTCGGCGCGATTGCTGTTGGCATCGTCGCAGATTCATCTTGACTACGACCGTCCGCCAGGCGACCTGCCGAATGATGTCGAATGTGGGCTTTCGCTGGTTTTGCGCGAGGCAGCCACCAATATCGCGCGTCATTCCGGCGCCAGCGTTGCATCGATCCGGATCGTGCGGGATCACGATGTCGTGCGTCTGCTGATTGCCGACAATGGCGGAGGCGGCATCGATAGTGAGGGCAATGGTATTGTCGGCATGCGCGAGCGGCTGCGTGCGTTGGGCGGTTCTCTCGCGATCGAGTCGCCGTGTGGTAACGGCTGCCGGATGACGGTATCGGCGCCGGTGCCGGTGCTCGCGGGGATCGGGAGGGCGCCGGTATCGCCGCCCGTTCCGGATGCAGTCATCACGGCGCCGCTGGCCCATGGAAACACGGCATGATCCACATCGTGCTGGCCGAAGACCAGGCCATGGTGCGCGGCGCGTTATCGGCCTTGCTCAGCCTGGAGTCCGATATCGAGGTGCTCGGTTCGGCCGCCGACGGCGAGGCGGCGTGGCGTGAGTTGCAGCGGCTGAAGCCCGATGTGCTGGTCACCGATATCGAGATGCCGGGCCTCACCGGACTGGAGTTGGCGCAGCGTATTCAGCGCCAGGAGCTGCCGATCAAGGTGATCATCGTGACCACCTTCGCCCGACCCGGCTTCCTGCGCCGTGCACTGGATGCCGGCGTGTCCGGCTATCTGTTGAAGGATGCGCCCGCCGAGCACCTGGCCGAAGCCCTGCGCACCGTGCATCGTGGTGGCCGCGCGATCGATCCCCAGCTGGCGCTGGAGGCGTGGTCCGAGGCCGACCCATTGAACGATCGCGAGCGTCAGGTGTTGCGACTGGCAGGGGAGGGCCAGTCAGCCGGCGACATCGCAACGCGACTGAATCTCTCACATGGCACGGTGCGCAATTATCTTTCCGAGGCGATCGGCAAGCTCGGGGTATCCAACCGCATCGAGGCCTATCGGTTGGCACGCCAGAAGGGATGGCTGTAGGCGCCAGCGGGTGGGGGGGTGTCCCCCAGGTGTCGGACTCGTGCCGAAGCGCAGCGAGGCGGATGCGGTCGGGTCGCGGTATCCGTCAGAGGCGCTTTTTCAGGAAATACGAGCGATGTCCCGGCGGGAAATTCTCAAGCGAGCCAAACACGTCGTAGCCAAGCTTTTCGTAGAAAGGTTTCGCCTGGAAGCTGGTGGTTTCCACGCGTGCGTATTCGAAGCCGTGCTGCACGGCGAAGGCCTCGGCAGCGCGGACCAGTCCGGTGCCGATGCCGCGGCCTCGCGCCGACTCCGAAAGCCACAACAGTTCGATCGAAAGATAGCCCCAGAAGGCGACGGCCCGTATACCTCCGACCAATTCGCCGACCGATGTCCTCGCCAGCACCGCGAAGCGCAACTCCTCAGCGACTTCCGGAAAGCCGGGAATAGTGTCCCGGTTATAGGCCTGAATGCCTTGGCTCAATGTCTCCAACGCCTCCGGCGAGGGCTCCGTGGTCACTTCGATATCCATCTGTGCGTCTCCCGATGTCGTCGGCCGCGGCAGCACGGCTTGTTGGTGATGTGCTGCTATTCCCGGCGGCGGACAGGTCAAGCATGCCAGCGTGCGTACTCTGCGGGATAATGTGTCGTTACGCGTCCCGCAGATACCCACCGAGCTGATCTTGAAGAAATCCGATTTCAATTTTGAACTGCCACCCGAGCTGATCGCACAGTCACCGTTACCCGAACGTTCGGCCAGCCGGATGCTGCTGCTCGACGTACCGACGGCGACGCGGCAGGACCGGATGTTTCGCGAGCTGCCCGACATATTGCGTCCTGGCGACCTGCTGGTGTTCAACGACACCCGGGTGTTGCCGGCGCGACTGCATGGCCGCAAGAGTAGCGGCGGCGCGGTCGAAATCCTGATCGAACGGGTTACCGGTGCGCACGAGGCCATCGCCCAGCTCGGCGTGAGCAAGAAGCCGAAGGAGGGTGGCCGGATCGAACTGGCCGATGGCAGTCATGCGGTGGTGCTGGGTCGCGATGAAGGCTTCTTTCGCCTGCGTTTCGAGGCCTCTGAGCCGCTTGAGAAATTGCTGCTCAAGCTGGGCGAAATGCCGTTGCCGCCCTATATCGAGCGGCAAGCCGACGCCGACGATGTCGAGCGCTACCAGACCGTGTTTGCGCGCGAGCCGGGCGCTGTGGCCGCGCCCACGGCGGGCCTGCATTTCGATGAGTCGATGCTGAAACGTTTGCGCGAGCGCGGCGTCGACTTCGGCTATATCACCCTGCATGTCGGCGCGGGCACCTTCCAGCCGGTACGCGCGGATGATCTGAAGGATCACCGCATGCACCGTGAATGGCTGAATGTGGGTGCTCATCTGATCGGGCAGATTCGGCGCACACGCGCGGCCGGTGGTCGGGTAATCGCGGTTGGCACCACCGTGGTGCGTGCGCTGGAAAGTGCCAGCAAGGACGGGCAGTTGCATCCGTTCGCCGGCGAAACGCAGATCTTCATCTTTCCCGGCTATCGATTCACCAGCATCGATGGCCTGCTGACCAATTTTCACCTGCCGCAGTCGACCTTGCTGATGCTGGTCTCGGCGTTGGCCGGGCGCGAATTCATGCTCGATGCCTACCGCCATGCGGTCGGGCAACGCTACCGTTTCTTTTCCTATGGCGATGCCATGCTGATCCTTCCACACGGGGCATGAGCAACCAACGCCTGTAGGAGCCCACCCTGTGGGCGATGCTTTTAGGGGTCCCGAGGCAAAAGGCATCGCCCACAGGGTGGGCTCCTACAGTCAGTGCGGGGCGTCATCAAAGCCGCGATAATGTGCGGATGACTTCCCTCCAGTTCGATATTCACGCCACGGACGGTGCGGCACGCCGCGGCCGACTCGGCTTCGCCCGCGGCACGGTGGAAACACCGGCCTTCATGCCGGTAGGTACCTACGGTTCGGTCAAGGCGATGACGCCGCGCGACATCGTCGATGTCGGTGCCGAGATCATCCTGGGCAATACCTTTCACCTGTTTCTCCGACCCGGGCTGGAGATCGTCGAGAAGTTCGGCGGCCTGCACAGGTTCATTGGCTGGGACAAGCCGATCCTCACCGATTCGGGCGGTTTCCAGGTGTTCTCGCTGGCGCACAAGCGCAAGATCACCGAACAAGGCGTGACATTTGCCTCGCCGGTCGATGGCTCGAAGGTGTTCCTGTCGCCGGAAGTGTCGATGCAGATCCAGCGGACGCTGGATTCGGACATCGCGATGATCTTCGACGAGTGCACGCCGTATCCGGCAACGGAGAAGATGGCCGGTGACTCGATGGAGCTGAGCCTTCGCTGGGCCGAGCGCTCGCGCCGCGCGTTCGGTGATCTGAACAATCCGAATGCGTTGTTCGGCATCGTCCAGGGCAGTGTCTACGAGGACCTGCGCCGTCGCTCCGCCGCGGGGCTGGTGGATATTGGCTTCGATGGCTATGCCGTGGGAGGGCTTGCCGTCGGCGAGCCGGAGGCCGAACGCAATCACGCGCTGGATTTCACCGTGCCGCTGTTGCCCGAAGACAAACCGCGCTACCTGATGGGGGTGGGCCGACCCGAAGACATCGTCGAGGCCGTCCGGCGCGGTATCGACATGTTCGACTGCGTGATGCCGACCCGCAATGCGCGCAACGGGTTCCTGTTTACCGCCGAGGGTACGTTGCGTATCCGCAATGCCAAATTTGCCGACGATACCCGGATCATCGAGAAGGATTGCGACTGCTACAGCTGCAGCAACGGGTTTTCGCGGGCCTACCTGCGTCATCTCGATCGCTGCAACGAGATCCTCGCCAGTCAGCTGGCCACCATGCACAACCTGCGCTACTACCAGCGGCTGATGGCCGGCTTGCGCGAGGCCATCGCGCAAGGCGTTCTGGGCGACTTCGTCAGCCGGTTCTATGCACTCCGGCAGGGCGCGTTCGTTCGGGTGTAGGCCTCCGTCGCTTCAGCCGCGCAGATGGCCTTGCAACCCGCAGCCGCCGCCCAGCGTAGCGAATGAGGGCCAGGCGGGCTCCGACGGGCGGTATCGTGCATGGCCGTGGGGCGCGTGGCATAATCGACGATCTTTTATCAGGCGTTCAGCTGAATTCCCAGGCTGCGCCACAACTTGCGAGACACGCCAATGAGTTTTCCGATGCCTTTCGTAATCGCCCAGGCGGCGGCACAGCCTGCCGGTGGCGGCATGTCCCTGATCATCATGATGGTGGTGCTGTTCGGCCTCATGTATTTCATGATGATTCGCCCGCAGATGAAGCGGCAGAAGGAGCACCGTGCCCTGCTTGCCGGCCTGGCCAAAGGTGACGAAGTGGTGACCAACGGCGGTATCGCCGGGCGAGTGGTCGAGCTGGGCGAAACCTTCATTTCGGTGGAAATCACGGACAATGTGAAGGTCATGGTGCAGAAGGGCTCGATTTCGCAGGTGTTGCCCAAGGGTTCGCTGAAATCGGTCTGAAGCCCCGCTACGGGGTGACGAACGTCCTTCGGGACGATCACGCCGACGTGAAACCCCCAATGGTCACTACCGCCGTGGTCTGCTGCCGCGGCTTTGATGGATGCAAGGCATGAGTGATTTTCCCCGCTGGAAGTACGCATTGGTCGCGCTGGCGATGCTGTTCGGCATCGTCTACGCGCTGCCGAACGCCTTTATCCCGGTGCCGGCGGTGCAGGTCACCGCCAACCGTGGCGCGGCGCCGATCGACCAGGCCTTGCGGCAGAAGGTGGTGGCTGCCCTGGCCAAGCAGAAGGTGGTTGCCGGAGAGGTAGTCGTCAACGGCGACCACCTGCTGGCGACTTTCGCCAACACCGATGTCCAGCGCAGTGGCTCCGATGCCATCAAGGCGCTGTTGGGCGATGGCTATACGGTGGCGTTCAAGCTGCAGTCGACCGTGCCAGGCTGGCTGCGTGCGATCGGCGCCCGCTCGATGCCGTTGGGCCTGGATCTGCAAGGTGGCGTGCACTTCCTGATGCAGGTCGACCAGAACGACGTGATCGACAAGCAGGAAAGCAGCTACGCCGACGATATCCGCGGCCTGTTGCGGCAGAAGAACATCCGCTACGAGTCGGTGACTCGCAACGCGGCACGCGGCCAGGGCATTGCGGTGATCCTGCGTTCTGAGGCCGACCGCACTGCGGCCTCCAACGACATTGCCAATGAGTACATCGACCTCAATGTCGCCAACGGTCCGAGCACCGGCAACCGCTACGTGCTCAATGTCACGGTCAAGCCGGAAAAGCTGCGCGCGTTGGCGCTCGGCACGATCAAGCAGAATCTCGGTACGCTGCGTAACCGCATCAACGCGCTGGGCGTGTCCGAGCCGCTGATCCAGCAGCAGGGTGAGAACCACATCGTGGTCGATCTGGCCGGGGTGCAGGACCCCGCCGAGGCGAAGAAGCTGATCGGCACCGTGGCCACCCTGCAGTACCGCCCCGGCATCGGCTATGCCGGTGACGCGCAGGCGCAGGAGGCTGCGCGCACCGGCAATATTCCGCCGAATGCCAACCTCTATTACATGCGTGGCAGTCATCAGCCCGTGCTGGTCAGCAAGCGGGTCATCGTGACCGGCAACGAGCTGGTCAATGCGTCCTCGGGGACCGACCAGCAATCCGGCACGCCGGAGGTCAGTGTCACGCTCAACGCCACCGGCGCCCGCAAGATGCTGGACTTCACCAATGCCAACGTCGGCAAGCCGATGGCGGTGGTGTACGTGGAGCGTGTGACCGAGACCAAGATGGTCAACGGCAAGGAGGTGCGCACCCCGAAAGTCACTGAATCGGTGATCAACGACGCCACCATCCAGGGTGCTTTCGGCAAGCAGTTCCAGACCACCGGTCTGGGCAGCCAGAAGGAGGCCTCCGACCTGGCCCTGCTGCTCAAGGGTGGTGCGTTTGCTGCGCCGGTCGACATTGTCGAGGAGCGGGTGATCGGCCCCAGCCTGGGACAGGACAACATCGACAAGGGCCTGAAGGCGGTAACCCTCGGTCTGGCGCTGGTGTTGCTGGCCGCTGCGCTCTACTACAAGCTGTTCGGCCTGGTGGCGGATATCGCGCTGGTCTTCAACCTGGTGATCCTGGTCGCGGTGATGTCGTTGATCGGCGTGACCCTGACCATGCCGGGCATTGCCGGTATCGTGCTCACCCTGGGTATGGCGATCGACGCCAATGTGCTGATCTGCGAACGTATCCGCGAGGAGTTGCGCAACGGCTCCACGCCGCATGCCTCGATCCGCGCCGGTTACGAGAAGGCGTGGGCGACCATTCTGGATGCCAACGTCACCCACCTGATCGCCGCCCTGGCGCTGACCACGATGGGTACCGGTGCGATCAAGGGCTTCGGCGTAACCTTGATGATCGGCATCCTGACCTCGCTGTTCACCTCGGTGACGCTGACCCATGCGTTCACCGCGTTGATCCACGGCCACCGCAAGCTCAAGACGCTGTCGGTCTGACGAGGAACGAGAACCCATGGAAATCTTCAATCACAACAGCAATATCCCGTTCCTCGGCATGCGCAAGTACAGCATCGCGATCGCCGTGTGCCTGATGATCGCCTCGATCGCCTTGATCGCCACCAAAGGTCTCAACTACGGCCTCGACTTCACCGGCGGCGTCTCGATGGTGGTCGATTACAACCAGCCGGTGCAGGTTTCCGAGGTGCGCGCGGCGCTGACCAAGGGTGGCCTCGACAATGCCGTGGTGCAGAGCCTCGGCGGCACCCGCGAAGTATCGATCCGGATGCAGCCCAAGGACGACAAGGGGATGAAGCAGACCGCCAGCGGCAAGGTCAATCTGGACAAGATCTCGTCGGATGTGCTCGGCATGCTGCGGGCGGCCCGACCGGATGCCACGCTGAAAAGCCGCGACTACGTCGGCTCCGAAGTCGGTGCGGAGCTGAAAAGCGACGGCACCATCGCGGCCTTGTTCGTGATGCTCGGCATCATGGCCTACCTGTGGATCCGCTTCGAGCGGCGTTTCGCGATTGCCGCAGTAGCGACCGAAGTACATGACGTGCTGGTCACCCTGGGCATCATCGCGCTGGTGCAGCGCGAGTTCGACATGACCGTGCTGGCCTCGGTACTGGCGGTAATCGGCTACTCGATCAACGACAAGGTGGTGGTGTTCGACCGTATCCGCGAGCTGTTCCGGCTGGCGCGCAAGGCCGAGCCGGAGGAGATCCTCAACCGCTCGATCAACAATACGCTGTCGCGAACCATCATCACTTCGCTGTTTACCAGCATCACCATGGGCGCGATGTACTTCATCGGTGGCCCGGTGGTGCGCGGTTTTGCCGTCACCATGCTGATCGGCATCCTGGTCGGTACGCTGTCGTCGATCTTCGTGGCCAGCCCGATCCTGCTCTGGCTCGGCGTCTCGAAGAAGGACCTGATGCCGGTGACCCGCGACAATCCGGAGTTGGCACGGCGTCCGTAAGCGCGGCACTCCACCAGACCATCACGAGGCCCGGCATTTGTCGGGTCTCGTGCTTTCTACAGGCGTATCGGCACTCAACTTGGACCGTCGGCTGCCGATACAGGGGTCTCAAGGAGCATTGAGCTCTCCGAGGGATTTGCATGCTGGTTCTGGTCGGTTCGGTGGTGGTGCTGGTGAGCGTGTTCGGCGGTTATGTGCTGTCGCATGGGCAGCTTTTGGCGCTGTGGCAGCCCTATGAACTGCTTATCATCGGTGGCGGGGCGGCCGGTGCGTTCCTGACGGCCAACTCCGGCAAGGTGGTCAAGGCGTCGCTGCGCGAGATCGCCAGCCTGGCCAAGGGTCCCACCTACCGGCGCGAAGACTATGTCGATCTGCTGGCACTGCTCTATGACATCTTCGGTGTCATGCGCAAGGAGGGCATTCTCGGCCTGGAACAACATATCGATGACCCGGAGAGCAGCCCGGTGTTCGCCGCGTATCCTCGGTTGTTGCGGCAGCATCACCTGATCGAATTCATCACCGACTGCCTGCGCCTGATCGTCGGCGGCAGCATGAATCCGTTCGAACTGGAACAGTTGCTCGAGCTGGAACTGGAAACGCACCATCATTCGGCTGAGGCGCCGGCGATGGCGGTGCTGAAGATGGCCGATGCGTTGCCGGGTTTCGGCATTGTCGCGGCAGTACTTGGCATTGTCACTACCATGTCGCAGCTGGGCGGCGACACCTCACGCATCGGCGAGCATATTGCGGGGGCCCTGGTGGGCACTTTCCTGGGCATCCTGCTCTGCTACGGATTCATCGGCCCGCTGGCGGCGGCGATGGAGAACCGGGTGCAGGAAGACGGCAAGGCATTTGATTGCGTCAAGATCGGCCTGCTGGCCAATCTTCGCGGTTACAACCCGATGGTGTCGGTCGAGTTCGCCCGGAAATCCATGTCGGCGCATCTGCGTCCGAGCTTCCAGGATCTCGAGGACCACCTCAAGGGCGATCGAGGCAGGGCGGCTGCGTGAGCGATACACCGCCACTGATTGTCGTCCGTCGGGCCCGGCGCAAGAAGCACAGTTATCACGGTGGCGCGTGGAAAGTGGCCTACGCCGATTTCGTCACCGCGATGATGGCATTTTTCCTGGTGATGTGGCTGCTTGGCATCGGCACGCGCGAGCAGAAGGCGGCGATCTCCGAATATTTCAGGAATCCCAGCATGACGCCGGGCACCGCGACCGTGGCGCCCCCCGGCAAGTTCGGCCAGGGCGGCGCCAGCGACAGCATGATCAAACTCGGTGGCGCGATGGACATCTCGCATGGCCCGGGCAAGGACCGGCACGGCGCGACCAAGGCCACCGGCACCGCGGCTTCCGGAAGTGCAAAGCGCGACAGCAAGGATATCGAGAAGGAGGCAAGACGCGAGGAAAAGGCACGACTGGAAAGCCTCATGGATCAGCTGCACGCCGCGATCGAGAAGAGTCAGGCGCTGGCGCCGTTCAAGGACCAGTTGCTGCTCGACATCACGCCCGAGGGCTTGCGCATCCAGATCGTCGACAAGCTCAATCGCCCGATGTTCGACCAGGGAAGCGCCCACCTGAAACCCTATACCGTGAAAATTCTTCACGAGCTGGCCACGTTCATCAATCGGGTGCCCAACCGGATCAGCATCGCCGGCCATACCGATGACGCGCCGTACAGCAGCGATGGCCACTACAGCAATTGGGAGCTGTCCGCGGATCGGGCCAATGCAGCGCGGCGCGCGCTGGTCGCTGGCGGTTTGCTCGCCTCGAAGATGGCACGCATCGTCGGGCTTGCCGCTACGGTACCGCTCGACAAGGCCCATCCCGGCAATCCGATCAACCGCCGTATCAGCATCATCGTGATGACCAAGCAGGCCGAGGATGCGGCACTTTCGCGAAATCTGGCAAACGCCGCTGTCGGTGCCGGCGGTCCGACCACGGTGACGTCCGCGCCGACCAAACGGCATGCGTCATCCTTGACGGTGTCGCCGCCTGGAAGCGCTCCGGCCAGCGGCCAGGGAGCGGATATACCTGCGGCCTCGCGGGCGCCGCCTTCGCCCTGACCCATGGCGTCTCAGGGCGCGCCAGACAACTGTGCGTCAAGCGCATGCAGTCGCTCAGGCGTGCCCACGTCGGTCCATGCTCCGCGGTGTTGGCTGCCGTGAATTGCGCCGGTCGCCATGGCGGCCCGCAGCAGGTCGACCAGCTTGAAGCGGGGGGGCGTGCCCGCACCATCGGCGGTGGCGCCGACAACGGCTTGCCAGTCCGCCAGCAGCTCCGGGCGGAACACCCCGATACCGCTGAAGGTCAGTTTTGGTGAGCCGCTGTCGTGCAGCCTGCCTTGCGTGTCCAGCCTGAAATCACCGTGCGGGTGGTGGGGTGGGTTGTCGACCAGCAGCAGATGCGCCAGGCCCGCGGGTTCGGCGGGCAGGCTGGCGAAGTCGGCATCGCACCAGATGTCGCCGCTGATGGCAATGAACGGGTCGTGGCCGAGCAGCGGCAGTGCGTTGAGCATGCCCCCGCCGGTTTCCAGCGGGCTGACGCCCTCGTAGGCGTAACGGATGCGCAAGCCCCAGCGCGAGCCATCACCCAGGCTGTCGGGAAACTGTTCGGCCAGGTGCGAGGTGTTGATCACCACGTAGTGCACACCGGCAGCGGCGAGTTTTTCCAGGTGCCAGACGATCAGCGGCTTGCCACCTGCAGGTAGCAGCGGCTTCGGCGTGTGCTCGGTCAGCGGGCGCATCCGCTCACCGACCCCGGCGGCGAAGATCAGCGCGTGTTTCATGCGCCCTCCGGCACGCCGAGGTCGCGCTCGCCGACGCAGCACTGGAGCAGCGACACCAGTTCCTGCAGCTCGGGATAACCGCGCGCTACGGTGAGCACGTAGTGGTGGACGCGGGGCAGATCGTCCAGATAGCCGCGCTTGCCATCGCGGTAGTACAGACGACAGAAAATGCCCAGTACCTTGAGATGGCGTTGTAGTCCGATCAAATCAAACCAGCGCCGGAAACGCGTCCGATCCACGCTCGCGTCGATCAGCCGGAGCGGCTGCAGGCGTTGGCGATAATCCTCGACCCAGCCGCTCACCCGTTCGGGCTCCCAGGCGATGTAGCAATCCCGCAGCAAGGAGGCCAGGTCATAGGTGATCGGCCCGCACAGTGCGCCCTGGAAATCGATAATGCCGGGATTGATCAGTGTCGGCGAGGCGGTGTCGCCGGGTTGCCGCAGGTCGGTGGCATGGCGATCGCGATGCGGTTCGATCCGCAGCAGGTTGCGGCTATGGAAGTCGCGGTGCACGAAGACGCGTGGTTGCTCCAGCGCGCTTTCCAGCAGCACCTCGAACGCGCCGGCCAGGACCGCTTGCGCGCGCTCGTCGAGGACCTGGCCCAGATGGCGGCCGAGGAACCACGTCGGCATGATCTCCAGTTCACGTTGCAGAAAGGCGCGGTCGTAGAGCGCCATGCCGGTGGTGTCGACCGCCGACTGCATGCGCAGCAGAGCGTCCATCGCGTCGCCGTAGAGCTGGTCGACCGAGTCCTCGCTCAATGCTGGCAGGTACAGCTGCGAACCCAGATCCTCGATCAGCAGGAAGCCTTGTTCGAGGTCGGTCGCCCTGACCGCCGGGACATGCAGTCCGGCGGCGGCAAGCCGCTGGCCGATCGCCAGCCAGGGCGCGGGGTCTTCCAGCGCCGGCGGCGAGTCCATCACGATCCAGCTTTGCCCGGCGTGGTGGGTGCGCCAGTAGCTGCGGAAACTGGCATCGGCCGAGGCGGGCTCGAGCGTGAGCATGGCGCTGCCCAGGGTCTGGCGGAGCCAGTTCAGACGGTCGGTGGCGCGTTGGGTGGCGTCGGTCATGGCAACATGCGGTAGAGGAACTGCGTCAGCTTAACCAGCCGCTGGCGCAGTGGCGATACTGTGGTGCTCGCTTACGACAGGTTGTAGCCGCGCTCGTCGTGCAGTGCCAGATCCAGACCCATCTGTTCCTGCTCCTGGTCCACCCGCAGGCCGACGGTCCAGTCCACCAGCTTCAGGACGCCGTAGCTGACCAGGGCGCTGTAGACGATAGTGAACGCCACGCCCTTGGTCTGTATCCACAACTGCAGCCCGACGTGGCTGACCTCGCCGAAGCCGCCGAGTACCGGGGCGGCAAACGCCCCGGTCAGGATCGCGCCCACGATGCCGGCCACGGCATGCACGCCGAAGACATCGAGTGAGTCGTCATAGCCGAAGCGCCGCTTCAGCCGGGTGGCGGCAAAAAAGCTGATGATGGCGGCGGCCAGCCCGATCAGCAGCGCGCCGCCAGGGCCGGCGGTGCCGGCCGCGGGGGTGATGGCGACCAGTCCGGCGACCGCGCCGGAAGCGATACCCAGCACGCTGGGGCGGCGATGCACGATCCATTCGATCGCGGTCCAGCCGATCGCGGCTGCGGCGGTGGCGATCTGGGTCACCAGCATCGCCATGCCGGCGCTGCCGTTGGCGGCCACCGCCGAACCGGCATTGAAGCCGAACCAGCCCAGCCACAACATGCTGGCGCCGATCAGCGTGTACCCCAGGTTGTGCGGCGGCATCGGCGTATGCGGGTAGCCGCGGCGCTTGCCGATCACCAGGCAAGCCACCAGCCCGGCGATGCCGGCGTTGATATGCACGACGGTGCCACCGGCGAAATCCAGCACCCCCATGTCGCCCAGCAGTGAACCGGGCCCGCCCCACACCATGTGTGCCATCGGCAGGTAGGCGAAGGTGAACCACAGGGCCGTGAACAGCAACAGCGCGGAAAATTTCATGCGTTCGGCAATCGCGCCCACGATCAGTGCCGGGGTAATGATCGCGAACGTCATCTGGAACATCACGAACACGCTTTCCGGCACACTGCCGTAGAGCGTGCCGGGCTTGATCCCGGCCAGCATCAGGCGATCCATTCCGCCGATGATCGAATGCAGGTTGGTCACGCCGGCATGCATGCCCTCGGTGCTGAAGGCCAGCGAATAGCCGTAGATCACCCACAGCACGCTGACCAGGGCGGTGATGGCGAAACACTGCATCAGTACCGACAGCAGGTTCTTGGCCCGCACCATGCCGCCGTAGAACAAGGCCAGGCCCGGGATCGTCATCAGCAGCACCAGCATGCTTGCGGTCAGCATCCAGGCGGTGTCGCCGCTATCCATGTGAGCGGTGGCTTGCGCGGCAGCCGGCATGGCAGCGAGCAGCCCGGCGACGACTAGGAGCGATCTCGATACGTGAGGCTTGCACCGCCTGATTCGCTTGCTGTTTTCGATCTCCGGTTCGATCTCAGAGTGCATCGGCGTCAATCTCCTGGGTGCGAATGCGGATGACCTGTTGAAGTTCGGCCACGAAAATCTTGCCGTCGCCGATCTTGCCGGTGCGAGCGGACTGACCGATGGCCTCGATGGCATGGTCGGCCTGGCTGTCATCGACGGCGATTTCCACCTTCAGCTTCGGCAGGAAATCGACCACGTACTCGGCACCCCGGTAAAGCTCGGTGTGACCGTGCTGGCGGCCGAAGCCCTTGACCTCGGTCACGGTCATGCCATGGACGCCGACTTCGGCCAGGGCTTCGCGTACCTCGTCCAGTTTGAACGGCTTGATGATCGCGGTGATCCATTTCATGTGCTGCTGTCCCCGTCATGATGGCGAGACTGTCTCAGCAGATTGCGTGCCAACGGCCGGGGGCTTGGCACGCCCTGGCTTCACAAGGACTCGCTCGGTTCGGCGGTGGCTTGACGCACCGTGATGGTGAATTTCTTGTAGTCTTTTTGCACCATCATGAAGCGTTCCAGGAAGTGGACACAATCATGGATTGACCGCCACGCGGTAAATCAGTACCATTTTAGTCTGAATTAGGAGGTGTGCCTTTCATGCTTCGCGTCAGCCGACTGACCGATTACGCCGCCGTGGTGATGACTTGCATCGCGGCGCATCCCGATGACGTGCTCAGCACGGCGCAGATCGCGGTCGAAACCCATCTGGAGCTGCCTACCGTGAGCAAATTGCTGAAGTCGCTCGGGCATGCCGGTCTGGTGGAGTCGTTCCGCGGTGTCAATGGTGGTTATCGATTGGCGCGTGCGGCGGCGGCGATCAGCCTCGCCGAGATTGTCGAAGCGATGGAAGGCCCGATCGGCATGACCGAATGCGGCGTCACCGAAGGCCAGTGTGATCGCGAGGCGCAATGCGGCGTGCGCGGCAGCTGGCAGCGAATCAACAATGTGCTCGACGCGGCCTTGCGCGCGATGAGCCTGGCCGACATGTTACGGCCACCGATGCCTCCCGCGGTTGTAACCGTCCCCTTCAGCATCCTGAAAAGCAGAACCATCGCATGACTAGCGAACTCAGCCAGACCTCCGCCACCATGCGTGACAACGCCGATGTAGCCGAAGTGCTTGGCCGCAGCTATTCGGCCGGCTTCATCACCAAGATCGAAATGACCGGCTTGCCGCCGGGTTTGGACGAAGGCACGGTCCGTGCGATCTCGGCGGTCAAGGGCGAGCCGGCATGGATGACCGAATGGCGGCTGCAGGCGTATCGCCATTGGCTGACGATGCCCCAACCGGACTGGGCCAAACTCAGCATCGACCCGATCGACTACCAGGCGATCAGCTATTACGCCGCACCCAAAGTGCAGCCGAAGTCGCTGGACGAGGTCGATCCGGCCCTGCTTGAAACCTACGAGAAGCTCGGCATTCCGCTGCACGAGCGCGCGGCGCTGGCAGGTGTGGCGGTGGACGCGGTGTTCGATTCGGTTTCGGTCGGTACCACCTTCCGCAAGCAGTTGGCTGCGGCCGGCGTTCTGTTTTGCTCGATGAGCGAGGCGATCCGTGAATACCCGGACATCGTGCGGAAGTACCTCGGCAGCGTAGTGCCCACCGGCGACAACTTCTTCGCCGCACTGAATTCGGCGGTGTTCTCCGATGGCAGCTTCGTGTTCATCCCCAGAGGCGTGCGCTGCCCGATGGAGCTGAGCACCTATTTTCGCATCAATGCGCAGAACACCGGCCAGTTCGAGCGCACCCTGATCGTGGCCGAGGAAGGCAGCCATGTCTCTTATCTGGAAGGTTGCACCGCGCCCAAGCGCGACGAGAACCAGTTGCACGCGGCGGTGGTCGAGCTGGTTGCGCTGGAAGGTGCGCAGATCAAGTACTCCACCGTGCAGAACTGGTACCCGGGCGACGAGAACGGTGTCGGTGGCATCTACAACTTCGTGACCAAACGCGGCGATTGCCGTGGTGATGATTCGAAGATCAGCTGGACCCAGGTCGAAACCGGTTCGGCCATCACCTGGAAATATCCCAGTGTGGTGCTGCGCGGCGATCGCTCGGTCGGCGAGTTCTATTCGGTGGCGCTGACCCATCACCATCAGCAGGCCGACACCGGCACCAAGATGATCCATCTGGGCAAGCACACCAAGTCGAAGATCGTCTCCAAGGGCATCAGCGCCGGGCGCAGCTCCAACAGCTACCGCGGCCTGGTGAAGGTGGAGAAGGGCGCCGAGGGTGCGCGCAACTACACCCAGTGCGACTCGCTGCTGATCGGCAAGCAGTGCGGCGCCCACACCTTTCCGTACATGGAGGTGAAAAATCCCAGTGCCATCATCGAGCACGAGGCCACCACCTCGAAGATCTCCGACGACCAGATGTTCTACTGCCGCAGCCGCGGCATCGCCGAGGAAGATGCGGTGTCGATGATCGTCGATGGCTTCTGCAAGCAGGTATTCCGCGAGTTGCCGATGGAGTTCGCGGTCGAGGCCAAGAAGTTGCTTGAAGTCAGCCTGGAAGGAGCGGTCGGATGAATACCTCATCCGATCTGCACTGGGAGGAAATCTACCAGGCGAAGGGCGAGCAGCAGACCAGCTGGTTCCGCAGCCACCTGGACGAGTCGCTGCGCTGGATCGATGGCCTCGGCCTGCCCGCCGGCGCGCCGCTGCTGGATGTGGGGGGCGGCCGCTCGACGCTGGTCGACGACCTGCTCGCGCGCCACTTCACCGATATCAGCGTACTGGACCTCTCCGCGGCTGCGCTGGCGCAGTCACGCGCGCGACTGGGTGAGCGCGGGGATTCGGTGACCTGGTTGCCAGGGGATATCACGGCCGTTGCATTGCCGGCCTCGCACTATGCGCTGTGGCACGACCGCGCGGTATTCCACTTTCTCATCGAGGCCGATGCGCAGCAGCACTACGTGGATGCCGCGGCGCGAGCGGTCCAACCCGCTGGCCATGCGGTGATCGCCACCTTCGCCGAGGACGGCCCCGAGCGCTGCAGCGGCCTGCCCGTCAATCGCTACAGCGCGTCGATGCTGGCGGCGCGTTTCGCGCCCTGTTTCGAGATGCTCGGGCACCGTCGTGACGTGCACCGCACGCCCTTCGATACCGACCAGATCTTTACCTACGTCCACTTGCGTCGGCGCCCTGAGGCGGCCGGTGCACCTGCCTTGTGAATGCCATGCTGAAAATCGAAAATCTGCACGCCCGCGTCGAGGGCAAGGAAATCCTCAAGGGGCTCAGCCTCACCGTCAACGCGGGCGAGGTACACGCCATCATGGGACCGAACGGTGCCGGCAAGTCCACCCTGGGCCACGTGTTGTCCGGTCGCGAGGGTTACGAAGTCACCGCCGGCAGCGTCAGCTACCACGGCAACGACCTGCTGGCACTCGAGCCCGAGGCTCGCGCCGCCGCGGGCGTGTTCCTGGCGTTCCAGTACCCGGTGGAAATTCCCGGCGTCAACAATACCTATTTCCTGCGCGCGGCATTGAACGCGCAGCGCAAGCGGCGCGGCGAGAAGGAGCTGGATTCGATGCAGTTCCTCAAGCTGGTACGCGAAAAAATCAAGGTGATGCAGATCTCCGACGAACTGCTGCATCGCGCCGTCAACACGGGCTTTTCCGGCGGTGAGAAGAAGCGCAACGAGATCTTCCAGATGGCGGTGCTGGAACCGCAACTGGCCATTCTGGACGAAACCGATTCGGGTCTGGACATCGACGCGCTGAAGCAGGTGGCACAGGGTGTCAACCTGTTGCGCTCGCCGCAGCGGGCGTTCCTGATGATCACCCACTATCAGCGCCTGCTCGACTACGTGGTGCCGGATTTCGTGCACGTGCTGGCCGACGGCCGCATCGTCGAGAGTGGCGACAAGTCGCTGGCGCTGAAGCTGGAGGAACATGGCTACAGCGGCATCGGCGCATCGCAGCCGACTGGAGCGGCAGCATGAGTCAGCCGGCTACGCTGCCGCTGGTCAGCTCGCTGCTGGATGCGCCGCTGCCGTCCAGCGGCATGACCTGGCTGGACACGGCGCGGCGCGAAAATCGCGAAGCCTTTGCCGCTGGCGGCCTGCCCGATACCCGGGTGGAGGCGTGGAAATATACCGCGCTGCGCGCGCTCGGCCAGCGCCGTTTCGGCCACGTCGACGACGTCGCGCAACGCCCTGCCGTGGATGCACCGACCCTTGCGTTGCCCGGTGTTGACGGGCCGCGGCTGGTTTTCGTCAACGGGGTGTTCTGCGCCGATCTATCGGTACTGGATCGGCTGCCTGAAGGGTTGACGCTGCAGCCGTTGTCGCAGGCGCTGCGGGGCGACCCGGAGCCGCTGCGCTTCGCCTTGTCGCGGCACTACCGCGAGGTCGGCGACGCGTTTGCGCGGATCAATGCGGCGTACGCCACCGACGGTGTGGTGCTGCGGGTAGCGGCCCATGCAAAGATCGTCGCACCGGTGCAACTGGTCTTTGTCGGTGCCGCCGCCGAGACGGATCTGGCCTGGCATGTGCGAAACGTGATCGCGCTGGGTGAAGGCGCCGAGCTGAGCCTGGTCGAGCAGTACATGGCGGCGGGTGAGCAGGCACAGCTGGCGACCCTGGTCAGCGATATCGAGCTCGGCGAGGGCGCCCGGCTGCAACATGTGGTGCTGCAAAACGCCGCCATCGGCAGCAGCCTGATCCGCCGCAGCAGCGTGCGGCTGCAGGCGCGTGCCCACGCTACCGTACATGCGCTGGAACTCGGTGGTGCCCTGGTGCGGCATGACCTGCAGGCGGACCTCGTGGGCGATGCCTCACGACTGGATACCCGCGGCATCTTCATGCCGCACGGCCGCCAGCACATCGACACCCAACTGGCGATCCGCCATCAGGCGTTGCATACCGTATCGAGCTCGAACTGGCGCGGTGTCGCCAACGACCGCGCGCGCGGCGTGTTCCGCGGTGCCATTGTGGTGGCGCCCGGCGCCGACGGCAGCGATGCAAGCCTGAGCAACAAGAATCTGCTGCTGTCGCCCGCCGCCGAGATCGACACCAAGCCGGAGCTGGAGATCCATGCCGACGAGGTCAAGGCCGCGCACGGTGCCACCGTCGGCCAGCTCGACGAACGCTCGTTGTTCTATCTGCGGTCGCGCGGTATCCCGCAAGCCGATGCACGAGCATTGCTGACTGCTGCGTTCTGCCGTGCCGTGCTGGACGATCTGCCCAATGAAGTCCTGCGTGACCACTTGTCGGCCATGCTGATCGCGCAGTTGCCGAATACCTGATCGATCACGCAACCGATGCTCTTCGACGGGTTGGCGGCGATGGCCACACCTGCTTGCAACGAACGCCATCGAAGCGCATGCACCAAGGGCCACGACCCGGCGTCAAAGTCCGTTGAGGCGAAACAGGGAACCTATGAACACACCCGCCAGTACCGCTACCGTCTTCGATGTCGAGCGCATTCGCGCCGACTTCCCGTTGCTTGCACGCACCGTGCATGGCAAGCCCTTGGTGTATTTCGACAATGCCAACACCAGCCAGAAGCCGGTATCGGTGATCGAGGCGGTGGCTTCGCACTACCGACTGCACAATGCCAACGTGTCGCGTGCCGTGCACCAGCTGGGCGAGGAAGCCACCACCGCCTACGAAGGCGTGCGCGACAAGCTGGCGGCTTTCATCAACGCGCCGTCGCGCAACGAGGTGATCCTCACCTCGGGTACCACCCAGGCCACCAACCTGGTCGCCTACAGCTTTGTGTTGCCGCGGCTCAAGGCCGGCGACGCGATTCTCACCACCGCCATGGAGCATCACGCGAACATCGTGCCGTGGCAGCTGGTGGCGCAGCGCGGCGGTGCCACGGTCAAGGCGGCGCCGATCGACGAGCGCGGCGAGCTGATCGTCGAGCGATACCTCGCGATGCTCACGCCCGAGGTCAAGCTGGCCTGCGTTACCCATGTTTCCAATGTGCTGGGCACTGTCAACCCGGTGCGCGAGATCGCCAGGGAATGCCGCAAGCGCGGTATTCCGCTGCTGGTCGACGGCTCGCAGGCGGTGCCGCACCGGGCGGTCGACGTGCAGGCACTGGGTTGCGATTTCTACGCGTTCACCGGGCACAAGATGCTGGCGCCTACCGGCACCGGCGTGTTGTGGGCACGGCGCGAACATCTGGCAGCGATGCCGCCGTTTTTCGGTGGCGGCGAGATGATCCGCGAAGTGCGTTTCGATGGCACCACGTTTGCCGAGCCGCCGCACAAGTTCGAGGCGGGCACGCCGAACATTGCCGGTTTCATCGGCATGGGAGCGGCGATCGATTATTACCAGTCGCTCGGCATCGAGGCGGTTCACGCCTGGGAGCAGCAACTGCTGGCCTACGCCACCGAGCGCTTGCGCGACATTCCCGGCCTGCGCATCATCGGCGAGGCGGCCGAAAAGGAGCCGGTGATCTCGTTCCTGCTCGACGGCGCCCAGGCCACCGACCTGGCAACCCTGCTCGACCTCGAGGGTGTCGCGGTGCGCTCCGGCCACCACTGCGCGCACCCGCTGATGCAGTTCTTCGGTGTCCCGTCCACGCTGCGTGCCTCGCTGGCGTTCTACAACACCCGCGAGGAAATCGATGCCTTCGTGGTGGCCCTGCTCAAGGTGCGCAAGCTGCTGATGTAGGTAGTCTGGCACGCGGCAGGTCGGGCACGGCGCGCCGGCTTCTGCCATGGCGCAAAGCGGCAGCAGCACATCCTGCAGGCGAACGCTCCGCGCCGCCGCCCGGATCGGCGTCGCCGCGCTACAGGCCAAGCGCGTGCCGGTTCCCCGCGGCGCACTCTGCGCGCTACTCTGGTGCGACTTTTCGGCGGATGGTTCGATCGATGCTTGCTTCGCTCCCCGGCGTGATCCGCATTCCCCTGGTGGTGCTCTCGCTGCTGCTCAACACCGTGCTGCATGTGCTGGTGCTGTTCGCGCTTACCCTGCTCAAGCTGGTCATGCCGGTGCGCGGGTTGCGCGATGCGCTGTCGCGTGCGCTGGTGCGGGTCGCGGAAAGCTGGATCGGGGTGAACAGTGCACTGTTCGAGGTATTCACCCGCATCCGCTGGCGGGTCGAGGGTCTCGAGGGTCTGCGTCACAACGGCAATTACCTGGTGCTGTGCAACCACCAGAGCTGGGTGGACATCCCGATCCTGCAGAAAATCTTCAATCGGCGGATTCCGTTCCTGCGCTTCTTCCTGAAGAGCCAGTTGATCTGGGTGCCGCTCCTGGGACCGGCGTGGTGGGCGCTGGATTTCCCTTTCATGAAGCGCTACTCGAAGGAGACGCTGGCCCGTCATCCCGAGTGGCAGGGCAAGGACCGCGCAGCGACCCGCAAGGCCTGCGAGAAATTCCGCCACATGCCGGTGTCAGTGATGAATTTCGTCGAGGGCACGCGCTTCACCCCGGCCAAGCACGACGCGCAGTCGTCGGCCTACCGGCATCTGCTGCGGCCCAGGGCCGGCGGTGTCGCTTTCGTGCTTGATGCGATGGGCGACGGCCTGCACGCGATTCTCGACGTCACCATCGTCTACCCCCACGGTGCCGGCAACATGATGGACCTGATCGCCGGCCGCGTTCGCGAGATTCGCGTGCACGTGCGCGAACTGCCGATTACCGCCGAACTGCGTGGTGACTACGACGGCGATGCGGCATTCCGTCAGCGCTTCCAGACATGGGTGAACGACCTGTGGCAGGCAAAGGATGCGCAGATCGAGGCGCTGCGAGAGGGCTGAGGCAGGCTGACGACGCGGCGAAGAGCGGTCCTGGCCGCCTTATAGCTTCATGTCCATCATATGCATCATGGACTCTCGCGCCTTGTACGCGCTGCACCAGCCCCTGGCGTTAACATCGTAACCAGGGAAGATTTCGCACGGCCCCCATGTCTCACCCATGTGGCCTTTGTAGTGTTGGCACATCATGCAATGTTGCATCGGCGGATGACGCACAACCGCCTCACTGGCGTTATCCGTGTCGTGAAACGCCAGTTCGGCTTCCAGAAAGTTCGCTTCAAGGGGCTGGTCAAGAACACGGCGCAGATACTGACCCTGTTCGCCTTGTCGAACCTGTGGATGGCGCGACGAATGTTGCTTGCCGCAGGGGAGGCACGTCCGTGACGGGGGAAAACACCCCCAAAGGGTGCCAGAAGCGCCCTGCCGGGGCGCTACAGCGGCACATTCCGTCCGAATTTTGAGGTTTTAGCGCCCGACCTTCAAAAAGTCATTTGGAAGGCCATTCGATGATGGCTTGTTCAGACCATCCCTAACGGCATAGCTCGGAAGCCTGAGTCTAGCGTCAGCTTGGTCCGGCTATACGGCTCAAAATTAGCCTAACCGAATACTGTGAAGTTCTTTTAGCGTCAGTAGGTTGTGCTACCTTCGGCGGGGCACGGCGCGATGCGTATAACCAGACCCACTGGTCCGTATATTCAATGGTTAGATAACATCAAACCCCACTACTTTGAGAGCAAAAATGCACCGAGCACCAGTAAATTTTGAGCAGAAATTTGGTCTCTTCAATGAACAGTGGGCGCCGAAAGTTGTCGCCGAAATGAATGACTATCAGTTTAAGATTGTCAGGCTGGAGGGTGATTTCATGTGGCACGAGCATGAAGAAACCGATGAGACGTTTGTTGTCCTCGAGGGCACACTTCGAATTGACATGCCCGATGGTGCAGTCAGCGTGAACACCGGAGAAATGTTCGTTGTTCCCAAGGGCGTTAAACACAAACCGTATGCTGAGCGTGAGGTGAAGCTTCTTCTGATCGAGCCACGGGGTGTGCTCAATACGGGGCACGAGGGTGGCGAGCGAACGGCACAGAATGAGCAATGGATTTGAAGAAGGGCCGTTCATACCCCTCGCGGCCCGACGTCCGACCCGTCGTCCCAGCGCGGCCTACGGCCGCCGCTTACCTCAAACCCTAGGCGCCTTGTCCACACGGCGCGATTGGGAGCACCGCATGATTTATCGCCAGTGGCGAGGCCTTTGCAAGCCGGAGTATGCCGAGGCTTACCTCGAACACCTCCAAAATGTGACGTTTCCAGCCATCCGCAAGATCTCGGGCTTCAGCAGCGCTTCCATCTTGCGCCGCCGAACGGGTCAAGGGATCGAGTTCCTGATCGTCACCCAATGGTCATCCATCGAGGCGATACGAGAGTTCGCGGGAACCGAAACCGAAACGGCAGTCGTGCCGCCAAGCGTTCAAAGCATGCTGGTTGAATACGATCAAGTGGTTCGCCACTACGAGGTAGTTTCGTGAGAGGCTTTTCATTGGTATCTTTCCGTGGGCTCGAAGGCCAATGCCTGTGTCTCCTGAAGGTGCCTGACGACTAAGAAACTCACCGTCACTGTCAGCGGCAGCGCCGGGGCATTGCCCTTGCCAAGGTCGGCGGCCGCTATGCCGGGCGTCACCCCGACACGACGCTTCGCGAGCGCATCGCGCCTTGCGCCACATGGCCGCAGCGTCACTGCGACTGCACGACTCGCGTCCGTGCAGCCTGAGCCTGGCCAGGAAGACTGGGGTCGGCTCCAAAGCAGCTGAAAGTGAACCTGTCCCTGAGGTTTTCCGCCTCCGCCCCGGATTCGGAAATCGACGACGCGCTTGCACATGTGGGAGGGCAGCTGCACCATGCCTGGATGACCCATTGCCAGACCACGACCGCATGACCAAAGCCGGCATTATCGGTGGCATCGGACCGGAATCGACGATCGCCTACTATCGGCATATCGTCGCCGGCTATCGCGCGCGAGCACCGTCCGGCGCGTATCCGGCGCTGATCATCAACAGCATCGATTTCAGCGCGATGCTGGCCCTGCTCGAGCGCGACAACCGAGTCGGATTGGTCGACTTTCTGCTCGCCGAGGTCGAGGCACTCGCTCGCTCCGGTGCGAATGTCGCGCTGCTGGCAGCCAACACGCCCCATATCGTCTTCGACGAGCTGCAGCAACGCGCACCGATCCGTTTGCTGAGCATCGTGCAGGCCACCTGTCAGGCCGCACAGGCCCAAGGCCTGCGGCGACTCGCCCTGTTTGGCACGCGGTTCACCATGCGGGGCAGCTTTTATGCCGAAGTCTTCTCGGCGCAGGGCATCGAACTGGTGTTGCCCGATCCGCAGGAGCAGGCGTATATCCACGACAAATACATGCACGAATGGGTCAACGGCGTGTTCGATCCGGGCGTGCGGCAGCACCTGCTCGATGTGGTGCAGTCGCTCAAGCAGCACGAGCACATCGATGGCGTCATACTCGGCGGTACGGAATTGCCGCTGATACTCACCGACAACGGCTCAACCGGGATCCCCTTTCTGGATACCACCGCAATCCACGCCGCGGCCTTGGTTGAGCAGTTGCTGACGAGCCAAACCCACGCACGTGAACAGAGCGTCTCGGTTTGAAGTTCATGCTTGTCTTCTGTTGCAATGATCGAAGGTGGGGGGGCGCCTGCACTCACATGCTGCGATGCTTCGCCGCGCGGGATTCAAGTCCGGCCTTTTTCTGCTCGATCTGACGGTCTGCCTTGCGCGGGTCCTGCTGATTGGTCTGCACCAGCGCCGCGAAGTCTTCACCGCCGCGTATGACGTCCAGATCACCAGCCTCCAGGCCGGCGACCAACGCCTTGGCTACTGCTTCCGGCGTCTCGTAACCGGACTCGTCGCCGGCGTCCGATTTGGCCGTTTCCATCATCGGCGTGTCCGTCGCGCCTGGATACACGGTCATCACCTGCACGTGGTCATCGGACAGTTCGCGGCGTAGTGCCTCGCTGAACTTCGCCAGTCCGCCCTTGCTGGCCGCATAGCTGGTGTAAAAAGGCATCCCCACCAGACCGATCGACGATGAAACATTGACGATGGCCGCGTCACTGCTGCGCCGCAGCGCGGGCAGGGCGGAGCGAATGAGTAGTATCGGGGCCAGCAGGTTCACCTCGATCTGCGTATGCACATCATCCGGCTCGCTGTCCTGCAGACGCCCTGCGCTCACCACGCCAGCGCAGTTGATGAGAATATCCAGCCCGCCGAAGTACTCCACGATCTGGTTCACCACGCCATCGCGCCAGGTGGCGTCGGTGACATCGCCGGGCAGCACCAGGGTCTTGCTGCCTTCTGCCTGAGCCAGACGCGCGGTTTCTTCCAGCGGCCCCTGACGCCTGCCAGACAGCACCAGTCGCGCGCCCTTGCGCGCCAGAGCCAGGGCGGTGGCCCGGCCGATACCACTGCCGGCGCCGGTGATCAGGATCGATTTATCGTGCAATTTCATGGCTGCTTTCCTTCTTGGGGATGATTCACGGGAGCCTTCAGGCTTCCAGGCTAACGATTGCTTCGGCAACGGCTTCCAGCGTGGGTTCGATGACGTCCGGTGGTGCTGCCAGCGGATTGAATATGGCGCCCCCGCGCGACGAACGCCGCCTTGCATCCAGCCGCCATCGCCCCGGTGATGTGCCAGTTGTGCACGGCAACCATCCTCAGGCGTGATGTCGGCATACCCACGCGACTCGCAGCAAACCGGTAAGGTTCAAGCGCGGGCTTAAAGCGCTTGACCGCATCAACCGACAAAATGACGTCAAAAAACGGCGTCAGGCCGGCGTGGTCAAGCTGTGTCTCAACCACAGCGGCCGTCGAGTTGATCAGCACCGTCAGCCGGAAGTCGGCGCGCTGCAGGCGTTCCAGCGCGGCATGCGCGTCAGGGTGGGCAGGCAGGTGAACGATGTGCGCCGCGATACGCGCGATGTGTTCTTCTTTCAATGACATGCCGCGTTTGGCCGCCACCATGGCTAGCGCGGCGTTGCCGAGGCTCGTGAAGTCATCAAAGGTGCCAACCAGCGCGCTGGTCAGCGCCAGATTCAGCACTTGCTCAAACCATTCGGCGCGGGCTCGCGCTGCGCCAAACACATGGGTGGACAGCGGGTCGAGTCCAGCCAGATCCCACAGCGTTTCATTTACATCAAAGACGATGACCCGTTCGGGCATGATGCTTCCTGGCGTCAAGGGCTAGTCCTTCAGCCATGGAAAACCTCAGGTATGGCGATGATTGTCGTGGTCGGAAAGTGTTCCTGGGATGAAAGCATGGGTTTACCCCTCGAGGCCGCGGGACAGCTCAAGGGCATGGCAACTGGAGCCCGTCTCCACGATCACGGTGATCGGTCAGGCGAGCAAGTGGTAATTGGCGTTGCGTGCATTCCGGCACCTGCAGCAGTTGTCCGAGCGCGACGCCGAACAGCGTGCTTGCATGGCCGGAAACACTCCATGCAAGGGTAAAAAGCACGAGCAGGACGCGTTTCATCACAGGCTCCCGTGGTCATCGGTGGATGGGGCTCTACCGCAGCGTGGTCGCGGTTGCCCGGCCGCGCGTCACTGATGAACGCACTGCGCTATGCTCTTTCAGCTCACGCAGGGACAGACGCCAGGCCCACGGACTTCCGGGCAAGTTACGCGGCGGCGACGTGTTCGGGGGATGGTCCGTGCTGACGCCGGGCGACAAGCCCGAGGCCGGTGCCGCCCCCACGGGAGACCCGCTTGTGACAACACGCCGCCAGTTCATCACCAACGCGCCACTGGGCCTGCTCGGTCTGGCCGTGGCTTCGCGCATCGAGGCGAAAACCGGTGATGGCGCAAAGCCACCGCCGGGTGCGCCGGGGGCATTCAATACGGCGCCGGCGGTGGGGCCGGAAGTCACGCCGGCGACCTTTGCCGAGGCCGAGAAGCTGGATCAGGTCACGCTCACCGCGGCGCAGCGCCAGATGGCGGCGAACAGCTGGCCGACCTCGATGGCGGGCCTGCTCGAACGGCGTACCGGACCACGCAAGATCGCGCTGGAAGAAAGTCTGGCCCCGGCGACGGTATGGGACCCGATCCTGCCCGGCCATACCGTGGGTCCGGCGCGCGACCGTTTCATCGTCAGTGACGTCGAGGTCGGGTCGTTGCCGGCCAGCGAGGAAGACATCGCGTTCGCGCCGGTGACCCATCTCGCGCACTGGATTCGTGCGCGCCAGCTCACGTCCACGCGGCTTACCCGGATCTACATCGCGCGGATCAAGCGCTTCGATCCCGAGCTGCGCTGCATCATCACCCTGCTCGATGAGCACGCACTGGCGCAGGCCGCCAGGGCCGACCGGGAAATCGCCGCCGGAAAATACCGCGGCCCACTGCATGGCATTCCCTGGGGTGCCAAGGATCTGCTCGATACCGACGGCATCCGCACCACCTACGGCGCCGAGCCGTTTCGTCATCGCGTGCCGACCGACAACGCGGCGGTGGTTACCCGCCTCGACGCCGCCGGTGCCGTGCTGCTGGCCAAGCTCAGCATGGGTGCGCTGGCACTCAACGACATCTGGTTTGGCGGGCAGACCATGAACCCGTGGCTGCTGCAGGAAGGCGCTTCCGGTTCCAGTGCCGGTCCGGCGGCGGCCACGGCGGCCGGACTGGTCGGCTTTGCCATCGGCAGCGAGACCCAGGGCAGCATCATCAGCCCGTCGATGCGCTGTGGCGTGACCGGGCTGCGTCCGACCTACGGCCGCGTGCCGCGCACCGGGGCGATGACCTTGTGCTGGACGCTGGACAAGCTGGGACCGATGGCACGCTCGGTGGAGGACACCATGCTGGTGCTCAAGGCGATCAGCGGCCCGGACCTCGGCGATGTGGCCAGCGTGCCAAGCCGGCTCGATTACGACGCCGCGCTGCCGGTGAAGGGGCTGAAGGTCGGCTATTTCCCCGGCTGGATGAAGGACGCCACCGAGGTCGACCGCGCCTCGCTGGCGGCCATGCGCAAGCTCGGCATGGTGCCGACCGAGGTGTCGCTTCCCGACTGGCCCTACGACTCGCTCAACCTGATGCTGTTTGCCGAAGCGGCGGCGGCGTTCGAGGAACTGACCCTCAGCGGCAAGGCCGACGAGATGACCATGCAGGTGCCGGATGCCTGGCCCAACCTGTTCCGCGAGGCGCGTTTCCTGTCGGCGGTGGATTTTGTCCAGGCCGACCGGCTGCGCCGCAAGGTGGCGATCGAGATGGCAAAGCTGATGTCCGGCGTGGACCTGCTGCTGGTGCCGTCGCTGCGTGAGGAAATGCTGGTGATTTCCAACAACACCGGGCAACCCTCGCTGACCTTGCGCACCGGCTTCGTGCATGTGGCGAAGGCACGTTCCGACTGGGCGCCCGATCCGAAACGGCCGCTGCCGACGTTTTCGCCGCCGCGTCGTGTGCCTTATGGCGTCACCCTGATCGGGCGGCTGTTCGAAGAGGGCACGATCGCCCGCGCCGGCCTGGCACTGGAGCGTGAGATGAACGTGGCCGGCGAGCGCCCGCCAGGCTTCTGATCGCATTGTCTGCCCGGTCGCGGCTTCGGCACCGGCCGTGCAGGCTTGTATCATGGCGCCAGGTTTCCACGCGTTGGTTGATGTCTCATGCAGAACACTGAAGCACTCTCTTTTCGCGATGCGGGCGAAGCCGACGTACCGGCCATCGTGGTCCTGGTGCAGTCGGCCTATCGGGGCGAGGCCAGTCGCACCGGCTGGACCACCGAGGCCGATCTGCTGGATGGTCAGCGGATCGATCCCGAAGGTGTGCTCGAGGTGATCGGCAAACCCGCCAGTCGCGTGCTGCTGGCCGAGCGTGGCGGTGAGCTACTCGCCTGCTGCCACATCGAGAAGCAGGGCGATGCCTGTTATTTCGGCATGTTCGCGGTGGCACCGCAGGGCCAGGGCAGTGGTGCCGGCAAGGCAACCCTGGCCGAAGCCGAACGCATCGGCGGCGAAACCTGGCACTGCCGGGAGCTGCGGATGACGGTGATCGACGTGCGCGAGGACCTGATCAACTGGTACCAGCGGCGCGGTTATCGCCGCACCGGCGAGCACGCGCCGTTTCCCTACGGCGACGAGCGTTTCGGCATTCCCAAACGGGACGACTTGCGCTTTGCCTGGCTGGCCAAGTCGTTGCAGAAGGAGCACCTGGCATGAGCGAGTGGATCAAGGTCGGCAGCCGCAGCGAGATCCTTCCCGGTGAATTCAAGGTGGTGTGGGACGGTGATGTGCCGATCGCGGTCTACAACATCGACGGTGCGCTGTATGCGATCGAGGACATCTGCACGCACGACGGCGGCGATCTGGCCGGTGGCGAGGTGCACGGCTTCGAGGTGGAGTGTCCGCGCCATGGCGCACGCTTCGATTTGCGCGGCGGAGCAGTGACCAAGCCGCCGGCGTATGAGCCGATCGCCAGCTTTCCGGTGCGCGAGGAAAACGGCGTCATCTGGACCCGCGACGACCGGTGAGGTCACGCAGCGACGAAGCCGCCGTCGCTGCTGCTACAGGTGATAGACGAACGCGACCGATTCGGTGAGCTGGGTGCGTGAGCCGTAGCGGGTCACCAGCGGACTGCGTGCCGCCTGCCCGAGAAGCCGGCCGTAGACCAGGGCGAGTGCCACGCCAGTGTGCTGGCTGGTCGGCACGAACAAGTCATATTCGAGTGACGCCAGTTCGCCACCGGCAGCGGGTTGCCATGGCGATACATTCAGGGCACTGGCCTGGGTGGGCGTGATGCCGAAAAAGCGGTTCATCGCGGCGCCGTTCATGGCTTGCCAGCTCAGGCTCAAGGAGTGGTGCAGCAGGCCCACCGATGGCAGCTCCCAGTCGGCATAGCCTCTGAAATAGGCGCCGGCGCCGTTGATGTCATGACTGAGGTCGGTACCGACATCGATGCGCCGGGTCAGTTGCCATTCCAGATACCCGCCGCCGGTGATCCGCGGCGGCAATGATGGAATCCGCCCGGCGAGCACGCCCAGATCGCCGCGCTGACGGCCCCATTGGTAGTTGCCGTAGATGCCGCCGTGCAGGACCGGACCGTGCAGCAGCTCGACCTGAAGTCCATTGAGGGTGGAGAAGCTGACGTGACCGGGCCAGTTGATATCGAGGTAGGGCACGGGATCGTTTTGATCGTCATTCGAACCGGGCCAGCTGGGCATGCGCTGCACGCCGGCACCGACGGCCAGGATCGGACTGTCGGCGGCGGCGAGGCCGGGCAAGGTCCACAGCGGGCCGGCCGTCATCAGCAACAGGCATACACGGCGGAAGGAGCGGGCGAGAGGGGGCGTCATGGGGTCGCAGCATAAGCGCTGCGCAGGCGGTTTGGCGTGATGGTGCAGATTTCGCTCAGCCAACGTTCGGCCAGGGGAAAGGGCGCCGAAAGACAGTGTTCCTACCCTGCACGGCATCATTACCCGAGTGAACTCCAGATGTCCGATCCTGGCTGGACCATCCTGTGCGACTTTGACGGCACCATTTCGGTCGAGGACGTGATCGATTCCCTGCTCGACCGCTTCGGCCGTCCGGGTTGGGAAGTGCTGGAGCAGGATTGGCGCGCCGGGCGCATCGGTTCGCGTGAATGCATGGCCGGTCAGGTCGATCTGTTGAAGATGACCCGTGCCGAGCTGGACGCCCATCTGGCCGGGCTGTGGATCGACCATGCGTTTCCCGGCTTCGTTGCCAGGGCACGCGAGCTGCAGGTGCCGATCCGCGTGGTCAGCGATGGCCTGGATTACGCGATTCACCAGATCCTCGGGCGCTACGGCCTGGACGACCTGCCGCTGGCGGCCAACCACCTGGCACCGGCCGAGCCGCCGAAGCAGTGGCAGCTGAGCTCGCCGTTTCAGGCCGAAGGCTGCCGCAGCGGCACCTGCAAATGTGCCTGCGTGGCACAGGCGGGCGAGAGCGGCGCGCGCACCTTGCTGATTGGCGACGGTGCCTCGGATTTCTGTGCCGCCGATCATGTTGATTTCGTTTTCGCCAAGCATCGCCTGATCGAGCATTGCCGTGCCGCCGGCATCGACTACGTGCCGATCACCGGCTTCGAGGATGCCCTCGAACTGCTGCCCAAGCTGCTCGATGGCAGTCTGGTCAGTCACGCCCATCACGAGCCTGCCGCCGCGGCGGCCTGAACGACGCTCTCCCGCAGGCTTTTCACGAACTTCATTCCCCGGAACACACCATGAAAATCGACAAGACCGCCGCCGGCTTCATCGACGACGCGCAACTGCTTGCGGACGAGGCCAGGTACAGCTCGTTCGGCGACACCGTGCACTACGTGGACCCGCCGAAGATCTTTCGTCACGGCGAGGGCAGCTACATGTTCGACACCGCCGGTACGCCGTTCCTGGATTTGCAGATGTGGTACTCGGCGGTCAACTTTGGCTACGGCAACAAGCGCCTCAACAACGTGCTGAAAGAGCAGATCGACCGGTTGCCGCAAGTGGCGAGCCAGTATTTGCACCAGACCCGCATCGAGCTGGCCAAGACGGTGGCGCTGGACGCGAAGAAGAAGTTCGGCCTCGACGGGCGCGTGCACTTCAATGTCGGTGGTGCGCAGGCGATCGAGGATTCGCTGAAGATCGTACGCAACGCGCGTAACGGCAAGAGCCTGATGTTCGCCTTCGAGGGCGGTTACCACGGACGCACCCTGGGCGCCTCGGCGATCACCTCCAGCTACCGCTACCGCCGCCGCTTCGGCCATTTCGGCGAGCGTGCGATGTTCCTGCCGTTTCCGTATCCGTTCCGTCGCCCCAAGGGCATGACGCCGGAGGAGTACTCGGACAGCTGCGTGAACCAGTTCGCCCGCCTGTTCGAGACCGAATACAACGGTGTCTGGGACCCGAAGACCAACCAGGCCGAGTACGCGGCGTTCTACGTCGAGCCGATCCAGGGCACCGGCGGCTACGTGATTCCGCCGATGGGCTTCTTCAAGGGCCTGAAGAAAGTGCTCGACCAGTACGGCATCCTGATGGTGGTCGACGAAATCCAGATGGGTTTCTGGCGTACCGGCAAGCTGTGGTCGATCGAGCATTTCGGCGTGACCCCGGACGTGCTGGTGTTCGGCAAGGCACTGACCAACGGCCTGAATCCGCTGTCGGGGTTGTGGGCCCGCGAGGAGCTGATCAATCCGACCGTGTTCCCGCCCGGTTCGACCCACTCCACCTTCAACTCCAACCCGCTGGGTACCTCGCTGGGGCTGGAAGTGATCAAGATGGGTTACGAGCTGGACTACGAGACCAGCGTGCCGAAGAAGGGTGCGCATTTCCTCGAAGGCCTGCGCGACCTGCAGAAGCGCCACAAGGAAATCGGCGATGTCGATGGCCTGGGCCTGGCGCTGCGTGCGGAGATCTGCACCGACGATGGCTTCACGCCGAACAAGGCATTGCTGGACACGATGGTCGACATCGGCCTGGCCGGCGACCTGGAGCACAACGGCAAGAAGATCGGCCTGGTGCTCGACGTGGGCGGCTGGTACAAGAACGTGATCACCTTCGCGCCGTCGCTGGAGATCACCCATGAGGAGATCGATCTGGCGATCGCGCTGCTCGACCAACTGCTGACCAAAGCCAAGAAGGGCTGATGTCGAAGGGCGTGCCCAACGGCCACGCCCTCGTAGGAGCGCACCCTGTGCGCGATGGCTCTTGGCCATGTCGCCGAAAAGCATCGCGCACAGGGTGCGCTCCTACACGGTTGGCGTGGTCACGGCGCGTGTTTGAGCGCCAGCACGGCGTTGAGACCACCGAACGCAAACGAATTGCTGAGCGCGGCGCGCACCGGCATCTCGCGGGCGACATTCGGCACATAGTCGAGATCGCAGGCCGGATCGGGCTGATCGAGATTGGCCGTCGGCGGTACCACGCTGTCGCGCAGCGCACCGATTACCGCCACCAGCTCGAGCGCGCCCGACGCGCCCAGCGCATGGCCGTGCATCGACTTGGTCGAGGACACCGCAAGCCGGTCGGCCTGCGCGCCGAAGGCGAGGCGGATCGCCCGGGTTTCGGTGCTGTCGTTGGCGACCGTGCCGGTGCCATGGGCGTTGACGTAGTCGACGTCCTCCGGGTTCAGGCCGGCATCGTCCAGCGCCTGGCGCATCGCGGCGGCAGCACCATCAGCGCTGGGCGACACGATGTCGGTGGCATCCGCCGTCATCCCGCTGCCGGCAAGCTCGGCGAGGATCGTGGCGCCGCGTGCCCGGGCATGCTCGAGAAGTTCCAGCACGAAGATGCCGGCGCCTTCGCCGAGCACCAGGCCACGACGGTTGGCGCTGAACGGGCGGCAGGTTTCGTCGGCGAGCACGCGCATCGCTTCCCACGCACGCATCGCGCCGTAGGTGATGCAGGCTTCGGTACCGCCGGCGACCGCGACGTCGGCCAGGCCGAAACGGATCATCTGCGCGGCCTGGATGATCGCGTGGTTGGCCGAGGCGCAGGCACTGGCGACGGCGAACGTGGGGCCACGCAAGCCATACGCAATACTGATCTGGCTGGCCGAGGCATTGGTCATCAGCCGCACGATGCTCAGTGGGTGCACGCGCTGAGCATTGTCCGCGTACAGCCGCTTGCTCTGCTCGTCCTGGGTGGTCTCGCCGCCGACGCCGGTCCCCACGATGACGGCGGTTCGCAGGCCGAGTGCGTTGTCGCCGAAGTCCAGGCCGGACTGGCCGATCGCCTCACGCGCCGCATGCAGGGCGAACTCGGAGGTGCGGTCCAGCAGTGGCAGGGTGCGTTCGTCGATATGTGCGGCGGGATCGAAGCTGGCCGGTACCTGCGCCGCGATTTTCACCTTCAGCCGTGCCGCGTCCGGATGGCGCAGCGGGCCGATGCCGCTGCGTCCTTCGCGCAAGCCTTGCCACAAGGTTTCGGCGCCGGCACCGAAGGGGCTGATCGCCCCCATGCCGGTGATCACCACCCGGCGTGTCGACAGATTCGGCATCAGTCGCTTCCTTCGCCCGCCGCGGCCTTGTCGTCGAGGGCCTTTTGCACGGCATCGACCAGACTTTGCGCCGTATCGCTGTCAAAATTGGCGCCCTGCTGGTCGGGAAAGTTGATGTTGAAATGTTCCTCGATATCGAAAATCACCTCGATCGCCTCCAGCGATTCGATACCGAGATCCTTCAGCGTGGACTCGGGCTTGATGGTATTCACCTCGATCTTGGCCTGTTTGGCGATGATCTCGAATACCTGTTGCTGGGTCGTATCGTTCATGATGATCAGGTTCCTGGCGGCACACGACTATGTTTCGCACCGTCTAGTCTAGGCAAATTTGCTTGCTCATGCCTTTCATTTCTCAATTGGAGCCGGACGCGCTGCTCGACGCGTTCATGGTGCAACCGCCGATCGGCTTCAGTGTGGAGCGGTCGCCGCAAGGTATGCCGTGCTTCGTCGCGCCGTTCAATTTGTTGACCACGGCGGACGACGAGCTGCGTCGGCGTATCAGCGGGCTGCCGTTGTATCGCTGGTGGGGTCGCCTGCTGCAGTGGCGCACACGCTTCGCCGGCAGCACCGTGACGGAATACGCGCCACTGCCGGCGACGGTGGCGCCTGCCGAGCTTGCGGCTGGCCTGAAACATGCCTATGGACGGGAGTGCAAGCTGCTGATCGTGAAGGACATCGCACAGGATTCGCCGCTGCTCGACGAGGCGCAGAACCGGCACGCCGCCGAATTGGTCCGCGCCTGTGAGGCCGAGGGCTACGTGTTGCTGGAAGGGCAGGCGTTGGCCTGGGTGCCGGTCGACTTCAGTGACGACGATGACTACCTGATGCGGCTGTCCTCCGGACGCCGGAAGAATATCCGGCGCAAGCTGCGTTCGCGCGCCAACCTGGAGATCGAGGCGGTGCCTGCCGGCGATGCGCGTTTCCACGATATTGCCACGCTGGCCGAATTTTATGCGTTGTTCGACAACGTCTACGCGCAGAGCGAGATTCATTTCGACCGCCTCAGCGCCGCTTTTTTCCGTCGCCTGCTGCAGGATGCCGACAGTGGCGGGGTGGTGTTCGTCTACCGTCATGCCGGGCAGATGATCGGCTGGAACCTCTGCTACGAGCACGCTGGCAAGCTGATCGACAAGTACGTCGGCTTCGCCTATCCGCAGGCTCGCGAGCACAACCTGTATTTTGTCAGCTGGATGCACAACCTCGGCTATGCGCGCGAACGCGGCCTCAGCCATTACGTGGCGGGATGGACCGATCCGGAGGTCAAGGCCTTCCTCGGTGCGCAGATGACCTTCACGCGACATGCGGTATATGCACGCAATCCGTTATTGCGATGGCTGCTGCGCCGCCTCGGCAGTCATTTCGAGAGCGACCGCCATTGGCAGCAGGCGCAGGGGGCAGACCATGAATAACCTCACCACAAGGCCGGTTGTGCTCGATATCGACCACTCGGTCGGGCCATTGCCTGGCCGCCTGGTATTGCCGCTCGAACACTGGCAGGAATCGATACGTTTCGGCTGTTCACTGCCGATCATGCGACGCTTTCGCCAGATGCTCGACGAACTGTTGCCAGCACAGTACGGCACCGTGTTCATGGGCAGCGGCGACTTCCATCACCTGAGCTGGCCGTTGATCGCGCGGCTGCAACCGCATTCGCCGTTTCAGGTGGTGGTACTGGACAACCATCCGGACAACATGCGCTTTCCGTTCGGCGTGCATTGCGGCTCCTGGGTCCGCAAGGTGGCGATGCTGCCGCAGGTCGAGCATGTGCACGTGCTCGGCATCACCTCGGCCGATATTGGCGGTGGCCATGCCTGGGAGAATTATCTGGCGCCGTTGTGGCGCAAGAAGCTGACGTACTGGAGCATGGGGGTCGATACCGGCTGGTCGCGTCGACTGGGTCTGGGTCACGCATTCAAGGGGTTCGATACGCCCGACGCCCTGGTCGATGCCTTCGTCGAGCAACAACGCGAGCATGCGCTGGCGAGCTATCTGTCGATCGACAAGGACGCGTTTGCGCCGGAAGTGGCGCATACCAACTGGGACCAGGGACGGCTGTTGAGAGGCCATGCGCGTGCCCTGATCGACAGTCTGCGTCATCGTCTGATCGGCAGCGACATCAATGGCGAGGTCTCGCATTACGCCTACCACAGCTGGTGGAAACGCCAGTTGTCCGCGATGGATGAGCAACCGGCGGTCGATCCGGCCGAGCTCGCCGGCTGGCAGGCACAGCACCATGCGCTCAACCTGGAATTGCTGGAGGCGATTGCGGCGAAGTCGTGAGGCGGGCGATTTTCACAGCTTCTCCGGGGTCATCATGATCTGGCCAGGCCCGGCGGACGGTGTCCGGCTTACGCCGCGGCGGAACACGGGCTTACAGACGACCCGGATTGGCCCACAGCGCGCCGCCGGCACGGGTGTGCGGCGGCTCGCAGCAGGCGGGCGATTTTTCACAGCCTCTCAGGGTAGCGGCAAGCCGGACAATAGCTTGCGCTCCTGGTCGGCCCGCAATACCGAGCCTTGCGTATACCAGTCGCCCAGCACGATGCGCTCGGCCGGCTTTCCGTTGAGTTGCAGCTCATGTATCGCGGGGCGATGGGTATGGCCGTGAATCAGCCGGGTCACTCCCGCTGCCTGCATGGCTTCGGCGACGGCGGCGGCATTCACGTCCATGATGGTTTCGATGCTGTTGCCGGTGTGCTGCTGGCTGTCCTGGCGAGCCTTGGCAGCGAATGCGCGGCGTGCGTCCAGCGACATCGACAGGATCTGCTGCTGCCATTGCGCCGTGCGCACCTGCCGCCGAACGGCCTGGTAGGCGACGTCGTCGGTGCACAGCACATCGCCGTGCATCAGCAGGGTCGCCTGACCCTGGATATCGTGCACGGTGCCATCGGCGAGCAGGTCCATGCCGGCGCGCCGGGCAAAGGTCTCACCGAGTAGAAAGTCGCGGTTGCCGGCGATGAAATACACCGGCACGCCGGCGTCGCGCACGGCGCGGGTGGCCCGGGCAATACGTTGTGGCAGCTCGGCGTCGTCGTCGTCGCCGATCCAGGCCTCGACCAGGTCGCCGAGGATATACAGCGCCTCGGCGCGCCGCACGTCGTCGCCAGCGAGAAATGCCTCGAACAGTCGGGTGATCTGCGGGCGGCTGTCGTCGAGGTGGAGGTCGGCGATGAACAGCGTGGTCATGGCGGCGAGTGCTTCTTGTCTTTTTTGCCGCCGTTATGCCGATGCTTGCCCTTGGCTGCCGGGACGTGTGCCGGCGACGCTGTTGCCGGCGCGGTGCTGGAAGCCGACGCAGGCGCGGCGTCGCCGATGACGCGGGCACTCTCGATCACCACCAGCGGTTTAGGCACGTCGCCGGCAAACGGACCGATGGCACGCGTCGGCAGCGCCGCGATCTTGTCGATCACCGCCATGCCCTTGATCACCTTGCCGAAGACGGCGTAGCCCCAGGTCAGGCCGCTTTGGTTGCCGACGAAATCCAGTCGGCGGTTGTCGACCAGGTTGAAGAAAAATTGCGAGGTGCCGGAGTTTGGATCGGCACCGCGGGCGACCGCGATGGTGCCGCGCAGGTTGGACAGGCCGTTGTCGGCTTCGCTCGGTATCGGCGGGCGCGTGCGCTTGGGCTGCAGATCGCGCGTGTACAGGCCGCCTTGCACCAGGTAACCGGCAATCACCCGGTGCAGCAGGGTACCGTCGTAGAAACCGTCGCGCACGTACTGCAGGAAGTTCGCCACGCTTTTCGGCGCCTTGTCCGGATACAGCTGCAAGGTGATGTCCCCCTGCGAGGTGTGCAACAGCACTTCGGGTTCGACGCTGGCTGCGGTCGGCGGTGCGGTCGGCTTGGCGGCTTGTGCCGCCAGCGTCAGTGGCGACAGCAGCAAAATGGCAGCGAGCAGGGACTTGAGCATGGGTATCGATCGGGTTGGACGTGCAGACATGATACGCGGCCGTGGTGAGGCGTGGCTTAAGGAGATGCTGGCGATCAGCTGCTGGAGAGATCCAGCTTGAAGCCCAGTTCGCCCATTGGCGACTGCTCCTGCTGCAGATCGGATTCGCTGAGCGGGTGCTGTTCGAGCCAGCTCTGCGGAAGGGTCAGCCGCAGACGCTGGCTGGTCGCAACCAGCCGCATCGGTGGCAGCGATTCAGCGCGCCGGGCGCGGCGAAACAGTACCGCCAGGCGCAACAGCGCGGTGATGTGGCGGGCCAGTGGGCGATGGCGCTGCGGCAAGGCGAGAATCACCGCCTTGTCCGGCTTGCGCCGGTGCATCTGCACCACGGCGGCGAGCAGTTGCTGCTCCTGCCGCGAGAAGCCGGCGAGGTCGGCGTGGCGCAGGATGTACGCACCGTGATGGTGGTGCTGGCTGTGCGCGATCGCCAGGCCGATTTCATGCACGCGCGCCGACCACGACAGCCATTCGCGCGCCTCGGCGTCCAGCTTCCATGCCTTGGCCACCTGGTCGAACAGCATCAGTGCGGTGGACTCCACCCGGCGCGCCTGGGCGCGGTCGACACTGTAACGGGTTGCCAGCGCGTCGATGCTGGCGGTACGGGGGTCGCTGCCACCGGCACGACCGAGCAGGTCCCACAACAGACCTTCGCGCATCGAGCTTTCGCATATACGCATGCGTTCGATACCGAGGGCGGCAAAGGTCGCCTCGAAGATCACCACGCCGCCGGCAATGATCGGTACCCGATCTTCATGCAGGCCCGGCAGTTTGAGGTTGCTGATCTGACCCTGGTCGATCAGGGCGTCGCGCAGCGAGCCCAGTGCTGCCGCGGTAATGCCGTCATCGGAGGGTTTCATCGCCTGCACCACCGAACCAATCGACTTGGCGGTGCCGGAGGAGCCGTAGGCCTCCCGCCAGCCGGACTCGCGGTAGTCCTCGTCAAACTGCTGCAGCAGCACGCCGATCTCGCCGTAGGCTTTTTGCCAGCGTTTGCGGGTGATCTTGCCGCCGGGAAAGAAGCGTTGGGTGGAGGCAATGCAGCCGGCCTGGATACTTTCCGTATGCAGCGGGGCAAGCCCGCGGCCAATGATGAACTCGGTGCTGCCGCCGCCTACATCGATCACCAGTCGAGGTTCGCGCGAGGTGGGCAAACCGTGTGCGGCACCGAGAAAGATCAGGCGGCCTTCCTCGCGCCCGGAGACGACCTCGATCGGATGCCCCAGCGCCGCTTCGGCCGCCATCAGGAAAGCGTGCGGTGACGCCAGTTGGCGCACCGTGTTGGTAGCCACTGCCCGGACCCGCAGCGAGGGCAGGCCGGCCAGTCGCTGGCCGAAACGCGCCAGACAGCTCAGCGCACGGGCGCGGCGGCTGGCGTCCAGGGTGCCGTCGGAGCGCAGCCCGGCAGCCAGCCGGACGCTGTCGCGCAGCCGGTCGATCACGCGCGGCTCGCCATGCTCGACCCGGGCCACCACCATGTGAAAACTGTTGGAGCCCATGTCCACGGCCGCCATCAGCTCGCCATCGCGGATCGGTGTCTGGTCGGCTGAACTCACACGGTGGCTCCGATAAGGGCGAGGCGCCGATTCTCGCATGCATGCTCAGGCTTGATGAAACACGGATTCACTAAGTGTAGTGCTGCAGCAGTCGCTGCTGGGCATTGCAGGGCGGTTCTTCGGCCGGCGTCAGGCGTGTATAGCGACCGTCGCTGTCGAGCACCCACGCCTGGGTGTTGTCGGCAAGCCCGTTGGCCAGGGTCTCCTCGAACACCCGGTTGGCGAGCTCGGGGTCGAGGATCGGAAAGGCGATCTCGATCCGTCGCATCAGGTTGCGCTCCATCCAGTCGGCGCTGGCACAATAGATTTCCGGTTTGCCGTCATTGGCGAACCAGTAGACCCGGCTGTGTTCGAGAAAGCGCCCGACGATCGAGCGCACCCGGATATGCTCGGAAATGCCGGGCAGGCCAGGGCGCAAGGTACAGGCGCCGCGTACGATCAGGTCGATCTCCACGCCGGCCTGCGAGGCGCGGTATAGCGCTTCGATCACGTGGGCCTCGTTCAGTGCGTTGAGCTTGGCCACGATCCGTCCGCCGCGCCCGGCACGCGCGTGAGCGGTCTCCCGCTCGATCTTTGCCAGCACGCTGCGGTACAGGGTGAACGGCGAGTGCAGCAGTTGCTTCAGCTCGATCATCGGCCCGAGGCCGGAAAGCTGCTGGAACACCTTGTGCAGGTCCTCGCCGATCCCGGGGTGGGCGGTCATCAGGCCGATGTCGGTATAGGTGCGGCTGTTGACCTGGTGGTAGTTGCCGGTGGACAGGTGCACGTAGCGGCGCAGCAGGTCGCCCTCGCGGCGCACGATCAGCATCATCTTGGCGTGGGTCTTGAAGCCGACCACGCCGTAGACCACCTGGACCCCCGCCTCCTGCAGCCGGGTCGCCAGGCGGATATTGGCCTCCTCGTCAAAACGTGCACGCAGCTCGATCACCACGGTGACGTCCTTGCCGTTGCGCGCGGCTTCCACCAGCAGATCGACCAGCGGGGTATCCTCGCCGGCGCGGTACAGGGTCTGCTTGATCGCCAGTACCTGCGGATCGAGACTGGCCTGGCGCAGGAGGTCGATCACGGCGGCGAAGCTTTGATAGGGATGGTGCAGCAGCACGTCGCGCTGGCTGATCAGGTCGAACTTGTTCTTGCTGCTCTCCAGTGCACCCGGCAGTTGCGGGTTGAAGCGTGGAAATTTCAGTTCAGGCCGATCCAGCCAGTCATAGATCATGCCGGCGCGAATGATGTTTACCGGTCCGTCGCAGCGGTAGACGTCGGTTTCCTCCAGCTGGAAGTTGCGCGTCAACATGGCGGTGATCGCCTTCGGGCAATCGTTGGCGATCTCCAGCCGCACCGGCTTGGCATAACCGCGACCGATCAACTCCTCGCTGAGCGCGAGGGCGAGGTTCTCGACCTCGGCCTCCTCGACGATCAGCTCGCTGTTGCGGGTGACGCGGAACTGGTAGGAGCCGACCACCTTGAAGCCGGGAAACATCAGGTCGACAAAGGCATGCAACAGTTCGGCGAGGAACACGAAATGCTCGCCGGAGTCGTTGACCTCGTCTGGCACCCGGATGATCCGCGGCAGTGAGCGCGGTGCCCGCACCAGCGCCATGTGACCTTCATGGCCGAAGGCATCGCGACCTTTCAGCACCACGGCGATGTTCAGCGTCTTGTTGAGAATGCGCGGGAACGGATGCGCCGGGTCGAGCCCCAGCGGCGACAGCACCGGCAGCACCTCGTGTTCGAAATAGCCACGCAGCCAGCGCTGCTGGCGCGAGCTCCAGCGTTTGCGGGTGAGCACGTGGATACCTTCGGCATCCAGCTGCGGTGCGATCTGCTCCTGCCAAAGGGCGTATTGCTCGGCGACCAGGTCCAGCGCGCGTGCGCGGATCCGGCCCAGCAGCTCGCCCGATGAGATGCCGTCCGGCCCGGGGGCGGCCGAGCCGTAAGCGTGGTGGTGCTTGAGCATGGCCACCCGCACCTCGAAGAATTCGTCGAGATTGTTGGCCACGATGCTGAGGTAGCGCACCCGCTCCAGCAACGGCACGGCGGCATCGCGCGCCATCGCCAGGACGCGGAAGTTGAATTCCAGCGCGGCCAGCTCACGGCTGAGATACAGGCCGGGAGCGCTCAGGTCGCTGGTGGTGGATGGCGCGGTGGATCGGCGAGGCATGTCGCATTGTGGGGCATGGCAGCAGGGGAATACATGCCGCAGCGCCGCGAATCTCAGTGTTCGCCGTGGCGCGATGGCGGCAGCAGGCGCGCCTTGTCGAAGTGGCATGAGAAGGTGGAGCCGATACCAGGCGTGCTCTCGATCTGCAGGTGTGCCTGATGCAGGCCCAGTACGTGCTTGACGATCGACAGGCCCAGTCCGGTACCGCCGCTGTCGCGCGAACGGCTGGACGAGACGCGATAGAAGCGCTCGGTGAGTCGGCTCAAGTGCGTTTCGGGGATGCCGAACCCGGTGTCATTGACCGCATAGGTGGCCCCGTGTGGCGTACGTTGCCAGCGGATCGTGATATGCCCACCCGAGGGGGTGTAACGCACCGCGTTGCTGACCAGGTTGGACAGCGCGCTGTGCAAATCCTTGGGTGAACCGAGCAGATCCGCCTCGGCGGTAGACTCCAGCGTTATCTGGTGGCGCCCCTGGCTGAGTGCCTCGGCCTCCTTGCGCACGGTGGCCAGCAACGCCGCCATGGGTATCCGTTCCTCGCCAACCTCGTGCTGGGTTTCCAGGCGCGACAAGGTCAGCAGGTCCTCGACGATCTGGCCCATGCGCTTGGATTGCGCGCGAAGCTCACCCAGCATCGGCGCCAGCTCCGGCGAGTCCTCCGGGTCGAGCAATTCCAGATAGCCGTGAATGACCGTCAGCGGCGTGCGCAATTCGTGCGAGACATTGGCCACGAAATCCCGGCGTACCTGTTCGAGCCGGTTGAGGTGGCTGATGTCTCGCCCGAGCAACATGTGTTGACGCTGCCCGAATGGCAGCAGGCTGACCGTCAGCTGGCTGTCCGGTTGCCCGGGTGCGACGATATCGTTCAGTGGCTCGCGCGCACCGGCTTGCAGCCAGCCGGACAACTCGGAACCGGCCAGGCGTTGCTGTAGCGGGACACCACGATCACGGGGCCGGCTCAGACCCAGTAGACGCTCCGCCGCGTGATTGAACCAACGCACGTGCTGATGCTGATCCAGCAGCACTACCGCGTCGGGCAACTGGCTGGCGGCATTGCGCAGGTCGCGCAGGCTGGAGGCAATGCGCCTGGAGCGCGTCATGAAACGGTCATGCTGAAGAGGGGGACTGGGGTGGGAAGCCGCCATCATGGGCAGGCTTTGATGACGAATTCGTGTCAGCAGGAAGACGACTTCGGAAACCGCGACCACGGCCACGCCGGCAGCGATCCGGTTGCCGAGCAGCCAGCCGAGCAAGCCGCCGACACAAAGTCCGAGGGCCAGCAACAGTGGCAATCGCCATGAAGAGAAAGTGGCAGGCATCCAGTGGTCCGGCAGCGTGGAAACCTTACGTTACAGGCTTTTGCCGATTTCAGGCCGCGACATGCCGCAACGTGGCTCAGTGGCTCATCGAGAAGCGGTAGCCGGTGCCGCGCACGGTCTGCACCATGCCGTCGAGTTTCCAGGGTTCCAGGGTCTTGCGCAGCCGGCGAATGTGCACGTCGACGGTGCGCTCTTCCACGTACACGCTGCCGCCCCACACATGATCGAGCAGTTGCGTGCGTGAGTAGACGCGCTCGGGATGGGTCATGAAGAAGTACAGCAGGCGGTATTCGGTGGGGCCGATCGGCACCGCATCCTCGCCGGCAAACACGCGGTGTGCCGGGCCATCGATACGCAAGCCGCCAAGTTCGACCATGCCCGAGCCATCGTCGCCCTGGCTGCGGCGCAGTACCGCCTTGATCCGGGCTATCAGTTCGCGGGTGGAGAAGGGCTTGACGACGTAGTCGTCGACGCCGGCCTCCAGGCCGTTGACGCGGTCCATTTCCTCACCGCGCGCGGTCAGCATGATGATCGGGATCTCGCGGCTCAGCTCTTCCTTGCGCAGGCGCCGTGCCAGCTCCAGGCCGCTGGTGCCAGGCAACATCCAGTCAAGCAGGATCAGATCCGGAACCTGATCGGCGATCGCCAGTTGGGCTTCGCGGGCGTCGGCTGCCTGCATCGCGTCCATGCCGGTCTTGCGCAAGGCAAAAGCGATCATCTCGCGGATCGATGCTTCATCTTCAACGATCAGAATGCGTTTGTGCACGCGCGGTCCGCCAGTGGCTTGTGACGATGGTATTGCAGCGCATGAGTGTTACGTGCCGATGACATGCGGTCAATGCAGGGGTGTGTCATCGCCCGGTAACGCGGCACTGCCGCCGGCCGCCATGGTGCTGCGATGATTTTGTTCGCAGCGGCGGTATTGAGGCATGCAGTACGGTTTCAGCTTCCCGAGGGCTGCTGCAACTGCTGTCGATTGTCGGGATTGTCGGCGGTTTTCACCTTGCGCTTGTGCAGCTCCAGCAGCAACGGGGTGAGTTCGGCGATGCGAGCCTGGATGCGCGCCCGGGCGTAGTAGTCGAGGTCGGGCCGCTTCAACAGGCGTTTCAGCTGTTCCATCGCATCGAATGGGCGGCCGGCGTAGTAGCTGGCATCGGCGAATGCCTCGCCCGCCCGTTCGGTGTTGCCAGCAGCTTCGCTGGCGCGGGCGTAGGCACTGTAGATTTCAGGTTCGACCGTGCTGCTCAGCAAGGGTCGCAACAGATCGGCGGCCTGACGGGCCTGCGACTTGCCGCCGGCAATCGTCAATGCCTTGGCGTAGGCCAGCGCGATCGCCCGGTTGCGCGGGGACTGGGCATTGAGCGCCGCGTAGATGGCCAGCGCCGCTGCCGTCTGGCCAGCCTGCAGCCTGGCGTCGGCCATGGCCAGTTGCACGATCAGATTGTCCGGATGTGCCTTCAGCAGGGGTTGCAACTGGCCGATCGCCGCCGCTCCCTGGCCGCTGCGGGTCAATGCCAGCGCATAGCCGTAGTGATTGGACGGGGTATTGAAGCCATGCTGGCCTTGCAGGTTGGAGGCGTAGTAGGTGGTAATCCGGGTGGCGTCGCTGGTCAGTACGCGAACCCGTTCGCGCATCAACTTGTATGTGCTCAAGTGATGGCCGCCGGTGGGCCTGCGGGTGAGTACCGAGGGATCTTTCACGAACGCAATCGGTGCCGTGGTCTTTTCCCATTCGCGGCTGCCCATGTTGGTCAACGACATGCGCTGCTTCTGTGCGGCGATCAGTGCCGCGGCTCGCGACTTGGCATCGCTGATGCGCGCCGTGGTGACGGGATGGGTCTGCAGCAGCGCCGGCACATCGCGTCCGCCGGCATTGGCACTCATCATGTCCTCCATGCGCTGGAAGAATTCCGCCATGGCATTGGGGTCGAAGCCGGCGTTGGCCAGGGTCTGGATACCCACCCGATCGGCCTCGATCTCATCCTTGCGGGTGAAATTGATCGACTTTTGCGCAATCAGGCCCTGGCCACCCGCCAGCACCGCCAGCGGGGTGTCGCCACTGCGGCTGCTGGCGCCGGCGATGATGGCACCCAACAGGACCAGCGCCATCAGTGGCGTGTCCTTCTTGGACGCCTCGAACGCCCGCTGCAGGTGGTTTTGCGTAATGTGGCCGATTTCGTGCGCGATCACGCTGGCCAGTTCGCTTTCGTTCTGGGTGATCGTGATCAGCCCGGAGTTGACCGCGATGTAGCCACCGGGTGCGGCGAAGGCATTGATTTCGGGGTCCTTCACGATGAAAAAAGTGAAGTGGTCCTTGGGCTTGTCGCTGCCGGCGACCAACCGGTAGCCGAGATCGTTGATGTAGTCGTCCAGCAGGGGGTCGTCGACCACCATGTTCAGCGAGCGCATCTGACGCAACATCGAGGCGCCGTAATCCTGCGCTTCCTGCGGCGAGATCAGGGCATTGGCCGAACTGCCGAGATCGGGCAGGCGGATGTCTTCCTGCGCGCTGGCGGCGAAGGTCAGTCCGGCACTGATCAAGACCGTCAGCAGGCGGGGTACGAGTCGTCGTGGTGCCATGATCATCAGGTGGGTGACAATATCACTCAGACCGTGTTTCGCCATCGGGGTTCAGGCCATTCGCCGCTTGACCCGGGTGTTTTGAGACCCTATGTACTGCGTACATGAGCCATTTTCCCACCTGCCGTGCCGGAGTGTCGTGATGCCGAAGATCGAAGTCTATTCCACCGCCGTCTGCCCCTACTGTGTGGCAGCGAAAAATCTCCTGAAGGCGCGAGGCCTGGAGTGGACCGAGGTACGCATCGATACCGACGCGGTGCAGCGTGACACGATGCTGGCGCGCAGCGGTGGACGTCGCACGGTGCCGCAGATCTTCATCAACGAGCAGCATGTCGGTGGCTACGACGAACTGCTGGCGGCCGATCGCAGCGGCAAATTGAAGCAGATGCTGGAACCGGCGGCATGAGCGATGACAAGTCCGATTTCACGGCCTTCCGCCAGCGCATGAACGAGCGCATTCTGGCCGAGGACAATCAGGTCGTGCGGCGCTTCTTCGCGCTGGATACGCAGACTTACAAAGCCGGCGTGCTGGACGTGAAAACCAAGGAAATGCTCGGTCTGGTGGCCTCGCTGGTGCTGCGCTGCGACGATTGCATCAGCTACCACGTCGCCCAGTGCAAGCAGGCCGGGGTGGAACGCGACGCGTTCTTCGAGGTGTTCAGTGTCGGCCTGGTAGTGGGTGGGTCGATCGTGATCCCGCACCTGCGCCGCGCGGTGGATTTGCTCGATCACCTGGAGGCGGGTGACGCCTCCGATGCCGGGGCGTGCGCCGATCATGCCTGAGGGCGCGCGAACGCGCCGTCGCTGATGCGTGATGCAGGCCTGCTGCCGCTGCTGCGTGGCCAACCTGCGAAGCTGTCTGGCTGGAACCGGCGGGCGGTATCGCCTGTTTTCACGGCAAACGTCTCCGCCGCGCGCGCCATGCCCGCGCCGGACCTGACGTCCGCCGTGTACAGGCGTGGCTACGATGTGAGCCAAGTCCCTCTGTAACGCTTAAAGGCCCGGGCGCGCCGCTCGACACGCCTCCCCAGGCTCCCAGGGCATGCCACATCTTGCGATGCTGCATGCGAGTTTTTTCAGGAGCGTCAGGGGGTCTCAGCCTGTTCGCCGGGGGGGTGCATCGGCGATAATCGACCGGTTACGGCCTGCGCCTGTTTCCCCGCCGCGCACGCCGCTCGAGATTTTTCGTTCCCAGGAGTTCCCCCCATGAGCAAGACAATTGCCGTGATCCCCGGCGATGGTATCGGCCCGGAGATCATGACCGCGACGCTGCGCGTACTCGACGCGCTCGACTGTGGTCTGAGTTATGAGTTTGTCGACGCCGGCATGATCGCGCTGGACAAGCACGGCGATTTGCTGCCGCCGTCGACGCTTGAGGTGATCGGCCGGCACCAGGTGGCCTTGAAGGGGCCTCTGACCACGCCGATCGGTGGCGGCTTCACCTCGATCAACGTGACCTTGCGCCGACACTTCGATCTGTACGCGAATGTGCGGCCGGCGATCAGTTTCCCCGGGACCCGCTCGCGCTACGAGGACATCGACATCATCACCGTGCGCGAGAACACCGAAGGTGCCTACCTCGCCGAAGGGCAGACCCTCTCCGAAGATGGCGAGACCGCCACCTCGATCATCCGCAATACCCGCAAGGGCAGCCTGCGCATCGTGCGTTACGCCTTCGAGCTGGCGGTAAAGAAGGGCCGCAAGAAAATCACCGCGGTTCACAAGGCGAATATCATGAAGACCAGCTCCGGGCTGTTCCTCAACGTCGCCCGCGAGATCGCCAGGGAGTACCCGCAGATCGAGTTCAACGAAATGATCGTGGACAACACCTGCATGCAGCTGGTGATGAATCCCGGGCAGTTCGACGTGATCGTCACGACCAATCTTTTCGGCGACATCCTGTCGGATCTGTGCGCCGGCCTGGTGGGTGGCCTGGGCCTGGCCCCCGGCGACAACATCGGTGCCGAGGTGGCGATTTTCGAGGCTGTGCACGGTTCGGCGCCGGACATTGCCGGCAAGGGCATCGCCAATCCCTGCGCGCTGCTGCTGGCCGCTGCCGACATGCTCGATCACCTGGGCATGGTCGAGAAGGGCAGTCGCCTGCGCCAGGCGATCCGCGACACCATGGTCAACGATCGCGATCAAATCACCCCCGACCTTGGCGGCAAGGGCAGCACCGAGAGCTTCGGCGAAGCCCTGGCCAAACGACTGCAGGGCTGAGGTTCGGTCGGTTCATGCACGAAGCCGTGGGCGTTTCCCCTGGCTTCGTGCATGGACGCGAGATCGGAACAGCCGGAACCCGCATTGTGGCTATCCGCGATGCTCAGCGAAAAAACGGCCACGGGGCCAGGAAGATGAGCCACATCAGCAACAGCATGCCGAGATATTTCAGGGTCCGAAACAATTTCTTGTGACGGCTCTTGAAGCGGCCGGTACGTTTGCGATTGCGCTGGCTCAGCGCGTACAGGCGGTTCACGACGCCGGTTTTCTCGGTTTCGCCCTCGGTGTTCGGTGACGCGGTGATTTTTCCCATGAACGCACCTACCCGTCGATTGATGGCGCTCATCCACTGGGCGCGGAGCGGACGATCCACATCGGCGAACAGGATGACCCGGGTCTGTTCGGTCTTGTTTTCGGCCCAATGCACATAGGTTTCGTCGAATACCACGTCCTTGCCGTCACCCCAGGCATGCATCTGCCCGTCGACGAAGATGCGGCAGTCGCTGGAGTTGGGTGTGATCAGGCCAAGGTGATAGCGCAGCGAGCCGGCAAATGGATCGCGGTGCGGGTTCAGCTTGCTGCCCGGGGGCAGCAGCGCGAACATCGCTGCCTTGACGCTGGGAATCGACTTCAGCAAGGCTACCGTTTGTGGACACAACGCCTCGGCCGAGGCCAGTGGCTCGCCGTACCACTTCAGGTAGAAACGTTTCCAGCCCTGTTTGAAAAAGCTGTTGAAACTGGCGTCGTTGTGCTTTTCGGTGGCGCGGATGTAGCCCTCGTCGAACAGGTGGGTGGCCTCGTCACGGATGGCTTTCCAGTTCGCCTGAAGCAGGTCGAGTTGCGGAAAACCGCGACGGTCGAGAATCGGTCGTGCAGGCACCGCCGAGAACGCGTACATCAGCAGGTTGTAGGGCGCGAACAGGGCCGAATGATCGACCAGTTGCCGGTCGAAGCGCAGCCGGGCGCGACCGCGCAGATGTACCAGCAACACGCACAGCACGAAGAAGGCGAGCAGCAGCAGCAGGACAAGGCGCGGGCTGGGGATCATGGGGCGGATACGGTCGTGGGGAAGACGGTCGGAGCCTCATTCTACTCGTCCGCGCGGGCCTCTGCGGACGCCGAACGGGCCGGTGTTCGATCCCGGCCCATCCGTGCTTACAGCGTCTCTGCCGCGAAATCGGCCAGTCGCGAGCGTTCACCACGGCGCAAGGTAATGTGTGCCGAATGTTCCCACTGCTTGAAACGGTCCACCGCATAGGTGAGTCCGGAGGTGGTCTCGGTGAGGTAGGGAGTGTCGATCTGTTCCACATTGCCGAGGCAGACGATCTTGGTGCCGGGGCCGGCACGGGTGATCAGGGTCTTCATCTGCTTCGGGGTGAGGTTCTGCGCTTCGTCGATGATCAGGTAGCGGCTGAGAAAGGTCCGGCCGCGCATGAAGTTCAGCGAGCGGATCTTGATCCGCGAAGCCAGCAGGTCGTTGGTGGCCTGGCGGCCCCAGCTGCCACCATCCTCGGGGTTGGCCAGCACTTCGAGGTTGTCGGTCAGTGCGCCCATCCACGGCGTCATCTTCTCTTCCTCGGTGCCGGGCAGGAAGCCGATGTCCTCGCCGACCGACACCGTGGCGCGGGTCATGATGATCTCGCGGTAGCGCTGCTGATCCATCACCTGCGCCAAGCCGGCGGCCAGGGCCAGCAGGGTCTTGCCGGTACCGGCGTTGCCCAGCAGGGTGACGAAGTCCACATCCGGGTCCATCAGCACGTTGAGCGCGAAGTTCTGCTCGCGATTGCGTGCACCGATACCCCAGACATGATGGTTGGCGTGCGAATGGTCATCCAGCAAGACCAGGGTCGCGCTGACGTCGTCGACCTTCAGCACGCGCATCTCCACCTCGTTGTCGCCGGGCAGGAACAGGCACTGGTTGGGATACCACGCCTCCTGCGGGTGGCGCTCGACCTGGTAGAACGTGCGACCACGTTCATTCCAGGACTTGACCTCCGGGTGCCGATCCCAGAAATCGCTCGACAGTTCGGCAGCGCCGGTGAACAGTAGCGAAAAATCATCCAGTGCACGATCGTTTTCGTAATCTTCGGCGACGAGGCCGTAGATGCTGGCCTTGATCCGCAGGTTGATATCCTTGGTGACCAGGATCACCGCGCAGTCGGGATTCTGGTCGCGCAGGTCGATCACCGCCGCCAGGATCTGGTTGTCGGCCTTGCCGTGTCCGTTGGCGGTGCGTTGCTGGAAGTACAGTCGCCCGACCGCCCCCGCGCGCTTGAGGTTGACACCCTGCGGGTTGCTCAGGGCGACGCCTTCGCGCAGATCCTGCTGGCCGCCGCTTTCGACCAGCTCATTCAGGAAGCGGCTGACCTGGCGGCCGTTGCGCGACACTTCCGAGGCACCTTTCTTCTTCTCGTCGAGTTCCTCCAGCACGGTCATCGGGATGAAGACGTCGTGTTCCTCGAAGCGGAACAAGGACGTCGGGTCATGCAGCAGGACATTCGTGTCCAGGGCATAGATGCGCTTGCTTCCGGTCATGCGGAAGAATCCTCGCTGGTGGGTGGAAAGGGTTGGTGTGGTGCGGGTTGCGGCATGGCGACAGCTCGGCGTCGTCGATCGGCGCCGGACCGGCAGGCTCTTGACGAGATGGACAGCGTGCGTGTCGGGCGGTTCACCGGGAGGGCACGGCGTCGAGCACAACCTTGGCGTGTCCGGGCACCTTGACGCCTCGCCACACCGCGCGCAGCACGCCCTCGGGATCGATCAGGAAGGTGCTGCGGACCACGCCGATGTGGCGCTTGCCGTAGAGCATCTTTTCATGGATGACGTCGAATGCCCGGCACCAGGTTTCGTCGGTATCGGCGATCAGTGAAAACGGCAGCGCCTGCTTCAGCGCGAAATTGGCATGCGATCTGGCCGAATCGCGCGAGACGCCGATCACCACCGCCCCACGCTCGAGAAACTGCGGGTGAAGATCGCGAAAGTCCTGTGCTTCACTGGTGCAGCCCGGAGTGCTGTCCCTGGGGTAGAAGTACACCACGATCCAGTGGCCCTTGAGGCTACCCAGCGTCAGTTCGTGGCCCTCGCCGGTGACGCCGGCGAGCGGAGGGACCTTGGTGCCGATTTCAAGCATGAGGACTCCTGCGCGGTCGCCGTGCGCCGCGATGTCGGGTGGTTTGGGGTGGGTGTGGCGAGTCGGTTTCGGCGGGCGCCATGGGCGCCTTTCCCGAGCCAGGGACGATCGGGTACTCGGACGGCACTGCAACATCCCTCTGACGTTTCACGATACAGAGACTAGCGCGGGCAAGGTGATGGATAACAGCCCTTGCCAGACGGTTCCTGTCGCGCGATGCTCAGAATTTGACCGGGTCCATGATCGCATCCAGATTCAGTCCGTCGCAAAGTTCCAGAAAGTCGTCGCGCAGTCCGGCGATGTGAATTTCAGCCGGAATACCGATGGTCAGTTGCGCCTGGAACATCTCCGCGCCGGTTTGCATGGCCTGATATCGGGTGGAATTGAGTTGCTCCACGCTGATCCCGTGCTGGCTGAAGAACTCGACGATCCGCACCACGATGCCGGGGCGATCCGCGGCCACCACTTCGACCAGATACGGCAGCAGATGCGCATTGCTTTCGCGCGGCCCGATACGGTAATGCACCAGGTGCAGGCTTTCGTCCCGGGCCAGCTTCATCAGTGCGGTCTCCAGCTTGGCCAAGGCATCCCACGCCCCGTCGGCGAGCAGCATCAGTGAAATTTCAGTACCGATCGTCGACGCGCGCGATTCGGAAAGATTGCAGCCGGCGTCGGCGATCCGTTTGGCCAGCGCCAGCAAGGGCGACTGGATCGCCGGCGCCAACGCCTGGATCAGCAACTGATTTTCGTTGCCGGAGCGCGCAGGAGTGCTGGAGGGTTTCAATGCGTTGAGCCTGTGGGGTCCATGCCGCGCGAGAAGGGGTCGTAGCGGGTGCGCGCAGGAGATTACTCCCGCTGAGCTTACTTGCCCGGCTTGCAAGGCGGCAAGTAACATGCACGGCTAGCCTTGTCCTGGAATCGAGTCTTGAACATCCGCGGAAGCATCTGCGCGCTGGTTACCCCGTTTGAAGCCGACGGTTCGCTCGATTTGGCGGCTTTTGCGCGTTTGCTGGATTACCAGCTGGCCGCTGGTACCCAGGGATTTGTCGTGGCCGGTTCCACCGGTGAAGCGCACATGCTTGAGCATGGCGAGTTCGACCGCCTGCTGGCGTTCGCGCTGGAACACGTCGGCGGGCGGGTGCCGGTGATCGCCGGCACCGGTGAAGCGGGCACCGCCAAGACCGTGGCATTGACGCGTCGGGCCAGTGCGTTGGGCGCGGACGCGGCACTGGTGGTGGTGCCGTACTACGTGCGCCCGACCCAGGAGGGTCTGCGCCGACACTTTCTGCAGGTGGCCGATCACGGCAACCTGCCCCTACTGCTGTACAACGTGCCGAGCCGCACCGGCTGCGACCTGTTGCCGGCGACCGTGGCCAGCTTGCGCGAGCATCCGGCAATCCTTGGGATCAAGGAGGCGCGTGGCGATAAGCCGCGGATTCGGGCGCTGGCGGAACTTGCGGGCAGGGATTTCGTCTACTTGTCCGGTGATGACGGTACGGCCGGCGAGGCCATGCTGGCAGGTGCAGCAGGAACCATCTCGGTGGTCGCCAACGTGGTGCCGGCGGCATTCCGGGCTCTTTGCGATGTGGCGGTGGCCGGCGACCAGGCGGCGACGGCCCGGGCGCATGCCGCGTTGCAACCGCTGTTGCAGGCGCTCGACTGCGCCCCCAACCCGATTGCCGTCAAGGCCGGTCTGCCGCTGCTGGGGCTGGGTACTGCGTTGCCGCGGTTGCCGCTGGTCGAGCTGGAGGATGGCCCGGATCGCACCCGGTTGCACCAAGCGCTCTCCAGTCTGGCATCCTTGTCGACTGCAGCCTGATTATGTTGCCTGACTTTTCACGGAATCCGATTACATGAAGAAAACCTCACTCCTCGTGGCCCTGCCGCTCCTTGCCCTCAGTGGCCTGTTGCTTTCAGGTTGCGGCATCTTTCGCTCGCACAAGGCCTGGGACACCGCCAAGCAGGAGACGCCGCTGGAGATTCCGCCGGGTCTGGATCGTCCCTCGACCAGTGCCGCGCTGGTGATTCCACCACGTGGTGCGAACGAACCGACGGCGAACGGCGCCGTGGCCACGGTGGGCGGTGCGCCGGCCGGCGAGGTCTCCGATGGCTTCATGCTGACCGACAGCCCCGACAACGTGTATCGCCGTGTCGGCGAATTGCTGAAAGATGGCAGCCTGGGCGACGTCGTAAGTCACGACGCCAGTACCCGCAGTTACACGCTGAACGTGTCGGCGGTGACTTCGCACAAGAAAAAGGGTTTCTTCAGCCGTTTGTTCGGACATGACAAGGACGAGGCGTCCGCTGCCAAGCTGCACCAGGTGCAGGTCAGTGTCGCCAGCAGTGGCGCCAGTGCCAGCGAGGTTCGTGCGCAGGGCGATGCCGCCGCGGTAGCCAAGGTGATCGACAGCCTGAAATCGAGCCTGGGTGGCTGACCCACACACTGGCGGTTGATGGGTTGTCACGATCCATCAACCGCAACGCCGGACCACGAAAAAGCCGCCCGGGAGGCGGCTTTTTCGTGGTCCGGGTCTAGCTCAGCGCTGCAGCAGCTTGAGCTTGTCGGGCTTGCCTTCCCAGTCCTTCGCATCGGCCGGGGCATCCTTGCGCTCGGTAATGACCGGCCAGCTGCGGGCGAGTTCGGCATTCAGTGCGACAAACGCTTCCTGTCCGGCAGGCACGTCATCTTCGGGATAAATCGCATTGATCGGGCATTCCGGCTCGCACAACGTGCAGTCGATGCACTCGTCGGGATCGATGGCGAGGAAGTTGGGGCCTTCATGGAAAGCGTCGACCGGGCAAACCTCGACGCAATCGGTGTATTTGCACTTGATGCAGTTATCGATGACGACAAAGGTCATGGAAGCAATTCAACCGTAAGCTGAGGGCGGACAAGGCTCTTGTGAAGAGTGCGGCCATGGATGGCCGCTTCTGCTCCAACCAGTGGCCAAGGGCCGCGGGTTGTCGAGACCCTTCCGGATAACGGCAATCATGGAAGATTGCACAAGTAATGGTGCTCCCTACGAGACTCGAACTCGTGTTCCCGCCTTGAGAGGGCAGTGTCCTGGGCCACTAGACGAAGGGAGCGTTATGCTGCGAGGCGCGCTAGTATAACGGAATTGTTTCGCGCGGCAATGTCCGGTGCGCCTCGTCGCCATCGGTCGAAACAACGCTGTTGGCGGCGCCCGCCTGGCCGGTTTGGCAGCGAGCAGTGCCGCGACTCACTGTGAAAACGGGCATCTCCGCCCAGCTAAGGACTCCGACCGCTTGAATCTTCAACCAAGGACCGTCACCACCCCGGCGCTGCGGATCGTTCCACGTGACCAGCACATCATTTCACGCCGGAACATCAGCAAAGCGGCATTACGCGTGCTGTACCGCCTGAACGAAGCAGGCTATACGGCCTATCTGGTCGGTGGCGCGGTACGTGACTTGCTGCTGGGCACCCAGCCGAAAGATTTCGACATTGCCACCAGTGCGACGCCGGACGAGGTCAAGAAGCTGTTTCGCAACTGCCGGCTGATCGGGCGCCGCTTTCGCCTGGCGCATGTGGTGTTCGGCCCGGAAATCATCGAAGTGGCGACGTTCCGTGGGCTGGGTGAGGAAGATGGCGAGGGCGATCGCCATATCGTCGACGGCCGCATCGTGCGCGACAACATCTGGGGCAGCATCGAGGAGGACGCGGTGCGGCGCGATTTCCGCATCAATGCGATGTACTACGACATCAGCGACTTTTCGGTGCGCGACTACGTCGGCGGGATGCAGGATCTCGAGGATCGCGTACTGCGCCTGATTGGCGATCCGGAGACACGTTACCGCGAAGATCCGGTACGAATGCTGCGCGCGGCACGGCTGGCTGCCAAGCTGGATCTGCGTATCGACGACGCCGCGACCGCGCCATTCCAGGCGTTGGGTCCGTTGCTGACCGAGGCGGCGCCGGCACGTCTGTTCGACGAGTCGTTGAAGATGTTTCTCGGCGGCCACGGTTTGAAGAGTTTCCACATGCTGGAACGGTGCGGCCTGCTGACGTTCCTGTTTCCGGCCACGGCGCGGGCGCTGGCGCGTGGCGACCGAGCCTTGCGTGCCCTGGTCGAGCACGGGCTGGAAAACACCGATGCGCGGGTTGCCGAAGGCAAGTCGGTCACCCCGGCATTCCTGTTCGCGGTGCTGTTGTGGGGCGAGGTGCGCGATCAGGCACACCTCGGCATCGGGCAGGGTGTGGACGACAACGAGGCCTGGGCGAGGGCGACCACCAGGGTGATGGCCGAGCAGTGCCAGCGGGTGGCGATTCCGCGCCGCTTTACCTTCACGATGGAAGAGATCTGGTTGCTGCAGCCGCGTTTCGAGCAGCTTCAGCGTAAGCGGGTTTTTCGTCTCATGGCGCATCCGCGGTTTCGCGCGGCGTTCGACTTTCTGTTGTTGCGTGCAGACGAATCCGTTGCGATGGACGAGCTGGGTCAATGGTGGGCGCATGCCCAGCAACTGCCCCAGGACGTGCTGGCTTCGGCGCTGCCGGCCAGCGGAGGCAAGTCGGGTGACGGCGCGATGCCGGTCGTCGCCAGTGCACCACCGCGTCGACGCCGGCGCCGTTCCGGCAGCAAGCCGGGATCGACGTGACGCTTGCCTACGTTGCGCTGGGGAGCAATCTCGGTGATCCGCAAAGGCAGATACTGGATGCGATCTCAGCCCTGGACACCTTGCCCGGTACCCGGTTGCTGCAACGTTCGCACCTGTACCGCACCCCGCCATGGGGGCTGCTCGAGCAGCCGCCGTTCGTCAACGCCGCGGTACAACTGGATACGGAGCTGCCGCCGCACGCCTTGCTGGAGGCGCTGCTTGAGATCGAGGCTCGCGCAGGCCGCGTGCGTGCCCAACGCAACGGACCGCGCACCCTGGATCTCGATCTGCTGCACGTCGATGGCGTGCGACTGGACGATCAGCGACTGACCCTGCCGCACCCGCGCATGGCCGAACGGGCCTTTGTGCTGTTGCCGCTCAACGATATCGCCCCGACGTTGCCCATGCCGGCGTATCCGACGGTCGCCGAGCGCCTCGCGCAGCTCGATACCGGCGGCTGTGAAAGACTGGCTTGAGCCAACACCGGAGCGCGCCGGATAATCGGCGTTCGATCCCATCGCCAAGGAAACATCGTGTACGTGCAAAATGCCAATGCTCCGCAACGCAAGCCGGTGACCGTGCCGGGCCTGCGCGAGATGAAGGTGCAGGGGCAGCGCATCGTCATGCTGACTGCCTACGACGCCAGTTTCGCCTGGCAACTGGACGCCGCGGGCGTGGACGTGGCGCTGGTCGGCGACTCGCTCGGGATGGTGGTGCAGGGACATCGCAGCACGTTGCCGGTGACGCTCGATCACATGGTCTATCACACCGCCGCGGTGGCCCGCGGCCTGTCCGCGACCCTGCTGGTGGCGGATCTGCCCTTCATGGCCGAGCGGGATGTCGCCCATGCGCTGGACGCCGCCGCGCGGCTGGTCGGCGAGGGTGGCGCGGCGATGGTGAAGATGGAAGGCGCGGCGGCACACATCCTGGACGCTATCGCGGCGATCGCAGCGCGGGCGATCCCGGTCTGCGCCCATCTGGGACTCACGCCGCAATCGGTGCACAAGTTCGGTGGTTTCCGTGTCCAGGGCCGTGAGCAAACCGCTGCCGAGCGCATCGTGGACCAGGCGCGGGCGGTACAGGAGGCCGGGGCGGATCTGCTGGTGATCGAGGGCGTACCTGTGGCGCTCGGCCAGCGGATCACCGCGGCGGTGGATATCCCGGTGATCGGTATCGGTGCCGGTCCGCATTGCGATGGGCAGGTACTGGTGATCCACGACATGCTCGGCGTCACCCCGGGCAAGCGGCCGAAATTCAGCAAGGATTTCCTGGCCGGACACGATTCGGTGGCGGCCGCCATCGCGGCGTATGCCGAGGCGGTGCGTAGTGGCGTGTTTCCTGCACCGGAACACTGTTTCAACTAAAATCGCCCGCCTGTTGCGAGTGCCGTCAGACGCCCGTGCCGGCGGCGCACGGCGGGCGAACCGGGTCATTCGGCGTAGCAGAATCTCCGAATTCTCCCGCTACGCACCTTGTTACGAACGCCTGGCGCCACCCTTCGCGACGGCGTTCGATATTTCCTAACCTCTGAGACTGGCCGATGCAGACCGTTCATGATGCTCCCGCCCTGCGTGCTGCCATCCGCGGTTGGCGCGGCAACGGCCAGACGGTGGGTTTCGTGCCGACCATGGGAAACCTGCATGTCGGCCACCAGTCGTTGATCAAGCTGGCACGCGCACGGGCCGACCGCGTCGTCGCCAGCGTGTTCGTCAATCCGACCCAGTTTGCTCCGGGCGAGGATTTCGAGCGCTATCCGCGCACTCTGGTGCCGGATCAGGCGGCCCTGACCGACGAGGGTTGCGACCTGTTGTTCGCACCGGATGTGGCCACGATGTACCCGTTCGGCGCGCAGCACAGCGTCACCCTGCGCGTGCCACAGATCACCGAAGTGCTCGAAGGGGCCTCGCGTCCAGGCCACTTCGACGGCGTCGCCACCGTGGTGTGCAAACTGTTCAACCTGGTACAGCCGGATCTGGCGGTATTCGGGCAGAAGGATTTCCAGCAACTGAAGGTGATCGAGCGCCTGGTGCGCGACCTCTCGCTGCCGATCAAGATACTGGCTGCGGCGACCCTGCGGGCCGATGACGGACTGGCGCTGAGCTCGCGCAACCAGTATCTGAGTGCCGACGAGCGGGCGCAGGCACCTCTGGTCCACGACACCTTGCTGAAGATGCGCGAATTGCTGCACAAGGGCCATGCGTGGCCGGTGATCGAGCAGGTCAGTTCGTCGCGCCTGCGGCGTGCCGGGTTTGTGCCCGACTATGCGGTGATCCGGCGTGCCGGGGATTTGTCCGCGCCGGCGGAGGGCGAACGCGAGGGGCTGGTCGGGCTGATCGCCGCACGCCTCGGCAGCACCCGTTTGATCGACAACTTGCGATTGGATTGAGGCGCCCGTATATCGTTAGTGTTCCGTGTGATGTTGCGGCGCAGCGTCGACGGTTCGATAATGCCCAACTTTGCAGGACGTCCCTGCCGGAAACTCTGTCATGCACCTGAACATGCTCAAGGCCAAGATCCACCGTGCCACCGTGACTCACGCCGAGCTCCACTATGAAGGCTCGATCGCGATCGATGGCTTGCTGCTGGACGCCTCAGGCATCCGCGAGTACGAGCAGATCCATGCCTGGAACGTCAACAGCGGCCAGCGGTTTGTGACCTATGCGCTGCGTGCCGAGGAAGGCTCGGGGATCATTTCGGTCAATGGCAGTGCCGCGCGCAGTGCGCAGACCGGCGACCTGATCATCATTGCCGCGTTTGTGCAACTGACCGAAGCCGAGCTGGAAAATTACCAGCCGACCCTGGTCTACATGGGCGAGTACAACCGCATCAGCCATACCAATCGTGCGATTCCCAAGCAGATGGCTGACGCCTGAGATCGCGCCGGGGTTATCAGCCCTGCTGCCTTTCCAGTGCCCACGCGATGTGCTCGCGCACCACGGCCGAGGGGTGCGCGGCGCGAGCGTTGAGCGCCTCAAGCACACCACGTGATCGTGGCGCGTTGCCCAGCGCCACCGCAATATTGCGCAACCAGCCTTCGTAGCCGGTGCGGCGGATCGCCATGCCTTCGGTACGCCTGAGAAATTCGTCCTCGCTCCAGCTGAACAGTTCGACCAGTTTGGCCCCGTCCAGGCGGTGACGGGGGGCGAAGTCCGCTTCCGCGGTTTCCTGGGCGAACTTGTTCCACGGGCATACCAGCTGGCAGTCGTCACAGCCGAAGATACGGTTGCCCATCGGCGCCCGCAGTGCTTCCGGGATGCTGCCCTTGAGCTCGATCGTGAGATAGGAAATGCAACGCCGCGCGTCGAGCCGATATGGCCCGAGGATCGCCTGGGTGGGGCAGATCTCGATGCAGCGATGGCAGCTGCCGCAGTGTGCGCTGGCCGGGGTGTCCAGCGGCAGCGGCAGGTCGGTGTAAAGCTCGCCGAGGAAAAAATACGAGCCGGCGCGGCGGTTGATCAGTACCGTGTGCTTGCCGATCCAGCCCAGGCCCGCATTGCGCGCCAGCGCTTTCTCCAGCACCGGTGCCGAATCCACGTAGGCACGGCAGCCGAAGTCGCCGCTCGCCTCGCGGATGCGGTCGGCCAGCTTCTGCAGTCGGTTGCGCATCAGCTTGTGGTAATCGCGCCCCAGCGCATAGCGGGACACATAGCCGGCCTCGGCATCGTGCAGCACGCTCCAGGCGTTGGCGGTGCCGGGGGGGATGTAGTCCATGCGTACCGAGACGATCCGCAAGGTGCCCGGTTCGAGTTCGGCCGGTCGGCTGCGCTTGTGGCCGTGGCGGGCCATATAGTCCATTTCGCCGTGGTATTCCAGCTCCAGCCAGCGCTTGAGGTGAAGCTCGTGGTCGCCAAGATCGGTGCCGCTGATGCCCGCGTCGGCGAAACCCAGCTCGATCGCCCAGCGCTTGATGTCGCTAGCGAGGGCGGCGTAGTCGGTAGCGGCATGGGCGTCGGAGTTGGCCATCTGCCGATTGTAAACGTCCAGCCATCGACGGGTTTCCCGCCCCGTCTATAATCGGCAGATGTCCGATCAGCCGAATCGCCAGAATCTCTACACCGTCGAGCAGATGCGTGTGATCGAGCGCGCGGCATTGTCTGCGCTGGAAGGTTCCGGCAATGCGCTGATGCGCCGCGCCGCCAGCGCGGCATTGAGCACCCTGCGACGGCATTGGCCACAGCTGCGGCGCATTGCCATCTATTGCGGCCCCGGCAACAACGGTGGCGACGGGTTCCTGCTTGGCGTGTTGGCACGCGAGGCGGGGTTGCAGGTCGAGCTGGTGGCGCTGGACGCGAAGGCGCGTGGCGATGCGCTGCTGGCGCGCCGCGAATGGGAGCGCGACGGCCCGGCTCATGGTTGGCATGCAAAGAATGATCTGCCGGACGCCGAGCTACATGTCGACGCGCTCTACGGCATCGGGCTGAACCGCGCGCCCGGCCCGGAGGCCGCCGATCTGATCGCGCGGATCAATGCCAGCGGCCGGCCGGTGCTCGCGCTGGATGTGCCGTCGGGCCTGAATGCCGACACCGGGCATTGCCCCGGTGTGGCGATTCGTGCCGATGTCACGCTGACCTTCCTGGCCGACAAGCGTGGACTGCATACCGGCCGTGCGGCGGACCAGATCGGCTTGCTGGAGCTGGCGTCGCTGGGCGTGCCGGACAGTGCACAGCTGCAGGCAGTGGTCGATGCGCAACTGCTGGCCGTCGATGCCCTGCCATGCCGTTCGCGTGGTGCCCACAAGGGACATAACGGCCATGTGCTGGTGATCGGTGGCGAGCATGGTATGGCCGGTGCGGTGCGATTGAGCGGTGAGGCAGCGCTGCGTGCCGGTGCCGGTCTGGTCAGTGTGGCGACCCATGGCGAGCATGTGCCGGCGCTCAACGCAGGGCGTCCGGAGTTGATGGCGCATGGGGTCGATGGGCCGCAGGCTCTGGAGCCGCTGCTCAGACGCGCCAGCGTACTGGCAGTCGGGCCGGGTCTTGGCGCAGGAGCCTGGGGGCATGCGCTGTGGCTGACCGCACTGAATGCGAACAAGCCGCTGGTGCTCGATGCCGATGGGCTGAACCTGCTGCTGCGGGAACCGCGGCAATTCAAGGCGCCGACGGTGTTGACGCCGCACCCGGGTGAGGCAGCGCGCCTGCTGGGGGTGACCACGGCGGCGATCGAGACGGATCGATTCGCCGCGGCGCGGGAGCTGGCCAGACGTCATGCCGCAGTGGTGGTGTTGAAAGGTGCGGGTACGCTGATTGCCGATCAGGATGGGCGCCTGGACGTCTGTCCATGGGGCAATCCTGGAATGGCGTCCGGTGGCATGGGCGATCTCCTGACCGGGGTGGTGGCAGCTTTGCTGGCGCAGGGGTGTACGGCCTGGCATGCGGCTTGTCTCGGCGTGGGGCTGCATGCACGTGCCGGCGACCAGGCGGCGGAGCAGGGCGAACGCGGCTTGCTGGCCAGTGATCTGCTGGCGCCACTGCACCGGCTCGGCAACGAAATGCCGCAGCATGGGCAGCATCGTGTCTGAGGCTTGCGGTCGCGAACTTCACTACCCGTTGCCCGATGAGGCCGCAACGGCAGCCCTGGGCCAAGCCCTGGCGAGTCGGTTGCAGGAGGGCCTGGTGATTTATCTGCACGGCCCGCTCGGTGCCGGCAAGACCAGTTTCGCGCGCGCACTGTTGCAGGCGTGCGGGGTGCAAGAGCGCATCAAGAGTCCGACCTACAGCCTGATGGAGGGCTACCTGGCCCTTGGTCGGCCGGCGTGGCACCTGGATCTGTACCGGATCGCCGATCCCGGCGAACTGGAGTGGCTGGGCCTGGATGCGCTGGCCCAGCCCGATGCGCTGGTACTGGTGGAGTGGCCGGAGCGTGGCGCCGGGGTGTTGCCGGCGGCGGATCTGGAGCTGTCGCTGAGTTACCTGGGCACCGGCCGTGATGCCTGGCTGCGCGGCGCGACGGCGCGTGGTGAGCAGGTGCTGCAATCGTTGAAGCCGTGACCGGTTCCGGCCTGAGGGCTTGCGTCAAGGCGCTTGTTGGCTGTCCCGAAAATGGCAAGTCCCCGAGCAGGGCGGCGGTCGTATCGGTGTGGACTTGGAGGCGATAACTTGATATGACCTGATGAATAGTCCGCAGGCTATGGATATTAAAAGGAAAAGAGCCTTGCATTCATGCGGTGAGTGCGCTTCAATGCGGCCTATGAGGGGTTACCTGAACAACTTGGTGGGGTGTGTTGCCGCGCTGGTCATGGCGGCGATGCCTCTCGGCACGGCCCACGCGGCGGATCTGCACGATGCGCGTGTGTGGGCCGGCCCGAGCTATACCCGGTTGGTGCTGGATGCACGTGGCCCGCTCAACTACACGATCAGCCAGTCCGGCGGGCAGGTGGTGGTGGATCTGCGTGACACCAGGCTGACGGGAGGCTTTGCCGAGCCTGAGGCGCAGGGCCTGTACCAGGGAATGAGTCATTCCCGACGCGGCGACCACCTGAAGCTGGTTGCCAGGGTTGCTCCGGACAGCCGCCTCAAGAGCTTTATGCTTAAGCCGGTCCATGGCACGGACTATCGTCTAGTGCTTGACCTGTATCCGGCCGGCAACGCATCCACGCCCCGTTCGTCGCGTCGGCACGGTCACGTCAGCAAGGAAGCCATCGCCTCGTCGCGCGAGGCTGCAGCTCTGCTGAAGGCCGAACGCAAGGTGGTGGTCTGCATCGATCCAGGTCATGGTGGCAAGGACTCCGGTGCCATCGGCCCGGGTGGCACCATGGAGAAAAACGTCACCCTCGCGGTGGGGCGCGATCTTGCCGCCCTGATCAACCGCCAGCCGGGCATGAAGGCGGTGCTGACCCGCAACGGCGACTATTACGTCCCGCTCAAGCAACGCTATGAAATCGCGCGCGAAAACAAGGCGGATCTGTTCGTCTCGATCCACGCCGACTCCTATACCAGCGACGATGCCAAGGGCTCGTCGGTATGGGTGCTGTCGCCGCGCGGCAAGACCAGCGAGGCGGCGCGGGTGCTGGCCGATCGCGAAAACGCCGACTTGATCGGCGGCACCACGCTGGATGGCATGGACGACAGTCTGGCCAAGGTGGTACTCGATCTGCAGCAAAGTTGGGCGATCCAGGCCAGCGACGTGGTGGCCCGCAATGTGCTCAAGGATCTGGCCAGGCTCGGTCCGACCCACCGCGGCTACGTCGAAAAGGCCAATTTCGTGGTGCTGCGTTCGCCCGACGTGCCGTCGATCCTGGTCGAGACGGCGTTCATCAGCAATCCGACCGAGGAGCGCAAGCTGCGCAATCCCGCGCATCAGGAAAAGCTGGCGTTGGCGGTGATGAAAGGAGTCAAGAGCTACTTCGAATCCACGCCGCCGCAGGGCACCTGGTTCGCCGCGCAGGCTGCGCGCCGCGAAGGGGGCCAACTGGCAGCGGCCTCCGGTGATGCCGGACATGCCGTCAGCCGGGCCGACACCACGGTGCGTGACCGCCACCGGGTTGGGCGTGGTGAAAGCCTCAGCAGCATTGCCCGGCACTATGGGGTCAGTGTCGGTGCGTTGAAGAGTGCCAACCAGATGGACAACAACACGATACGCGCCGGCAGCGTGTTGATGATACCGGCCAGCTGACCCGCCGAGTCAGACGGCGCGGGGTCGCTGGTCGCGTGCTGTAGGCGCCGAAGTTCTTCCGCGCTGACCGCAAAGCCTGACCTTGGCAGCTGATTCGCTTAAGCTTGGCGGATGTCCGTGATCCGTCTGCTGCCCCCCGAACTCATCAACCAGATCGCTGCCGGCGAGGTCATCGAGCGGCCGTCGTCGGTGGTCAAGGAGTTGGTCGAAAACAGCCTCGATGCCGGTGCCGGTCGCATCGAGGTGGATATCGAGGCCGGTGGCGCCCGCCTGATCCGGGTTCGCGACGATGGCAGCGGTATCGTGCCGGATGAGTTGCCGCTGGCAGTGGCCTCGCATGCCACCAGCAAGATCGGCAGCTTCGATGATCTCGAGCATGTCGCCAGCATGGGCTTTCGCGGCGAGGCGTTGGCGTCGGTTTCGTCGGTGTCCCGGTTTGCACTGACCTCGCGCGGCCCGGCGCAGGCGGCGGCCTTCCGCATCGAGGTCGATGGCGGCAAGCTGCAGGAGGCCCGTCCGGCGCAACACCCCCAGGGAACCAGCGTGGAGGTGCGCGACCTGTTCTACAACGTGCCGGCGCGGCGGAAATTCATGCGTGCCGAACGGACCGAATTCGCGCACATCGACGACTTGCTCAAGTCGCTGGCGCTGGCGCGCAGCACGGTGGAGTTCCGGCTCAGCCACAATGGCAAGCCGGTACGGATATGGAAGGCTGCCGCGAACGAGCACGCGGCACTGCAACGGGTAGCCGAGGTGCTTGGTGTCGATTTTCCGACCCAGAGCCTGCGCGTCGATCACGCCATGGCCGGTTTGCATCTGTCGGGCTGGGTGGGTCTGCCGACGGCCTCGCGGGCGCAGGCCGATGCGCAGTATTTCTACGTCAACGGCCGGCTGGTGCGCGACCGGATTGTCGCCCATGCGGTGCGTCAGGCCTATGCCGACGTGTTGTTCCATGGACGTCACGCTGCCTTTGTGCTGTATCTGGAGCTCGATCCGGCCGGCGTGGACGTGAACGTGCACCCGGCCAAGCACGAGGTGCGTTTCCGTGAACAACGACTGGTCCATGATTTCCTGTTTCGCACCCTGCACGAAGCACTCGCGCAGACCCGTGCCGGACAGCATGGGCTGCCGACGACTGATGCGACACCGCTGGCGGGTGATTCAGCTGTGGCCATGTCGCCGCCGGCTGCGGCACCGGCGGCGTGGCCGGGCCAGTTCAGCCAGAGCCGTTTGAGCCTGGGCGTGCGCGACGCACCGCTGGCGGGCTATGCCAGCTTGCTGGGCGACTCCGCTGCCCGTGCGTCGCCGTTGCCGCTCACGGAGGACGGCGAGGTGCCACCGCTCGGTTTCGCGATTGCCCAGCTGAAAAGCATCTTCGTGCTGGCCGAAAATGCGCACGGCCTGGTGCTGGTGGACATGCACGCCGCACACGAGCGGATCACCTACGAAAAACTGAAGTCCGGGCGTACCGGCAGCAATTTGCGCTCACAGATGCTGCTGGTGCCACTCGCCATCGCCGTCAGCGCCAGGGAGGCCGCTGCCGCCGAGGAACACGCCGAGGCGCTGGCGGAGTGGGGACTCGAGCTCTCCCGCAGCGGCCCGGCAACGATCGTGGTGCGCCGCATACCGGCGCTGCTGGAAGGGGCCGATGTCAGTCAGCTCAGCCGGGATGTGCTGTCCGAGCTGTCTCAGCATGGCAGTTCGCGGCGGCTTCAGGAGCTGGAAAACGAGCTGCTTTCCACCATGGCATGCCACGGTTCGGTGCGGGCCGGACGGAGGCTGACGACTCCCGAGATGAATGCCCTGCTGCGCGAGATGGAAGCAACCGAGCGTTCCGGGCAATGCAATCACGGCCGACCGACCTGGGTTCAGCTGAGCCTCGCCGAGCTGGACAAGCTGTTCATGCGTGGCCGTTGATCCCGGCTCTTGCTGGGGGTGAAAGTCATGGCACGTTTCGAGGCTGCCGCCTTTGCCGGCGAGAGTCCGCTGTCTCGACGTAAAGCTGCTTTGGCAAGTCCACCGCGGAGGCCACGTTCCCCCTGCTGATTACTCCCTCATGCAACACCAGCCACGGTGGCCTCGTGCCAGTTGCGGAGTGCGTGTTCCTGCCCACGGGATATTCACCGCACCGGCAGTACGTTGGTCGCGGCCATCGGATTCCGGATCCAGATCGAGCGAAACATCGATGGGTCTTGTGATGGTGGCGAGGCCTCATGTGGGCGGTTGTCGACGACGATATCAGGAGAGGCAAGAGTGGAATACCTCAGCGAGACATTGCAGTTCATGGCTACGCCCGCTTTTTTCATCATATGGTACGGAATCAGTTTGCTGCTCATCGTGGCGTTTATCTACGACATCTTTAACGCCAACACCGTGTTGAATCCGCCGCTGAAATTCGTCTGGCCAATAATCATCTTCTTTTTTTCGATCGTGGGTGGACTGCTTTACTGGTTTGCATCGCGCCCCCCCGACATCGGTCGCTACCACGGCCGGATGGAAAAGATGGAACGCTTCACCGAATTTTCCAGGCCACGTTGGCGCAAGGTCGTAGCCTCAGCCACCCACTGCGTAGGAGGGGATGGCTTGGGCATCATGACGGCGATGGTAATTGCCAGACTTTCGGGTTTTAGCTTCTGGGCTGAATTCTGGTTTGAATATGCCGTCGGTTACGCCCTCGGCTGGTTCATCTTCCAGACCTGGGCAATGCGGCTGCATGGCAATGGCTGGTTGAAGTCGTTGTGGAAGGGGGGGCGCGCGGAATTCTTCTCGATGATTACAGTGATGCTCGGAATGGGCCTGGTGATGCGCTTGGTTACGCCCGCCGTAGTGGGTGCACAGCCGTTGCCCGATACCTTTTCCTTCTGGTCCTTCGGAGCACTGGGGCTGATGGTGGGATTCATATTCACTTACCCGATGAATTGGTGGCTGGTCTCTATCGGCTGGAAGCACGGTCAGGGCCACGAATACATGCTCAAGAAAATGAAACAGAAGAACACTTCCAATGAAAAGTAGGCGGCTGGTTTTATCTTTGCGAGGAGAGGCTGATGCTCACCGTCCAGTTTACGCATAGCCCGACACGGGTCTTCACCCGCATAGGCTGCATCGCGCTTGCCTGTGTGTTTGCCCCGAGCGCCCACAGTCAGCTGGCATCCAGTACCCCGGGTGCCGTTGCGGCCCAACGCACAGTCCAGGCGGAATCGATTGTGCATGGGCTCGCCCGGAGCATGGACAACGCTGCCAGGATGCTGGCGTCAGGGAAGGAGCGCTTCCAGGGCATCCGTTCCCTGGATGACGCCCGTCGGGTTGCCCGCATACTGCGCGACGTGGCGCCGCCGAACGGCCACGCAATGGTGAGGTTTGGATTGCAGGCGGTAAAAAACGCGCGGCATGCCGTGCAGAATGGCGATCCGCAAGCGGCCGCCCAGATCCTGCGCTCAGCTCGTGATCAGTTGCTCAGCCGCTCCAGCGGGCGCGGGAAAGTAGGCTCGCCGGTTGACTCCTCGGCGGTGGGCAAGTTGGTGGTGAACGCTGAAGGTAAACGTATCGGGCGGGTGGATCGACTGGAACAAACCTCCCCAGGTGTGCAGTTCGCGGTGCTGAAGGTCGGGGGTCTGGTTGATCTTTTCGGTTTTCTCGACCTTGGTAACGAGCTTGTTGGCGTACCGGCCGAACAATTGGTCGTCGGTAAACGCATGGTGGCGCTGCGCTCGGCAATCACCCCGGAGCAAGCCGAAAATTTGCCGCGATTTGGCTCCGCTTCCTCCCGCTAGACCCCGGGTGCGTTCCCCTGACCCTGCCGGGGGAGGCCGTAGAAGTTTGACGATTTCTCGAGTCGATAGGGAACTCCAACCCTGGAGCTGCCAAGCACACGAGAGGAGAATCGCCGTGCGCTGAATTGGGCATCCCTTTCTTTTGTGGCGGCGCCGAGCATACCACGCACCGTAAGGGCGGGGGGTGCCGCCAGCGCCTGGAATCGACGAGCCCCGGGTGATCGAACCCGCCGGTCCTTCGACTGCACGTGGCGACTGCACCTGGCAGCGATCCTGTTTAGGCGCGACCGCTTGTGGTGAGCTGGAATCGTTGGCCATACTGCTGGTTCCTGACCGAGCGGATCGAGCCTCATGTTGCGTACCGCCGTTGTTGCCCTCGTACTGTTTTCCGGAGCGTGCTACGTGCAAGCCGAATCTTCCCAGATCCCCAGCGGCGATGAAGCCTATGCCCATGAGATACAACAGTGGCGGGCGACTCGGGTCGAGGCGCTGACCGCGGCGGACGGATGGCTGAGCCTGGTCGGCCTGGAATGGTTGAAACCGGGCGCCAACCGTATCGGCAGTGCGGCGGACAATGACGTCGTGCTGCCCTCGGCGCCCCCGCATCTGGGCACGGTGACGCTGGCTGCGGACGGTTCGCTGCACCTGCTGCTGGCGGCCGCCAGCACGGCTCGGATCGACGGCAAGGTGCTCCATGAGGCCGTTCTGACCGATGACATGCACGTTGCCAGTGGAGGCCAACCCACCATGGTGAGTTTCGGTACCGCGAGCTTCTACGCGATCGACCGCGATGGTCGCAAGGGGTTGCGGGTCAAGGACAGCGACGCCGCCACGCGCACGCATTTTCACGGCATCGACTATTTTCCGATCGATCGATCCTGGCGCATTGTTGCCGACTGGGTGCCGTTCCATCCCGCCCACGTACTGGAGATGGGTACCGAGATCGGCACTATCGACAAGGTCGTGGTGCCCGGCAAGGCGGTGTTCAGCCGCGATGGTCATCGCCATGAGTTGCTGCCCTACCAGCAGGAGCCCGGTGGCAAGCTGTTCTTCGTGATCGCCGACCGTACCTCCGGCAAGCAGACCTACGGCGCGGCGCGATTCCTCTATGCCGCGTTGCCCAGCCACGGCCTGGATCGAAGCGGCAAGGTGGTGCTCGACTTCAACCAGGCCTACAACCCGCCGTGTGCCTTCACGCCGTTCGCGACCTGTCCGCTGGCGCCGCCGGAAAATCGTCTCGACCTCAGCGTGACGGCCGGCGAAAAAACCTACCAGGGCGCGGATCACTGACCCGCAGCCGCTTCCCTGGGGCGGCTATCAGCGGCCCTTGAATGCGGGTTTGCGCTTTTGCAGGAACGCCGAGGTGCCCTCGCGCATGTCCTCGGTGGCGAACGCCAGGGCAAAGCCCTGCGTCTCGAACTCAAGGCCTTGATCGATCGGTGCCTCGCCACCGAGCAGGACGGCGTCGAGGATACCTGCCGCAGCCAGTGGTGCGGCGTGGGCCAGCTGATCGGCAAGGGTATCGACCGCATCGTCCAGGGCCTCCGGGGCGACCACGCGATTGACCACGCCCAGCTCCCGCGCCCGCGTGGCATCGATCGACGCGCCAGTCAGGCAAAGCTCCAGCGTCGCCGCGCGACCGGCAAGGCGCAGCAGACGCTGGGTGCCGCCAAAGCCGGGAATCAGGCCGAGGTTGATCTCCGGCTGACCGAACTTCGCCTTTTCACTGGCGATGCGGAGATGGCAGGCCATCGCAAGTTCCATCCCGCCGCCGAGCGCAAAGCCCTGGACCCGTGCCAGCACCGGTTTGCCCAGCCGTTCGATCGCGGTCATCAGCCGCTGGCCGGTGCGCGAAAAAGCCTGCGCCTGGGCCGGGCTGAGATCGCTCATTTCACCGATGTCGGCACCGGCGACAAAGGCTTTCTCGCCGGCGCCGGTCAGTACCACCACGCGCACGGCGTCGTCGTGGGCTGCCTGTGCGAACGCCAGGGTCAGCTCGTTCAGGGTTTCGCGATTGAGCGCGTTGAGCTTGTCGGGGCGGTTGACGGTAATGGTACGAACCGCGCCGCGATTGCCGATTTCCAGGTTGCGATAGGCCATGAATACATTCCGTTCTGCGCAAAATAGGGATGGTAGCAGCGGGAACCTTTGCGGCTGGCCGGTTTCTCAATGGGGCGTTCGACGCGGCGACACCGTTGCGATGCAGGTGGCCGGTTCCACAGACTCATCCGGGCTGATCTCTCGCCCGGCAGCGTTTCAGTGTCCCGGGCTGCTGCAAACGTGCCATGCCTCGGCAAGATGGCTGCACGGGCGGCTGGAACCACTTAGGATGACCGACTGGAACTCGCTGCGGCACCGAGGCAAGGCGATATGAAGAAAGGCACGATACATCGATGTTGCTGGCTGCTCGGCATGTCACTGCTGGGCGCTGTGGCGCATGCGCAAAGTCAGCCGCCGACCAAGGCCGGCAAGCTGGACAAGGCCGAGTTGTCATATGCCATCGGTTACCAGATCGGCAGCCAGTTCGCCGACGGCAAACCGTCGGTGGATATCGCCACCTTGCAGCGCGCCATCGGCGACGCCTATGCCAAGCGCCATCCGGCGGTACCGCTGCGCGCGATGCATCGACAGCTGGAACTGCTTTCCGAGCAGATGCACGCCCGTGCGCTTGCCGAGTTCAAGCAGATTGCCGCCGCCAATGCGCGCAAGAGCGCGGCGTTCATGGCGCATAATCGCCAGCAGCCCGGGGTCGTGCAATTGCCCTCGGGGGTACAGTACTCGGTGCTGAAGAAAGGTACCGGCACGGTCAACCCGGCGGTGAACAGCGTTGTCACGGTCAACTACCGCGGCATGCTTATCGACGGCACCGAATTTGACAGCACCTGGGCGCACGGCGCGCCGGTCAGCTTCTCGGTGGATCACGTGATTCGCGGCTGGCAGGACGTAATTCCCCGGATGCACGTGGGCGATCGCTGGAAGGTGGTGATTCCGCCCAAGCTGGCTTACGGGGCAACCGGCGCGTTGCCGCGGATTGGCCCGAATGAGGCCCTGGTCTTCGAGATCGAGTTGCTCGACATCAAGCCAGGCTCCGACAAGCCCTGAGCGCGTCGGGTGTTAAGATGATGCCGCATGTCGAACGCTTCAGTCCCCGATGCAACCGCCCTGCCGCTAACCCCTTGCATCGGCATCTGCCGGCTGGATCGGCGCGGCTACTGCGTGGGCTGCCTGCGGACCGGCGAGGAAATCGGCCGCTGGCGACTGATGAGCGACAGCGAACGCCTGCAGGTGATGCGCGAGGTGCTGCCGAAGCGCAAGCCGTCGTGATGGACGACTTGATGCGCGCGCTGCTTCCGTTGTCCGAGCCACCGGCCACGCCGGGCTGGAACCATGCGGAAATGTCCGATCTGCTTGGCCACGGCCGGCGTCAGCCCGCAGCCGTCCTGGTCGGCCTGCGCGAAGGGCCGCAGCCGCGACTGGTGCTGACCCGGCGCACCGATCATCTGCAGGCGCATGCCGGGCAGGTGGCATTTCCCGGCGGACGTTGCGATCCGGACGATGCCGATTCGGTCGATACGGCGCTGCGCGAGAGCGAGGAGGAGGTCGGTCTGGCGCGCGCGCTGGTGACCCCGCTGGGGTTTCTCGATTGCTTCGAGACGATCAGCGGTTATTGCATCACCCCGGTGGTGGCGCGGATCGCCGCCGAGGCGCAACTGTATCCTGCGCCGGACGAAGTGGCCGAAGTCTTCGAAGTGCCGCTGGCCTTCTTTCTGGATCGATCGAACCTGCGCCGCTACAGCATGGAGTATCGCGGCAAGCAACGGCCGATGGTGGAGTTTGTGCACGGCGGCCACCGCATCTGGGGCGCCACCGCTGCCATGTTGCTGAACCTGCTGCAGAGGATGGGACACGCATGACCCTGAAGACCACCTTGATCGAAGCGGCCGAGCTTGCCGCACTCATGGCCGATGACGTACTGATCGTCGATTGCCGCTTCCAGCTGGCCGATCCCGACCAGGGCGAGCGGGATTTCCATAAAGGTCATATCGCCGGCGCGGTATTTGCCAGTCTGGATCGCGATCTGTCCGATCTGACGCGACAGGCCGCGGGCATGGGTCGTCATCCGCTGCCGCTGGACTCGGCGTTCAACGCCCTGCTCTCCGGCTGGGGCTGGCGTCCGGGTATCCCGGTGGTCAGCTACGATGCCTCCAGTGGCGCCCTCGCGGCGGCACGCCTGTGGTGGCTGCTGCGCCTGGCCGGGGTCCGGGACGTGGCGGTGTTGAACGGCGGCTACGCGGCCTGGCAGGCGGCGGCGCTGCCGATCGAAACCGGCGAGGCGCGTCCGCGTTCACCCACGCGGGTATCCCTGCATTACCAAACAGACCAGGTGCTGCTGGATCACGCAAGCCTGGGCAAGACCTCGAGCCACCAACTGCTCGATGCCCGCGCGGCAGCGCGCTATCGCGGCGACACCGAACCGCTGGATCGGGTCGGGGGACACGTCCCCGGCGCGTTGAACCGGCCGTTCTCCGACAACCTCGACAGCAGCGGTCGCTTCAAGCCGGCGGCGAAGCTGCGCGAAGAATTCACGGCGCTGCTGGGCGCAACTGCACCTGAAAAAGTCGTGCACATGTGCGGCTCCGGCGTCACCGCCTGCCACAACCTGCTGGCGATGGAGCACGCCGGCCTGCACGGCTCGCGGCTGTACGCGCCGTCGTGGAGCGGCTGGGTCAGCGACCCCACGCGGCCGGTCGCTATGGGCGAGGAATGAGCGCGGAAGAACACGAGTCGAGAGACACCTTGTCGCTTGCCCCCCACCGCCTGCGGGACCAGCCTTTCACCGGCGCCTGAAGGCGATTCGCGCGTGCTGATGGAGAAGGGGCGAAGATGAGTCCAGCACGCGTTTCTCACGCCTGTACACTCACTTCTTCTCCTTGAGCTTCGCCACCAACGCCTGCAGCGTGGTTTGGGTTTCCGGGTGGAAAAACGCCTCGACGAAGTCATCCAGCGGCAGCGCGGCAGGGTCGGCGTAGGCGGCGGCCAGATCCGCGCGCGCCAGCCTGCGGGTGGCGAGCATGGCGTGCGACGGCAGAGCCAGCAGTGCCCCGAGCCAGTGCAGGGCACGGGTGGTGACCTGGTCGACGCCGGTCACCTCGTCGATGAAGCCGCAGCCCAGTGCCTCGGCCGCGTCGATCATGGCGCCGGCGACCAGCAGTCGTTCGGCGCGGTAGGTGCCGACAACCCGGCGCAGCGCTAGCTGGATCGCATCGGGCACAATCAAACCGACCTGCACCTCGTTCAAGCCGATCTTGAACGGACCCTCGGCCATTACCCGGTAATCGCAGAACAGCGCCAGCACCGCACCACCCGCCGGGCTGTGGCCGGTGATCGCGGCGACGATGGGGATCGGGATCTGTGCGAGCGTGCCGCACAACGCAAAGAACGCCTGCCAGTATTCGCGCACGGCGGCCCGATCGCCCTGAATCAGTTCGGGCACGTCGACCCCGGCGGAGAACAGCCCCGGTGCACCGGACAGCACGATGCCGCGCGCGCCCTGCGCCACGCTGTCATCGACTGCCTTGCGCAAGGTACGCAACAGATCCAGGTTCAGCGCGTTTACCGGCGGTCGCGCCAGATTGATCTCGGTGATCCGGTCGTGTTGAATCAGCTTGAGCATGGGTGATTCCTGAGTCGTTTGAGAGGGGGCGGCGGACAGTATCCGAGCACCTGCCTGGGCAGTCAGTGCGGCTGCTGATCGGCATTCCAGTGATAGCGCACCGCGTAATCCAGCTGGGTTTTGCCGTTGGCCGGAACCTTGATACGAAACTCCAGCGTGTCGATGGTTTGCCGCGTGGGTTTGCTGCTGGACGATAGCAGGGTCCATTGCCGCCAGCGGTTGGGGTGTGCGCGCACCGTCACCGTGCGCGGACTGTCGCCGGCATTGCTGAGCTCGATGCGAAACGCCTCCTCCAGCGTGCGGCCGGCCTTGTCGATCTCAAAGCGGGTGCGCGTCTGCTGCGCGCGCAGATCGAAGGCGGTACCCAGCGTGATGGTGGCATCGCCGCCTTTGGGGGTGTCGTCGATACGGCCCTCGCCGATGAATTGCGGCGTACCCTGGCGATCCTCGGTCAGCACGCGCAGATAGCCCGCCGGCAGGCTGTCAAACGCGTGCAGAGTGAGCGTGCTGATGATCGGGCCACCGGCATTCTGGTTGAAATTCCGGCTCAGCATCGGCTGCGGCGGAAGCCAGGCATTGCCGGTCTCGAACAGCGCGGTCCGCTGGCACGTCATACGCCGATCGGCATACAGCGGCACCTGGCTGATGCTGCCATCGGGCAGGTCGATGGGTAGCGGAAGGCGGTAGCTGCGATAGTCGGCAAGGCCGGTCTGCCGGGGCAGTGAGGCGCTTGCCGTGCTGCGTGCCAGCGCCATCATCGGGCGAGGTGCCGAGGCTTTGGCAAAATTGGGTGCGCCGGCGATCAGGGTCAGCCGGATGTCGCGCCAGTCACGGCCGCTGCGATTGGCAATGCTGGCGCGCGACTCGAACTGCATGCGGCAGGCGGTACCGGGCAGCAGGGTTGCCACATAGGCGGCGCGCCAGCCGAGGCCGGCGGTAGGGTAGCTGAGCACGGCACGCTGCTGTCCGCTGCGGTCGGCATCGACGCGCAGGCTCAGGCGGGCGCCGGTCGGGAAGGTCGTGCCATGGCTGCGCACGGCCGCGTAATGGCTGATCAAGGTGGTATTGCCGCTGTCGTCGCGCACCAGCAAGCCATCGCCGGCACGCAGCAGGACACCGCTGGCCAGCGGTCCGCCGTTGGCGCCCAGCACCTCCACGTGGCGACCGCTCAGGCCAGCCACCGCGGCATCGGTGCCCCGGGCCAGCATCAACCGCTGCGAAACCACCTTGGCAGCGCTGCCGGGAAAGCCCAGCGCCAGCGCCTCAGGGTCGATCAGGGTCGGCAGGTCGCCCAGGGTCACGTCATGCACACCTGCGGTCAGCTGCAGCAGGCGTTGCTCGTGGACCACCGCGTAGCCAGCATCGACATCCCCGCTGCCCTGGCTGGCGTAAAGCCCGGCATTGTCGCTGCGGTAGACGGTGAGCTGGGTGACCTCGGCGGCCTGCGCCAGGGCGGTGGTGCCGATAGTGGCGGCAACGGCGAACGCAAGCCGTCGGATCGTGCGATACGGTGACTTCATGGGCGTGGCTCCATGTCCGGGGGTCAGCCGTCATCATAGCGATGACGGCTGCAATTGACCTGCAGCGCTGTGCCGAGGGGGCCCTCCGACGGGCGCGAGCCGGTAAGGCGACGACGTCACCAGAGACTTCCTGATTCCCCACATGTTGCATCCTCACTTCCGCAGAGCCTCGCCAGAGGGCTGTCTGAAGCTGCGGTCAGCAAAACCTTGCTTGACCCGCACCCCTCAAGAACGGCTATCTGATGCCCTTCTCGAAACGCGGACGCGGCAGAGTGGTCCGCACTTCCATCGCAGCCCGTGCATCGGCGTAGGGCGGACACTGTCCGCCGGCTCTGCTCATAGGCGTCATGACGAAGCGCGGCGGACGGTGCCCGCCCGCGGCGGAAGAGGCGCCTCCTGATTTCCTACATTCCCAACGAGGATGCTGCAGACGGGTAGTCAGGAGAGACTTTGGCGTTGGCTTCGATCACACCGTACGTGTTGATCCGTCGCTGCATTCGGCAAGGCGATGTGGCGATCGCGGCTCAGTAATCGGCTTGCGTCGCGGCGGCGCGGATCGTGGTGGGCAGTGGCACTGACTTGCCGATGGTCGGGTTGGTCCACACCATCACCGTGCGGCCGTCGCAATAGAGGCGGCTTGGGTCGCTCGCGTCGACGATGCGATGTGCCAGGGTGATCGAGCTGTTGCCGAGGCGCTCGCTGTAGAGCTGCACATGCAACTGGGCGGGCCAGGCGATGGGGCGGCGGTAGTTGAGCTCGGCGGCGGCCAGTACCGGCATGGCGGTTTCGCTGAGGCAGTCGCCGACCTGCTGCATCCATTGCAATCGGGCCTCCTCCAGATAGGTCAGGTAGGTGGCGTTGTTGACGTGGTTGAACGCGTCGAGATCGCGCCAGCGCACCGGCAGTTCGGTGACAAACAGCGGTGCGGCGTCGGGCGTGGGCTGGGCCATGTGACTCATGAGCGTTTCTTCCGTGGCAACGGCTTGTGTTTGTCGGCGGAGGCGATGTGCTTGGTCGCGGCCTTGACGCGCTTTTCGCCGCCTTTGGCGCGCGCCGCCTTGCCGGCCCGGGTGGCCTTGAGGTGCGGGGCGAGGAAGTGTCCGGTATGCGAGTCGGCGCAGGCGGCGACGGTTTCCGGGGTGCCGGTGACCAGGATGCGGCCGCCACCGGCACCGCCTTCGGGGCCGAGGTCGACGATCCAGTCGGCGGTCTTGATCACGTCGAGGTTGTGTTCGATCACCACCACGGTGTTGCCCTGGTCGACCAGCTGGTGCAGCACGTCGAGCAGTTGCTCGATATCGTGGAAGTGCAGGCCGGTGGTCGGCTCATCGAGGATGTACAGAGTACGGCCGGTATCGCGCTTGGACAGCTCCTTGGACAGCTTCACCCGCTGGGCCTCGCCGCCGGACAGCGTGGTCGCGCTCTGGCCGAGCTTGATGTAGTCCAGCCCCACGGCGCGCAAGGTGTCGAGCCGGCGCGCGATGTTGGGCACGTTCTCGAACAGTTTCAGCGCGTCTTCCACCGTCATGTCGAGCACGTCGGCGATGGTGTGGCCCTTGTACAGCACCTCCAGCGTCTCGCGGTTGTAGCGCTTGCCGTGGCAGGCGTCGCAGGGCACGTAGACGTCGGGCAGAAAATGCATCTCCACCTTGATCATGCCATCGCCCTCGCAGGCCTCGCAGCGGCCGCCGCGGACGTTGAAGCTGAAGCGGCCGGGCGTGTAGCCGCGGGCGCGGGCTTCGGGCACCTGCGCGAACATCTCGCGCAAGGGCGTGAACAAGCCGGTATAGGTGGCCGGGTTGGAGCGCGGCGTACGGCCGATCGGCGACTGGTTGATGTCGACGACCTTGTCGAACAGCTCGATGCCGTCCACCGAGGCATAGGGCGCCGGCTGGGTGCCGGCACCGTTGAGTTCGCTGGCGGCGAGACGGAACAAGGTGTCGTTGACCAGGGTCGACTTGCCTGAGCCGGAGACGCCGGTGACGCAGCTGAACAGCCCGGCCGGAATCGCCAGGTCGACATGTTTCAGATTGTTGCCGCTGGCGCCTTTCAGATGCAGCCAGGCGTCGTCGTCGATCGGTTGGCGACGTTCCTGCGGCACTTCGATCGCGCGCTGGCCCGACAGGAACTGGCCGGTGACCGAACGCGGCGCGGCGAGCAGATCCTTCAGCGTGCCCTGGGCGACGATCTCGCCACCGTGGACCCCGGCGCCGGGGCCGATGTCGAGTACGTGGTCGGCCATGCGGATCGCGTCCTCGTCGTGCTCGACCACGATCACCGTGTTGCCGAGATCGCGCAGCCGCGTCAGCGTGCCGAGCAGGCGTTCGTTGTCGCGCTGATGTAAGCCGATCGAAGGTTCGTCCAGCACATACATCACGCCGACCAGGCCGGCGCCGATCTGGCTGGCGAGACGGATGCGTTGCGCCTCGCCACCGGACAGCGAATCGGCCTGGCGATCCAGGGTGAGGTAATTCAGCCCGACATCGTTGAGGAAGGTCAGCCGCTCGCGAATCTCCTTGACGATCTTCACGGCGATCTCGCCGCGCCAGCCGGGCAGGGTGAGGGTCTCGAAAAACGTCAGGGTATCGTCGATCGAGCGATGGGTCAGCGAGGGCAATGCATGGTCGGCGACGAATACGTTGCGCGCCGAGCGGTTCAGCCGCTGGCCCGCGCACGCCGGGCAGGGCTGGTCGCTGATGTACTTGGCCAGTTCCTCGCGTACGGCGGCCGATTCGGTTTCCTTGTAGCGCCGCTCCAGGTTCGGCAGGATGCCTTCGAACGCGTGCTCGCGGGTCACCTTGCCGCCGCGCTCGGTGAGGTAGCGGAAGGCGATCTTCTGCTTGCCGCTGCCGTACAGCACCGCCTTGCGGACGTCCGCGGGTAGGTCCCGCCACGGTGTATCCACGTCGAAGCCGTAGTGGGCTGCCAGCGACAGGATCAACTGGAAATAGTGGGCGTTGCGCCGGTCCCAGCCGCGCACCGCGCCGCCGGACAGCGGCAGCTCCGGATGCGCGACCACACGCGCGGGATCGAACACCTGGGTGACCCCGAGCCCGTCGCAAGACGGGCAGGCGCCGACCGGCGAGTTGAACGAGAACAGTCGCGGCTCCAGCTCCGGCAGCGAGTAGTCGCAGACCGGGCAGGAGTAGCGCGAAGACAGCAGTTGTTCCGATTTTGTACCGGCCGCTCCTGCGCCTCCTGCGACGTGCATGGATGCACCAGTGTCGCTGGAGGCAGGATTGCCGGAGCGACTGCCCGCGGCACTCGCACTTCCCTGTGCAGCGTCCATGTTGACCACGATCACCAGGCCGTCGCCCAGCCGCAGCGTGGTCTCGAACGACTCGGCGAGGCGCTGCTTGATGTCCTCGCGCGGGCGGAAACGGTCGACCACCACCTCGATGGTGTGTTTCTGGCGCAAGGTCAGCGGGGGCACCGCGTCGAGGTCGTAGACCGCGCCGTCGACCCGGGCGCGGACGAAACCCTGGGCGCGCAATTGTTCGAACACCTGCACGTGCTCGCCCTTGCGCTCGCGGATCACTGGCGCCAGCAGCATGTAGCGCTGGTCCGCATCCAGTGCCAGCGTGGCGTCGACCATCTGGCTGACCGTCTGCGCCTCCAGCGGGATGCCGTGGTCCGGGCAGCGTGGGGTGCCGACGCGGGCATACAGCAGGCGCAGGTAGTCGTAGACCTCGGTGATCGTGCCGACGGTGGAACGCGGGTTGTGCGAGGTCGATTTTTGCTCGATCGAGATCGCCGGCGACAAGCCCTCGATGTGGTCGACGTCCGGCTTTTCCATGATCGAGAGGAATTGCCGGGCATAGGCCGACAGCGATTCGACATAACGGCGCTGACCCTCGGCATAGATGGTGTCGAAAGCCAGCGAGGACTTGCCCGAGCCGGACAGGCCGGTGATCACGATCAGCCGGTCGCGCGGCAGGTCGAGGTCGATGTTCTTGAGATTGTGCGTGCGTGCGCCGCGGATGCGAATGGTGTCCATGACGCTCGGATATGGGGTGAGCGGCCGATGATACCAAGCGCGCCGTCATGGCCCGGGGCGGTGTGACCTGTTGCGTCGTGAGCGGGCTTGTGGCGGGTCCGACAGGGTCTGGCGGGTTCCATGGCCGGGCTGACCATGGCTAAATAAGGACCCGGATGGCCGGGGCGGCTGTCTTCATCGAAGGAGTGGGATCATGCGTAAATGGACCGGAATGGCGATCGGGCTGGTGCTGGCGATCGGTGGGGCAGGGCAGGCGCTGGCGAAACCGCCGAGCACACAGCAGGTGCGGCAATTGTTCGATGTGATGCACCTGAGCCAGATGTTCGGCCAGATGAATGCGCAGATGGCCGGTGTGATGGGTCGGGCCATGCCGTGTGTGCCATCGTCTTACTGGAACAACTTCATCGACGCCAAGAGCATCGATCAGTTGATGGGACGCATGGTGCCGATCTATCAGAGCCACTTTACCGACCGGGATGTGGCCGGTCTGCTGAAGTTCTACAAGTCGCCGCTGGGCCAGAAAGTGATCACCCAGATGCCGGTGACGATGGCGGAGGGCATGAAAATCGGTCAGCAATGGGGGCGCGAACGCGCGCGTCAAATGGTCGGGGAACTGCAGAAGAACGGCACGCTGAACGCGCAGGGGCGTTGTCCGGCCACGTCGGCCAAGTAAGTTCGCCAGAAGCAGGCCACGCCGCGTGCCCAAGGGGGGCAGGCGGCGGCCTTGTGAGCAGCGGGAGGTAAGGTGTTGCAGCCTGGGGTGGTCAGTATTTGACCAGCACGTGGGCCCGTCGCTATAATCCGCGGTTCGCCACGCCTGAAGGGGTGATGGCGAAACCCAAGAGAATAACTAAAGAAGGGACATTCCCATGAGTTACGCAGTCATCAAGACCGGCGGCAAGCAGTACCGCGTGGAGCAGGGCGATGTCCTGCGCGTGGAACTGTTGAACGTCGAAGAGGGCGCTACCGTGAACTTCGATCAGGTGCTGATGCATGGCGCCGGCGAGTCGGTCATTGTAGGCGCACCACTGGTTGACGGAGCCACCGTCAGTGCCACCGTGCGCAAGCATGGCCGGGGCGACAAGATCCGTATCATCAAGTTTCGCCGCCGCAAGCACTACAAGCGTCAGCAAGGCCACCGCCAGCATTTCACCGAAATCGAGATCACGGGCATCAACGCCTGAGCACCTGGAGCATTGAGTCATGGCACATAAAAAAGGCGTAGGTTCCAGCCGCAACGGTCGCGATTCGAACCCGAAATACCTCGGCGTTAAGATCTATGGCGGCCAGGCTATCGAAGCCGGCAACATCATCGTTCGTCAGCGCGGCACCCAGTTTCATCCGGGTACCGGTGTCGGCCTGGGGCGCGACCACACGCTGTTTGCGCTGGTCGATGGCAAGGTCGAATTCAAGGTCAGCGGCGCCAAGAATCGTCGTTTCGTCAGCGTCGTGCAGGCGTAAGCATCCTCACGATGCGGCAGCGAAGGCCCCGCTTCGGCGGGGCTTTTGTTTTTCACGCAGCGAACGGGGAGCGTTGACTTCCCGCTACTCTGTGTTGCTGATAGTCCCCGTTCCCCGTTCCCCGTTCCCCGTTCCCCGTTCCCGGATCCCGCCATGAAATTCGTCGATGAAGCCAACATCAAGGTCCATGCCGGCAATGGTGGCAACGGCTGCATCAGTTTTCGCCGCGAAAAGTTCATCCCCTTCGGCGGTCCGAACGGCGGTGACGGCGGCTTCGGGGGTTCGGTGTGGCTGGTCGCCGACGAGGGTCTCAACACCCTGGTCGATTTTCGCCATCAGCGCAGCTTCAAGGCGCAGCGCGGCCAGAACGGCATGGGTAGCCAGATGTATGGCAAGGGCGGTGAGGACACCACGATCCGCGTGCCGGTGGGCACCCTGGTCACCAACGTCGATACCGACGAGGTGATCGGTGACCTCACCAGCCACGGTCAGCGCATGCTGGTGGCGCAAGGCGGCAAGGGCGGGCTGGGCAACATCCATTTCAAGACTTCGGTCAATCGCGCGCCGCGCAAGGCTACCCCGGGGACGCCGGGTGACGTGCGCGAATTGAAGCTCGAATTGCGGCTGTTGGCTGACGTCGGTCTGCTGGGTTTTCCCAATGCCGGCAAATCCACCTTCATTCGCGCGGTTTCCGCCGCGACGCCGCGGGTGGCCGATTACCCGTTCACCACGCTGCACCCGAATCTCGGGGTGGTCAGCCTCGGCACCGACCAGAGCTTCGTGATCGCGGATATCCCCGGGTTGATCGAAGGCGCGGCGGATGGCGCCGGTCTGGGCATCCAGTTCCTGCGGCATGTGGCGCGTACCAGTCTGTTGCTGCATCTGGTGGACATCGCACCGATCGACGGCTCCGATGTGGCCGGCCAGGTGCGGGCGATCGAGCAGGAGCTGGCCAAGTTCAACCCCGAGCTGCTGGAGCGGCCGCGCTGGCTGGTACTGAACAAGGCCGACATGCTGGCCGCCGGGGAGCGCCAGGCCGTGGCCGAGAAGATCATCGCCGCACTCGACTGGACCCAGCCGTGGTTTCTGGTCTCGGCGATTGCGCGCGAGAACACGCTCGAGGTATGCCAGCAAGTGCAGCAGTTCTTCGAATCGCAACGCAAGGTCAGCGAGGAACGCACCGACATGGCGCCCAGCGACGTGCGTCTGCGTGGCGAAAGCCCGCAAGCCTGAAGCTTTGCGCTTCGCAGGGGGCGGGATCGTACCGCAGCGCTGGCCCGCTCACGCAGCGGTTCTCCGGCATGCCAGCTGGCCTGCGGCGGGTGGATGTACTCGTGCCATCGCGGACCCCGCCAGACCCCAATGGTATTCCGATAGGCCGGACGGCCCCTCGGACGTGCCTGAATGCTGTCGACGCCGGGTGTTATCGTATCACCCACCGCCGCTGCCATCCCTGGCGTTTGCTGTCGCTGCGCTGCGCGTGGCAGAGGATGCAAGTCGGGATGACACGGTCCCGGCGCGGTAGTTCTTGCGATTGATAGCGAGAACGACTATCACCAAAAAGCCAGTGGGTGAGGCGGTACCCGACTTGGTGCTGCGTAATGTCGACGTAATCGTAACGAGTGCGGATTTCCGCTGCGTGCTGCCAGCGCAGCTCACCCGCGCTGTAGGTTTGGCACCGTCCATCGGTTCGACACGCAGTTGCCTGGCCAGCGTATGCAACACCAGCGTTGGCGCGGGCAGTGGATCGTCGAGGAAGGTGCCGAGATAGCGCACCGTACCGAGTTGCACGGCGAACCGGGTCGGTTGTGCGTGCCGCGCTTCTGCATGATCAGCGCATGGTCGGTATCGTCCAGGCGAAAGCAACGCGCCAAATCGCCGGCGATGGTGCCCCGGTGTAGCGGCCATGGTTCTCACGCCGCTCTTGGGAGAGAAAGCTAACCGACATCAGTACACCTCTTGAAAACGAGGGCTGTTGATAAGCCTTGCTGCGTCATCGATGCGAGACGCAGGATCAAGGCGTGTGGATTCTCATAAATACTTCTTGAAACGTAATTCTCATAAGACTAGCATGTCCATGAGTTTCGATAAGGAGCAGGTCATGGGGCAACTCGACCGCATCACCCAGCAGCCCGAAATCATGGGCGGCAAGGCATGCATCCGTGGTTTGCGTGTCACGGTCGGCATGGTCGTGGGACAGATCGGCACGGGGCACAGCGTCGACGGACTTCTCGCTGACTACCCCTATCTGGAGCGCGAAGACATCATGCAGGCGCTTCGCTACGCGGCATGGCGAGCGGAAGAGCGTGAGGTCATGCTTGCCACCGCATGAAGCTGCTCGTTGATATGAATCTGTCGCCGCGCTGGATCGACCTGTTCGTCGGCGCAGGCATTGAAGCGGTGCATTGGTCGAGGGTCGGCGCGAAGAATGCGCCGGACTCGGAGATCATGGCCTACGCCAACGTGAATGAGTATGTGGTGCTCACCCACGACTTGGACTTCAGCGCAATCCTCGCCGCCACGCACGGTGAAAAACCCAGCGTTGTGCAAATCCGCGCCGAAGATATCAGCCCGGCCGTCATCGGTCGGCAAGTCATACTCGCGCTGCAGCAGATGGCTACCGAATTGGATGCCGGTGCGTTGATCACCATTGATCCGAACCGCACACGCCTACGCGTACTTCCCCTGCTGCCAAGGGGCTGATCCACCATGTTGATCGGCTACGCACGCATCTCGACGCAAGATCAGAACCTCGATCTTCAGAGCGAAGCCTTGACCAAGGCAGGCTGCAAAAAGGTCTTTGAGGACAAAATCGGTGGCAGTCGCGCCGAACGACCAGGCCTTGCCAAAACGCTGGAGTTGCTGCGAGAGGGCGATACCCTCGTGGTCTGGAAACTGGATCGACTGGGCCGCAGTGTCAAAAACCTTGTTGATCTGGTCACCGAGTTGCATCAACGAGACATCCAGTTCAAAAGTCTTACCGATGCCATCGATACCGGAACGTCGTCGGGTCGCTCCTTCTTCCACGTCATGGCCAGTCTGGCCCAGATGGAGCGAGAGCTGGCAGTGGAACGCTCCCGTGCCGGACTGGCCATAGCCCGTGAACTGGGTCGCACGGGCGGACGCAAGCGACAGATGACCGACAGCAAGATCAAGTCAGCCAAGAAGTTGCTAGCCAACGGCATGCCGCCTCGGGACGTGGCCAAGAACCTGGGGGTGTCCGTACCGACGCTGTATCGCTGGATACCGGCGTCCGCACATACCGGGGCTTAACCCTGTTTTCCGTTCCACTGCGCCGCAAACCCCTCGGACGTGCCTGAATGCTGTCGACGCCGGGTGTTATCGCATCACCCACCGCCGCTGCCATCCCTGGCGTTTGCTGTCGCTGCGCTGCGCGTGGCAGAGGATACAAGTCGGGATGACACGGTCCCGGCACGGTAGTTCTTGCGATTGATAACGAGAATGATTATCATCAACTCCACTTTGAGTACGAGTGGAGTATTTCCATGCGAAGGATTTTGATCAGCGCCAGTCTGCTGCTTGCCGGTTTTGCGGCCCAGGCCGGCGCGATGCCCGAGTACAAGCTGGTCATCAGCAATCATACCTACCAGCCTGCCGAACTGAAGGTGCCGGCCGGCGTCAAGTTCAAGCTGCTGGTGGAAAACCGCGATGCGACGCCGGAGGAATTCGAGAGCACCGAATTCAACCGCGAGAAAATCGTGATGCCGCACAGCTCGGTCCACATCTATGTCGGCCCGCTCTCCGCCGGACGCTACAAATTTTTCGGCGACTTCCACCAGGACACGGCGCAAGGTGCGCTGGTGGTGGAGTAAGCCCATGCTCGCTATCGCATTGCTGGTTTTCAGGGAGGTACTGGAAGCAGCGCTGATCGTCACCATCGTCTGCGCGGCCACGCGCGGGGTGCCACGCCGTGGCTTGTACGTCACCGGTGGACTGGCGTTGGGCGTGACCGGCGCGTTGCTGGTTGCGCTCTTCGCCGGCGCGCTGGCGGATGCGTTCAGTGGGGTCGGCCAGGAAGTGTTCAACGCGGCTGTGCTGCTTGCCGCGGTGCTGATGATCGGCTGGCATGTACTGTGGATGTCGAGCCACGGGCGGCAACTGGCGTCGGAGATGAAAGCCCTGGGCGGCGCCGTCCAGACCGGCTCAAGTTCGCTGACGATGCTGCTGCTGGTGGTGGCGCTGGCGGTATTGCGTGAAGGCTCGGAAGTGGTGCTGTTCCTTTACGGCATGGTTGCCGGTGGTGCTGGCGGGGTAGTCGGCGGATTGGCACTGGGCATCGTCGGTGGTGTGGCGGTCGGCTTCGCCCTGTATTTCGGATTGCTGCGCATCCCGCTTCGCCATTTCTTCGCCGCCACCAATGCCCTGCTGGTGTTGCTGGCCGCTGGCCTGGCATCGTCGGCGGCGCGCTATCTGGTGCAGGCCAATCTTCTGCCGGCGCTGAACGATCAGCTCTGGGACAGCTCGTGGCTGTTGTCGAATGGCTCGTTGCCAGGCCAGACGCTGCACATATTGATCGGCTACGACGCCCACCCCTCCGGCATCATGCTGGTGTTTTACCTGTCGGTGGTGTTGCTGCTGGTCGCCGGGATGCGGGTGATCGGCAAGCCGCCCAAACCCCGGACCGCCGTGCTCAACGTGGCCGAAAGCGGCCTCTGATGCCCTGACATTGAAACCCACGGCCTGCCCTCTGCGCGGCAGGTCCTACCCAAGGAACGTCTCCATGTTGCGTAAATTTCATCCCCGGGGCATGGCCCTGGTTGCCGGCTTGTTGTCTGCGATGTCGGCCTCGGTGGCCTGGGCCGGTCCCGCCCGGACGCTGTATACCCCGATTGTCAGCTACCGCGAGTGGGAGCTCGAGTTGCGTGGCGGCTCACAGGACTGGGCACAACGCACCAACGGCGAGCAGGCGATGGTGGCCGCGGTCGGCTACGGCATCGCGCCGCGCTGGTTCACCGAGGTGGCCGCGGAGTATTCGCGCGCGCCGGGTGAGGCCCCGCGCGTCGAGGAGTTCGAGTGGGAGAACATCATCCAGCTGACCGAACATGGACGTTACTGGATGGATGTGGGGCTGTTTGCCGAATATGCCCACAATCGCCTCAAGCATACGAACAAAATTGTGATGGGCCCGATGTTGCAGAAGGAAGTCGGGCGCTCGCAGTTCAACCTCAACGTGCTGTTTGGTCGCCGCGTGGACAAGCGCGGGATCGGTGAAGTGCCGATTACCACGCAGATGTCCTACGCGCTGCAATGGCGCTGGCACGGCAGCAGACCCTGGTTGAGCCCGGGCCTGCAAGGCTTTGGCAGCCTGGGGAGTACCGGACGCCTGCGCTCGGAGACCTTCAACCTGGGGCCGGCCCTGTTCGGTGAGTCATCGCTCGGCGGCGGACGCAAATGGAAGTACAACGCTGCCGTGCTGGCGGGCCTGACCCGCGCCACGCCCGACCTGACGGTGCGCTTCCAGCTCGAATACGAGTTTTTCTGAGTCGTCTGGTCGGTTGCATCCGGTGCGGCGCGACTGACGTCGCCCCGCGCCGTCGTCACATGCGGAAGACGCCGTAGCGCTGCGGCTCGATCGGCGCGTTGAGCGAGGCAGAGATTGCCAGCCCGAGTACGCGACGGGTGTCGACTGGATCGATGATGCCATCGTCCCACAGCCGCGCGCTGGCGTAGTAGGGATGCCCCTGGCGCTCGTATTGCTCGCGGAGCGGGGCCTTGAAGGCTTCCTCCTCGTCGGCAGGCCAGTCGCCGCCGCGCGATTCGATGCCATCGCGCTTGACCGTGGCCAGCACCGACGCGGCCTGTTCGCCGCCCATCACGCTGATGCGCGCATTCGGCCACATCCACAGAAAGCGCGCGCCGTAGGCACGACCACACATCGCATAGTTGCCGGCACCGAAGCTGCCACCGATCACCACGGTGAACTTCGGCACATGCGAGCACGCCACGGCGGTGACCATCTTGGCGCCATCCTTGGCGATGCCGGCCTGTTCGTATTTCTTGCCGACCATGAAGCCGGTGATGTTCTGCAGGAACACCAGCGGCACGTTGCGCTGGTTGCACAGTTCGATGAAATGCGCGCCCTTGAGCGCGCTCTCGGCGAACAGGATGCCGTTGTTGGCGACGATGCCGACCGGGTAGCCGTGGATGTGCGCGAAGCCGCAGACCAGGGTCTTGCCGTAGCGTGCCTTGAACTCGTGGAACGCCGAGCCGTCGACGATGCGTGCGATCACCTCGCGGATGTCGAACGGGCGGCGGGTGTCCTGCGGGATCACGCCGTACAGTTCCTCGGCAGGATATTTCGGCTCGATCGGCGTACGCAGCGTCAGCGGCATCTGTTTGTCGCGGTTGAGATGGCTGACGATATCGCGTGCGATCGACAGCGCGTGGGCATCGTTTTCGGCGTAGTGATCGGCGACGCCGGAGATCGCCGTATGCACGTCGGCACCGCCCAGTGTCTCGGCATCCACCACTTCACCGGTGGCGGCCTTGACCAGCGGGGGGCCGCCGAGAAAGATCGTGCCCTGCTCGCGCACGATGATGGTCTCGTCGCTCATCGCCGGTACGTAGGCGCCACCGGCGGTGCACGAGCCCATCACCACCGCAATCTGCGGGATGTTGAGTGCGGACATCCGCGCCTGGTTGTAGAAGATGCGTCCGAAGTGTTCCTTGTCCGGAAACACCTCGTCCTGCAATGGCAGAAACGCGCCGCCGGAATCGACCAGATAGACGCACGGCAGGTGATTTTCCAGTGCGATTTCCTGGGCCCGCAGGTGTTTTTTCACCGTCATCGGGAAGTAGGTGCCGCCCTTGACCGTGGCGTCATTGGCGACCACCACCACCTCGACGCCACTGACCCGGCCGATGCCGGTAATGATGCCTGCCGCCGGCGCGGCGTCGTCGTACATGCCATGCGCTGCCAGCGGCGACAGTTCGAGGAACGGCGAGCCCGGATCGAGCAGGGCGCGAATGCGTTCGCGCGGCAGCAGTTTGCCGCGGGCGACATGCTTGACCCGGGCTTTTTCGCCGCCGCCTTCGGCGCTGCGGGTCAGTTCGCGCTGCAAATCCCCTGCTACCGCACGCAGCCGTGCGTGACTGGCCTGGAACTCGGGTGAACGCGGGTCGATCTGTGAGGTGATGACGCTCATGATGTAGGGCTGCGGCAGTTAAGCAAGCGCCCATCATAGCCGTGGCGCTGTCCCGCCAGAACTCCCGACAGGCTTTCCACGGATCTGCCACTTGCCGCTGGAACAAGCTGGGAGGCATGAGCAGAGGGGTTCAATGCGCAAAAATCCATCGCTGCAGACCGCTTGGCCGGTCCGTCGCGGCATACCCATGAGGATGCCATTTGAACAGCACTTCATCGGAGGTCAGCCCCGCAAGTAGCCGCGGCCGCTGGAATACGGTTTTCGTCCACCGGATGTGACCCGGTGCGCGTTACCTCGGCTACCTTCAGGGCTGCGCCGCAGTAGCATAGGCACCAGGGGAGTGGATGTGTCACTGCAGTCCGTGTGCCTCGGCGGAAACCACAGGCCTGCAACGCGTCAGGCAAAGATTCCAGACAATCGAGGCGGCTCATGGTCGGTACAACGTGGTGGGGGTGGATGGCTGCTGGCGCGAACCCTAGCGTGCCGGCGCCAACGCACTGCCCGGGCTGGCCGGCGATCGAGCGCCGGCCGCCATGCGCAAGCGCGGATGCTCCATGACGATGGACTGGTTGCAACTGCGCGATAGTGAGTTCGAAGCGGCTTGCGTGCGCCATGGGTGAACCCGATCGTGCCTCTCACTGGATCGTGCTCGGCTGTCTGTGCCTGCTTGTCATGTCCACGGTGCTGGCGGTGTATGGGGCGGGTCGTAGCCGGCCTTCCATGGTAGTGCCGGTGTTTGCGCCGGCCTCGCCGCCGGCGAGAGCCAGGGTCGAGCTGTGGCTTAGCACCGCCGATCGCCGCTTGCGGCTGGTGCAGCAGCCCGATATTGCCATGAGCGCAGCGGACGCCTCGCCCGCCGATGTCATCGTCGATACCGGCACGACCTACCAGTCCATCGTCGGTTTCGGCGCGGCCATGACCGACTCGTCGGCGTGGCTGATCCAGAACAAGATGGACGGGCGCCAGCGCGCTGCGCTGCTGCAGGAGCTGTTCGGGCCACCTCCCAACCTAAACCTGAGCATGACGCGCCTGACCATCGGTGCCTCGGATTTCTCCCTGCAGCAGTACACCCTGGATGATCTTCCCACCGGTGACGTCGATCCCTCATTGCAGTATTTCAATGTCGCCTCCGATCTGCGTAATGTCGTACCGACCGTGCGCGAGGCCATGGCCTTCAACCCGCAGCTGCATGTCATCGCGTCGCCGTGGAGTGCACCGGCGTGGATGAAGACCAGTGCCAACCTGATCGGCGGGGAGCTGCTGCCGCAATTCGAGAGCACCTACGCGGACTATCTGGTCAAGTACGTCGATACCTTCCGCCAATACGGCATCCCGATCTTCGCCCTGACCGTGCAAAACGAGCCGGGCTTCGTGCCCGTGACCTACCCCGGCATGGAAATGCCGGCGTCGACGCGGGCGCGCATCATCTCGAAGTATCTCGGCCCGGCGCTGGCGGCGCGCAAGCCGAAAACCGTGATCCTTGCCTGGGATCACAACTGGGACCAGCCCCAGCAACCCTTGAGCGTGCTGGGCGACCCCGCTGCGGCGCGCTATATCGGCGGCGTGGCCTGGCATTGCTACCGGGGCAGTCCCAGTGCACAGAGCCAGGTGCATCGCGCCTTTCCCAAAAAGGATGCCTACATTACGGAGTGCTCGGGTGGTGACTGGGCATCCAGCAGGAACGGCGAGCTGCTCTGGTTCGCACGGGATCTGTTGCTTGGCGGGCTCAGGAACTGGGCGCGCGGCGTAGTCTACTGGAACCTCGCGCTGGATGAACACTATGGCCCGCACTTCGGTGGTTGCGGTACCTGCAAGGGACTGGTGGTGATCGACTCACGCACCGGTGCGGTGAGCCGCAACGATGAATACTATGCATTCGCCCATTTCAGCCGTTTCGTTCTGCCTGGTGCCGTGCGGGTCAAATCCAGCACCCTTGAAAAAGGGCTGGCCAACGTGGCGTTCAAGAACGCTCATGGCGGGTCGGTTGTTCTGGTGCTGGTCAACAGCAATACCCAGACGCGCCACATCAGCGTCAGCCAGGACGAAACCCATTTTCAATATACGTTGCCGCCGCAAAGCGTGGCGACCTTCGTATGGAACCCGGATCAGGCCGGCCAGCCGGCCGGGTCATCGAGTTCATCGCCGGTCAACAAGGCACCCGCCATCAGCGCGGCCGGCGGCGAAAGCCAGACGATTCACTGATCCAGAGCCGGCCGGGTTCCGGCTGGCGTCTTCAATCTACCGACAGGATCGCATGATGTGCCCAGCCACCCGCTTGATTCGCCATCTGCTCACCGCGGCGATGCTCGCGGCCAGCCTCGCCTTCGCTCCGCTGTACGCGCAAACAGCGCCGGCCTCACCAGCACGTGCCAAGGTCATCGTGATCAGCCTGGATGCCTTCGGCGCGGCCAGCCTGCACGAGCAGGAGCTCCCCGCGCCGACCCTGCACGCGCTGATGCGGCGTGGGGTCTATGCGGCGTCGATGCAGCCGATCAACCCCACCGTCACCTGGCCCAACCACACCGCCATGGTCACCGGTGTCGACGCGAGCCGGCATCACGTGGTGGTCAATGGGCTGGTGGTCAGGCAGCGCACCGGCACACCGCCGCGGATCGACATGGACGCGTCGAAGACCCAACTGGTGGCCGTGCCCACGGTCTACGACGCCGCGCATCAGGCGGGCCTGACCACCGCGCAGGTCGACTGGGTGGCCATCGAACGCGCCAAAAACATCGACTGGCAATTCGCCGAACACCCTGACCCCGACGGCGCCATCGAGCAGGATCTTCTGCACCAAGGCGTGCTCACGCGTGACCAACTGGTGCATTTCGGCGCGCCATCCCAGGCCTGGCGCGACCGCATCTACACCCGCGCGGCGATCGACATTATCCGCAAGCACCATCCGGACCTGCTGTTGCTGCATCTGCTTTCGCTGGACAGCATCGAGCACGAGACCGGCTTCGGCAACAACGCCGGTCGCAACACGATTGCCTTCCTCGATGACCGCGTGAAAGACGTGATCGACGCGGTGCGCGCCGCCGGCGAGTTCGACCGCACCACCTTCATCATCGTCTCCGACCACGGCCAGCAAAGCGTTCACCAGCTATTGCACCCGAACGTATTGCTCAGGCAGGCCGGGTTGCAGGCGGGCTCGGCGAGCCAGCCCACCTTCTGCATTCCCGATGGCGGCTTTGCCCTGATCTATCAGCCTCAGGCCACCGCGGCGTCGATTGAAAAATTGAAGTCACTGTTCGCGGGCAAGCCCGGCATCCGCTCCGTGCTTACGCCCGTCGAGGCGGCGAAGCATGGCTGGCCCACCCCAGCGCAGAGCGATCAGGCGCCCGACCTGCTGCTGTACGCGGCAGACGGCTACGAGTTCGTCAAAGGCGACACCGGCGCGTTCGTGACGCCGACCAGGGAAATCGGCGCCCACGGCTACCCCAACTCGGACCCGTTGATGCAAGGCATCTTCATCGCGGCGGGTTTCGGCATCAAGCCGAAGGGTGAGATTCCGGCGTTCTCCAATCTCGATGTCGCGCCGACCATCGCCAGGCTGCTGGGTATTTCCATCGGCGCGATCCAGGGCAAGCCGTTGACGGGAATTCTGCAGTCGACCGATCGCGCGGCCAACTGAGCGGCCGGGAAAAGTCGCTGGTCCATTGGGTTGCCGTCAGACGACGCCCGTGCCGGTGGCGCGCTCCACCTTCATCCGCGCCAGCTCGGCACGCTGCGGGGCAATCTCCATCTGCCTGGCGCTCATCGGTTTACTATCCGCATCCTAGTGAGTGGCCCGTGTCGTTTTTGTCATTTCGCTCTCCTTGGACGTGGATTGAATCACACGGCCAAGGGGGCGTTTCTCGGGGTCGTGATGGCCGTTCCACTCCAGTTCTTCGCTGCGGGATACCCGGGTGGTAAAAATAATAGCGGCATCGCCAACCGACCGTAATGACCATTTGCAGAGGCGTGTTCGATGAGGCAGGTTGAGGCAAAAAAACGGCCGCGCAAGGCGGCCGCTTTTCTGCCATCAAGGGGTGGAATCAATGCCCCTTGGCATCCTTTTTCGCTTCCTTCGCATTGCTCGCCGCGGCCTTTGCGGCATCAGCAGCCTTGCTGGCCATGCTGGCGGCATTCGAGGCGGCGTCCTTGGCCTGGCTGACAGCGGTGGAGTTGCTGGCCGGTGCCGTGGAGGCTGCAACTGCGGCCTGTTGTGCCTGATCCGAAGCCTGACCAGCAGCGTCGGCAGCCATCTTGGCCTGGCCGGCGGCCTGTTCGGTGGCCATGCCCGGAGCCTGGGCAGCCGCTTGTTGTGCGGTATCAGCAGCCTTCTGAGCGGTGTCAGCCGACTTCTGGGCGTTCTGCGCAGAATCCTGCGCGCCGTTGCTGCATGCCGCCAACAACGCGACGAGCGCGGCGGCGAGTAGGGTACGCGTAAACTTCATGGTGGATCTCCTGTGCCGTGGAATGCCGTTTGGCCGTGTATTAATAACGCTTTCGGGATGATTGCGCCACATCTTTCCATGCCTCGCGGCAGCGTATTAAAAATCAGTTTAGCGGGCTGTCATGAAAAGGGTTTGTGACGGGCATTTTCGCCCCGGTTCAGTCGATGCATTCCACTGCCACGGCGGTAGCTTCGCCGCCGCCGATGCACAACGTGGCAACACCGCGTTTCAGTCCGCGTGTCTTCAGGGCGTTGAGCAGGGTCACCACCAGGCGGGCGCCGCTGGCACCGATCGGATGGCCGAGGGCACAGGCGCCGCCGTTGACGTTGAGCTTGTCGTGCGCAATGCCGAGTTCGCGCATCGGCGTCATGGCGACCACGGCAAAGGCTTCATTGACTTCGAACAAGTCGACGTCGGCAATACTCCAGCCGGCCTTGTCCAGTACCTTCTGGATTGCACCGACCGGCGCGGTGGTAAACCATTCCGGGGCTTGCGAGTGGGTTGCATGTGCCACGATCCGGGCCAGCGGCTTGATCCCGCGCGCCTTGGCGTCGTCAGCGGACAACAACATCACGGCGGCGGCGCCGTCGGAAATACTCGACGAGCTAGCGGCCGTGATGGTGCCGTTCTCCTTGCGGAAGGCGGCGCGAAGCGTGGGGATCTTGGCGATATCCGAACGACCCGGCTGCTCGTCGGTATCGACCTGGATGTCGCCCTTGCGCGTGCTCACGGTAACCGGGGTGATTTCGTCGGCAAACCCGCCGTTTTGCTGGGCCGCGATGGCACGCTTGACCGATTCGATCGAGAACGCGTCCTGCTCTTCGCGGGTGAAGTGGTATTTATCAGCGCACATTTCCCCGAACAGACCCATCGACTTGCCATCGTAAGGGTTGGTCAGGCCGTCCCAGGCCATGTGATCGACCAGCTTGCCGTCGCCGTAACGGATGCCGCTGCGGGCATTGACCATGTGCGGAGCATTGGTCATCGATTCCATGCCACCGGCCATTACCGAGGTGGCCGAGCCTGCCTTGATCAGGTCGTGCCCGAGCATGATCGCCTTCATGCCCGAGCCGCAGACCTTGTTGATGGTGGTGCAGCCCGTGCTGACTGGCAGACCGGCGGCCAGCGACGCCTGCCGGGCCGGTGCCTGACCGAGATTGGCCGGCAGCACGCAGCCCATGATGACCTCATCGACATCGTCAGCGGCAAGGCCGGATTGTTCCAGCGCGGCGCGCATGGCGGTGGCGCCCAGCTGCGGCGTGGGGACGCCGGTGAACTGGCCGAGGAAGGAGCCGATGGCGGTGCGCTTGGCACCGACGATGACTACGCTGACGTTCGACATGGGGAACTCCGAAGTAGTGATGACACAAAGGGCGTTTTCGCCCGGGAGCGGGTAGCCGTCGGGCCGTGATGGGTCGAGGCGTGGTCTGCGTGCGCGATCCTGCACGTATCGAAAGCATGTCGACGCACCATGCCGCTTGATGCGTCGAAAATAGACGATGCGTACCCTGTCGCCTGGTCGCACTTGCAGTCTGGGAGGTGTCCAACTGGCTCTTGGGCCCTGCATTATCGCAGCCTGTCCCAAACGTCGGCAAATGGGGTGAAATTGCCGGCCGGTTCGCCTCTGGCGGCGACCCGGCGATGATGGCGTGTGCGATGATGCCGGGCAGGGAAAAAGCCGGGTTGCCGGGTCGGCACTCTGCGGCTGACTAAAATCCAGTCACGGGGTACATCATGAAACTCAGTCCAAAGTTCAGGTGCCGCGAGGCGGCCCTTGTAGCCGCTGCGGCGTTCGGCTTGAGTGCCTGTGGTGGGGGTGGCAGCAATGTCCAGCCGACACCCGCGGTGCCGGCTCCTGCGCCGGCTCCCGCACCGGCACCGGCGCCGGCGGTACCTACGCCACCGATTGACGCGCAACTCGCCATCACCAATACCTATGCGGCACATGCGCAGGGTTACACCGGCGCGGGTGTCATCATCGGCGTGGTCGACAGCGGCATCATGCGCAACCACCCGACATTGGCCGGACGCGTGATCAAGGAGCTGATTTATGTCGATCCCGCAACCAACAATACCGCGATCGACGACGTGGTCGGCCACGGCACCTGGGTTTCCGAAATTGCCGCGGGCACGTCGTTCGGGCAGTTTCCGGGGGGAATCGCACCGGGTGCACAACTGGTTTCAGCGCGGATCATCAGCGACGTGGCCCCCACCAGCAGCACGCCCCAGGGCAACCTGGTCACCAGTGCCGACCCGTTGGGCCAGATCAATGCCGATCTGATCAACAACGGCGTCAAGGTGATGAACAACTCGTGGGGTGGGCTGTACTGGCCAGCCAGCGCCACGGCGACCACGCAGAGCTTTCACGACGCGTACAACAACTTCATCAATACCTGGGGCGGTCTGGTGGTTTTCGCGGCGGGCAACAGTTCCGATGCCAATCCAAGCGATACGGCGGCGTTGCCCAGTCGGGCGCCGGATCTGGAGAAAGGCTGGCTGACGGTGGTAGCGGTGGACAGCAACCACCCGACCCAGCTGGCCAGCTATTCCAACGCCTGCGGTATAGCGATGAACTACTGCCTGGCAGCGCCCGGCAATGTCATAGTCAGCGGCAAGGACGACACCGCCACCAGCGAGACGTACTACATCGTCGAGGGAACCTCGCTGGCGGCACCGCAGGTGTCGGGCGCGGCGGCACTGGTGTGGCAGGCCTATCCCTATTTCACCAACGACCTGGTACGCCAGACCCTGCTGGGCACCGCGACGCCGCTTGGCGGTTCCCAGCCCAACGCCACCTTTGGCTACGGCGAACTGAATGTGGGCAAGGCGGTGAATGGTCCGGCCCAGTTCAACTGGGGCGATGTCACGGTCAACTTCGCCGGCAATTCCAACTGGAACAATTCAATCCGTGGCGCCGGCGGTTTGATCAAGCAGGGGACCGGCACCCTCACGCTTACCCAGCCTTCGAGTTTCACCGGGTTGACCCAGGTCCAGGCCGGCACCCTGATCGCCAAGTCGCTGGCCTCCAGCGTCAACATTGCGGTCGGCGGCACCTTGAGCGGTACCCAGGCGATCGGCGGCAGCATCACCAATGCCGGCGTGCTGGGGGTCAGTGGCAGCAATGTCACCGTGGCAGGCAACTATACCCAGCAAGGCAATGGTCGTCTGGCAGTGTCCCTTGGCTCGGCCTTGCAGGTCACCGGCAGCGCCAGTCTCAACGGCGGCGACCTCTATGTGATTGGCAGCAATGCGGGTTATGTGGTCAGCTCGCATACCGACGTGCTCACGGCGACCGGTGGCCTCACCGGGACCTTCAGTGCGTTGAACAAGGCGCCCAACGTCACCCTCAGCGCAACCCTCGGCTACGACGCCAACAGTGCGTGGCTCAATGTGCAGCAACTGCAGGTTACCGCGCTGGCGATGACCTATACGGCGGCCTCGTTCGGTGCCGCACAACGGGTGCAGGGGGCTTTCGGGTTGATCAACACCCAGCTCACCACGCCAACAAGTACGGTCGCACCGGTCAGCAGCGGCTTCATCGCCGGGGCGGCCAGCCTCCAGCAGTCAGCCACGCTGGCGACCGTGCAGAGTTCGCTGCGGAGCCTGTCCGGCCAGTTGCATGCGGCCAGCGCCGCGATGACGTTCGAGTCGATCGATGCCGGCACCCGCGCCCTGTCCGACCGCTTTGACAACCTGGTCGATGCACCTCGGGTCGGTGGCTGGGCGCAGGATCTCGGCTATCACGGCGGGCTGTCGCGGTCGGGCTATAACAACGTCGGTTTCGACCTCAATGGCTGGATGGTGGGCGAGGATCACCGCGTTGGCAGCGACGGCGTGGTCGGTTACGCGCTGAGCCAGAGCCAGGGACTGGGTCGGCTGACCGGCACCGCCGACCAGGACTTCAGTCACGCGGTGGAAGGCATGATGTATGGCGGCGTGATCCGCGGCCAGTGGTACACCATGGGCCGCTTCGGTGTCGGCAGCTACCGCGAGAACATGCGCCGGTTCCTGCAACTGGGCAACCAGTTCAGTGCGGTGGCCAGCGAGAGTCGTGGTCGCTATGGCGTGGCCTATGGCGAAAGCGGTTACCGCGAGGCGTTTGGGCGTACCCGGATCACCCCGTACATGAATCTGCAATACGCGCAGATTCAGCGCGACGGTTTCAACGAGCTGGGCGCCTACGGCTTCGGCCTGAAGTCGGGGACCCAGACCACCGCACGCTGGCAGGCCGGGCTTGGCCTGCGCGCCAGTCGCCACTGGATGCTGCCCCGCTGGGGTCGCTTGAGCCTGCAGACCCGACTGCTGTGGCAGCAGTCGTTCGGCCTGCGTGGCGACGTGTTCCAGGCCAGTTTCAGCGGCATCAACCAGTTTGCCCCGGTCGGAGGCATCGGCTTGTCGCGTTACGGCGGTATCGTCGGCACCGCGCTCAACTGGGGCATGACGCCGCGCGCCAGCTTGCTGCTGGGATACGACCAGTATTTCGGTCAGCGCCAGCAGGGCGGGATGGCCACCGCCCGTTTCAACTGGACCTTCTGAGCCCCGCCGCAAACGCATCGACCCCGCAGGATCGGTGCGTTTGATCAGGCCTTGCCGTGGAACAGCTCGCGACCGATCAGCATGCGCCGGATCTCGTTGGTGCCGGCACCGATCTCGTACAGCTTGGCGTCGCGCAGCAGGCGACCGGCGGGAAACTCGTTGATGTAGCCGTTGCCGCCCAGCGCCTGGATTGCCTCCAGGGCGACCTTGACCGCGTTGACCGAGGCGTTCAGCAGGCAGGCGGCCGGATCGATGCGCGACTTCACCCCGCCATCGAACTGCTGCGCCACCATGTAGGCAAAACCGCGTGAACTCTGCAGCGCGGTATACATGTCGGCGACCTTCGCCTGCATCACGCCGAAGGTACCGATCGGCGCGTTGAACTGCTTGCGCTCGCGCACATAGGGCAGGGTCAGGTCCAGCGCGGCTTGCATCAGTCCGAGCGGTCCGCCGGACAGCACCAGCCGTTCGGTATCCAGGCCGCTCATCAATACGCGCACGCCTTCGTTGACCTCGCCGACGATATTCTCCGTGGGGATCTCGCAATCCTCGAACACCAGCTCGCAGGTGTTCGAGCCGCGCATGCCGAGCTTGTCCAGCTTCTGCGCGGTGGAGAAACCTTTCATGCCTTTTTCGACGATGAAGGCGGTCATGCAGCGGCTACCGGCGACGCGTGGTGCGGTGCGCATGTAGACCAGCAGCACGTCCGCGTCGGGACCATTGGTGATCCACATCTTCGAGCCGTTGGCGACCCACACGTCGCCCTTCTTCGCGGCCTTGCAGCGCATCGAGCCGACTACGTCGGAGCCGGCGCCAGGCTCGCTCATCGCCAGCGCGCCGACGTATTCGCCACTGCACATCTTCGGGATGTACTTGCGTCGCTGCGCCTGGTTGCCGTTGTGATAGATGTTCTGCACCGCGAGGTTGGAATGCGCGCCGTAGGACAGCCCGACCGAGCCGGACGCGCGCGAGATCTCCTCCATCGCCACCATGTGCGCGAGAAAACCCATGCTGCTGCCGCCGTACTCCTCGGGGATAGTCACCCCGAGCAGTCCCATCTCGCCGAACTTGCGCCACAGGTCGGCCGGAAACAGGTTGTCGCGATCGATCTTGTCGGCGCGCGGGGCAATCTCCTTTTCCGCAAAGGCATGCACGCTTTCGCGCAGCAGGTCGATATCTTCTCCGAGCGGGAACGGACGCATGCGATGCAACTCCAGGTCAGTCAAAACCCCCCCATGATAAGCGATGCGCCGTGTGCGCAGCGGGTGGGTGGCCGCGCGCATGGTACTGCGCGCGCGACGGCTGGAGGAGGCGGTTGGGTGAATCGCCGTCAGTCGCGATGGATATCCACGGCCAGCGCGGCCAGCTTCTGTCCCTGTGCCGCGATCAGCGCAAGCTGGGCCAGCACCAACTGGCCCATGTCATCGCCGGGATCGACCCGATGCGCCGTTTCGGGAAAAACCGGCGCGGCTGCCGTGGGCATTGCCGCGGCCTGCGCCGAGAGTGTCGCGGCGACCCGTTCCAGCGCCGCTGCGACGCCGTCACCAAGTTGCCGAACGGCCTCGCTCGCCGCCGCCGAGCCGAGCTGCTGCCGATGCGCGCCGAGCGTGGACAGGTGTCCCAGAAGCACCTGGGCGGCGGTCAAAAAGCGCAGCAGCGCCTCATGCCCACGGCGCTGGGCACCGGGTTCGCGCAACATGTCGGCCAGCACGCCACTCAGCTCCGCATGCGCGTTGTGGGCGTCGCGCCGGGCAATCCGGTAGTCGAGGTCGTCGTGCCTGCCGCTGCGGTATTGCGGCATGATCCGGGTCAGGTAGCGGGCGTCGCTGCGCACCGTGTCGGCGAGCACCTGACCCAGCTGCCGCCGCTGCCAGTCGGGCAGGATCAGCCGGATCGCCAGCGCAGCAATCGCCGCGCCTACCAGCGTATCGAGCAGGCGCGGCCAGATCACCGCGTAGCCGTTGCCGACCTGATTGACCAGCAGCACCACGAACAGGGTGATCGCCGCCGTCGCCAAGGCGTAGCGTCGGTGGCGAAAGGCAAAAAAGCCGACGCCGGTCAGCACCACCAGCGGTAGTTGCAGCGCCAGCGGCAGCGAGCGCAGCGCGGCCCAGCCAGCGACCAGTCCGATCACGGTGCCGCCCACGCGCTGCAACAGCACGCGCCAGGTGGCGTGGTAACTGGGCTGGCAGACGAACAAGGTGGTCAGCAAAATCCAGTAGCCGTGTTGCGGATGCGTTAGCTGCAGCACGATATCACCCGCCAGCAGGGCCGTGGCCAGGCGCAGCGCATGGCGAAAACGCAGAGTGCGGGGGCTGAACTGGATGCGCAGTCGCGCCCAGGCCTCGGCCAGTGATTGCGGGGCGGGGTCCTGCAAGGTGACGCCCGTCTGCCGCTGTGGCGGATCGAGCAAGGCCTTGCCGGCCAACAGGGCATCGATCGCCAGCAGGTTGTTCGACAGCGCGTCGAGTGCACGCAACAGGTCGGCGGCAGGCGGTTGCGGCGACTGCCGCAGGGCAGCGGTAGCGGTGAGAAAATCATCCAGAGCGGCGGCATCGGCGGCGTGGTTGCCACGCGTCGATCGAGCGCGCAATGTCTCGGCCTGGCGGCGACAGCGGTCGGCCTGCAAGTGCAGCAGGCGCTCGCAACGGAACAGTACGTCACTGTGGAAAAAGGCACGGGCCAGCGCGTCGTACGGGTAGTGCGAGGAATTGATCCGCTCGTGGATATCCTGGGCCATGAAATAGCGTTGCAGCAGTGCCGCCGTGGCACCGCGCGGGCGTCGGCTGCCGATCCGGTCGATCAACATCAGCCGGGTGTCGTTGAGTGCCCGCACCACCGCCTCGTTGCGCATCGCCAGTGTCAGTTGCAGCGCCTGATGATCGAGGCCGCGCACCGGCACGAACAGCGCGGCCTTGGCCTCCAGCTGATCGGCCAGGGCATGAAACAGCCGGGCCAGTGCATGGCGCACCGCCTGCTGCGGCAGCAGCGCACTCCACAGCAACGACAGCACGCCATACCATGCCGCGCCAGCCAGTATCCGCAGCGGTTCCGGCCACATGTCCGGTGGCGGTCCGCCGGCCAGGTCGGCACCGATCATGGTGTATACCGCCAGAATCAGGGTGGCGCCGGCTATCGTGGCGTAGCGCCCGTCGAGTGCACCCAGCATCACCAGCAGAAAGGTCGCCAGCCACAAGCCGGTGGGAAATAGCAGCGGGTGCGGCATCAACCATTGCACCGCAAACGCGGCGACCGCAAAACAGCCCAGCGTGACCAGCAGGGTCAGCAGGCGGTGGCGCCACTGGTCCTCGGTGTCCGCCAGCGCACAGGCGATCGCACCCAGCAACATCGGAATCACCGGCGCCAGCCGCCCACTGGCCAGTCCGTACAACACGATGCCGGCGAGCGCGAGAAACACGCGCAGGCATTCGCCGAATCGATCCGATCCGTACAAACGGTGCCAGTAGGAGGCGAGCAGCGACAAGGGCATCATCGGTCCAGCATACGACGGGGTCGGTGTCGATCCGCCTCGGCAACCCGATGGAAAACGCCGGCTGCAAGCGCCGGCGTTCGGGGTGGCCGGAGCAACGCCCGGTTTACTGACCGCGCATGCGGCCCTGGAAACGGGTGCTGCCGTTGCCCATGTGCGGTAGTTTGATCTTGCCGATCATGCTGATGCGCTCCTCGGCCAGGCGGTCGGCGGCCAGGTAGGTGGGCACGTCTTCGGTCTTGCTGATCTCGAAAATGCGCCCGAGGTTGTAATAGATCGTACGCATCATGCGCATCGCGCGCTCGCGATTGTAGCCGTCGATTTCCAGCGAGATGTTCATCACGCCGCCGGCATTGACCGCGTAGTCCGGTGCATACAGCACGCCGCGTCGCTGCAGCTCGTCGCCGATCGCGTCGGTGGCCAACTGGTTGTTGGCGGCGCCGCAGATGATCTTCGCCTTGATCCGGTCGATGGTCTGCTCGTTCACCGTGCCGCCGAGCGCGCACGGCGAGTAGACGTCGGCCTCGACGTCGTAGATCTCGTCAAGACCGACCGCCTCGCAACCCAGTTCGTCCACGCAGCGCTGCACCAGCTCCTGGTTGATATCGGTGACAAACACCTTGGCGCCCTGTTCGCGCAGCAGCTTGATGAATTCGCCGCCGACATGGCCACAGCCTTGCACCGCATAGCTGTACTTGCCCACGTCCTCGTTGCCGTGCTTGAACTGCAGCGCGGCCATCAGGCCCTGCAGGGTGCCGTAGGCGGTGAACGGCGACGGGTCGCCCGAACCGCCATGCACCTGGTGTACGCCGGTCACGTATTCGGTTTCGCGGAACACGTACTCCATGTCGTTGACGTCGATGCCGACATCCTCGGCGGTGATGTAACGGCCGTTGAGCGAGTTGACGAAACGGCCGAACGCGCGAAACAGCGCCTCGGACTTGTCCTTGCTCGGGTCGCCGATGATCACCGCCTTGCCGCCGCCCAGGTTCAGGCCTGCCACCGCGTTCTTGAAGGTCATGCCGCGCGACAGCCGCAGCACGTCGTTGATCGCCTCCTGCTCGGTCTTGTACGGCCACATGCGCAAACCACCCAGTGCCGGACCCAGCACGGTATTGTGGATCGCGATGATGGCCTTCAGGCCGGCATCCTTGTTCTGGCAAAAGACGACTTCTTCGTGATCGGTCTTGGCGATGGTTTCAAAGATCATAGGAACGGTTGACTCCATGATTTGGGATGAAAGCTGCCGAACGCAAAACAGCCGTGGGACAGGGCCTGAACGCGCGACGCGCTGAAAACTGATCGCCCCGACGGGTTGGTCGGGGCGAGGATCAAGGCGCGCAGTTTAGTACGTCGCATCGGCAGCTGTTGGTGCGCTGCAACAAGTCGATAGCGTATGGTTTTCCGGACCAAGTGAAACGCCCCGTCAGACGGGGCGTTTCGACAGGGCCACGAGGCGCGGCGAGAGCGCTCATGCACCACCCGCTGCGAGGGTTCTGCGTGATCTCGCTACAGCGTGTTGCTCAGTCGCGATCCCAGTGACTGCGCCGCAGACGCCAGTCGTCGCCGTGACGCACCCAGCGGGGCGAATGGTAGCGATAGCCCGCTCTGGCCCGCACCCAGCGACCGGGAAACCAGACATGGGCATGGCGGTAGCGGTCCCAGCGCCAATAGCCCCGAGCCCACACATAACCGCGGCGCGGCGGCGGCATGCGTTCGAAGCGTGGCGCGGGCGGTGCGATACCAATTCCCACGCCCAGCGAAACCTCGGTGCGTGCTGCTGCCGGCGGTGCATAGGCTGCAGTGGCGAAGGCGAGGCCTGACGTGGCGAGCAGGGCCAGTTTCAGCGAATTGCGGGTCATCAGCGGTCTCCGTCATGGCCGCCAGCGGCGGCGTGCAGAGGCCATAACGGCCGGGGTGGCAAGGTGTTGACGGCGGTGTGGTCTCGCGTTCAGTTTCGGTCCACCCCGGTGGCCGGTGCGATCACAGCTGACAAGCCGGGGTATGCCCATGGGCGCGGGCCTGCTGGTAAACCGGCATCAACTGCTGCGCCTGCTGGGCCAGTGACTGCGCCCGGTTGCCGGGAGACGGGTGGGTGGACAGGAACGCCGGCGGCTTGCTGCCGCCTTGCCGGCCCATTTTCTGCCACAGGGTCACCGCCGCGCGAGGGTCGAAACCGGCCTCGGCCATATAACGTTGGCCCAGAGTGTCCGCCTCGCTCTCCTGAATCCGCGAAAACGGCAGCAAGATGCCCACCTCGGCACCCAGGCCCAGCGCGGCCGCGGCATAACCGGCATGGGTCCCGCGGGTGCCGGCGTAGATCGTGCCGGCTGCCACCGCGCCCTGCACCAGATAATTGTCCGAGACGCGCTCGGCGCCATGCCGCGCCACCACATGCGACAGCTCGTGGCCCAGCACCACCGCCAGCTGGTTCTGGTCGCTCGCCAGCTTGAACATGCCCTGATTCACGCCGATCCGCCCACCGGGCAGGGCGAAGGCGTTGGCGCTTGGCTCGCCGATGATCTGCACCTCCCACTGTTGCGTGTTCCATGGCGGCGGCAGCACCGCGATCAAGGCATTGGCGACGCAGGTGGCATAGGCACGCTCGCGCGGTGCGTCGACGAATTTGCCCTGCTTGCGCATGCTGTTGAAGGCGTTCAGGCCGAGCTGGCTCATCTGGCTGTCGGACACCATCATCACTTGCGAGCGGCCGGTCGGCGAGGTAGCGCAGCCGCCCAGCGCCAGCAGCAAGGTCAGCAGAGCGCTTGTCGGCAGTAGATGTCTCATGCGGAGATCCTCCTTGAGGGTAGTCCATGGCCAATACGAGGCAGGGTGCAGCCAAGGGTGCCGGTGACACGTGAAGAGTGTCACACGCGGATGAAATTCCGTTATGCTGCATTGCAATAAACACCCGCCGGTACGTGCTCACCGACGTGGCCCGGCCCGGCGTTCATTCCGATCCCCACGGAGCCATGTCATGCGTGATCGTTCGGTTGCCATCCCGCCTCCACGCGCTGCCGCGGTCGGGCGTTTAAAACTGAGTACCGTGCGCGTCGGGTTCGTGCTCGGCAGTCGCCTGCTGCCACGGCGTACGGTGAAGCACGCCGCCCGGCTGTTCGCCACACCTTTCGCCAGCAGCCGCACCAGGGCGCGGGAGGCACGGCCGGATAGCGCCATGCGCCACAGCGAAATCGTCATTCGCGGCAAGCGCATCGCCACCTATACCTGGGGCGACCCGATACGTCAGCCGTATGTCTTGCTGGTTCATGGCTGGTCCAGCTTCGGCCTGCGTTTTCTGCCCTGGGTGTCGCATCTGCGTGCGATGGGCTACGCGGTGGTCAGCTTCGATCAGCCGGGGCACGGCTACAGCAGCGGGCGCTACTGCACCTTGCCGGATTTCGTCGATACGACCAATGAGGTCGGCCGCTGCCACGGCCCGGCCGCGCTCGCCATTGGCCATTCACTGGGCGGTGCCGCACTGGTGCTGGCGCAGGATCAGGCGTGGCAGGCGCGCCAGCTGATCCTGCTGGCACCGGCCGCGGACATGGCGGCGGCCGCCGACCGCTTTTTCCGCACGGTGCGTCTTGGCGCCGGTCTGCGGGCACCGTTTTTTGCCTGGCATGAGCGGCATACCGGCACCGATCTGCGTGATTTGCAGGTACACCGGCATCTGCCCGCGCTGGGCCAGCCCGGCCTGGTGGTGCACGATCTTGACGATGCCGAAGTGCCGTGGGAAGAGGGTGAGCGGTACGCGCGGCATTGGCCCTCGTCACGGCTGCTGAGCACGCAGGGCCTGGGTCATCACCGTATCGTGGACGCGCCGGAGGTGATCGAGGCATCGCTGGCTTTTGTGCGCGGCGAGACCATCGGCAGCCGGGTCGTCGGCAGCCCGAACCTTCCTTTCGGCCTGTAACCTGCTGGCCGTATAACCCGGTCAACGCCGAGTGCGCCCAATCAGAGCACGTTGAGTTTCATGGGCAGTCGCGGCCGCCTGCACCTGGCTCCCCTCGTCGCACGCGGCGCCGTGATCGGTGCCGCAATAGATCTGGAAAATGCCTGCGCCGGTATCAGCGCGCCAACCATCCGCCGTCCACCGGCAATACTGCACCGTTCACATAATCCGAAGCGGGCGAAGCGAGGTACACAACGGCCCCGCCCAATTGCTCGGGCTGGCCCCAGCGGCCAGCTGGAATGCGATCGAGAATGGCCTGATGACGCACTGGGTCATCGTGTAGCTGCTGGGTATTGCGTGTCGCGAAATAACCCGGCGCAATGGCGTTGACATGGATCCCTGCTGCCGCCCATTCATTGCACAGCAAGCGGGTGATACCGAGCAAGCCACTCTTGCTGGCGGTGTATGAGGCCACCCGAACGCCACCCTGGAACGACAGCATCGACACGATATTTATGACCTTGCCGCGCGTGCCATCCGCCAGCCAGCGCTTGGCGACCGCCTGGGTCAGAAAGAATGTTGACTTGAGATTGATCTCGCTAACCGCATCCCAGTCGTCCTCGGTGACTTCGATCGCGGGTGCGCGACGGATGGTGCCAGCGTTGTTGAGCAGAATATCGAGTCGCCCAAAGCACGCCCGCGCCGCATCGACCGCAGCCGGCAGCAGCGACACTGGCGACAACTCGGACTCGACCCACGCCAGCTTGTGGCCGGCCTCTTCGACAAGTTGCCTGGTCTGCGTCGGTTCACTGCGGCCCAACGCCACGATATGGGCGCCCGCGTTCGCCAGCGCGACCGCCATCGCCTGCCCCAGCCCGGTGTTGGCGCCGGTAACCAGCGCAACACGGCCATCGAGTCGAAAAGGGTCATTCATGCCACGGGCCTCATTTGAACTGGCAGATATCGAGTACGTTTTTTTGCCAACCTGCGTCACGCCAGCTTGGATCCCTTGAAGCCGTAGAACACCACGTATGCATAGCACAGCAGCGGCAGCACAAAGGCATGATGTATGCCGATATGGTCGGCCAGCCAGCCCTGGCCGACAGGGATCAGCGCGCCGCCAGCGATGCCCATGATCATCAGGCTGGAGGCGCGACCCGTCAGCGGCCCCATGTCCTCGATGCCCAGGGCGAAGATGGTCGGGAACATGATCGAGTTGAACAGGCCGATCGACACCACCGCCCACATGGCGACATCGCCGTATGTGGACATGGTTGTCATCACCAGCATGCCGGCGATGATGGCGAAGACGCCGAGCAGCACACGCGGGTCGAGTGCCTTCATCAGCAGCCATCCAATGCCGCGCCCGACCATGGCGCCACCCCAGTACAAGGCAACGTAATGCGCTGCCTGCGCCTGCGTGATGTGGCCAATTTGCGGCAACGAAATGTAGTTGATCATGAAGCTGCCGATCGACACTTCGGCACCCACGTAGAGGAAGATGGCAATCACACCGAAGAATACGTGCGGGTGGCGCAGTGCATCGATAAAGGCATGTTGGGATGACTTTGCCGTCAACCTGCCGGAGCCGGCCTGGGACTCAGATTTTTCGTCCTTTGACGCGATGGGCGGCAGCCGGAACAGCCAGATGACTACGGCCAACGAGACCAGCACCAGGGCCAACACCAGATACGGCCATTGGATCAGGCGGGCTTGTTGCAGGCGATAAGAGGCCTGCTGTATCGCCGGAAGTTTGGCCACGGCGGTGGCGGTCATCGCCGTGCCGACCAGAATCAGTGGGCCGACCACCAGCGGCCCAAGCACGGTGCCTACCGAATTGAACATCTGCGCCAAATTGAGCCGGCTCGATGCCAGTCTGGGCTCCCCGAGAAGACCGACATACGGGTTGGCCGCCACCTGCAGGCCGGTGATGCCGGTGAACATGATGAAAAAGGCAAGAAGGAACAGCGGGTACGAAGGAACCGCCGCGGCGGGCAGAAACAACAACGCGCCCAGCGCGCTGAACGTCAGTCCTGCAATAACGGTGGCGCGGTAGCCGATGCGTGCCAGTACCGCGGCGCACGGCGCGGACATGATGAAGTAGACGCCGAACGAAGTGAATTGCACCAGCATCACCTGCGTATAGTTCAGCGTGAAAAGCAACTTCAGGTGCGGAATCAAAATGTCGTTGAGTACCGTGACCAGGCCCCACATGAAAAATACGCCATTAATGACGGCCAGTGCGGTAGAGGTGCTTGCGTTGGAACGAGTCATGTGCAAAATCCTTTGACACCCTGCATGCCGGGTCATTTCAAGCTTAATGAAAATGCTCGATGATGGAAGATATGGTTGTATTGAGATTCACTTGTTTGTTGAGATGTCGATAATGCTAAATATGAGTAGATGAAAGCTTGGATGTTACGGTCACTTGCTTTGGCAAATCAGAGCATGATGAGAGCGGTGCCGTTGCCTTGCAGACGTTCCAGCAAGTGGTGCTCGGTGCGTGCCTATTTTATAATCAGATACGGCAAGCACTTCGAGCGCAAGAACATGAGTGGGTCACGTTGTTTGACCATGTCGATGATAATCGATCAAGTGCGCCATTCATCTATCTCCATCTGGTCGACATTTCGTTGAAAGCTTGGTGTTTACGATGATTGGTTCCGTGTGCCAATATATCGGCTCAATATGTCGCCACAAAAAGTCCCGCATGCACACACAAACTGTCTCGCTCTCTCTATTGCCCCCTTCACTGGTCATTATGGGCGTATCCGGATGCGGTAAAAGTACGGTTGGGCGCTGCGTCGCTGACAAGCTTGGCTGGCCATTCCTGGAAGGTGACGCTCTGCACTCAAAAGAAAACATCGAGCTCATGCGCCAGGGCGTGCCGCTCGATGATGCGATGCGCGAGCCCTGGCTGAGGGCGATTGCGGACTGGATCGCCACTCAGGTCAAAGCAGGGCGCCGTGGTGTAATCGCTTGTTCTGCCTTGCGGCGACGCTACCGCGACATACTGCGCACGGCGCAGCCGGAGCTGCGGTTTGTCTGGCTGCACACCGATCGCGATACGTTCGAACGACGATTGACGCATCGGCATCAACACTTCATGCCAGCAAGCCTGCTGGATAGCCAACTGGAAACGCTTGAACCCCCGGGGGTCGGAGAGACTGCCATCTGTCTCGACGCGACTGAAGATATTGCGACATTGACCGCTGCATCAATTGCCTTTGCCAACACAAGATAAACCGATTCACACTTTCCATGGCTAGCCGCAGTGGCAAACAGGTGAATCGGGCTACCAGTCATGAACGGTGCCATCGGCGAGCCGGTTGTACGGTAGATAAGCCTGTTCATAGGGATACTTACCAGCCTCATCGTGATTGAGTTCGACGCCAAGGCCGGGCTTTTCGCCCGGATGCAGCATCCCGGCTTCCCAGCGGAACGACTGCTCGAACACCTGGTTGGTCTTTTCGCCGTGGGCCATGTATTCCTGGATACCGAAGTTGTGGATGGCCAGTCCCAGGTGCATCGCGGCGGCCATCCCGACCGGTGAGATGTCGGTTGGTCCGTGCATGCCGGATTTGATCTGGTATTGCGCGGCGTAGTCGAGGATTTTCTTCAGGTGAGTGATGCCACCGGTATGGGTCACGGCGCTGCGCACGTAGTCGATGAGCTGTTCGCTGATGATCGTCTGATAGTCCCAGATCGAGTTGAAAATCTCGCCGATCGCCAGCGGCGTGGTCGTGTGTCGGCGGACCCAGCGCAACGCCTCGGGGTTTTCGGCCGGCGTGCAGTCTTCGAGCCAGAACAGGTCGTAGGGTTCCACCGATTTTCCCAGTTGGGCCGCCTGGATCGGCGTCATCCGGTGATGGCCATCATGCAATAGCACCAGTTCGGGACCGAATTCGTTGCGTACCGCTTCGAACACGGTGGGCACATGACGCAGATAGGCGCGGGTGTCCCAGTCTTCCTCCGCCGGATAGGCGCCGCGCTGCGCAGGTTCGTAGTCGTAGCGCTTGCCCTGGTTGCCGGCACCGGTTTTGTTGGATGCGACGCCGTAGATGGATGCCAGGCCGGGGACGCCGGTCTGGATGCGGATGGCCTTGTAGCCTTGCTGCTGATGTGCACGCACGCTGTCGAACAGTTCTTCGATCGACTTGCCAGAGGCATGTCCGTACGCCAGCAAGCCCTTGCGCGATGCGCCGCCCAGCAACTGGTACAGCGGCATGCCTGCCGCTTTGGCCTTGATGTCCCAAAGGGCCATGTCCACCGCCGCGATGGCAGCCATCGTGACGGGGCCACGGCGCCAGTACGCGCTGCGATACAGGAACTGCCAGGTATCGTTGATGCAGCTGGCATCGCGCCGCATGAGCAGCGGCACGATGTGGTCTTTGAGGTAGGCCACCACGGCCATCTCGCGTCCGTTGAGCGTGGCATCGCCGAGTCCGCTCAGCCCGTCATCGGTGGTCAACTTCAGGGTCACGAAATTGCGATCCGGACTGGTTACGATGACCTCGGCCTTGTCGATAAACATGGTGTTCCTTTCTGCGGTCAAGAAGAGGGAGAGGCGGCGTGATGAACGCTCAGCATCATGGCTTCGTCGATTGCCTGGTCCATGCCGATAGACACGCGCAGCGCGCCCGCCGAAGCCGTTTCAAGCGGTTTACAAAACCAAAGCCCCGGCTTTGGCGGAGGTGCCTAGGAGCCTGTCGGACTTATAAAGAATCGACTGCAAATTTGCCTGCGCGGCCCATATTTTCGCCGTTTCTTGGCCGATAGAACGACTATCGGCCGGCGAATCGTCGAAAATCTGTTCTCGCTCAGGCAAATTTTCGCTTTCGATTCCATAAGTCCGACAGCCTCCTAGCGTTCACGATAGGGAATGCCACCCTTGGATTTCGAGTCCGGGTCCGACTCGACGATCTGGACGACGACGCCCTGGGGATCGACGGCGAAGTGCTCGGCGACGGCGTCGGTGATGGCCTTCATCAGGCCTTTTTTCTGCGCGGGCGTGCGGCCTGCGACTGCGTATACGACAATTTCTGGCATGGATCGGCACTCCGGTGGATACGACGACGATGCATGCCTTCAGCCCACCTGGCATGCACAGCTATACAAACGGTTGACGCACGTCCTCACATTGTTCATCGGCGCGTGAGGGTGGCTTCGCCACGGGCGACCGCTTCAACCTCCTGCAGCGAGGACGCCGCGTTGTCGCCTGGCACGCTCATCGCCAGCGCGCCGTGGGCGACGCCCAGATCGACGGCGGCCTGGGCACCCTTGCCGGTCAGAAAAGCGTGAATGAGGCCTGCTACGAAGGCGTCGCCCCCGCCGACACGGTCGAGAATTTCCATGTCCCTTCGCACCGCCGATGCGTGGCGTCCGTGGCGTGTAAGCATGATGCCGGCCCAGCCATTGCGTGATGCTGCGGGTGCATCGCGCAAGGTGAAGGCCACGGCCTGCAGGCGCGGAAATCGATCCAGAGCCCGTTGCGCGGCGGCCTCGGCAGGGGCACTGTCCATCGGCGAGGCCCGCACACCGAGGTCGGCTACATCCATGCCGAGGCAGGCGGCGAGGCCGTATTCGTCGCCGATCAACAGGTCGCATTCGTCGGCGATGGCGCAATTGGTGAGGCGGGCGGCGTCCGCGTCGGGATGGCTGTTCCAGAGGCTGGCACGGTAATTGAGATCGTACGAGACAATCACGCCGTGGCGACGGGCGGCCTGCACCGCGGCAATCGCGGTTCGCGCCGTGCTTTCCGACAGGGCGGCGAAGATACCGCCGGTATGCAGCCAGCGCGTACCGCCGTTGCCAAACAGCGCATCCCAGTGGAATTCGTCGGGCTGGATCTGGGCCGCGGCCGACTGCGCTCGATCGGACATGCCCAGCGCCGCACGCAAACCAAAGCCGCGCTCGGTGAAGTTCAGGCCCATGCGCGTGTTGCGGCCAATGCCGTCGTAGTCCCGCCATACGATCTGGCTGGTATCGGTGCCGCCCTGCGCGATGAGTCCCTCGGCGAGCAGGCCGAGTTCATTTCGCGGAAGCGCGGTCAGCACCACGCTGCGATGGCCAAAGGTCGTCCGCAAGCCGCGGACGACGTTGTATTCACCGCCACCCTCCCACACGCGAAACTGCCGCGCCATGCGGATGCGCTCCTCGCCGGGATCGAAGCGGAGCATCACCTCGCCGAGCGCGGCACAGTCCCAGCGCTTGCCCGCCTCGGCTGGAATCGAAAATGGCTCTCGTGCGTTCATCGCAGGAGACTGGGGGGTAGCAGGTGAGTGGTTGGAGTCATCGGAGTCATCGGATTTTTTCCTGATCATTGGCATCGGGGTGTGGGGCGCGGGCTTGCCCGCACGCATCAGACCGGGCGATGGTCATGGTCGAAGCGTGGGCATGCGCCCGTCAGCCTGATGGTCGGTCGATGGGTGTGCTTCATCATCGAGGTCGTTGATGGATGACTGGAGGGCATCGCCTTGTCCGTCCCTGGACGAGAATGGCGTGCGATGCAGGCACCTGCGCTACCGTCGATGTCACCGGCGATAGCGCAGCTGATCTTTGCGTTCTCAGGAAAAAGCCACCCCACCGTTTACATCGAGATTGACGCCGTTGATGAAGCTGGCTGCATCCGAGGCCAGATACAGCGCGACGTCCGCGGTTTCTTCCGCCCGGCCTTCACGGCGCAGCGGGGTTGCGTTGGCCACCGCCGCACGCACCTCGGGCTTGGTGAATTCGTCGTGGAAGCGGGTGGCGATCATGCCGGGGCACAGCGAATTGACGCGAATGCCACGCTGGCCAAGCTCTTTCGCCATCGAACGCGTGAAGGTCATCACCGCGCCCTTGGCGGTGGCGTAAATCGCCGAGCCTGGGCCGCCGCCGTCGCGGCCAGCGAGCGACGCAAAATTGACGATCGCCCCGCCCTCGTTCATGTGCGGTGCCACCGCACGCGTGGTCAGGTAGACCGACTTCAGGTTCAGATCCATCACCTGGTGGTAGAACACCTCGTCGATATCGGCCAGCGGCTTGCGTCCAACGATGCCGCCGGCCACGTTGATTAATACGTCGATGCGCTCACCGAAGGCGGCTTGGGTCGCCGCCACCAGGCCCGCCACCTTGTCGGCCTGGGTGACGTCGGCGAGGTGCAGGATCGCCGTGCCGCCGGCGGCCTCGATCATCGCCAGCGTTTCGCGCGCGCTATCCTCGTCGTCGACGTAGTCGATGCACACCTTGGCACCGGCCGCGGCCAGTTTCAGCGAGACCGCACGACCGATGTCGCGTGCGCCGCCGGTGACGATGGCAACCTTGTTTTTGAATGACATGAGCTTTTCCTTTTCAGTGAGGGGTGGGTGGGGCGGATCAGGCGTGGGGTGCGGGATCTTCAATCTTCTTGATCGGGCCGGTGATCACCCACGTCGCAATCAGCGCCATTGGCACCAAAGCGGCGACCAGGATAAAAATCGGTGCGTAGGAAACCTTGGTCATCGCGGGGACGAGCCAGGTGGTGAGCAGCGTGCCGGCCACGGCGGCCATGCCGCTGATGCCCGCCAGCGAGCCCACCGACTTGCCGCCAAAGATGTCGCCGGGCAGGGTCTGCACGTTGCCGATGGCTACCTGGAAGCCGAATAGCACGGCGGCGATGGTGAGCACGGCGAACACCGGGTTGGTAGCCAGCACCGCACCGAGCAGGGCAGGGCCCATGATCACGCAGCCCACCGTAATGGCCCACTTGCGCGCGCGATCCACGCTCCAACCGGCCGCGATCAGCTTGCCTGACAACCATCCTCCGGCCAGGCTGCCAATGGCGGCGCCCACGTAAGGGACCCAGGCGAAGATGCCGATCTGCTTGATGTCGAATCCGAAGGTCTCGGCCAGGTAGATCGGCAACCAGGACACGAACAGCCACCAGATCGGATCCAGGAAGAAGCGCGACATCACGATGCCCCAGCTCTGTCGGTGCGACATCAGTTGGCGCAGGGTCGGCATGTATTCCGCTACCGATGGGGTCTGCTCACGGGTGGTGCGATCGGCAATCAACAGGCGTTCGGCTTCGCTGACCCACGGGTGCTTGTCCGGTCCTGCGCGGTAGACCAGCAGCCATGGCAATAGCCACAGGAAACCGATCGACCCAACCAGCACGAAGGTGCCGCGCCAACCCAGCCACAAGTAGAGAAACGCAATCAGCGGTGCCGAAATGATCGCGCCCACCGAGGCACCAGCATTGAAGATGCCTTGCGCCAGCGCGCGCTCGTGCGCCGGGAACCATTCGGCATTCGCCTTCACCACGCCCGGCCACGCACCGGCTTCGCTCAGACCGAGCATGGCGCGCACGATGCTGAAAGACAGGATCGAATGCGTGACTGAATGCAGCGCGATGGAGATCGACCACATGCCGATGGACAGCGCAAAGCCGAGCCGCGTGCCGATGATGTCGAACAGCCGTCCAAACAGGAACTGGCCGGCGGCATAGGCCAGCATGAACACCGTCACCAGCAAGGCATAGTCATCCTTGGTGGCGCCCACGTCCCTGGCGATCGCCGGCCACATCACCGCCAGTGCATTGCGGTCGATGTAATTGATGACGGTTGCCAGCGCGATCAGTCCGATGATCAGCCAGCGCACGCCTGTACGGACCCGACTCACGATGACGTCTTGCCGTCAGCGCCGGCCTTGGCGGTGCCCGACTTGGCATCGAAGCGCGCCCAGCCGCCAGTCCAGCGGTAGTCGTAACCCTTGCCGCTGACGTGATGCCTGGCGCTGGCAGCGGAGGGGTCGTTGGCCACGCCCAGGGCCAGCGTCTTGCCCCCCTCGAGGGTCAGCACAATCACCTGGGCATCCTTGCCGTCCAGGCGGACCATGTCATCGATGCGACTGTTTTCGCCGCTGGTGGTTTCGGTATCGCCGTTGTACATGCCATGCGGCTCCAGCACGCTGAAGAACGTCGCGTCGCGCTGGCCGTCCATGCGTCGGAGCAATGTCATCTGCCCATGGCGCAGGTCGAAGTTGGGATCGTTGGCACCCAGCTCAGCCACGATCACGCTGGTTGGCGCACTGGCTCCGAAGCGGTAGGAATAGAACCGACCCCCCAGCAACCACTCGAACGTGCGCTGTTTACCGGTCGGAGAAGATGTAGCGTCGACCCACAGATGCTGGTAGCCATTGGCCTTGCCCAGAATCCGGCGTTGCGCCACGTCGTGCGTGGTCTTGAAACCCAACTGGGCGATATGACCGGCGAAATGCAGCGGCAGGTCATAGCGCGCGGGCTTGTCGCCGTGCACGCGCAGCAGGTCGACGACGATCGGGTAGCGCAGATCCGCATCCTTCAGCAGCGCCAGCGTGCGGGTGAAGCTGACTCCCTTGAAGGCGCCAACCATGCGCGCGGAGGAAATCTGCGTGTCGCCGGTCACCGCGAACAGCAACTGCTTCGGCGGCAATTTCGCGCCGACATGCCAATTGCCGCCGTAATCGCTGGTTTCATTGACCACCAGGGTATTGTGGGCAATCGTCTGCTTGGCCCAGCTGGTGTTCTCCGGCAGATATATCCCGCCCTGCTTGACCTTGATGTTGAGGAATCGTGCGGAGCCGTAGTCGGTCACGACGGGATGGCCGTGGTCATAAAACAGCCAGTTGAGCTTGTCGAAGTGCCCATGACCCATGCCCATCGCGGTGTTTTTCATCACCAGCGTCTGGCCATCGGCACCACCCATGCGCATGATCGCCAGGCCGCCCTGGTGGCCATCCGGGCCGTCACGCAGCAGGATCGGGTGGAAGTCGAACGGCTTGGCCTTGCCGGCCTGCAACGCTTCGGAGACCTCCAGTCCGCCGGGTGTCAGCACCGTGCGCCCCTGCTCCTGCGCGATCGACAGCAGCCGGTTGTCGTGCGTCTGGGCATAGGTGGTGGCGATTCCCTGGACCACTTCACCGCTGTCCAGCCCCTTGCGCAGGGAGTCATCTATCGGGAAAAAGAGTCCCGAGTAGGTCTGCTGGACCAGCGCATCGACCGTCTTCAGCAAGGCGCCGTCATGGCGCTGAAAAATCTTGAGCTTTGGATCGTTTTGCTGTGCCGCATCGGCAAAAACCATCCACGGCTCCATCGCATAACGTGCGTAGTAGGGGCCTTCCCGGTAGTAGCCGTCCGGTGAGTACAACTGGTGGAGCTGCCTGAGCAAGCCGGTCTTGCCGTCCTCGTGAAGTCCCAGCAGTGATTCCTTGGCCAGCGTCGGGTCACGCAGCACGAGGCCAGTCATGTAGACGCCGGCATCGTCCCAGGTCGCGTGGTTGTGGATACGGTCGAAAACTTCCGGGTTCTCGACGGACAGGAAATGCGCCATGCGCCGGAAGACGTTGTCGTCGATGTCGCGCCGATCCTTTTCACTAAGCGTGTCGCGGATCGCGTCGTAACCCTGGATGGAATTGACCAGCCACACCGAATCGTTGAGCACCTGCCAGAACAGTACGCCGGCATGTTGACCGTGACCGCCCGGGTTCCGGCCCAGCGTGGGATACAGCTTCGCGTATTTCAGCAGGATGTCGCGCGCGAAATCGGCGTAGGCATGGTTGCCGGTAAGGCGATACAGGGTGCCGGCGGCCTTGATCAACTTGTAGTTGCGCTTGTGCTGTTGCTGCGAATACCCGCCGGCAAGACCCTTCGGTACCGGCACGTGGAAGCCGTCAGCCATTGCCTTGCGAACCGACGTGGTCAGCAGCGCCTGGGTGTGTGCGAACAGCGGCGAATGCGGGCCTTGCTCGGCCATGCGGCGCCATTGCGCCGCGGAGATGAGTATCGGCGCGGCGTCATCGGCACGAATGCCTGCTTTCAACGCAGCCGGGGACGCGGCATGAGCGGGCGTGGGCAGCAGCAACGGCGACACGCAGGTCACTGCAAACAACAGGGCGGTAACGGAGTAGCGGCTTTTCATCGGGAGGCCTCGGTGACGATGTCTGACGGCATAGGGGGTGTGTTCGTGAACGTATGGTGCGTGTCGATCAGCAGCGGGTTGGCGACGCTGTAGGTGCAGCGGATGGCGCTACCGTCGACCAATCCACTGAGGCGGTTCGGGAAGTCCCCGCATTGGCCACGACGATGGTCCCGCGGCACGGCGCTCGGCCAGGTCGGCGGACTGCTGTCTCGGTACACACCAGCTATCGGATCGCTGCGGCAAGGTTGCACGCCCATTCCTATCGGATGATGGCCAAAGTGGTCAGCGGGCTTGGAAGACACGATGGTTGCCAGTTCACACTTATATCCACGGGCTAAGTTGCGCTTCAAGTCGAGCTGTTTGAGCTAGGGTATACCCTGTATTGAGGCTTGTCTACATACCAATGATGATATTTTGGACAGGTTATTTGGTATGCACAATATGTCGAGATATCGCAATCGATCTTAGATATTTGGTATGTTCAATAGGTAGTGCGAAACAACATACCGAATGCTTGACATATTCGATTAATAGGTAAACCATGTGGTAAGTCAGCAATGACGGCATCACGAATTCACCTCGGGAGGGGGCGTGAAAACACATCACTCACTGGCAGCGGCCCAGCGATTCAAGCCCGGCGTGCTGATCATCGCTTTGCCATCTGCGCCTCGCGCTCCGGCGATTCAGGTTCGCGGCCCACTCCAAGAGGCACAGAACGGCATCACGGACGGTCAGCCATGGGCGTTGGCCAGGAAGTCGCAAGGGGCAGCCACGCCAGCGGATACGTTGCGATCCAGGCATGCGACGGCGCAAACGGCCCCCGGCAAGATGGCTACCTTGAAGCAGGTGACGGTCACTGGCCTGCTTGGCTTGGTCGAGTCTTCCATAGGCCAGAGGTGCGATGCGGGCGTGGTGGCACTGGATGCGCAGCAGCGGCTGGGCGCTGTCGTACAAATCGACACGCACGAGTATCCGCCAGGATCACGGCTCCCCGCCGAGTGCGACCGGGCTGGACGCTTTGGCGTCGGCCGCGTCAGCATGCGTAACGCAGCCATGGCGCTCGACGCTCAGGAACGGCGTGAAATCGAGCCCGGATCGGTTGCTTGCATCAGAAAACCATCGGCTGATACAGCAAGCATTTTCCCTGGGGTGTCAGCGTTTGACCTGACTCCGGTACCTGCGCTGATCGAATCTGAAGCTGCCGCATTGGCGGCAGGCCGCGTAAGCGGGGGCGACGAGCTTGCGGCGCTCGACAAGCCGATTGGCGCGATGTGCGATGGACGCGCATTGACGGAAGCCGCCGGGGAAGCGGTTCGAATGTTCCATCTTGCCATCGCACGCCTAACGGGCAATCCGCTCATTGATTGCAGCATTCGGCAATTCGGGCGGATGCGCATCGAACTGCCGCATGCGCACGAGGCGATTGTGCGAATAGGTCGCGACGACCACGTGTCGCATAACGACGAGCACGTGGAGGTCCCTGCTGCCTTTACGAGCCGAGATCTATCCGGACCCCGAGACGCGATGCGAGGTGATGCCACCTTTTTTGCCTCTTCGATCCTCTGCTGGAAGCCATGGCGCGCGAGACGCTGGCCCAGCTTTGCGCGCGCATTAAGCGTGATTTCGACCCGTTTCAGGACGCTGCCAGAACATCTGCATTGCAGGTGGGCTATCGGGGCATTGCCATGTATGGCCTTTCAGGAAATCGACCGGCTGTTTTCATTTGCAGGCAGCGGATAACACTTTGGTAGTGGCATCAAACGATCACTTTGTATCAACCGGCAACTGTATCGCGCGCCATCGGTAGACCATTAGCCCCACGGCATGGTGACCGGGTGCGGGTTAAATGCGTAAAAGACGGAGACTAACCATGATAACTGTATGCAAGACGGCACTTTTTGTTGGTATTGCGGCGGCTCTGGCGGCCAGCGGCGCCGCGTATGGAGCAGTCGCTCCAGGCGGCGCCAGCACCCAGGGCAGCTCGCAAGAGCAGGCCAGCAGCAGTGGCCAGGCCGTGACCGATGCTGCTGTGAACAAGGCCAGCCGCGGCGCGAAGCATGGGCACAAGACGGCCAAGCCGCCGGTGCAACAGCTCCAGGCTGTTCAAGTGGTAGGCCTCCGTCGTTCGACCATGAAGGCGATCGAACTCAAGCGTACAGCGCCAGGCATTCAGGACAGTATTTCCGAGGTGGGCATTGGTCAGCTTCCCGATGTGACCATTGCGGACTCGCTGAGCCGAATCACGGGTGTGCAGGTCGACCACGTTGCTGGCGAGGGCGCGACTATCAACATACGCGGTCTCCCCGAGGTAAGTACGCTGGTCAATGGCGAGGCGTTCGTCACCGCCGACAACATCTACTCCATTCAACCGAATTTCGAGACCCTGCCCTCGGAGCTGTTTTCGGGAGCCGATGTATTGAAGTCGGCTACCGCCAATAACCTGACCTCGGGAATCTCCGGAACCATCAATTTGCGTACGCGCCGCCCCTGGGATCTACCTTTCGGGTGGACGGTGAATGGCACGGTCGAGGGCGGAAGAGGCTCGGTCACCAAAAAAACCGAGCCCAGTGGCAACGTATTGATCGGCTATAACGATCAGGGCAACTGGGGAATACTGCTGGCGGCGTCCTATTCGGACTTCGCCCACAATTACAGCAACCAGGGCTGGAGGGATAACGGCGTGATTGCCGGCGAGAACTCGAGTTCCGCGACCAGTACCTATGGCTATCTGAAAGGCTGGAGCGGATTCCCGGTGCCACCGGGTGTCGTCAGCCTGCCCAATGGGGGTGTGGACGTCAATGGTGATGGCACGTCCAACGGCGCGTTTTACAGTCCGCCGCGGTTCCTGGCTGCCAACGAGGTAGTGCAACCCAAGCGGACCGGACTGAACAGTTCGTTCCAGATGGACCTGGGTAGTGGGTTCACGGTGACAGCGGACGGGTTTTACTCCACCCAGACAACCAGTGACCTGACGTCGTCCATCATTTCCCTGCCGGTCAACCAGCGGGCACCAACCAGCCTGCCGGCGGTGTCCACGCCCACCAACGCCCTTTTGACCAATAACACCAACTCGCCGGGCGTGCAGTCGGGCAACTGGGCTCAGACGTTCAACACCGTGCAAGACTACAATGTCTGGGTTGGCGATATGGAGCCGGAATCGAAGGCCGTAAAAACCCGTTCCATTTCAAGAAATTTTGACGTCGCCCTCAACTTCGACAACGGCGGTGCGCTCACGGGAAACCTGCGCTTTGTCAATGCGACGGCGAGCCAGTTGATGAATGAGGCAACGATCGATCTGTCCAGCGGCAACGGTGTGGAGTGGCCGAATGCCCTCATGCCGGGGGTGACACTTCCGCCTACCGTGTACGTTCATCCAGCCAACATGGGCGGAAATTTTCCGTTCAACCCGAACGGGTCCGTCCCGTACTCGTATGCGATGAATGCGAACTTCGGCGGGACCAATCCTGTCGTCAGCTTCCCTGCCGCCGTAGCGTCGAGCCTCGCTCAGCAAAGTTCGTACGCAGTCAAGGGCGTATATGGTGACGGTAGCAGCGCCCATGCCGGCATGAATGTGATCCGTGCTGACGGGCATTATCACTTCAGCGATCAATTTAACGTGGACTTCGGCTTGCGCAACAGCATCCGTTCGGCCGACCTCAACACCTATGTCTTTGGTTCACGGGTGTATGCGGGAAATGGTGCCTCGGACCCGGCAGGTTGCCTGGTGAGGTTCAACACGGCCAACCGTACAGTGGATGGAGAAGGTGTCCCGGGCGCGTGTACGGCAGGTAACGCATACGGGTATTTCCGCGCCAACCAACTTGCAGGTCCGCTGGCGCAGCTGCCAGGCATTATCAGCTCAAATCTTCAAAAGCTGGTCAATCCCGGCCAAGTCTCCGGAATGGTCGGCTATGCGATCAACCCCAATTCGATGAAAAACCCGTATCAGTGGTACAACACGGTCACGGGCGGTACCGCGACGCAGGTTGCTGACACCGCGCAAAGCTGGAATGTGCTGCTCAAGGAGCGCACTGCCTACGGCCAGGCGAATTTCAACGGCGATCTGGCGGGCCACTCCTTCAGCGGCAACTTCGGCGTCCGGATCGTCCGGACGAATCTGGGGGTCACTCAAAACCTCAGCGGTATGCCGCAACCGTATGGGTTCAAGCCGCTGCCGGGGGGTACCGTTCATACGGGCCGACAGTACACGGATATTTTGCCGGCGATCAACGTCGCAATAGACTTGACGCCAAAGCTGGTGCTGCGCCTGGCGGAAGCCAAGAACATGATGCCGCTGTCGCTTAACGAGTGGGGTGGTGGCTTCAAGACCAATTATCAAAGCGTGACGACGAATGGGCAGACCGTGCAGGCAATCACGTCGGCTTCGTCCAGTGGCAATCCAAATCTCAAGCCGTGGCGGTCCACCAATTACGGTGCGTCGCTTGAGTACTACATGAACCCCGGCAGCATGTTGAGCCTTGCGTGGTTCAGAATCAACATGGCCAGCTTCATTGTGAACAGCTCTGTCATAAACTGCAGCCTGCCGGATGAGGATGGTGTAGTCCGCAACCGCTGCATCGGTGTTACCCAGCCCGTGCAGGGCACTGGAGCCGTTATCCAGGGCTTTGAAGGGGATTATCGGCAGGCGTTCACATTTTTGCCGGGTTTCCTGTCGCATACCGGGATGGAAATCAACGCGACGTGGGCGCCTAGCAATACGGGCAAGACGGACCTGGCCGGCCATGCCATTCCGTTTCAGGACAATTCCAAGAAAAGTGGAAACCTGATTATCTGGTATCAACATGGTCCCTTGCAGGTGCGCTTGGCGGGCAATTATCGGAGCCAGAAGGCCGTATCCTCCAATTACGCGGGCATCAACGGGTTTGAGCTGTACCAGATGCCGACGAAGCGACTGGATGCAAGTGTTACCTACCAGGTCAACAGGCATCTTCAGGTGTTCTTGCAGGGTCAGAATTTGACGAACGAACGCCAATCGTATTTCTGGGTCTGGCCGAATGAGAAATTCACTTCGCGACTGTCCGAGCGGTATTTCATGCTGGGCGCGCGCCTGAAGCTGTAAGGTGGAACCTGTCACAACGGCACGGGAAATGTGAAGGTGGTGCAGTCTCCCCAGTGGATTCAACCGGCGACGGGGCGAAGTGGCATCGGGGAGGCTGCGCCATGAACGAGGATTGCGATGCCGCGGGTGCGGTCGCTCGGAAGTGATCCGTACCGTCGCCGTTTAAAAGACATAGCGGGCCGAATTCATCATGGGGGGCATTTCCAGCATCACCCATAGGAAGGCGGTTAAACCGTTGTCCTTCAACCAGCGCCGGAGTCAAGTTGGCATGCCGGGCAGCTCCACCGTTTCGAGAATCGCCGTATCCCCGGTAGCGGGAAACCCAGTTTGAGGCCTGTCCGGGCCATAAACCTCGATGGAGGCATCCACTCTCACCCATAAGCCCCAGCTCGCACACTTACCATCCAGGGCGGCTTTCGGGCGCACCAAAGCTTATGGACGCAGTATCATGTGGATGCACGCTATCGCTTCCGAGCCGGCCGGGAAAGGGGGCTTGAGCCAGCTCCATTTTCTCGGGTAGGAGATGCTGCCAGTGTGCGCTTTGCCCCTTCCGCCATGACAAACATTCAAACATGTCCGAAAACCGTCTCTATCACTCCATTGCCGCAAAAATTCTCAAGCTGATCGATGCCGGCGAGTTTCCACCGGGGTCGAGGCTTCCGGGCGAGCGTGATCTTGCCGAACGTTTCGGTGTCAGCCGCGTCACCGTGCGGGAGGCGGAAATTGCGCTCGACGCCCAGCAGCGCATCGAGATCAAGCCTGGATCGGGCGCCTACGTCAGGAAGCGGCCGGCCGATGCCGCGAATGTCCTGCCCGAGGTGTCGGCTTTTGACCTGACCGCCGCGCGGGCCGTGATCGAATCAGAAGCTGCCGCTTTGGCGGCAGGCAAGATAGATACCGATGAGCTGGCCGAGCTCGAGAAGCTGATTGCCGCGATGTGCGATCCGGCGGCATCGACGGAAGCCGTCAACGCGGCGGACCGGAAGTTCCACCTCGCCATCGCACGCATCGCGGGCAATCCGGTGATTGAGTACTGCATCCAGCAAATCTGGCGGATGCGCACCGAGCTGCCGAATGTGCAAGAGGCCTACGCACGCGTCTGTCATCACGACAATGGACCGCGTAGCGACGAGCACGTGGTGGTTCTCGACGCCCTGAGAAATCGCGATCCAGCGGCTGCGCGACGAGCGATGCGAACGCATTTTCAGCGTCTGTTCGGATCGATGATGGAAGCCACGGAGAACGAGGCCCTGGCTGAACTTCGCAAACGCTTTCAGCACGACCGTGAGCGGTTCCAGGCCGCTACCGGACTGTCTTCGTCGTAGCGCGGGTTTCGGGATATTCCCCCTGTGGGGGCGTCGCGACATCGACTGGCCGGTTGCCTTTGATCTCACGCGAAAACTGCGGTGAATCTGCTTGGCAGCAGTTGCACTGCCCTGAGACGGACTGAGCGCAGTGTAGGCCGTGGCTAGGATGGGCTGTGCGACTCACCAGGCTGTACGCCGCAGTATGCGGCGCGCTCCAAGCGTCGAGTGCCGAACCCGATTAGAATCGAGGGGTTCAAGCACACGATGTCCGGAGTTGCCATGAGTTCCCCCGCCAAGCACGTCCCCGCCGCCACCGCGCCGGCCGAAACCACCCCGCTGCGCTTCGTCACCGCGGCCAGCCTGTTCGACGGCCACGACGCGGCGATCAATATCATGCGGCGGATCATCCAGGCGCAGGGCGCCGAGGTGATCCACCTCGGCCACAACCGCTCAGTCGAGGACGTGGTGCGCGCCGCGCTGCAGGAAGACGCCGACGCGATCGCGCTGTCGTCCTACCAGGGCGGTCACGTCGAGTACTTCAAGTACATGGTCGACATGCTGCGCGAGCGCGGCGCCGGCCACATCCGCGTGTTCGGCGGTGGCGGCGGCACCATCACCCCCGAGGAAATTCGCGAGCTGCAAGCCTACGGCGTCGAGCGCATCTACCATCCCAACGACGGCATGAAGCTGGGCCTGGTCGAGATGATCGAGGACGTGATGCTGCGCGCGCGCACCGGTGCGGCCAAGCGCGCCAAGGCGGAAACCGCCGCCGTGCCCCAGGTCGACATCGACGACGAAATCTCGATCGGCCACATGCTCTCCACCATCGAGGAGGGTCACCTCGCCGACGCCGAACTGGCGCGCCTGCGCAAGGAGTGGCAACTCGCCGGCAGGCACACCCCCGTTCTCGGCCTCACCGGCACCGGCGGCGCCGGCAAGTCCAGCGTGGTCGACGAGCTGCTGCTGCGCTTCCTGCACGCGTTCCCCAAGATGCGCATCGCCGTGCTCGCGGTCGACCCGACCCGGCGCCGTTCCGGCGGCGCCCTGCTGGGTGACCGCATCCGCATGAACTCGCTGCGCAGCCATCGCGTCTACATGCGCTCGATGGCTACCCGCCGCCAGCACGCCGCCACCAGCATCGTGCTGCACGACTGCATCGACTTCCTCAAGAGCCAGCCCTACGACCTGGTGATCGTCGAAACCGCCGGCATCGGCCAGAGCGATTCCGAAATCGTTGATCTGGTCGATTTCCCCGCCTACGTGATGACCAGCGACTACGGCGCCGCAAGTCAGCTGGAGAAGATCGACATGATCGACTTCGCCGAGCTGATCATCCTCAACAAATTCGACAAGCGCGGTGCCGAAGACGCCCTGCGCGACGTACGCAAGCAGTGGAAGCGCAACCGCACCGCGTTCAACGTCGCCGACGAGGACGTGCCCGCCTACCCCACCATCGCCAGCCAGTTCAACGACCCCGGCGTCAGCTGGATGTTCGTGAACCTGTGCCGGCTGATGCGCGAAAAGCTCCATCTCGGCGAACCCGACACCGCCGTTGTAGGAGCGCACCCTGTGCGCGACCCCGCCACCGACCCCACCACCGACGCCGTAGGAGCGCACCCTGTGCGCGACCCCGCCACCGACCCCACCACCGCCGTTGTAGGAGCGCACCCTGTGCGCGACCCCGCCGCGTCCGAATCTTTCGGTGCGGAAATCGCCCACAGGGTGGGCTCCTACAACAACACCAGCAAATGCGACTGGCAACCCAAGCTCGACACCACGCTCAAATCCCCGCGCGCCACCGTGCTGATCCCCGGCGCCCGTGTGCGCTACCTGGCCGAAATCGCCGAGCAGGGCCGCGCGATCAACCGCAGCATCGAGACCCAGGCCGAGTACGCCAGCAAGGCGCAGCACTACTACGAGTCGCTGAAGGAACTGGGCGACGACAAGCTGCCCAGACCGCTGGAGCTGTACCGCCACGCCGACCTTCATCCCTCCTCAAACTCCCAGCCCGTCATCCCAGCGAAGGCTGGGATCCAGCCGCCTTCTGCCCCGCACTCGCAGGACGCGGACGACAAGTCACTGGACCCCAGCCTTCGCGGGGGTGACGAGCAAAAAGGCGGAGCCGGTCCAGTCGACCGCTCCCTCCTGCTGCTGCGCCAGCGCTACAACGCCGCCCTGAAGGAGCTCAGCCACGAGGCGATCCACCAGCTGCGCGAGTGGCCGACGCTGTACAAGTCGGTCACCGACGAGGTCACCGAGTACAAGGTGCGCGACAAGGTCATCAAGGTCGACAACTACCGCGACTCGCTCAGCCACCAGAAGATCCCCAAGGTCGCGCCGCCCACCACCCAGAGCTGGGGCGATCTGCTCAGCTTCCTCGGCCGCGAAAACCTGCCCGGCCATTACCCGTACACCGGCGGCGTCTATCCATACCGCCGCAGCGGTGAAGACCCCACCCGCATGTTCGCCGGCGAAGGCACGCCCGAGCGCACCAACCGCCGCTTCCATTACTTGAGCCAGGGCGGCGCCGCCACGCGGCTGTCCACCGCGTTCGACTCGGTCACCCTGTACGGCGAAGACCCGGCCCCGCGCCCGGACATCTACGGCAAGATCGGCAACTCCGGCGTCAACATC
>SCSE01000043.1 GCA_004298015.1 Rhodanobacter sp.
CGAGGACAGATTTTCGACGATTCGCCGGCCGATAGTCGTTCTATCGACCAAGAAACGGCGGAAATATGGACCGCGCAGGCAGATTTGCAGCCGATTCTTCATAAGTCCGACACGCTCCTACGGAAAGAAAACCGTGACATGCAAATCTCCCACGGCCAAGTCGACTGTAGGCGGTTTCAGGGCTTCCCCGCAACTGCGCGAGGCTTTTGGTCCATTGCCGTTCGGGGCGGCCTGGGTCACGGCTCCGCCCGTCAGAAACTCACACACACCGCGTCCTTGGTTCATCCCGATGCCGACACGTCGCGGCCCGGGGCGGCTCACCCGTCGTCAGCTGGGCATCCTTGACTTTGTGGTGCACAGGTTGCACGGTCGCAGTACGTCTCCGGAGCACCCAGATGCGGTCAGGCACGACGATTTTCGACGAAATGGGCTGGACCGACGGCGTCCGCACGCCCTATGCGTTGATCGATGCATGGCTGAAGTCGATGCCGGCTGAACAACTGGCCTTGAAGCGGCGCGAAGCGGAGGTGTTGTTCCGGCGTATCGGCATCACTTTCGCGGTCTATACCGAAGGCGGCGATGCCGAACGCCTGATTCCGTTCGACCTGATTCCACGTGTGCTGGCACAGGCCGAGTGGCAGCGTTTGCGTCTCGGCCTGGAACAGCGTGCCAAGGCGCTGAATGCGTTCCTGCACGACGTCTATCACGATCGCGAGATCATCCGCGCCGGCCGCGTGCCGGAGCAACTGATCCTGCACAACAGCGAATTCCGCCCCGAGATGGCCGGGCTCGACCTGCCTGGCGGCATGTACGCGCATATCGCCGGCATCGACATGGTCCGTACCGGACCCGACGATTACTACGTGCTGGAAGACAACTGTCGCACACCCTCGGGTGTCTCCTACATGCTGGAGAACCGCGAGGTCATGCTGCGTCTGTTCCCGGAGCTGTTTCGCCGCAACGCGGTGGCACCGGTAGCGCATTACCCGGACGAGCTGCTGGCGACCCTGCGCTCGCTGGCACCGCCAAACTGCCCGGGCGAACCCACCATCGTGCTGTTGACGCCCGGCATCCACAACAGCGCCTATTACGAGCATGCGTTCCTCGCCGACGAAATGGGCATCGACCTGGTCGAAGGTGCCGATCTGTTGGTCAGCAAGGATGTCTGTTACCAGCGCACCACGGCCGGGCTCGAGCGCGTCGACGTGATCTACCGCCGGGTCGACGATGACTATATCGACCCACTGGTGTTTCGCCCCGACTCGATGCTCGGGGTGCCCGGCCTGCATTTCGCCAACCGCGCCGGCAACCTCACCCTGACCAATGCCGTCGGCGCAGGCATCGCCGACGACAAGGCGGTTTACATCCACGTGCCGGAAATGATCCGCTTCTATCTCGGTGAAGAGCCATTGCTGAACAACGTGCCGACCCACGACTGCAACAAGCCTGACGAATTGCGCTATGTGCTGGAGCACCTCGACCAGCTGGTCGTCAAGGCGGTACACGGCTCCGGCGGCTACGGCATGCTGGTCGGGCCGCACGCCAGCAAGGCCGAACTGGAAGCGTTCCGCACCCTGCTAAAAAGCCGGCCGCAGGATTACATCGCGCAACCGACACTGGCGCTGTCGACCGTACCTACCTTCGTCGATGCCGGTATCGCGCCGCGCCACGTCGATCTGCGCCCATTCGTGCTGTGTGGTGCTGACCGTATCCGCGTGGTGCCGGGCGGGCTGACCCGGGTCGCGTTGAAGGACGGTTCGCTGGTGGTCAACTCGTCGCAGGGTGGCGGCACCAAGGACACCTGGGTTCTGGAAAACTGATGCTCGCACGTACTGCCGACAACCTGTTCTGGCTGGCGCGCTACATGGAACGCGCCGATTATCTCGCGCGCCTGCTGCAGGTCGCCGGACACATGAGCGCGGTGCGGGTGGACACCAGTCACAACAGCGAATGGGAGTCCGCGATCGTCGCCGCCGGTTGTCGCGACAGCTATTTCGAGAACCACGCGACAGCCGACGAAGCCTCCGTGATTCAATACCTCGCGTTCGACCGCGACAACTCGTCCTCGATCGTCAGCTGCATTGAAACCGCCCGTCGCAACGCGCGCGCAGTGCGCACCGCGCTGACTGCCGACATGTGGGAAGCGGTCAACGCCAGCTGGCAGGAACTGTCCAGCTATCGTGCCGAAGCGATGGATGCCGACCGGCTTGGCGAATTCCTCGACTGGGTCAAGTCGCGTGCCGGTCTGTTCCACGGCGTGTGCTCGAACAATATGCTGCGTCGCGATGGCTTTCATTTCACCCGTGCCGGCCAATTCCTCGAACGTGCCGACAATACCGCGCGCCTGCTCGACGTGAAGTACCACGTGCGATTGAGCGCAGTCAGTGACGTGGGAGGCGTGATCGACTACTACCAATGGCTGGCGATCTTGCGCGTGGTCAGTGCCCGCCGCGCTTATCGGGTGCTGTTCAAGGGCATCGTCGAGCCAGCCCGCGTAGCCGAGCTGTTGATTACCAGCAGCGTGTTCCCGCGTTCGCTGACGTTCTGCTACCAACAGATCACCCAGAACCTCGATGCAATCGAACGGCAGGACCCACGACTGGCCGCCGAGGCCAAGCGCCAGGCCAACTCACTGTATGCGGATCTGCGCTATGCCAATGTCGAGACGATCATCAAGAACGGCCTGCACGAATACCTGACCCGACTGATCGACCGCACCGCGGAGCTGGGCGCAGAAATCGCCAAGGGACATTTGTTCTAGCGCAGACCGGCCTCCCCTCCAAAAGGCTTTCAGCCATGCAACTCCACATCGTCCACGACACCACCTACCGCTATGGCGAGGCCGCCAGCCTGGTGATCCAGGCGCTGCGCATGTGGCCGGCGAGCACCCCCGGACAAACCGTGAAGGAGTGGCGCGTCACGGTTGATGGCAAGCGCCTGCAGCCAACCTGTACCGATGGTTTCGGCAACCCGGTGGCCACCCATACCATCGATCGCAGTGTGGAAACGGTAAAGCTGTCGATACGTGGCGAAGTGACCACCCACGAACAACACGGTATTCACGGCGGTGCCAACGAGACCCTGCCGCCGATGTTCTATCTGGCCGATACCGAGTTGACCGCTGGCAACGCAGATATCCTCGCGCTCGCCGAGGCGAGTGCCGGCGACGCAGACGGCGCGGTCGACCGGCTGCATCGTCTCTGCAACAGCGTGCGCGACCATGTCGACTACCTGCCCTATCAGACCGATGCCGAAACCACCGCGGCAGCGGCATTTGCCGCCGGTGCCGGGGTCTGCCAGGACCATGCTCACGTATTGATCGCCGCGGCCCGTTCGCAGGGCTTCCCGGCCCGCTATGTCAGCGGCTACCTGTGCCCGATCGCCGATGCGGCAGCCGCCAGTCATGCCTGGGCCGAGATTTTCGTGCCGGACCTGGGCTGGGTCGGCTTCGATGCTGCCAACCGTCAAAGCCCGGACGAACGCTATGTGCGCATTGCCTGCGGCCGCGACTATCGCGATGCCGCACCGGTGCGCGGGGTGCGCCTGGGCGGCCTCGCGGAGACTCTGGAAGTGGCGGTGTCCATCGCCGAATCTACACACCTGGCGCAGTAGGCTTCTGTGCGGCTGATGCTTGCATGCACGCGCCGGCCCTAGTCGGCCAACACGCTGCATCGAGGCCGCCATCGTGACCAGCGGACGCGGCCAGCCGCGTGCCATCACTTTTGCCACAAGGGGATACACCATGCTCTTGTCATACGTCAGCAAGCGTCCGTTGCTCGAAATTCCGTCGTCTTTACCCGCCCGCACGCTGTTATGGCGCCGTTGTCTGCTGCTTTGCGCACTCGCCTGGCTTCCGCTGGCCAGTCAGGCAGCGACTGCCGCGGCACTCTATACCAAGACTCAGGCCAAGGCGGGTGCGCGGGTGTACAGCCGGCAGTGCTCCACCTGCCACGGCTCGAAACTCCAGGGTGGTGCGGCGCCCGCGCTGACCGGCGCCAGCTTCGGCAAGTCGCTCAAAGGCACGTATCCCACCGCCGGCAAGCTCTACCATTTCATCTCCACGCAGATGCCGGTCAGCAATCCCGGCGCGCTCGGCAAGACGCAATACGAGCAGGTACTGGCCTTCGTGCTAGCCGAAAACGGCTATCCAATGGGAACCAGCAAGCTTGACGCAGCACATCTGGACAAGGCGACACTGCTGCCTTATCCCAACAAGAACAAGACCTCCAACCTGGAGATCCAGAACATCGGCAGTGCCAGCCGCACCGTGATCGGCAAGCTTCCCGACGCGACGCATGTAACCATCACCGACGCGATGATGAAGTCTCCTGGCCAGCATCCGTCCGACTGGCTCCTGCACGGCCATGACTACGCCAACCAGCGTTACTCGCCGTTACAACAGATCAATGCCGGCAATGTGAAATCGCTGGTGCCGGCGGCGCTGATCCAGACCGGCGTTACCAGCAGTTTCGAAACTACCCCGATCGTGGTGAACGGGGTGATGTATGCGACCACACCAGTGGTTGACAGCAAAATGAAGATCCTCGCCATACGCGCGGACACCGGCGACATCCTGTGGGAGTCGACCTATGACGTCGGCAACTTCAAGATCTGCTGCGGGCCGGTCAACCGGGGCGTGGCGGTGGGCTACGGCAATGTCTACGTGACCACCCTCGACGACCGGCTGATCGCCCTTGACGCCGCCACCGGCGAAGTGCGCTGGAATGTCGGCGTGGCCGACCCCGACAAGGGCTATTCCGAAACGATGGCCCCGCAGATCTACGACGGCAAGATCATCGTCGGCAGCTCAGGCGGCGAATGGCCCATCCGCGGGTTCGTCGCCGCCTACGACGCCCATTCCGGCAAGCAGGCATGGCGCTGGCATTCGACCGACCCGAAGTCGTTCGAGGGCGACGCCTGGAAGCGCGGCGGCGGCATGGTCTGGACCACACCGGCGATCGATACCGGGCGCGGCCTGGTGATCTTCTCCACCGGCAACCCCAACCCGGACCTTTACGGCGCGAAGCGCAAGGGCGACAACCTTTACACCGACTCGATCGTCGCCCTGCATGTGGCTAGCGGCAAGCTGGCCTGGCACTACCAGGAAGTCCCGCATGACGTATGGGACTACGATGCCGTCAGCAACGTGGTGCTGTTCGATGTGAAGACCCGTGATGGGAAGACGATTCCCGCTGCCGGAGAAGCGGGGAAGACCGGCTGGTTTTACATCGTGGATCGTCGCAACGGCAAGCTGATCCGCAAGTCGCAACCATTCGTCGAGCAGTCCGCCAACATGTTCTCCCAACCCACCCGGCAAGGCGTGAAGATGCTGCCGGGGGCCAACGGTGGCGCCGAATGGTCGCCACCGGCGTACTCGCCGCAGACCCACTCGGTCTACATCCTTGGCATGAATCAGTTGATGACTTTTACCACCGGCAACGATCCCGGCTACCAGCCCGGCACCATGCGGCTGGGCAGTTCGTTCACCAACGTCTCCAAGGACCCGGTCCAAAACGGCACCTTTACCGCGATCAACGTCGATACCGGCCACATCGCCTGGCAGTATCACGCCAGACAACCGCTGATCGGCGGCGCGCTGGCAACGGCGGGAAACCTGGTTTTCATGGGCGAGGGGGATGGTTATTTCGATGCCTTCGATGCCACGACCGGCAAGAAGCTGTGGCGCTTCAATCTTGGCGCCGGTGTCAACGCCCCGCCCATCAGCTATGCGGTCAACGGCACGCAGTACATCGCGGTAGCCGCCGGCGGCAATTTCCAGCTGGGGTTTCCTTACGGGGACACGATCGCAATTTTCAAGCTCGCAAAATAACCCCTTCCCGCGCCGGAGACCCGCGCACATCCTGCCCGGGGCGGGCTGTCGAGGTGTGTACGTACCTCTCCCCCAACCGATCCCGGGCAGAATCCGCTATTGCCTCAGCAACTCTGGCCCTGCAGCAGGCACAATAAGCCAACTATATTCGGCGCGATCGCCTTCAGCTTGCGCCGGCCCGATATCCCAAGGAGTATCGCGTGACTTATTGTGTGGGCCTGTTTCTCGACGAGGGTCTGGTGATGCTGGCCGATACCCGCACCAATGCGGGTCTCGACAACATCTCGTGCTTTGCCAAGCTGCAGCAATTCCATCGGCCCGGCGATCGCATGATAGCGACCATGACGGCCGGCAACCTGGCGGTTTCGCAAGCGGTCATCAACCTGATCCAGGATGGCATTGAAAACCCGGAAACCGGCGCTATGGAGACCATCTACAGCGTACCGACGATGTTTGCCGTTGCCGCGCTGATAAGCGAAGCCGTGAGGCGGGTCTACCGCACTCACGGCAAGGCGATGCTCGACCAGGACGTACCGTTCGACGTGTCGATCCTGCTCGGGGGCCAGATCGCGGGACGCACCATGCGCCTGTTCCAGATCTACGCCGCCGGCAATTTCATCGAGGCCACCCGGGACACCCCCTTCCTGCAAGTGGGCGAACACAAGTACGGCAAGCCGATACTCGATCGGGCAGTCGCCTCGGGCACACCGCTGACCGAGGGCGTGAAGCTGGCACTGATCTCGATGGATTCCACGCTGCGTTCCAACCTGAGCGTGGGCATGCCGCTGGATCTTCTGGTCTATCGCAATGACAGCATCGATGGCGTCGAAATCCATCGCGTGGAAGAAAACGACGCCTACTTCAGGATGATTCGCGAGCACTGGTCCGTTGCCCTGTCCGATGCCCACCGGCAGATTCCCGCACCCGAGTGGTTGCACCGGCCCTCATCGGCAGAACATCAAGGCAGCTGACGGCGCGCTGCCGATCACCCCGCGGATCGGTCGACCTCATGGCTTCAGTCATCTGCTGCGGGAACCACCTCATCGAACCTGCCATATCATTTCGTCCACAGGCTTTCGGCCACGCTGAATCCCGACCATGCTGAACAAAAATCTCTCTCTCGATGTGCAGCCGCTCGTGGCGGGCGCCGTTATCATACTGGCCACTGTCGTTGCCGCGAACCTGATCCGCTGGATGATCGATCGCGTCATACGCCGCACTACCGGCAACGGCAGCCACGACCCAACCAGCCTGTTGTTCACCAAGCGCATCGTGCTGGTGATTCTTTACCTGGTCGGACTGGGTCTGGCACTGGCGCAGTTCCCACGATTCAAGGATCTTGGCCATTCGCTGATTGCCGGTGCGGGCGTGCTCACACTGATCACCGGCCTGGCCTCGCAGCAGGTGCTCAGCAACATCATGAGCGGTATCCTGATCGTCGTGTTCAAGCCGTTCCGGCTCAACGACAAAATCACCCTCAACGGCATGACCGGCACGGTGGAAGACATCAATTTGCGGCAGATCGTGTTGCGCGACGTGGAAAACAATCGCATCGTCATCCCCAACGCGATCGTCAGCTCCAATGCGCTGGTCAACTTCAACCATACCGACACGCGCTGCTGCAAGGCCATCGAAATCGGCATCGGCTACAACTCCGATATCGACCTGGCCTTGTCCGTCATGCTCGACGAGGTCGCCAGGCATCCTCTGCACATCGACGCGCGCACCCCCGACCAGATCGCCAACCAGGTACCGCCGGTGGTGGCACGGGTCGTGGCGCTGGGCGACTCGACCGTCAACGTCAAGGTATGGGCGTGGGCCAAGGACGCGACCGATGGCTATGTCATGTATTGCGACCTGCTGAAGAGTCTGAAGCAGCGGTTTGATCGCGAAGGCATCGAGATCCCCTTCCCGCAGCGCACTGTTACCCTCGCCGGCGGCAACCAGGCAGACGCACCATCGCACCCGATGCCATGAAGGATACGCTCAGCTCAATGGCCAACGACCGATAATCTCATGCCGTAAATACCCGAAGTAGCTTCGAATCAGCACGAATTCACGGGCCAGCCAGGCGATTGGCGGAATTGACTCCTGTACGCTGCCGATCAGGTAGCCATACAGCAACGTGATGTGCGGCAGGAAATGGGACACCCCGGGTACGTACAGGCCGGCACGGTACTGGGCCTCCGCGATCGCGCGACGCAGCCGGGCCAGTGATTTGCCCGATGCATCATCTGCACATAATACAAAAGGGTAATGGCCATCCTGGCTGCTGCTGAAGCGCATGGCCGAATCCAGCACAATCTCGAAAGGAGCCACGCGCACTTCGGCCGCCGCTTCCAAAAGAGCGGATTCAACTGGCTTTCGAAGTCTTTCGGCACGGCCGAGGGGACACAGTGCCATGTGCAGGCGGTCCACATCGACACGGGACCCGATCAATCGGTGCGACTGACGAAAACGCTCGCCAGCCAGGAGAATTTTCGTCTTTGTCTGTACCGGAGGAATCATTGCAAAGAAGAAGCTGCTGCCCTCCAGAGGCTTGTTCTTGGCCGGCGCTACGGATCCAAAGTTGAATTCAAGGGGCATTCGTCATTCCGTGGTCCCGGGATTGCACGCCGATTCGGGCACACGCGGTGTGAACATTGCGCGGATGGCAACCTGTCCTCGTCGCCAGCCTGGAGTGGCTGTTGTCTGCCGTGCACCGATCCGCTGCGGAAACGAAACTCGCCCTGCCCTCATCAAACCTTGTCGGATACCGGTTTGTTTACGTACATTGCGTGGTCAGCAATCGCATAGAGGTGCAGCGCATTCTCCCCGTCATCCGGGTACGACGCCATGCCGATGCTGGCTTCGATGTCGACATGATGGCCGTCGAGAGCGATCGCTTCGGAGAACGCCCCGACCAGCTTCTTCGACAACTGGTCAATCATCCCCGTACTGGCAAGATCCGGGAGAATCACCGCAAACTCGTCGCCACCCATGCGTGCCAACGTATCGTTGGAACGAATGCTTTTCTGCAGCCGCTTCGCCACCGCTTGCAGCAATGCATCGCCCGCGGCATGACCGAACAGGTCGTTGACCTGCTTGAAACCGTTCAGATCCAGCACAAACACCGCGATCCGGCAGGATTGCTCCCGAGCCCGCAGCAAGGCTGCATCGAATCGACGAACAAACATGCGTCGGTTCGGCAACCCGGTCAGCGGATCGTGCAAGGCTGCGTGCTCAGCCTGGCCCATCTGCTCTTCCAGCAAGGTGAAGATCATGCCGGTTGCCACGAGGAACTTGGGCAGGTTCCAGACTTCATTGTCGAAATGCACCTGAGGCCACACGGTGGCCAGCGCATCGGCCACCGGAAATACCCCGGCCCACGCCGCGAAACTCAAGGTGGTGAAGATGACCCCCACCGTCGCGCTGGGCGCACCCCGGTAGAAAAAATACGCGGCCGCCAGATAATGCGAGAACAGCATCCAGATCAGCGCCATCTCGACCGATGCATGCAACACCAGCAGGGCCTGGACGGCATATGCCACGAAAATGCTGAATAGCCGCCACCAGGGGGGAGCCCGCTCAGCCTCGCACCTTCCTCCACGAAACAGCCAGAGCGTCGAAAGCATCCCCAACAACGTCAGTGGCAGATAGATAGCGGTCGACTCGAGGTCGTAGGCCGCACACGCGAAAAACGCCAAATCCGGCACGGTAGCGAGCAGGGTCAACAGCAAATCCCGCCGCCAGGCGTGCTGCATGTTGTTGCCGGCCCAGATGAAGGTCACGCTGGTCAGCAGCAGCATCGACAGCGATATCGCCGACGCCGCGTCGGCAATCCGACCTTCGCCCAACCCACTGCTGACCAGTTGGGCGATGATATGCACCAGGATCATCAGCCACCCCACCACCCAGTAACGCAATCTCGTCTGGTGAGTCCGCCGCAGCAGGGAGGCAAATACCAATACCAGGCCACCCATGGCGAGGAAATCGGGGATGAGGCTGTAATTCAATCCGGTTCTCCGACAGGCGAACAACGGGCTCTGTCCTGCATTGACGCGGTTGCTCGCCAACTTATCGGCCGATTCAAACGGGACTTTAGGCACAAATGTTTATTCTGCCCACCTGTGTGCGCAGAATTGACACTCGCATACATTCACCGGTGTGAGAAGTCGATTCACGAAACCGTCGATTTCGACAAAATACAGATCTTGCGCCTTTTTCAATACAGGAGGCGTCTGTCCGATTGGCTCATTGCTTTCGGGCGCCTTGCCAGGAAGCGCATATCACCCGGCAAGATCGAACAACACGCCTCTACCCGCAAGGCTGCACACCCGGAAGGCCAAAAAAAAACAGCCGGAATCCCGCCCCATACGTTTTCGCCCGCCAGCGTCGCTGACGACCATTGGCGGCATCGCGTCATCTCGATACCTGTATCACGCAACCAGCCAAGACACTGGCAGGTATCGGCATGCCTAACGCTTGTCGCCCCGTACCGGGGAATATCGGGCAGTCAGGGTGCGCGCGATGACGAGTACCAGGATAATCGCCGCAAGACCGGCCAGCATCTCGATAGCCGCCTGCTTGTCGTACAGCTTGATCAGCATCTCACGCAGGGCAAACACGATGGTCACATCCAGCAATGCCGACAGCCTGACGTGGCGAGTCCGCACGTAACCCATGAAGGTATTGAAAAGCTCCATCACCACAAACACGTCAAGCACGTTGCCAATCAGTGCGTGGAACTCGGTCTCACCCCCGCTGCCGGTCACCAGGGTCACGATCATGCCCTTGAGATTGAGCAATACATCGGCGAAGGACAGCACCAGCAACACCAGCATCACGAACACCAAGCCGATGACGATCACATCCAGTGCGCGATCATAGAGGGCGAATATCCAGTGTTTGAGCTGCTGTGTTCCCCACTTTTGGCCGTGACGGGGATCGTTTGCGGGCAATTTCGATGGTTCGGATGACATGACCTACCGGCCTCTGGGATGAATTATCTGCAGGAAGCCGCCATACCCTTGCCGTTCAGCAGACCGGACGACGCCACCCCCACCATGACCTGAATGTTGACATCGTACTGTGCACGACCTGCAACGTGTAACGGTGCCATTATCCGTCATCCCGTGCGGCTGGGTATCACCGCGGCTTCAGCCCTGGCGATACCTCACACCTTGATTCCCGAAATTGGCCCGCCTTCCGATACCTCATCGAGTACGCCCCCGCCACACCCGTCGATTGCAGCGCCGGACACGCGCATGCAGCCACCGGGGGCACCGTGAGGCCGGCATGCGACCTGCTCAGCGTGGCTTTGGACGCGCATGCACCAAGTACGGCATCCGCGCAAACCGTGGTGCAAACATCACCATCAGGTAAAGAAACAGCAAGCTATAGATGATCGTGGTACCCAGCACATCGCCACCTACGCCGGTCACCTCGCCGTACGGCCCACCCCAACCTTCGGCTGTGGTCCAGATGCCCAGGGAATAGACAAATCCGAACGGCAATATCCAGCGCATGCCGCGTCCACTGAGCAACGCCAACGCAATGACGCTTTCGGCAAGCGCAGCACCTATACCGAATATGAGTGGACCGACCCATTGAATGGCATCGACGAAAAACTGGATGTAGGCGACGATCCATGCCGGCTGCCCCGCTTCGGACTGGATCAGGTAACTCTGCGGGTGGTGGAGAAAAAATGGCGTCCATTTCCAGACCGCATCGAAAGCCCACAGCAGTCCGAACAGCACTTGCAAAGTACGGTAACGGTCATGTGCCCGGCTGGCTGCATCGACGGGATCAAGCCCGGCTGCGTGAACCTTCGGCTCGCTCAAGAGAATCGCGATGAATACCAGCGAATAGACGATGAGCGTGCCAGGATCGGTAGCACCCTGGGTATAAGGACCGCCGAGATGACCCACCGTGGCCCACAGCAGCAGGGTGAACAGTGCGCCGACCCAGGCGAACAACCGTACCCGGATGCCGCTGAGCATGGAGACTGCGAGTACGACACCTATCGCCACCGTGACAATGGCTATCTCCGAGGCGCCGACAGACTGCACTCCCGCCATCACCCAGTGGGTGAAACGGACGTACCAGCCATCCTGACCGGGGTGCGCCGCAATCGAGGCGAAAAACAGGCTTTTCAAATAAGCAGGGTGCATCTGGTACAGCGCGTTGAACACCAGGATCGCTCCAAACGCGACGCGCAAGATTTTGAACGCCTGATCCCGAGTGATCGACCCGCACATGGTACCCAGTGAGAACGTGCGAGCCCTCCGCAAGCAACTCATGCTGATGACTCCCGACCATGCCGCGTTGATTCGCAGCACATGTCAGACCGCAGCCTGGCCGCCCGGTTCCCTCGTGTGCTGCGCGTCCCTGTGCATCCAGCAAGCACAGGTGCAGATCGCCGGTGAGCATCCGGCACGGGATCTCACCGCGTGTCACGGGCGCATCGGCCCCACATGACAATACTCAGCGCAACTGGCTGTCCTTGCTGCCACGCCGATTGACGGTGCTGACCATGCCCTCATCACGATCTTCGATCTCCTGGCACGTTACACACAGACGCACACCCGCCACGGCACGACGCCGGGCTTCGGGAATTACTGCGTCGCACGCTTCGCAATGCGTCAGCCCCGGCCCCTGGCGCAATTTCCGCCGGGCCCGTGTCACTGCATCGCTCACCGTTGCGTCAATCTGGTCCTGTACGGCGCCATCACCAGCCCAGCCTGTTGCCATGGAAGCCTCCGTCGCGGTTCAGCGGGAACAAGGGCTATCGACGATAGTCCCGCGGGCATTAAACGGATGACACGATACCCGCCGCGATCAATCACAGGCTACTGCTTTCGAGCAAAGGCTCAAGCCGGTTACCTTGTCAACCCCCTCAATCTCCACCAGCCACCACACCGTCGAGGACTCCATGAGCAAGAACTCCCATCCCGTCCCCTTGCGTGTGGGCTTGATCGGCTACGGCTTTGCCGGAAAGACCTTCCACGCCCCGCTGATCCAGACTACTCCGGGCCTGGACCTGCGCGTTGTTGCCTCCAGCAGTGCGGAGAAAGTCCACGCCGACCGCCGCGATGTCGCCGTCGTCGATGAGCCTTCGCAGCTGATCGCTCGCAGGGACGTCGACCTGGTGGTGATCGCCAGCCCGAATGCAACCCACGCGCCGCTGGCGAGTGAAGCACTGCGCGCCGGCAAGCATGTGGTGATCGACAAGCCGTTCACACTCGACCTCGCCGAGGCGCGGGATCTGATCCAGCTTGCAGACCAGTGCGACCGTCTGCTCTCGGTGTTCCAGAACCGGCGCTGGGACAGCGATTTCCTTGGTGTGCAAGACGTCATCTTCCGCCAGGGGCTGATTGGACGGGTAACCCAGTTCGAGTCGCACATCGACCGCTACCGGCCCGAGGTACGTGCGCGCTGGCGTGAACAGCGTGGCGCCGGCGCCGGACTCTGGTACGACCTCGGTCCGCACCTGGTCGATCAGGCGCTGCAGTTGTTCGGCCTGCCGCAATGGGTCAGCGCCCATCTGGCCATTCAGCGCCGCGCCGGTGAGGTGGACGACTGGGCCCATGTCCGGCTGGACTATGGGGCGCTGCAGGTTCTCCTCCACGCCAGCATGCTGGTCGCTGGCGGCACTGCACGCTTCACCGCCCACGGTGAGCGCGGCAGTCTGGTCAAGCCGCTGCCCGATCAACAGGAGGCCCAGCTACGCGCGGGCGTCGAGCCCGGTGCCCCGGGCTGGGGTACCGATTCCGATCCGCTGATCTTCTACCGCGATGGGCATCCCGCACAGCAGATCCCGGTAGCCGCGGGCGACTATCGCCATTACTACGCAGGCATCCGCGATGCCATCGCCGGCAACGCTACCAACCCGGTCCCAGCGTTGCAGGCATTGGGCGTGATGGCGGTACTGGAGGCAGCGATGGTGTCGAGCCGTGATGGCCGCACCATCGAACCGGCGCTGAGCAACGAAGAATATGCCGCCTGGTCGGGTCGCTGAGGGGCTGTCGATGGGCGCCGGCGCCGTGTCCTTCTGAAGTCACGACTGTCTACTGACCCGTGGGCGCTGCATCCTTCTTCGGCTTCAACATCCCGCGCAGAAGATCGTTGAGAACGTCCTTCCTGTTGGAGGCCCTGGTAGGGGCAGCCTGAGCGCGAGGCGTCGACGCCGCGTTGTTCTTACCACCGGCAACCCCCGCCTCGATCAGTCCTGCAACCGCGCCGGGATCGAGCTTGAAAGTCGGCGCGCTGGCGGTACCACCGATTCGCACGCCGATGCCTTGGATCGTCGTGCCACCGAGCACCCCGCCAAGCATGCGTGCAGCCTTGGAGTTACCGAGCAGGCCGCCGAGGCCCTGCCCACCCTGACCGGCTCCGGTGATCGCCTTGTCGAGCTTGACCAGCATGCGGAAGTCGAGTTTGCCGCTCGCCGCCATACCGCCCTTGCCGTTGAAGCTGCCGAGATCAGCGATATCGGCACTGGCCGGGTCGGCGTCGATCCCTGACGGATCGATCTTCAAGCTCGCCCTGGCATGCGTGATGACCGTGTCCTGTGGAGCCTTGATACCTGCCAGCAACAACGCCCCACCCAGTTTGGAGCCCAGGCTGAAGCCGAGCAGACGCGAGTGGTCCAGTGTCACCGGGCCACTGATCACCAGCTTGTCGAGCGGGCCGCGCGCGTGCAGCTCCACGCCCAGGCTGCCACCACTGAGGCGAGAGCCCTCGGGCAACACCACGCCGAACGCCGGCAGCAGCGGTTGCAGGTCATCCACCGGCAGTTGTTTGCCGCTGATACGCAGATCCAGCTGCATGATTTTCGCGTGGTTGTCGAAGCTGCCACTGACGGCCAGCCTCGCCGCGCCGCTGCCCAGTGTGGCGTTGTCGATCTTGCCGGTACCCGAGCTGAGCTGGTAACTGGCCTGGTAGTCGATGCGTATTGGTCGTGGTGACGGCGAACCGGCTGCCACCAGCTTCAACTGACGCGCTTCGATAACGCCTTTGGACTGCAATACGCCCCGGGTTGAACTGATCCTCGTATCCAGGTCCAGCACGCCACCCACGCCGTCGCCGCTGCTCATCAGGCCGGCGCCGACCAGGTTCAGATCATGCATTGCCAGATGCGCCTCGAGAGGCGTCATCACGGCGTTCTTGGCACTCCATGGACCCAGCGTGCCTGTCACCTCCAGGGTGCCGCCGCCGGCCATGGCCGCACGTATCGAGAACGGAAACGCGGCACTGCTGCCTACGTGCTCGGCACTCAGCTGCACCCTGGTATAGCTGCGCGAGCCGCCGACCGAACGCTTGAGCTCGATGCTGCCGTTGTTGATGTGCAACTTGTCGACACTGAACGCCAGCGAATGTGACGAATTTTCCGCGGACGCCTGGCCCGCTGGCGGCACGGCACCGGTGCCGCCAAAGCTGGCGAAATTCCACCGCCCGGAAGGATTTTGCAGCAGCCGCACACTGGGATTGTCCAGTGTCAGCGACGTAATGCGCAGTTGCTGGTGCACCAGCAAGGGCCATAGCCGAATCCCGAGCGCCAGCGACTGCGCGCTGACGAATGGCTGGCTGCCAAAAGCCGGATCGTCTCCGATGCGGATGTTGTCGGCATCCAGTGAACCGGACCACACCGACACGTGCAGCTTGCCCAGCGTCACCTCACGTCCCAACGCGTTGCTCAGTCTGGCCTGGATCTGTGGCCGGAAATGATTGACGTCGACCAGCATCAGCGCTCCTCCACCGAGGATGAGGATGGCCACAATGACGGCGGCGAATCCGATCAACAGGCGTTTCATGCGCACTTCTCCGGTGGGGTCGATCGCCGCATGGCTCTTGGCCGTTCGATACTAGTGGGGCCGGACGCGCCGTGTCGAACCTCGGGACATCTCGCATCACCATCGCATAGTCCATCGCCGGACCGCAGACATCCGTAGCGGGTCAATCGACCCATCATCCCTCTATCCACTGGGCCGACAAAGCTGCAATCACCCACAAGCACCTGCGAAAGTGTGCCGTACCTCTCAGGCAGTGCCGTGCGCACACCGCCGTTTCACACGTATAGTGGCCGGCGACCGCAAACACGACATGACCAGGCCAAATGAAAATCTTTCACCCCAACAACCGTTATGCAAGTCCCGAGCACGAACGGATCTACGCCCTCTATGAAATCTGGTACACGATGGTGGACTTTCTCGCCGCATCGCTCTTCGTGGTGGGCAGCGTGCTGTTCTTCTGGAGCAGCACGCAAACACCTGCCACCTGGATGTTTGTCATCGGTTCGCTCTGCTTCGCGCTGAAGCCGACACTGCGCCTGATGCGCGAACTCACCTATCTGCGCATGAAAAAGTACGCAACACTGGCCCGCCACGAGCAATACTGACCAGCGCACCACCGGCAAAACCTACTGCCACAGCCTGTGCCAGTCAGTCTGCCTGCCAGGTTGGTCGGCACGGCACAGGAGGCAATCCTGTCCGCATCAGCTCAATGCACCCGACCCGCCCCGACGCCCTTTCCATGCATAGCCGAGCGCCAGCAGCACGAACCATGCGGGGCTGGCCAGCAACGCTTCGCGGGTATCCGGTTGCAGGGTGAGCAGCACCAGCACGAAGGCGAAAAACGCCAGACAGACAATGCTCATCGCCACACCGCCGGGCATCTTGTACTTCGAGGCGCGATGTAACTGGGGACGCGTCCGCCGGTAGACGATGTAGGCACACAGGATCAGCGACCAGACAAACATGAAAAGCACCGCCGCCAACGTCGTCACCAGGGTGAAGGCGGTCACCAGGTTGGGAATCAGGTACACCAGCAGCGCACCCAGCAGCAGGCAGAAGCAGGAAAACAGCAGGCCAAGCGAAGGCACTGCCGCGCGCGACAGCCGGGAAAACACCCCGGGCGCGTGATTCTCCTTGGCCAGGCCGTACAACATGCGGCTGGTGGAGAAGATGCCGCTGTTTGCCGACGAGGTTGCCGATGTCAGCACCACGAAATTGATCAGGCTGGCGGCGGCCGGGATGCCGGCCAGCACGAACAGCTCCACGAACGGACTCTTGCCCGGCTCAACCAGCCGCCATGGCGTCACCGCCATGATCACGATCAGCGCCAGTACGTAGAAAATAATGATGCGCACCGGAATCGAATTGATCGCCTTGGGCAAATTGCGCTCCGGGTCGGCGGTCTCGGCGGCAGTCGTGCCAACCAGCTCGATGCCGACGAACGCGAATACCGCGATCTGGAAGCCGGCGAAAAAGCCGCTCAATCCCTTCGGAAAGAAGCCGCCGTCATTCCACAGGTTGGCCAGCGAAGCCTGGTGCCCGGAAGGTGAGTGAAAACCCCACGCCACCAGGCCGAAGCCGGTCACAATCAGCGCGCAGATGGCGACGATCTTGATCAATGCGAACCAGAACTCCATCTCGCCGAACAGCCTGACCGTGGCCAGGTTCAGACTCAGCAGCAACAGCACGCACAGCACCGCCGGGATCCACGGCGCCAGTCCCGGAAACCAGAATTGTGCGTAGGCGGCGATCGCGATCACATCGGCAATCGCAGTGATGATCCAGCAGAACCAGTAGGTCCAGCCACAGAAAAATCCCGCCCATGGACCCAGAAGATCGGTCGAGAAATCGATAAAGGATTTGTACTCGAGATTGGACAGCAGCAGCTCGCCCATCGCGCGCATCACGAAGAACAGCATCACCCCGATGATCAAGTAGACCAGCACGATCGACGGTCCCGCCAGACTGATCGTCTTGCCCGACCCCATGAACAAGCCGGTGCCGATCGCCCCCCCGATGGCGATCAGTTGCAGATGACGGTTGGAGAGGCTGCGGCGCAGGTGCTCGGGCTGTTTCACTGATGCTGTCATGCGGCGCGCCTGTACCTTCGGGATGCGCCAAGATACGCGAGAAACCGGACCAGCGTGCAATTCCGGCCGGACGATGGATCGCTTGTCGCCAGCAGCGCGTCGATACGACGCGGGAATCCCTCAGAGGTTGGGAAAATATCGTACGCCGTAGCGGGAGCGTCGCCAGAGATTCAAGGTGCGTCCTGATTCCCCACACGTTGCATCCTCACTTCCACGAATCCTCATCAGGTGGCTGTCAGCAGCTGCGGTGAGCAAAGCTTTGATTGACCCCTATCCTTCAAAAATGGCCATTTCAAGCCATTCTCCAAACGGGGATGCAGCCGATGGGTGATCAGGACTTCCGTCGCGACCCCGTGCATCGAGATACAAGGGCGGGCAACACCGCCCGCCGACCCTGCCACAACTCGCCATGACGAAGATCGGCGGGCAGTGTCCGCCCTACGCGGCGGAAGAAAACGTGCCGCCTGATTTCCCGCATGTAGCATCCTCCCTGTGACGAAGCGGCTGCAGTCTGCCAAATTTTTCTCGACCCCACCGTTTGATGGTGATCACAGTAGGCGGGCGATTTTTCTCCCGGCCTCTCAGCACCTCGATGCGGGCGGATATTCCCGCCCCGCCCGCTTCGGCTGGTAACAGACAGTGGTTCGATGGAACACTTCGTGCCCGTTGTCGACGTGCCAGCCGGGAATGCCGGCCAGCGGCAGCGGCCGCAGTTCCAGCGGGTCGTTCAGAAGCCCACCGGAGGCAATGGCTTTGAGAGCATGTGCCAACCCATCCGCGATGGTGGCACGCGGGGATTGAAATACCAGGGCTTTCCCGACCAGCAGCTTGGCCGGGTTCAACGCCAGTTCCAGCAGCGCGTGTCCGAACAGCAGCAACTGCAGTCGTCCATCGATCCACGCCTGTCGTTGCCGCCAGAACAACTCGTGCCAGTCATGCGCGTCCCATAACGCCAGCAGGCCGGGATCGCGGACCAGGACGATCACGCCACCCTCGTCGAATTGAGTCAGCGCATACTGCGCGCGCGAGCGCTGGCTGGGTCCCATGTGGGCGATCTCGCTCACCTGGCGATGATTCAACGCCTGCTTCAGCGCGGGATGGCGAAGCCAGATCAGCGCATTGAAAAGGTCGTGCCAATTGCCTTCGCGGGTGGCTATCTCGCCACGTTCGGCGATGCGCAGCTCGTAATGGAGCCCATCGGCGAGCAAGCCCGGGGTCTGCGCCACGAAGCGATACGCGGTGCCAGCGGGAAGCCGCTGGTTGAGCTGCACGATGGAAGGCCATGCCGCACCCCCGAGCAAGGCGGCATAGTCGCCCCAGTCCGCCAGCGGCAGTCGATCGAACACGGCCGGATCGACTGCCTCGCGCGCGGGCGCGTGGTAACGCATGGTCAAGAGACCCCCGGGCGACGATCGAGCGGCCGGCAAATCCGGCTGTACGTCCTGTATTCCAGCCGGGTCGGGGACCATGCAACCACCATCAACCTGCGAATCGTCAGCAATCCGGACTCGCCCAGCCGACTTTTCGCCTCGACCGCCATCACCTGCCGGTCTCCTAACCGGCGAGGCGAGCGTGCAGATCGTGCTCATCGGCGCTTTCCACCACCACCTCGACGAACTGGCCCGGCTTCAGCTTCTGGCCGTCGGCGATCAGCACCGTGCCGTCGATCTCCGGTGCGTCAGCCGCCGAGCGCGCCACCGCGCCGTCGGCACCGGCCTCGTCGACCAGCACCTTGATGCTGCGACCGATCTTGCCCTGCAGCTTGGCGGCGGAGATTTCCGCCTGCACCGCCATGAACTGTTCGAGACGGTCTTCCTTCAGTTCCTCGGAGACCGGATCGGGCAGCTCGTTGGCCTTGGCGCCATCGACAGGGGAATACGCGAACGCACCGACGCGATCGAGCCTGGCCTCGCGCAGGAAATCGAGCAGCTCCTCGAACTCGGCATCGGTCTCGCCGGGGAAGCCGACGATGAAGGTGCTGCGGATGGTCAGGTCGGGGACGACTTTGCGCCAGTTGTTGATGCGCTCCAGCGTCTTGTCGATATTGCCGGGGCGCTTCATCAGTTTCAGGATGCGCGGGCTGGCGTGCTGGAACGGGATGTCCAGGTATGGCAACAGCTTGCCCGCTGCCATCAGCGGCATCAGCTCGTCGACATGCGGGTACGGGTAGACATAGTGCAGGCGCGTCCACGCATCGAGTTCGGACAGGCCTTCGCACAGCTCGGTCATCCGCGTGCGATACGTCTTGTCGCGCCACTGGCGCTCGGCGTATTTCACGTCGACGCCGTAAGCGCTGGTGTCCTGCGAGATCACCAGCAACTCTTTCACCCCACCCCTGACCAGCCGCTCGGCTTCCAGCAGTACCTTGTCGACCGGGCGCGAGACCAGGTTGCCGCGCATCGAGGGGATGATGCAGAAGCTGCAGCGGTGATTGCAGCCCTCGGAAATCTTCAGGTACGCGTAGTGCTTCGGCGTCAGCTTCACGCCGGTGTCCGGCACGATGTCGATGAACTTGTTGCGCTTCGGCGGCAACGCCGTGTGCACCGCATTCATCACGCTGACGTAGTCCTGCGGCCCGCTGATCGACAACACCTCGGGATAGCTCTCGCGGATCAACGCCTCACGCTTGCCAAGGCAACCGGTGACAATCACCTTGCCATTTTCGTGCAGCGCCTCGCCGATCGCATCGAGCGACTCCTGCACCGCCGCGTCGATGAAGCCGCAGGTGTTCACCACCACCGCATCGGCCGCGCCGTAGCTGGGTACGATCTCGTAGCCCTCGACCTTGAGCTGGGTGAGGATACGCTCCGAATCGACCAGCGCCTTGGGGCAGCCGAGGCTGACGAAACCGATTTTTTGCGTGCTGCTGGCAGTGGGCATGGAGATCAAGCGTGACGGGCAAGAGGCGGATTGTACCGCGAGTGCCACAGGGCCACCTGCAATCACCGCCTTGACCATGGTCCAACATGCCGATGGCAGCACGGAGGTTACACTGCATACCCTGGCGTATGACGCGGTCGCGGCGGCGTCGCGGCTTCTGAACCCGACCGCACAGTCCCCGTCGATATGCCACTTCCACCCGCCAAGGACAACCGATGAGCCACATGATCAAGCTGGACACGGGCACCACCACCATCGACGCCTACCTCGCCGAGCCCTCCGGCAAGCCCCGCGGCGGCATCGTGGTGATCCAGGAGATTTTCGGCGTCAACAGCCATATCCGCGACGTCACCGATCGCTTCGCCGCCGCCGGCTATGCCGCGATTGCGCCAGCCCTGTTCGACCACGTGCAGAAGGGCGTCGAGCTGGACTACGACGAGGCGGGAATCACCAAGGGCATCGAACTGATCGGCGAACTCGGCTTCGACCTGCCGATGCAGGATGTCGCCGCGGCAGCCAGGCGTATCGGCGATGCCGGCAAGACAGGGGTGGTGGGGTTCTGCTGGGGCGGCACGGTGGCCTACCTAAATGCGATCCGCCTCGGCCTGCCCGCGGTCAGTTACTACGGTGGTGGCAACACCCGCTTCGTCGGCGAAAAAGCTACCGCACCACTGATGTTCCACTACGGCGAAAACGACGCGCACATCAGCGCGGACGATCGCGCCAAGGTACAACAGGCCAATCCGCAGGCCACGCTGCATGTCTACCCGGCCGGTCACGGCTTCAACTGCGACCAGCGCGGCAGCTACGATGCTGCCAGCGCCAGGCTGGCGCTGCAGCGAACCCTGGATTTCTTCGCCGAACACCTGCGCAACGCCTGAACCGGAGGCCGCTGCGCAAGCTGACGAGCCGGGTCCATGCGGTGACCGGCTAAACTGACTTCGGGCAAAACGCGAGTCGTACCGACATGAGCCAACACATCACCATCCCGACCCCGGACACCCAGTGCATCGGCGCCTACCTGGCCCAGCCGACGGGCAAGCCGAAGGGTGGCATCGTGGTGATTCAGGAGATTTTCGGCGTCAACGCGCATGTGCGCAGCGTTGTCGACCGCTTTGCCGCGCACGGCTATACCGCGATCGCACCCGCCTTCTTCGATCACCTGGAAAGTGGCGTGGAACTGGACTACGACGAGGCAGGCTTCGCCAAGGGCCGCCAGTTGGTCGGTGAACTGGGGCTGGCTCGCGCGTTGACCGATGTCGCCAGTGCTGCCGAGGCCATTGCCTCTTGCGGCCGTATCGGCACCGTCGGCTATTGCTGGGGCGGCACTGTTGCCCTGCTGGCGGCGCTGCGTCTCGGCCTGCCCTCGGTCAGTTACTACGGATCACGCAACCTACCGTTCCTGGCCGAGTCGCCGCGCGCGCCGGTGATGTTCCACTTCGGCGAAAAGGATTCGAATATCCCGCCAGCGATGGTCGCCAGGCACCGTGAGCTGCTGCCGCAAATGCAGACCTTCACCTATCCCGCCGACCACGGTTTCAACCGCGATGTCGGAAGCAGTTATCACGAAGCCAGCGCAACCCTCGCCATGCAACGCACGCTGGCGTTCTTCGACCAGCATCTGACCGGCGTATGACCCTCGCACCATTCGTCCTCGACCCGCAACTGGCCAGCGACACCGTGGCCGTCAGTCAGCTGCCGCTGTGTGAAGTTCGACTGATGAATGACAAGCGCTATGCCTGGTTGGTGCTGGTACCGCAGCGTGCCGGCATGGTCGAGATCAGCGACCTGCCGGACGCCGAGCAGGCGGTGCTGTGGCAAGAGCTGAATCGGGTCAGCGCCGCACTGCGCTCGGTGGCACCGTGCGACAAGCTCAACTGCGGGGCGCTCGGCAATATCGTGCGCCAGTTGCATCTCCACGTGGTGGCACGCCGCGAAGGCGATCCGGCGTGGCCTGGTCCGGTCTGGGGCCACAGTCCGGCCCAGCCCTATGCCGGGCACGCCCTGGCCACCCGCTGCGCGGCGCTGCTCGATGCCCTGGATCGAGGCAGGCCGCAAACCGTCGATGATCGCTGAGCCGCAATTCGAACCGCTGGCCGAAGATGCCTTGTTGCTGCGTTTCGGCGAGCGCATCGACCTCGACCTCAATGCCCGCGTGCAGGCTGCAGCGAGCAGCCTGCACCGGCAACTGCCGCAACTGGAATGTGTGCCGGCCTACGCCAGCGTGTTGCTTCGCTTCGATCCGGCGGCATGGGCCGGAGCAGACGGTCATCCGCATCAGCAGGTGCAGGCCGCCGTGCTTGCCGCCTTGCGCGACACCGACCCGGTGAGCCACGCCGCGCACGAAATCACCATACCGGTCTGCTATGGCGGTGCATATGGCCCGGACCTGCTCGACGTGGCGACCCATGTCCGCCTTCCCGCAGACGAGGTGGTAGCCCGCCATACCGGCGCCGAATACCGCGTCGCGATGCTCGGTTTCGCGCCGGGCTTCCCTTACCTGCTGGGGCTCGACCCGCAACTGGCGGTGCCTCGTCGCGACGATCCCCGACAGCGCGTGCCCATAGGCAGCGTCGCCATCGGCGGCGGCCAGACCGGCATCTACCCACAGCAACTGCCTGGTGGCTGGCAGCTGATCGGACGCACGCCGCTGCGTCTGTTCGACGCCGCGTCCGAGCCACCGTCGCGGCTGGTCGCCGGCGACCGGGTTCGCTTCCAGGCGATCGACGAGGCGACGTTTCGTCAACTGGTGCCCGGTGACCCGCCTTGAACGTACGTATCCTGCAGCCGGGACTGTTGAGCAGTCTGCAGGACGCCGGCCGCCCCGGTCACGCGGCGCTGGGCGTCGGCCGTGCCGGCGCGATGGACATCCCCGCATGGCGACTGGCCAATGCCCTGGTCGGCAATCGCGGCGGCGAAGCGGCCATCGAATGCACCCTGCTCGGCCCCAGCGTGGTGTTTGAAGAGGCTGCCACGATCGCACTGACCGGAGCGCCCCTCCGTGCCCAGCTCGACGGGCGCGCGGTCCCGCTGTGGACCCGCTGCCACGTGCCGGCCGGCAGCGTGCTGCGCCTGGGCGGCATGACCGTTGGCTGCCGCAGCTATCTCGCCGTACGTGGCGGTTTCGACGTCGCACCGATCCTCGGCAGCCGCAGCAGCGACCTGCATGCGCGGCTCGGCTACCAGCAGGGGCGACCGTTGCGTGCCGGCGACGAGCTGCCCATCGGCGTTGCCGATCCACTGCCCGGCCGGCACGCGATCAAGACACCGTACATCGCACCCTGGAGCCTCGACCCGCAACCCTGGTTCGACTTCACTGAGGCGCCACTGGCGTTGTTGCGGGGCAGTCACTGGTCTCGACTGGACCGGGATTCGCAACGCGGCCTGTTTGCAGGGAAATTCGTCCTGAGCAAGGACAGCAACCGCACGGCCGGCCGTCTGGATGGCCAGCCGTTACATCTGGAAACAGCGCTTGAACTGGTATCCGAGGCCACCCTGCCCGGTACGCTGCAGTTGCCGCCTTCCGGCCAGCCGATAGCCCTGCTGGCCGAAGCCCCGGTAACTGGCGGTTATCCACGGATCGGGCAGGTCGCCGCGACCGACCTGCCACGTTTGGCACAGCGCCGCCCCGGGGATACCGTATGCTTCCGCGAAAGTACCCTGGAGCAAGCGTCAGCGCGGCTGGCCGCACGCCAGCGGCGACTGAACCTGCTGCTGGAACGCATTGCACAGCGACTGCAAAATGGCGAATGAAGCATCCACCATGAACGAACGCATGAACCGCATCGACCTCAATTGCGACCTCGGCGAATCCTTCGGGCCCTGGCGGATGGGTGACGACGACGCCCTGCTGGCCGTGGTCAGTTCGGCCAATATTGCCTGCGGCTTTCATGCCGGCGATCCTGACATCATGCGCCGGACGGTAGCCCGGGCGATCGCCCATGACGTGGCGGTGGGCGCGCATGTCTCGTTGCCGGACCTGCAGGGCTTCGGCCGCCGCGAAATGAAGGTCACGCCGGAGGAAATTCACGCGATGACGCTGTACCAGATCGGTGCGCTGCATGCCTTTGCCGGTGCTGCCGGTATCCGGTTGGCCCACGTCAAACCGCATGGGGCGCTGTACAACATGGCCGCACGTGACCGCGCGCTGGCCGATGCGATCGCCGGTGCCGTGCATGCGTTCGACCCGCGGCTGCGGCTGTTCGGCCTGGCCGGCTCGGCGCTGATCGATGCCGGCAAAACGCTTGGCCTGCTGGTGGCGGCCGAGGCGTTCGCCGACCGTCGTTACCTTGGCGACGGCTCCCTGCAGCCCCGAAGCGAGCCCAGTGCCGTGCTCGACGACGCCGACCAGGCTACCGCGCAGGCGATCGGCATCGCCCGCGACGGCACGGTGCAGGCGGCGAATGGTCAAGCCGTGACGCTGCACGCCGACACGCTGTGCCTGCATGGTGACGGTGCCCACGCGGTAGCGCTGGCACGCCAGCTGCGCGCAGCGCTCGAGGTCGTCGGCCTGCGCATCGCCGCGCCTGACGCTGCATGACGCTCCCTCCATCCATTTCCACGAGGCGTGCATGAACTACTGGCCGCTGCTCGGCGTCGCGGTGATCGTGATCGGCTTTGCGTTACGCTTCAACGCGGTACCGGTGGTGGTGACCGCCGCCCTGGTCAGCGGACTGCTGGGCGGGCTTTCGCTGCCGGCCCTGCTCGCCCTGCTGGGCAAGAGTTTCGTCTCCAGCCGCATGTTGCTGCTGTTCGTGCTGACCCTGCCGGCGATCGGCCTGCTGGAACGCGCGGGGCTGCGCGAACATGCACAGCGCTGGATGGCGCGGCTGCATGGGCTGACCCTGGCGCGGCTGCTGATCGGCTACCTGCTGCTGCGCCAGCTGCTCGCCACGGTGGGCCTCACCGGCGTCGCCGGCCCTGCACAAACCGTGCGCCCGCTGCTGGCACCGATGGGCGAGGCGGCAGCGCAGAAGATCCTGCCCAACCTCGACCAGGCCGACCGCGAGGAGCTGCGCGCTATCGCGGCTGCCACCGACAACGTGGGCCGTTTCTTCGGCGAGGATGTCTTCATCGCCCTGGGTGCAGTATTGCTGATCCAGGGGTTCTACACCCAGCACGGCATCGACTTGAGCCCGCTGGCGATCGCCCTCTGGGCGCTGCCTACGGCAATCGCCGCGTTCGCGATCCAGTCCGTGCGCGTGTGGCTGTACCAACGCCGCCTGCAACGTCGCGCTGCCGCGCTGCGTAGCGACGAGGTCGGCTGAGCATGTTGCGCATCGAATACGCCTACTGGCTGATCGCCGCGTTTCTGATCTACACCGGGCTGCGCAATTTGCGCGATGGGCACGGCTGGCACGCGGCGTTCTGGCTGGTGCTGGGACTGCTGTTCGGTGCCGGCGACTACATCCTGAAGCGATCCGCGGCAGGCCATGCGCTGCCCTCACAGCTCGCCGGCGTCGGGGTGATCGCGCTGGCGCTGCTGGCGCCGCGACTGCACCGCAAGCCCCACCCGGAAAACAGCAGCGCCGAGACGCGGCTGCAATCCGCCATCCGGCTCGGCCACCGACTGTTCGTGCCAGCCTTGCTGATTCCGCTGGTGACCTTGCTGGTGGCGTTGTTCGGTGCCTGGCTGTCGATCGACGGACACCCACTGTTCGCCGCGCCACAGATGACCTTGACCGGGCTGGCACTGGCCTGTGTGGTAGCGCTGTTCGCGGCCTCGCGGGTCGCGCGCACGCCGATGCACGAGGGCGTGGCCGAGGGCCGGCGCCTGCTCGATGCGATCGGCTGGGCCGCCCTGCTGCCGCTGCTGCTGGCGGCACTTGGCCAGGTGTTCACGCAAAGCGGTGTGGGCACCGCGATCGCCGCGATCGCCACCGCCTTGCTGCCTACCGGCAACGCTACGGCCGCCCTGCTGGCGTTCGCGCTAGGCATGGTGCTGTTCACGGTGATCATGGGCAATGCGTTCGCGGCCTTCCCGGTGATGATGGCGGGCATCGGCCTGCCGCTGCTTATACGGCAATATGGCGCAAATCCGGCGATACTGGGTTCCATGGGCATGTTGTGCGGCTATTGCGGCACGCTGGTGACGCCGATGGCGGCGGACTTCAACCTGGTACCGGCCGCGTTGCTGGAGCTGCGCAATCCCTACGGCGTGATTCGCGCGCAGGCCTGGAGCGCACTGTGGATCTTCATCAGCACCGTCGTGCTGATGTGGCTTTTGGTCTTTCGCTGAAACACTTCCCGAGGCAAGCATGAGCACATCGCTTCCACGCATCCTGCTGACCGGCTTCGATCCCTTCGGCGGAGAAAGCATCAATCCCTCATGGGAGGCCGTGCGCGCCCTGCATGGCAAACGCATCGCCGGGCATCTTGTCGTTTCAGCGCAGTTGCCCACCGAATTCGCCGGCTCGCTGCAACAGCTCAAGCGCCTGCTGCGTGAGACAAGGCCGGTCATCCTGCTCGGTGTCGGCCAGGCCGGGGGGCGTCATCAACTGTCGATCGAACGAGTGGCGATCAATCTGCAGGATGCACGCATCCCCGACAATGCAGGTGCGCAACCGATCGACGAGCCGGTCATCGCCGGCGCGCCGGCAGCCTACTTCAGCACGCTTCCGATCAAGGCCATGCAGGCAGCGCTGCATGTCGCCGGACTACCGGCTGAGATCTCGCAAACGGCGGGTACCTACGTCTGCAACCACGTGGCCTACGCGATGCTGCATCTGGCGGCGAAGCGGCGGGGACTGCGCGCCGGTTTCATGCATATCCCGTACCTGCCGCAGCAGGCTGCGCGCCTTCGCGGTGCCGCCAGCATGTCCTCCTTCGAGGTGGGCCGGGGACTCGAGATCGCCCTGCGCACGGCGATTGCCACGCCGGTGGATCGCCGCCTCGAAGCCGGCGCGCTCGACTGAACCGAGTGGCATCTCCACGCCCGGTTCGATGTGCTCGACGCCAGCGGCCAGCTGGACCATGGCGATAGCCGGTGTGGCGACTGACGGATACCAGCACAGTGTGCCGTGAATGGTAGCTTCATGCCCAAACCCAGCACGGTGCGGTATCCCGTCACCGGGAAAGTGCATTGCGCTGCCTATTTAATAGCCTTCCCAGCGAGGCGTCGCGCGATACGGCGCCTTGTCACAAAGCTGGCATGCATCGTGCTTTACCCCGTTAAGAACGGCGCTCAAGCCCATACACTTCCGTCACACCTGACCTTGATAATGGTTACGCAAGCGCAATCAACCCAGGGATAGAAGTCTGTTCACCACACGCCATCATTCGATCAGGTCCAGCATCAGCTCCTGCAACTTGTCGAATGCCGTCGGTTACCGGCCAACACCGTGAAATAGCGGGACCCCGAGGGGTATTGATGTATCGAATGCGTTGCCATCGATACAGACTGGCAAGGCATCGCAAAGCATCAAGGGAAAGGTTGATGGGAAAGCTGATCACATCGCTGGCATCGAGTCGTCATCGACGATCCTGGCTGGGCTTTGTGGCATGCCTGCTGTGGATGGGCACAGCCTGTGCGTCCTCACCACTCAACGGCGGCTGGCGCGACGTCCAGCCTGGCGACACCCCGGAAGCGGTCATCAGCCAGTACAACGCCGGCCTGCTGAAAAGTTTCAATCCATCGCAACTGGAACGATTCAACCAGACCGGCCTGGGTAGTTGGGTCGTGCTGGCACCACAACCGCCATGGGACAACACCCGGCGGGTACTGACCATCTCCCCCCCGGCCCAGGGAACGGTCGTGGTGTACGGAAAAAATCGGCAGTTCACCTTGACGATGGACAACTACGACGCGCCAACCGAAGGCTACGGGCGCCTGGCGTGGGAAGTACCGGGCCAGCGCGCTGCATCGGAACCCATCCTGCTCAAATTTGAACCCACCGTCGGTATCAGCACGCCCGTAAGATTTCAGATCTTGTCATGGCACGCGTTCCAGCGGGAGGCCGCCCTGTGGCTGGTGTTCGCCAGCAGCAGCTTTGCGATCATGCTGGCCATGGTGCTGATGGCACTGTGTTTTTCCTGGATGCTGCGTGACGCCACATATGCCTGGTACGCCGGCTACATACTCTGCTACATGCTGATTCAGGGGATCCAGACCGGCTTTCTGTTTCATCCGCTGGGATGGCAGTCGCTTTCCCACATGACCTTGCTCAGCGGCACGGTACTGGTGGCCGTGTCGGTCATCTGCGCCGCGTTCTTCATGATCCGCTTCTGCGACCTGAATCGTTACGCACCGCTGTTGCGCGTACCGATTCTTGCATTGACCGTCGGCATGATCCAGTTGGTCTTGATGCGCTTCAGCCATATTGCAGTCCTGATCGATGTAGCGCAAATCCTGTTGAACCCGCTACTGATCCTCGGCGCAGTCCTGTTGCTGATCGCGGCCGTCATCGCGGCCACGCGCGGATCTCGGTCGGCGTGGTTTTTCCTCGCCGGCTGGACACCGCTGCTGTTGCTTACAGCCATGACCAGCGCGCAGGTCAACGGTGCTTTCCCGACGGTGTATTGGCTCAACGACGCCAGCCTTGCAACCGGTGCTTTCGAGGCCATCGTGCTGTCGCTGGGACTGGCTGATCGCGCACTCACCCTGCGCCTTGACCGCGATGTGGTACGCGCCCTGGCCGACCATGATGCGCTGACCAATGTACTCAACCGGCGCGCCTGGACCGAACGCGCAGCGCTTGCGATATCGGGCGACAGAACGCAACCGGTCGCCATGTTGTTTCTTGATCTCGACCACTTCAAGCTGCTCAACGACCAGCAGGGACATCATGCTGGCGACCGCGCCCTGATCGCCGTAGCCAAGGCGCTGGGCGCTGAACTGCGACCTGCCGACATACTCGGCCGCTACGGCGGCGAGGAGTTCGTGGCATTGCTGGTCGATACCGCAGCGGATCAGGCGATGCAGGTAGCCACCCGCTTGTGCCGGCGCGTGCATCGACTGGAAATTCCACTGAATGACAAGCCATTGTTGCTGAGCATCAGTGTCGGCATAGCGATGCGCCGGGAAGATGACGATGTAGCCTCCCTGGTGGAACGTGCGGACAAGGCGATGTACAGCGCCAAGCTCAATGGCCGCAACCAGGTTTGCACCTTCGATGCCTGCAGGCCGGCGATCCCGCCTGCGCGAACACGCCTGCATGCAGTCGAGACCCGCCGCAGCGAGACCTGAGCCGGCGGCACCGCGTGTTAGGCGTTCAACGAGTGGCCAGATCCCGCGCTGCAGCGACGACCTCGCCCTCGCCCGGCAACACCAGCAGGGCCGCACCCGCCAGTGGCGTGAAAGTATCGGCGCCCACCACCCTCCGCAGCGGCTTGGCTCCCGCACCACCTTCGACGATGGCGCTGATCACGCCCTCGCCGACACCGGCACTCTTGCGCCCCTCGTCGAGCACGATGATGCGTTTCGCCGTTTTCGCCTGTGCCGCGATGAAAGCATCGTTGAGCGGAACCAGCCAACGCAGATCGATCACCCGCACCTGCCAGCCCTGCTCCGCCTCGATCGTGCGCGCGGCACGCAACGCCATCGGCACGCCGTTGCCGAAGGTGAAGATCACCAGGTCATCGGCTGCCTCGTGGTAGATACGTCCCTCGCCCAGGGGCATCGCCGTACCCGGTGCCGGGTAGGCAAACTGCCATTGCCCGTCACCGGCCTCATGGAGATCCTTGGTCATGTACAGCGCGATCGGCTCCAGGAACGCGCAGACGCGTCCATCGACCCTGGCCAGCGCCATCATCGTACGCAACATGGTTGCGGCATCGTCGCCGCGACTGGCACAACCCACCACCAGCCCCGGAATATCGCGCAAGGCGGTGATCGAATTGTCGTTGTGAAAATGTCCGCCAAAACCCTTTTGATAGCCCAGTGAGGCAATCCGCATCACCATCGGGTTGCGGTACTGGTCGTTGGAGAAAAATTGCAGCGAGGACGCCTCACCGCGAATCTGGTCGGCGGCATTGTGGAAGTACGCCAGATACTGGATTTCCGGGATCGGCAGCATACCCATGTTGGCGAAACCCTGGGCAAGACCCAGGATCATCGTCTCGTCCAGCAAGGTGTTGAACACACGCCGGTTGCGGAAGGCCTTGTGCAACCCCTTGGTCACCGTATACACACCGCCTTTCTGCGCCACGTCCTCGCCGAACAGCAGCGACTGGGGGTACTTGGCCATGATGTCGTGCAAGGCCTGGCCGATCTGGATCGCCAGGTGCCGCGGCGGCTGGTTTTCCGGCAAGTCCTCTTCGCTGTCGAAAGCCTCCAGCCGCGCTTGTTGGTAATCCGTGCGCTCGGCTTCGGCTTTCACCCGGTCGGGCGAATACGGTGCCAGCGGTGCCATTACCTCATCGAGTCGCTCCAGCTTCGGCCGTCGATCGGCCTCCTCGGCCGCTGCAAAACAGCGCTTGCGCGTGGCTTCATACAAGGCCAGCAACGCCGTCTTATCGTAGACCCCCGAGGACAAGCCGATCGCTGCCGAACGCAGCAGCGGATCACCCGACTCCACCGATACCAGTTCCTCGATGCTGCGCCATTCGATCTCGAAATCGGTACCGGCATGCCCCATCACCCGGGTCGTCATCAGGTGCAGGAAAGTCGGCCGCCGCGTGGTGCGGCAATGCTCCACCGCCCGCTGCACCTGGGCATAACCTTCGGCCAGGTCGAGGCCATTGGCGAAAAAATAATCGAGATGGGAACGCCGCTGGAAATTGCTCGCGACCCAGCCACTGGGTGTTTTCACCGAGATGCCGATGCCGTTGTCCTCGCAGACGAAAAGCACCGGCGCCGGCAGCTTCTGGTAAGCGGTCCATGCCGCCGCGTTGAAGGCGGTCTGTGCGGTGGCGTGGTTGCTGGAGGCGTCGCCGAACGAGCAGATCGCGATCGAATCAGCAGGAATCGGCAAGTCATGACCGATCCGTCGGGCCTGCTCGATCGCCACCGCGGTCCCCAGGGCCTTGGGCAGATGCGAGGCGATCGTCGAGGTTTGCGGCAGCACCCACAACGGCTTGCTGCCCCACACCTTGTGCCGTCCGCCGGACGCCGGGTCATCCTTGCTGGCGGCAAACGACAACGCCGAATCGATCACCGGGTCCATGCCCAGGATCTTGCGAAAACGCTCGGCCATGAAACCACCGGAGCGGTAGTGCAGAAACGCCGGATCGGTATGCCGGCTCAGGCGGGCCACCATCGCGTTGCCTTCATGACCGCCGGAGCCGATGGTGTAGAACACCTTGTTCTGCACCCGCAGTACGCGCGCCATCAGGTCCAGATGCCGGCTGATCAACTGCGACTCGAACAACTCGCGAAAACCGCAGACGTCGAGCGCGCTGCCGGCCAGCACCGCCTGGTCATCACGCGGCGCGGCGACTGACTCGCCCTGCCACTGCTGGACGAATTCGATGAAGTTCTGGTCGACGATCGCGGCACGATTGAAACCCTTGTGACGCGCGCTGATGGTAGGTGGCATGGACATGATCGGTATCGTCTGTATGAAGGGGAGATGATGCAAGGCGGGATGCGTGCGGTTTCGGTCCCGAGGCATTGCCGCCCGGCACAGACACTTCACCGCCGACGTTCTGCCGGCGGGTCGTCAACACCGCATGGGCGTAAACGGCACCTGGTAGCCACTGCGTGATGCCCACATCTCGTGGCTGGTGATCACGAGGTGGCTCCACCGAGGGATTTCAGCAGCGCGGCGCGGCGCTGGTCCTTGGGCCGCCCAAAGCGTTCAAGCAGCCGGATCTGCTCGGCCAGGGTCGGCACCGGCACCGCCAGGCCGGCGAAATTCACCACCGCGGTCTCGCCGATCTGCACCGGTTCCCAGCCATTCTCCCGCCACAATTCAAGCCCGCCCATGAGCTCCACCGGCAGGCCCGGGAACACAAAGCGGACGAAATGCGAGCGAAAGCGGTCCTCACCTGGCGGAAAATGATTGGCATCCCGGTGTGCCAGCCAGTATCCGCTCAGCAGATCGGCATCCGCTGCGCTGGTCAGCAGGTCGACATCGGCCACCACCACCTCGGCACCGATCAGCCGTGCCGCAGCGCTACCGATCACCCACCACGGGTCATGACAGTGCCGCCGTAGATCGGGCACCACCATGGCGAGCACGTCGCCCAGCACGATATCGGCAGCATTGCGGGTCCGCGCCATCATGCACGCCGACGGCGTTGCCGCCACTGTTCACGCGTCTGGCCCCATATCTCGACAGGCAGTTTGTCGAGAGGCACCGGCAGCCGACCCGCACCGCGCAACGTCGAGCCGAGTCGGCTCGCCACCCTTTTCGAGCTGTCGTTATCCGGATCGATCGGATGGATCACCTCGGCCCAGCCCAGTGTGTCGAAGACGAAATCCATCGCCGCGGCGGACCCTTCGGTGGCATAACCCTTACCCCAGGCGTCACGTACCAACCCCCAACCAATCTCGCTGCCGGGCCAACCCTCGGGAAACCACGGCCCCAGCCGGCCCAGCCAGGCGCCACTGGACTTCTCGATCACCGAGAACATCGCAAAACCCTGGATCGCCCAGGCGCCGGCCATGCTCAGAAAACCACGCCAGGCGACGTGGGGAGGCTGCACGCCGCCAATGAAGCGCATGACATCCGGATCGGCCATCATCGCCGCCCAACCCACGAAATCCTCGGCCCGGGTCGGCCGCAGAATCAACCGTTCGGTTTCGATACGCAGCGAATCGAGATCCATGGGCGCGAAGCTCCGCTCTCAGAATGCGTTGATGCCGGTCAGTTCGCGGCCGACCACCAGTTGATGCACCGTCTCGGTGCCTTCGTAGGTGATTACCGACTCCAGGTTCAGCGCATGACGGATCGCGCCATGTTCGGTGGTGATGCCGGCACCGCCGAGGATATCGCGGCATTCGCGGGCGATGTCGATCGCCATGCGGCAGTTGTTCCACTTGGCCACCGACACCTGGGTCGGCTGCATCTTGCCGGCATCTTTCAGCCGACCAAGCTGCAACGACAACAGCTGCGCCGCGGTAATCCGTCGGGCCATATCGGCCAGCTTCAGCTGCACTGCCTGGTTGGACGCCAACGGCCGGTCGAACAGCATGCGCTCGGCGGTGTAGTCGAGCACCTCTTTCAGGCAGGCCTGTGCCGCCCCGATCGGCCCCCAGGTGATGCCGTAACGGGCCTGGGTGAGGCAGCCCAGCGGGCCCTTGAGCCCTTTCACGCTGGGCAGCCGCGTGCTGTCCGGCACGCGCACGTTGTCGAAAAACAGCGCCGAGGTGACCGAAGCGCGCAGACTCATCTTCTTGTGGATTTCCTGCGCCGTGAAGCCTGCCGTGTCGGTCGGCACCACGAAGCCCTGGATGCCGTCATCGGTCTGCGCCCACACGATCGCGATATGCGCCAGGTTGCCATTGGTGATCCACATCTTGGCGCCGTTGATCACCCAGTCACCGCCATCCTGCTTCGCGTGGGTCTTCATGTTGGCCGGATCGGAGCCGCCGTGCGGCTCGGTCAGGCCGAAGCAGCCAATCACCTTGCCCGCCGCCATCGCGGGCAGATACTGCGTCTTCTGCGCCTCGCTGCCATAGGCAAAGATCGGGTACATGCACAGCGAACTCTGCACCGAGGCGAAACTGCGCAGGCCCGAATCGCCGCGCTCCAGCTCCTGGCAGATCAGGCCATAGCTGACCCCGTTCATCCCGGCGCCGCCGTATTCCTCGGGAATCGTGGCGCCAAGCAGGCCGAGCGCGGCAATCTCCGGAATCAGCTCAGACGGAAAGCGCGCCTGATCGAAGCAGTCGCCGATGATCGGCAACACCTTCTCGTCGACGAAACGACCCACGGTGTCCTGCACCATGCGCTCCTCGTCGCTGAGCAGCGAACGGACGTCATACAGGTCGAGCGGATCGAGACGGGCAGCCATGCGCAAGTTCCGTGGTAGTCAGGCAAGCTGGTCATTGTATCGGTGACGGCGGCGGCGGTCACGGCAATCTCGATGCCGGCCTGCATCGTTAGGCGACAGCCCCTGGCGTATGGGACGATAGCCCCATGCAGTCGCCAAGAGAACCCGGCGCCTCGCCTGCCCCTTCGCTTTCGTGTCGGATGGTTCATGTTCAAAGGTGTACTTCTGGGCTTCGCATGCTTCGCGGCCTTTTCGATCAGCGATGCCTTCGTGAAGTCCTTGTACGGCTCATTGCCAGCCTACGAGGCGGTATTTTTCAGTGCCCTGTTCGGCATTTGCGCACTGCCCTTCATCAAGGGTCCGGGCGATCGCTGGCGTGACGTGGTGGTCGCCAACCGTCCGCGACTCTGGTGGATCCGGGCAATCACCGGCTCGATTGGCAGCATCGCCGCGGTAATCGCCTTCACCGCACTGCCGATGGCCGAGACCTTTGCCTTGATCTTCCTGATGCCGATCTTCGTGACCTTGCTTTCCGTGGTGTTCCTCAAGGAGCACGTCGGCTGGCGCCGCTGGTCGGCGGTGTTCATCGGCTTCCTCGGCGTAATGGTGGTATTGCGACCGGGATTCCGTGCGCTGGGCCTCGGTCACCTGGCAGCCGTCGTGTGCGGGCTTTCCGGTGCGATCTCGGTGGTGGCCATGCGCATGGCCGGCCCGCACGAAAAACGCATCACACTCTACGGCGCCGGGGTAGTCGGCCCGCTGATCGTCGGCGGCCTGCTCACGCTACCCCACTTCATCTGGCCCGATCTGCACCAGTGGATGCTGCTGACAGGCTACGGCGCACTCGCCGCACTGGGAAGTGTGCTGCTGATGTATGCCACCTTGCTCGCCCCCGCCAACCGCATCGCGCCAACCCAGTACAGCCAGATGGTCTGGGCGATCGGCTTCGGCTACTGGCTGTTCGGCAATCATCTCGACTGGCCGATGCTGATCGGCATCGTGCTGATCCTCGGCGCCGGCCTGTTTACGCTGGTGCGCGAAGAGAAGGTGACGCCGTGGTGGCGGCGGGCGAAGATGGTTTGAGTGGAGGATTTTACCGAGACCGCAGCTGACGGGAATCTTCCCGAGCCAAAGCTAAAGGCTGGGGGGTTAAATGACGCGGTGCGCTCCGCGTGCTAACTGCTGCATCAATACACGGTTGGCACCGCATCCATCGACCAGTGCTGCAACTTCGCGTGAAGCTCCCGGATCTGCAGCGATGCCACCAGCTCGTCCGCTTCAGCGCGGCTGGAAAATCGCATTACCGCTTCGTCGGCTTCAGTGTCGTACACCGTAAAGCCATCGTTTTTGCTGTGAATCTCAAGCATGGCTGCGGCTCCATTCGGGAGAGGCGCCCCGCGTGTCCGTTCCACCTGACATTCCAACGCCGGCTAGTGCCTGGGCATTCTGTCGGCTCGGTCTCGACGTGCGGGGCAGGTTTATCCTACGAGGCGCTGCCTGAACGGTGTATCAGCGGGTAGCGTCGAAGCGAACGGTTTCAGGAAAAATGGGAATACGAGGTGGCCATCCGAGCGCTCCCAGCGCAACGGAAATTGTCGCTGATACGAATGGCACTTACTTAAGCTCGTCATTCTCGCGAAAGCGGGAATCCAGCACCCCCGCGCCTTATGTAGCCTGCAAACGGCAGAAGTCACTGGATTCCTGCTTTCGCAGGAATGACGGAAAACGGGCCTCTCCGCTTAAGTAAGTGCCATTCGTCGCTGATACCTTTTCTTGCTCGCGGCGACTTCTGTCAAACAGTTGATGGAGGTCAACATGCTCGCTGCGCAGATGTCCAAATCTGGTTTGGTCAGGAAAAAACCAAACGGCCCCCAAGGAGTGAAGCTGCCATGTATTCGACGTTGCTGGTCTGTCTCGAGCCGAGCCGCGACAACGCGCCTCTGCTTAAAATCACGCGAAATCTTGCCGAGCGCTCCGATGCTTTCGTGATCGGTGTGGCCGCAAGCAGGATCCTGCAGCTCGCCTACAGCGTGAGGGGTCTGACGGGCGACATCTTCGAACTGGATCGCCAGGAGATAGATCGCAACATGGAAGCCGCCGAGAAGGAGTTCCGCGCAGCGTTTCAACACAGTCAAAGCCATCTCGAATGGCGCGCCGTCGTGACCACCGACCCGCCGATGACTCAGCTTGCCAGCCAGACGCGCAGTGCCGACCTGCTGGTCGTCGAAGCCGATCACAGCGAGTCAGTGCGCGGCGGCAGCACCATCGACATCAGTGATCTGGTGATGCGTAGCGGTCGGCCGGTACTGATCGTCCCGGCCGGTACTGACGAACTGCCCGCGCAAAATGTCATCGTCGCCTGGAAGAATGCCAGGGAGGCACGCCGAGCCATCACCGATGGGCTTCCGTTCCTCAAAGCCGCCAATCGCGTGCTGGTGGTCGAGATCGCCGATGCCAACCGTATCGCCAAGGCACGGGAAAGTCTTGCAGATGTCGTCACCTGGTTGAAACGACACGGCGTTGAAGCGGAGGCCATGGCAGTTCCCGAAACAGCTGACCATGCGCTGCAACTCGCCGCCATCGCTATCAACGAAGCTGCCGACCTGATCGTGGCCGGTGCCTACGGCCATAGCCGGCTCCAGGAATGGGCACTGGGCGGCGTAACCTATGACTTGTTGCTGCGCTCCAGCATTCCTGCACTGTTGTCCCACTGACTTTTTTGCTTTCGCGCTTGACCTCGATGCTGATTGTCAGCTGATTGCCATCGACGGACACCTCGATGTCGTTCTTATCGACCCGGCTTTTTTGGCGTGATCTCGATACCACCCCGGATATACGCGTCGATGTCATCTGAAGAGGACAAGGCTGGTCGCTTTATACCTGTGACCTGTCGCGCATGCCGGCTTTGCACCCGTAAGCCAGCACCTTCTGCCACTGGATGAAGCGGGGCGGTACCAGCTTGGCCAGCCGAGCGTGGCCGATCCCAAGCTGCCAGAAGTCACCGGCAACCACGACACGACCTTGCGGGCGCCGATCCGGGAATACCTGCTTGTGTCGATCTTCCGTGCATGCGCCGCGTCCGTCGCCAGCGAAAACGCCAGCCGCCTGGCTGCGATGCAACGCGCCGACAAGAAGATCGACGCATTGCTGGACACGCTTAGCGGAGACTTTCATCGATTGCACCAGGACGGCATAGACGAGGAATTGTTCGATGTCATCACCGGCTTCGAAGCGCTGAACAAGCCGCGCCAGGCAGCCCAGGATGACGAAGTCGGGTGGGTTGACTGCGATCACATCGCACGTTGTTGAAACTCCACTAGACTGAAACAGCGCTGATCACAGGCTGTAGCCGAGGCACACCAACAAAAGATGCGCATCCGACAAGACCATCACCGCCGCATACTGCGTATCACTCGCGCGACGCGACTGGCCAAAAAACCTGCCCGGGCACGCCGCCGCAATGGCGCCATGGCATCGTTGCAGATGGCAGTCCTGCTCGTGCTTGGCGCCTGGCTGATCGCTTTCCCGCTGTCATCGTCCGCGAAGGATGTGTCCACCGCAGTACCCCATCGTGGCAGCACGCCCCCCGCATTCTTCTGGCACCCGGAGATTGCGCCTGTCGGCCCGATGGTGATGGTGGTGAGCCTGGACGAGCAGTACCTGTACGTCTATCGCAATGGCGTGGCGATCGGCGCCAGCCCGATCAGCTCCGGTCGTCCGGGCTTCGAGACGCCGACCGGCGTATACACGATCCTGCAGAAGGAACGCGAACACCGCTCCAATCTCTATGACGATGCCCCCATGCCGTTCATGCAGCGCCTGACTTGGGATGGCATTGCGATGCATGCGGGCACGCTTCCCGGGCGTCCCGCTTCGCATGGCTGTATCCGCTTGCCGCAAGCGTTTGCGGAAAAATTGTTCCAGGTCAGTCAACGTGGCGCCGTGGTGGTGATTGCCAAGGCGCAGGTCACCCCGGCAGCCATAGTTCATCCGGCCGCCGTGGCGCCGGTCGACCTGTCCGGCCAGCCGATGCCCGCTCCGGTACCTGGCAAGAATCTGGCGCTTGGCCCGTCGGTCGGCGGCGCACCGCTCAGCGTAGTGATCAGCACACACGACCATGCGGTCTATGTACTGCGCGACGGTCAACTGGTGGCAACCTCGATACTGGGGCTATCCGCAGGGCCGGCCTTCAAAGGCACCGTACTGTATGTGATGCGTAGGGAACAGCCTCCCTCGGACCATGCCCCAGTCACCCGACAAACCATGCACCTATGGTCGGCCTACCGGATCATCGGTGCCGGGCCAGTGCCCGAGCCAGCCCAGATGGCTGCGCGGCTGAGGGTCCCTGAGGCCTTCGGTCAAAGTCTCCGGGCGTCATTGACACCAGGCACCACCGTGCTGGTAACCGACATGCCCGGCTATGGCAGCCAAGGCCATGGCCCATATGGCTCCCTGCTCGAATCCGATCAGCAACCGGTTTCCCCGCGCTAGATGCTATTCAGCCCGTACCGGCTAGATTCGCAGACGTCAGCCTATTCCCTGCCCTTGCCCCCTCATGGCGGTTTGCCTATGCGTCGTACTGTCTTTCTATCCTTCTGTGGCCTCTTCGCCAGCCTGCTCGCGCCTGTTGCGCTGACGCCTGCCCGCGCCGCGACGGCAAACACGGATGACCTGGTGCACACCCTCTCGTTGGCCGCGCCGGCAGCCAACCCGAAAGTGCTGGCACTGGCTATCCGTGCGCTGAGATGCGTGCAGCGTACGACGCCCACGCACATCCTCAGTGTGATCGACTATTCTCAACCGTCGACCGTACCGCGGCTATGGGTGTTCGACGTCAAGCAGCGGCAGTTGCTGTTTCGCGAGTTGGTGGCGCATGGCCGCAATAGCGGTGAAAACCTCGCCACAAAATTTTCCAACGCGCCGGGCAGCCTGGAATCCAGTCTGGGGACATTCATCACCGAAGACACCTACTCCGGTCACAACGGCTACTCGCTGCGACTGAAAGGCATCGACGGCGACTTCAACGACAATGCCCAGAGCCGCGCCATCGTGATTCACGGCGCCAGCTACGTGAGCCCCGCATTCGCCAAGAGCCAGGGACGGATCGGGCGCAGCTTCGGCTGCCCGGCCGTACGCAAAGGTGTGGCGCGCAAACTCATCGACACCATCCGCGACCATTCCGTGGTATTCGCCTATTACCCCAACCAGCGCTGGCTGCAGGGCTCGCGCCTGCTGGGCAACTGCACGGAAAACTCCGCGCAGATATCCGCAAACGACGCGCCGCAGGCACCCTGAGCGCAGCGCCGTCAAGCCTGGGTGGCCGACAGACCTTGCGTTACCGTTGAGCGCTTGACTCACGCAACGACGATGCGCCCTCACCCACGACCCCGTGGCATGCCGCGAAGTTGATTCAGGTCAAGCCATCGCCTGCCGAGGACGCGTAAAAATCCTCTGCACAGGGAATACGTTCATCCAGTCTGCTCCCACCCGGAACAGTCAGCCGATGATCCAAGCACTGGGGATAGCGGCATGTCTGAGAACAACGCGTCACAAAACGACCATGGCGTTTCGGCCGAAGCACCGTTCGGTGTACTGGAAGGAACCCACTGGATCGAAGCCCTCAATGATGGCTCCAGAGTACTGGTACGCCCACTGTCAACGAAGGACCGTCAGCGCGAGCAAGCCTTCATCGGACGACTCTCACCCGCGTCACGTCGCCACCGTTTCATGGGCACCTTCAAGGAGGCGAGCCCGGCGCTGATCGACCAACTGATGGATGTGGACAACCTGAAGCACATGGCCTTCATCGCGCTGGCGCACGACAACGGCGAGCTTCGCGAAGTAGGCATCAGTCGCTATAGCGCCACAGACAGCGACAAGCAGTGCGAGTGCGCGATTGCCGTCGCCGATGACTGGCAGCAGCGCGGACTGGCCGTTCTGTTGATGCGTCACCTGATCGACCAGGCGCGCAAGAACGGCTTCAAACAGATGATTTCGCTTGATGCTGCGGAAAACGAAGGGATGCGTGAACTGGCCAGCTACCTCGGCTTCCACACCCGACGCGATCCGCAAGACACCAGTCAGGTCATTCACACTCTCGACCTGTAACCGTGTCGAGCTGTGGGGAGTCGCAGGCCAGGTCTCGGGCAGCGACCGGAAAATCTGCCACGCCTGTTTCGGATTGACGTGGTAGAACCCTAAGGCGGCGCGAAGATCGGGATTGTTCGGCTCTGCCATGAGCCTTGCCCCCTCCGCGCTGTGCGCTACGGGGCTGGCGTGTGGCGGCCTCATTTTGCTCCCGAAAAATCAGCGAGCTCCTACTTCTACTATGTCATTAAAAGTATGGGCCGATCGCGCCATCTTCGAGCAACGCGCATGGAGGTGGTCATGGGCACGAGTCTGGAAACACGCTTTGAGCGGTATGGCGAGGCCATCGCGGCCGCTTTGGGGCACGTGGACCGGGCGGCGCCGGCAACGTGGTAGCTGCAAGGGTTGATGCTGCCCGGCGGGCGCAAGAGCGTGGAGCCGATGGCGGCGCGCGTGCGGCCACAGGCTGTGCGTTCGACCCATCAGTCGATGCATCACCTGGTCTCGAGCTCGGACTGGAGCGACCAAGCCCTGCTGGCCACGGTCGCCCAGCAAGTGGTGCCGGTATTGACGCGCGGCGGAGCCGAGCGTTGCTTCTGGATCATCGATGACACCGGCTTTCCGAAGAAGGGTACGCACTCGGTAGGCGTGGCGCGCCAGTCTTGCGGGCATACAGGCAAAACCGACAACTGCTGGGTGGCGGTGAATCTGTCGCTGGCGACAGACGCCAACAGCCTGCCTTTGGCCTGGCAGCTCTACCTGCCGACGCAGTGGGCCGACGATCCGCAGCGGTGCGCCGATGCCGGAGTGCCCGAGTCGGTGGGCTTCATGACCAAGAACCAGATTGCTGCTGCCGCGCAGATCCGCGTCGCGGTCGCCGCCCACGTGCCACGGGGCGTGGTGTTGGGTGATGCAGCCTACGGCGATGACTGCACGCTTCGCGATGAACTGAGCGCACAGGCGCTGATCTACGCACTGGGCATCCGGCCACTGACTACGGTGTGGTGGGGCACACACCAACCCGCCGCCGCCCCGCCACCGGCGGATCGAGGCCGCCCCCGCGTGTGGGTGGTGCGCGATGCGGCGCACTCGCCGGTCAGCGTGCGCGCCTTGGCGCAAGCGCTGCCGGCGCGAGCGTATCGCACCATCGCCTGGCGGCAGGGCGCTGTGGAAACATTGTCCGGTCGCTTTGCCCGCGTGCGCGTGGTCACCGCCCACGACGACCGCGCCAGAGACACTGAATGGCTGGTCATCGAATGACCTCGCGGCGACGCCGAACCGCTTCGCTACTGGCTGTCGACGCTGCCTGAAGAAACGACCTTCAGGGCACTCGTCGCCACCATCAAAGGCCGTTGGCGCATCGAGCGGGATTACCTGGAACTCAAACAGGAACTCGGCCTGGGCCACTACGAAGGACGCAACTGGCGGGGCTTTCATCACCACGCCAGCCTGTGTATCGCCGCCTATGGTTTCCTGACCCTGGAGCGCTTGCGCGGCAGTAAAAAAAACCGTGCTCGATTCAAAGCACCTGCCGTACCCGAAGGCTTCCGGCCGCGTGGGACTGGGGCCGATGCAGCGCCATCAGCCGTTCTCGATCGCGACCTTGCACTTTCGTCTCGCCCGCGTGATCGCTCGACACCTGTAACGATGTACTTGCTGCGGCAGGGCACACCGAACCATCAGACGTGTTTACTGACACAGTAGAAGTAGCGTCGCACCGAGGAAACCCGGCAAGGCGGTCAGCCAGAACAACGGGTTGATACTGAACTTGAAACCGATCTACGGCAAGCTGACGGTGACCGCGGAAAACATCATCCATATCGCGAAGGCCAGCAGCAACGCGGGAACCGAAATGGCGAGGTTCCGATTGGCCACACGACGGCCCTATTGTGCCCAGAAGGTGGGGTCTTCAGGCCGCCAGTCGTGGATGACGGCGCCCGCACGCTGGCGGGTGTCGCCGTTAGCACTGTCCATCATTCAATCCTTTCGAAGAAACATCAGCCAAATTGCACTCGGCCCACCACACGCCACTAGCGCCGGGTGCGGTGTGCCGGGCGAATGGCACGATAGACAACGGCTTGAACGCGGGTATTGACCCAAATCATGTACCGAAATGCGTACTGAACAGGCCCGCATTTGATGTTGTTCCCACGGACATACCGGCGCTTCGGTGACCTATCGACGTTTGACGCAGATGGGCAGGTGCAGCGGGCGATGTGCTGCTGCGCGCAGGATCAGCAACAACCGCGACCCGAGGCCGCATCGATCCAAGCACCGCGACAGGTGCCCTGGCCGTTCGCCACCCATCGCCCGAAACCGCTCGGCAGCAAGCCGGAAAAGCGAGGGACGCACTTCGGTCCCGGAACTGCAGGTGGCGTGTCGCAACCGCGGGTTTGGCAGACTCGGCGTGTAAGTATCCCCCGGCTTTGCCGGGGGATACTTACACGAGACATGGAGCCCCCACCTCGACCACTCCGAATCCCTCGGGCAGCCGCCGGCATAAGCGCACGCCCCGGCGGTCGTAAGACCTCGCCTGGACCGGGTGTCGCCGACCTGACGCCACCGACACATTCACCCACCTATCGTCAGCGGTCATCGGCGTGGCCTCACCGCGCCCGGAGGTCACAAGATGGGAGAGGAAACCAGGCTGAAGCATGACGGCGAGCGCGCCGACCCCGAGGCCGGCGACAAGGATGGCTTCGTACTCAGTCGCGAAGAACAAGGCGATGTCGAGGAAAGCCGGCCACCTCGCGCTGCGGTATTGCACGAGATCATCCGCCGCGAAGGCGAGCAGGAGCTGGCACGCAACATCATCGCATTGAGCTGGTCGTCACTGGCTGCAGGCTTGTCGATGGGATTTTCGCTGCTGGCACGCGGCTTGCTGAGCCGCTATCTGGGCGACGTCTCCGGCCACGTGCTGATTGAGAGCCTCGGCTACTCGTTCGGTTTCGTGGTGGTGATCCTGGCGCGCCAGCAATTGTTTACCGAAAACACCATGACCGCGGTGCTGCCGCTGATGTCCGAGCCCAGTTTTGCCAAGCTTGGCTCGCTGCTGCGACTGTGGTCAGTAGTGCTGGTCGGCAACCTGATCGGGGTGGCACTCTTTGCCTGGGGCGTCTTGCATCTGCAACAGTTCGATACCCGGACCCAGCAGATTTTCTTCGGCCTCGGTGAGGCGTTGATGCAGAACTCGCCATGGCAGATGTTCACCAAGGGTATCCTGGCCGGCTGGCTGATCGCCACCATGGTGTGGCTACTGCCCTCGGCCGAACAGTCACGGGTCGCGGTGATCGTCCTGACCACCTGGCTGATCGCCGTCGGCGGTTTTACCCACATCATCGTCGGCTCGGTAGAGACGCTGTACCTGGTGTTTGCCGGCCACCTGAGCATGGCCGACTATGCGGTCGACTTCGCCCTGCCCACGCTGGCCGGCAACATCGTCGGCGGCAGCCTGATCTTCGCGTTGATAAGCCACGCGCAGGTACGCAGTGACGTGGGCTGAGAATCCTCATAGATGGGAAAAATATCGAACGCCGTAGCGAGAGCGTCGCCAGGCGTTCATGACCCGGAGCCTGGCAGGCGATTTTTTCTCAGCCCTGGTCATCGGTGGTCTCGGCGCGCGGTAGACGCATCGATAATACGGCACCGGCCGCGCCCATCAACGCCAGCGTTGCCAGCACCGCAGCCAGTGAAAGGGCGGACAGCAACGCGGTAACCCCACCGACAGCCAGCAGCAGCACACCGATCGCGGAATTGCTCACCGCCACGTAGGCGATCCGGGTGTCCCCCGTGGCGATGTCCACCACGTAGGTCTTGCGGCCGATGCGTACCGCCTGATGTGCCAATGCCAGCACGAAGTACATCGTCGGCATCAGCCAGATCTGGGCCAGCAGGCCCGGCGCCCACAAGATTGCGACCGCCAGCAGTGCCCCGAGCGAGGCACCGGCGGCACCACCGAGCGTAATCACCACGCGACTTGAACGATCGGCCAGGCTGCCCCACAACGGCCCCCCGAGCAACGCTGCCAGCCCGTCGGCGACGATGAATGCCGCCAGCAGGCGTGGCGTATGCCCGAGATGGCGCTGGGCCAGCAGCACATAATACGGCGCCGACAACGCGGTGCACATCAGCAGTGCCCGGGCCAGCACAAACTGGCGCAGCCGCACATCTTGCACCAGCAGGCGCAACCGCACCGGATGATCTTGCCCGTTGCCCTCGGCGGTCGGCTCACGGGTGGCGGAAAACAACGCGGCAGCCAGCAACCACAATACCCCTGCGCCGAACAGCACCAGCGCATAGCCGGTCGCATGCAGCCGCTGCGGGCCAAGCACGGTCACCACCATGCCGAGGCCCAACGTAACCAGCCCCGCCGCGCTTGCCGCCCAACCGGTAGCACGTCCCCGCGTGCCCTTGGGCAGGGTCCGTGCCAGCACATCCTTGGAGGCGATCGATGAAACGCTGCGGGCCAGCGCATACAGCACCAGCAGTATCAGCAACACCAGCCCCGCCGCGCTGCCGCGCAGCAACCACGCCGCGAGCGCGATGCCGAACATGCTCAGTGCCTGCAACACCGCACCCAGCGACCAGGCCCATTTACGCTGACCGAAGCGCTGCACATGACGCGCCATCCAAACCTGCAGCAGCATGCTCCCGGATTCGCGGATTGGCACCAATAGCGCGATCATCCACCCGGCTACGCCAAGGGTGCCGGCGAGCCAGGTCAGGGTGGTCTTCGGGTTGCTCAGCGCGTCACCGAGCTTGGTCAGGAAATGGCTACCGACAAACAGCGCAAAGTTGCGTGGAATCGCCTCGCGCTGGGCAGCCGACAGCGTCTTGTCGGCTGTACCGGCATCTCGGACCTGCGGAAAAAGGGAACGTAATGACATGACACGGCGCCGACAGGGACTGCCTCACTTTAGCGCGTGCACCGTCGGGCGGCATCAGGCCAGTAACCGTGGCCAGCTCAACAACTTTCAGCAGCCAGCCGTTGCCGTCGGCGCGAGTCGACAAGGACTCGCAACATGCCTCGATCTGCTGCTATAAATGCGCGCAGGGGACGCAATTTTCAGGATCTGTCGCGCACGCCACTGGTGCGCGCGGCATAGCATGGGGAGCCCGCAATGACCTGGCGTATCTGGATCGTAGCGATCGTACTGTCGCTGAGCATGACCGCGCTCGGTGCCAGGCCGGTGTCATTCGCCGACCTGGCCCGCCATGTCCAGTACAAAGATGTGAGGATTTCACCTGACGGCAAGTACCTGGCCGCGACCGCCGTCGTCAAGGGCCAGACCGTGCTCGCCTTGATTCGCCTTTCGGACAACAAGGGCAACATCGTGCGCCCTCGCGATGACGACGATGTAATCGACTTCTGGTGGGCATCTTCAACCCGGGTGCTCTATTCCGTCGGCACGCGCGTCGGCGGCTTCGATTCACCGTTTGCCACCGGCGAGCTGTTTGCGGTCAATGCCGACGGTTATGGTGCAGATATGCTCTACGGCTTTCGCAGGACCGGCATGACTACCGGCTCGCATATCCAGCGCGGCGGGCCTGAACGCGGCAGTGCCGAATTCATTTCGGCTATTTCGGGCGATCCGTATCACGTGCTGGTCGCCATCAGCTCATGGGGTGCCGCTGGTTTCGAACGGCAGCTGCCGGTGGCCTACCGCATGGATATCCGCGACGGGGTGAAATACAAGCTCATCACCGCGCCCATGCGCGGTGCCCATTTTGTCGCGGACCATCAAGGCAGGATTCGCTTCGCTTATGGCGTGGACAAGGCCGAAAATTTCAAGGTCTATCTACATCCGGTTGGCGGGGACGGCTGGCAGCTGCAACCTGAACTCGGCAGGACCCGCTCCATTCCTTTCGCCTTCAAGCGCGACGACAGTGCGGCGTATGCCACTTGTCCGGGGGCTTCCGGAGGCTTCGGCATATGCCTGTGGCATCCGAAAAAGCCCACCCTGGAAACTCTCTGGAGCAATGCGCGCGTCGAGCCTGACGGATTGCTTCAGGGGTTCGCAAGGGACAGCGCGATCGGCGTGGCCTTCATGGACGGGCGGCCCGGGGCAGCGCTGTTCACTGGCCATCCTGCCGATACCAAGGCGCTGATCGCGCTGATGAAACAGTTTCCCGGCGAAAACGTGCGTTTCGTGTCGGGCACCCGTGATGGCCGTTTGAGCGTGGTACGCGTGGATGCCGATGTCGACCCGGGGACGTTCTACCTGTACGAGCGTGACAGCGGCAAGCTCACGCCACTGCTGGCACGCGAATCGTGGATCAATCCCGAAAAGATGGCGTCCAAGCAGCCCTTCGATTTTGCCGCCCGCGACGGCCTGAAGTTGCAGGGATATCTGAGCTACCCGCCCGGCGAGGAAGGTGCGAAACACCTGCCGATGGTGGTCTTCGTCCATGGCGGCCCCTACGGCATACGCGATCGCTGGAATTTCGATCCCTATGTACAGGCCATGGCAACCCGCGGTTATGCCGTATTGCAAGTCAACTACCGCGGTTCCGGCGGTTACGGCAAACAGTTCGAGCGCGCCGGCTGGCTTCAATGGGGTGGCAAGATGCAGGACGATGTGACCGACGCCACCCGTTGGGCCGTTGCGAAGGGTATTGCCGACCCGCAACGGATCTGCATTTTCGGTGGCAGCTACGGTGGTTATGCGGCGCTGGAAGGCGCCGTCAAGGAACCGGATCTGTACAAGTGTGCCATCGGTTACGTCGGTGTCTATGATCTGGCGCTGATGTACAAGCGTGGCGACATTCCACAATCCAGTTATGGCGAAAGCTATCTCAAGGAAGTACTCGGCCAGAACATGAAGGTGCTGGCACAGCATTCACCCATCAACCAGCTCGACCGCCTCAAGGCCAAGGTGATGCTGATCGTCGGCGGCAGGGATATACGAGTGCCGCCGATCCAGGGGGAAGACTTGCACATGGCCCTGTTGAAACGCCACATTGCCCATGTCTGGATCGACAAGCCCGACGAGATGCACGGCTTTTACAAGGAGGCGAACGTAGCCGAGTTGTTTGCTCAGCTGGTGCAGTTCCTCAACGTCAATATCGGCCCCGGCTCCCTTGGCATGAACTCCGCCGGTCTCAACCCTGGCGGCACCACGAAGCATTGAATGAGCCCCGTGGCCGGCTGGCACCTTCGGATGCGGCATCGTGAACATTGTCGGCAACGGGCTTCGCTGCTGCGGATCCGAAACGCAAATGCTGTCCCGGCGGCTTGACGCATTTACCTCGCTGCGCCCAAGATCGGATGATGCAACGCAGCAATGCCAACCAAACGCCGATAAAACTTGCCCTGCAGGGCGGTGGCGCGCATGGCGCGTTTACCTGGGGTGTACTGGACCGGTTGCTGGAACTGCCCGGCCTGGACATCGAATCGATCAGCGGCACCAGCAGCGGTGCCATGAATGCGGTGGCGGTGGCGCAGGGATGGCTGCGTGGCGGTGCCGCCGGGGCACGGGAATCGCTGGATGCGTTCTGGCGGGCGCTCGCCCGACAGAACGTGGTAGCTGACTGGTGGGCGGTCGCGGCGGGCATGTTCGATCATGCGCAGAAGCTGCCGCAAAGCCCGGGCGCGCCACTGTCGGTGAACCCGTTGCGGGGGCTGGTCGAGGGCATGTTTGACATGGATGCGCTGCGCACCGGACCAATCCAGCTGCGGCTGGCGGCGACCCGCGTACGCGACGGCGCACTCACCCTGTTCGACAACGCCCGACTGAGTCACGACGCACTACTGGCATCGGCGTGTTTGCCGCAGTGGTTTGCGGCGGTCGAGATCGACGGTGAAGCCTATTGGGACGGCGGCTTTGCCGGCAATCCCGTACTGGAACCCTTGCTCGATACCGGCAGTGACGACCTGTTGTGCATCCTGCTGCAGCCGTTCGAAAACGTGAAGGTGCCCAGGCACGCGCGTGACATCGCGGAATTGTCGGCTCAACTCTCCTTTTCAGCCGCATTCAAGCGCGAGCTGCGCGACCTCGCGCTAACCCGCCAGCGGCTTGCGCGGCATCTGCTGGCCGATGCTGAAGACCGTCGCCTGCGGCGCCTGCGCATGCATGTGATTACGCCCAGGGAAGCATTGACTGTGGCAGACGGATTCCCGGCGTCGGATACCCGACTGCACCAACTTCAGGGGTTGCGCGCACTGGGTCGTGAATCTGCCAGCGACTGGTGTGAACGCCACCAAGGGGATCTCGGGGAGCGCGCGAGCTTCTCGCTCACAGGCTGGCTGGCGGCAAGCGGTCGTCCACTTTCCAGCTGACCACGCGGCCAGGTCGTCGGGCTAGCAGACGGTCGTCCCACTGCGCCATTCGCCCACCTGGCCGGCCTGTCCACGGCACATTTTCCCGCCCGCCGGCCAAAGCAGGCAAAATACGCAGTTCGCCACGCGTCGCGATGCCTGATGGCCTCTGCCACACGCGCCACGCCCGCTCGACCACGGACCCGACTTTTGACCACCACGCCCCCCGCCCCACCCTCAACCGATGACACCGATCCTGTGCCGTTGGAGCAAGTGCGTCTCGCGACTGAGCTGCTCGAGTCGCTGGCTGCCGATCCGCAGCGCCTGAAATCGCTGCCGGCGTCGGCGCGGGGACAGCTTCTCCAGGCGGTGGCCAAGGTTTACGACCCTGACCCCGCGGCACGCCGGGTGAAGTTGAAGGCCGCGGCGAAGGCACGCCACGCGTCGAAGATTCGCGCCGAGGACGAAGTACTCAATCGCACCGGTATCCGCGAACTGCGCCGCAAGCCGGTGTTCACCACGCCTAACGTGTTTGCACCGGAAAGCTTCACGGCACACGACATCGACCGCGACGACGCCCCACGCGAGTCGATCGAACCGCAGCACTGCTACGTCTGCAAGAAAAAGTATTCGGCCATTCATTTCTTCTACGACCAGTTGTGCCCGGACTGTGCAGCCTTCAACTACGCCAAGCGCACCGAACTGGTCGACCTGCGCGGGCGGGTCGCGCTGCTGACCGGTGGCCGGGTGAAGATCGGTTACCAGGCGGGTCTGAAGCTGTTGCGTGCGGGTGCCGAACTGATCGTGACCACGCGCTTTCCGCGCGACTCGGCCGCCCGCTACGCCGAGGAGCCGGACTTCGCCCAGTGGCGCGACCGCCTGCAGATCTATGGACTGGACCTGCGCCACACGCCGAGTGTCGAGGCGTTCTGCCAGGAGTTGGTGACCACGCGGCCGCGGCTCGATTTCATCATCAACAACGCCTGCCAGACGGTACGCCGACCGCCGGACTTTTATGCGCACATGATGGAAGGCGAAACGGCCGCCCTGCATGACCTGCCCGAACACATGCGTGCCCTGATCGGCCATTACGAGGGATTGCGCAGCTCGCAGATCCTGCCCGAAGCCGGGGCGTCGACGATGGCGGTCGCAGGCCAGGCCTCGAAGCTGGACGGGCTGACCCGCGCCGCCGAACTGTCGCAACTGCCGCTGCTGCCGGAGGAGCTGCTGGCGCAGAGCCACCTGTTCCCCGAGGGCCGGCTCGACCAGGACCTGCAACAGATCGACCTGCGCGGCCGCAACTCATGGCGGCTGCTGATGGCCGAGGTGCCATCGGTGGAATTGCTGGAGGTACAGCTGGTCAACGCGATCGCCCCATTCATCCTCAATGCGCGGCTGAAACCGTTGATGCTGCGCACGCCCGAGCGCGACAAGCACATCGTCAACGTGTCGGCGATGGAAGGCCAGTTCTACCGCAGCTTCAAGACTACCCGGCACCCGCATACCAACATGGCCAAGGCCGCGCTCAACATGATGACGCGCACCTCGGCGACGGATTACCACAACGACGGCATCCACATGAACAGCGTCGACACCGGCTGGGTCACCGACGAAGATCCGGCCGAACTGGCGGCCAAAAAGGTGCTGGAAGAACGCTTCCATCCGCCACTGGACATCATCGACGGTGCGGCGCGCATCGTCGATCCGATCATCTCCGGCATCAATAGCGGCGAGCACGTATGGGGCCAGTTCCTGAAGGACTACAAGCCGACTGACTGGTAAGCCTTGCGCGGTATCGACATGAGGTGTGCGGCGTCGGGTTCACCTCGCCTTGCCCTGCCATGGTGTGGACTGTTACCCGGACTCTGCCGGACCACAGCATGAACCACGCTTTCACGGGCGCGCTCTGTAGCGCCATCATCGCAAGCGCGCTCCTTCTCGGTGGCTGTGGCGATCACGCTACCTTGAGCGTACGCGAGGGGACCGGCGCACACTCGATCCTGCCGCCGCCCGACCCCAGCCTGCTGCCGACGGTGCATATTGCCGAAGCCACCGGCTGGCCAGCCGGGGCCACGCCACAGGCGGCGCTTGGCCTTAGGGTGCGCGCCTTTGCGCGCGGACTCGATCATCCGCGCTGGTTATATGTATTGCCCAACGGCGACGTGCTGGTGGCGGAAACCAACGCACCGCCGCGGCCACAAGATGGTCGAGGTATCAAAGGGTGGCTGGCACGCAGGATAATGGCACGGGCGGGTGCGGGAGTACCCAGCGCCAATCGCATCACGCTGTTGCGCGACAGCACTGGCGATGGCGTCGCCGATACGCGCAGCGTGCTGCTCAAAAACCTGCATTCGCCGTTCGGCATGGTGCTGGTCGGGCAGACCCTCTATGTCGCCGACACCGACGCGCTGCTGCGTTTTCCCTATCAGCGCGGGGAAACCGTGATCAACGCGGCGGGCAGCAAGCTGATCGATCTGCCGGCAGGACCGATCAATCATCACTGGACCAAGAATGTCATCGCCAGCCGAGACGGCCAAAGGCTCTATGTGACGGTGGGCTCGAACAGCAACGCCGGCGAGAACGGCCTGGCTGCCGAACACGGTCGCGCGCGCATCCTGCAAGTAGACCTGGCCACCGGGCAGGTGCACGCGTTTGCCACTGGCTTGCGCAACCCCAACGGCATGGCCTGGCAACCGCAGAGTGGGGCGTTGTGGGTCGCGGTGAACGAACGCGATGAACTGGGCAGTGACCTGGTACCCGACTACATGACCGCGGTGAAGGACGGGGGTTTCTATGGCTGGCCGTGGAGCTATTTCGGCCAGCACGTGGATACACGTGTGCAGCCGCCGAACCCGACGAAAGTGGCGCAGGCGATCACCCCGGACTACGCCCTCGGCCCGCATACCGCGTCGCTCGGGCTGGCGTTTTACCGGGGTCACCTGTTGCCGGCGCATTACCTCGACGGCGCATTCATCGGCCAGCACGGCTCGTGGAACCGGCGTCCTCGCAGCGGCTACAAGGTGGTCTTCGTGCCCTTCACCGATGGCAAGCCCAGCGGTGGCGCGGAAAACGTGCTGACCGGCTTCGTCGATGCCGATGGCCATGCTCGCGGCCGCCCAGTGGGGGTGGCGGTGGATGCACACGGCGCCCTGCTGGTCGCTGACGACGTAGGCAATACCATCTGGCGGGTCACCCCCGAGCCGACCCCCACCCGGCCATAATGCCCTGACCAGTCCCGTTGCGACGCCCTCGGTGGCGTTGTGAAAACCACGCACCGGGGATACCGCCCGGGACGGGCTCTTGAATGCGGCAGCCGGGCACCTCAACTCCCACGATATCCCCCGACGCTTCGGAGCCACACCCATGCCTACCATGCAAGCCATCGAAATCAGCCAGCCCGGTTCAGCCGACGTACTGCAGTTGAGCTCACGCCCTGTGCCGCAGCCCGGCCCGGGCGAAGTGTTGATCAAGGTGGCGGCTGCCGGCGTCAATCGGCCTGACGTATTCCAGCGCATGGGCAACTACGCGCCGCCACCGGGTGCCTCGGACATCCCCGGGCTGGAGGTGGCCGGCGAACTGGTCGATGGCGACCTGTCCGGCAACAACCCGTTCGGACTCAAGCGCGGCGATGCGGTCTGCGCGCTGCTGGCCGGGGGTGGTTACGCCGAGTACGCGGTAGCACCGCTGGCCCAGTGCCTGCCGGTACCCGCCGGGTTCTCGATGGTCGAAGCCGCCGCGCTGCCGGAGAACTTCTTCACCGTCTGGAGCAACGTCTTCGATCGCGGCCAGCTCGGTCGCGGCGAAGGCGGCGCGCAGGAAAGCCTGCTGGTGCAAGGCGGCTCCAGCGGCATCGGCGTCACCGCGATCCAGCTGGCGCATGCCCTGGGCCATCGCGTGTTCGCCACCGCCGGCAGTGCGGAAAAATGCGCTGCCTGTGAAAAGCTGGGTGCGCAGGCAATCAACTACCGCGAGCAGGACTTTGTCGCGGTGGTGAAACAGGCCACCGAAGGTCGCGGTGTCGACGTGATCCTCGACATGGTCGCCGGCGACTACATACCACGCGAAATCGACGCGCTGGCCGAGGGTGGCCGGCTGGTATTCATTGCCACCCTGGGCGGCAGCAAGGCCGAGATCGACGCCGCGGTGCTGATGCGCCGCCGACTCACCCTCACCGGCTCCACCCTGCGCGCACGCCCGGTAGCCTTCAAGGGTGCACTGGCCGGTCAATTGCACGACAAGGTGTGGCCGCTGCTCGAAGCCGGCACCGTGCGCCCGGTAATCCATCAGGTATTTCCGGCGGCGCAAGCGGACAAGGCGCATGCCCTGATGGAAAGCAGCACGCATATCGGCAAGATCATGTTGCAGTGGTGATCCGGCGACAGTCCGTTTCCCTGCCGCGCGTTTACGCACGCGTGCCATGGCCCCATCGTGTCTGCCTTACCTTTCGGGAGAACCGCGATGATTGAACGCAGACCCTTCAACAGCCTCGGCCACGCCGACCACGGCTGGCTAAACGCCAGGCATCACTTTTCGTTTGCCGGCTACCACGATCCCAAGCGCATGGGCTGGGGTGCGCTGCGGGTGTGGAACGACGACACCATCGCGCCGCAAACCGGCTTTCCGCCGCATTCGCACGCCGACATGGAAATCATCACCTATGTTCGCCAAGGGGCGATTACTCATCGCGACAATCTCGGCAACGAGGGTCGTACCGAGGCCGGCGACGTGCAGGTGATGAGCGCAGGCAACGGCATCACCCACAGCGAATACAACCGGGAATCAGGCACCACGCAGATCTTCCAGATCTGGATACTCCCCGATACCCACGATCAACCCCCTTCCTGGGGCGCACGGCCGTTTCCGGCCGGCGAGCGTTCGGGCCGCTTCGTGACCCTGGCCAGCGGATTCAGGGAGGACAGCGACGCGCTGCCGCTACGCGCCAAGGCACGGGTGCTCGGCGCCACCGTCGGGGCCGGTATGACCGTCGAATATACCCTGGCCCAAGGCCGCCATGCCTATCTGGTAGCGGCCAAAGGTACGGTCGAACTCAACGGTGTGCGGCTCGAAGCCCGCGATGGCGCTGCCATCCGCCATGAGTCCGTGCTGCGACTGACGGCGCTGGAGGATGCCGAGCTGGTACTCGTCGACAGCGCTGCCTGAGCAGTCGCTGCCAGCGGCTACGACCGGCTTTCCCAGGGACCCGACCATGGTGTACGTGTTTCCGCCGGAAACACTTGCTACCTTGGCTGGTAATTTTCGCTCCCTTTCGAGGCCGACATGACGCTTTCCCATGGCATCCACACCATCGATACCGGTTTCGTGCGGCCGCAATTCGACGCGGCCTACCTGCTGGTCGAGAAGGGTCGCGGTGCATTCATCGACTGCGGCACCAACCATTCGGTGCCGCGCATGCTGGCCGCACTGGACGCCTGTGGCCTGACCGCGGCCGATGTGGACTGGTTGATCCTCACCCACGTGCATCTCGATCACGCCGGTGGTGCCGGCGAACTGATCGCGCAGTTGCCCAACGCCAAGCTGGTGGTTCATCCGCGTGGTGCGCGGCATATGATCGACCCGTCGAAGTTGTGGGCCGGTGCCAGCGCGGTCTATGGCGAAGCCGTGATGGAGCGCGATTACGGGCGGTTGCGGCCGATCCCGGCCGAGCGTGTGATCGAGGCCGTCGACGGCCATGTGGTGGATCTGGCGGGGCGGCTGTTGCGCTGCATCGACACCCCTGGTCACGCAAAGCATCACCTCGCGATCCATGATCCCCGCGCCAACGTCTGCTTCACCGGCGACGTATTCGGCCTGAGCTATCGCGAGTTCGATACCGCACGCGGCGCCTTCATCCTGCCCACCACCTCGCCGGTGCAGTTCGACCCCGACGCGCTGCACGCCTCGATCGACCGGCTGGTCGCACTGAAGCCAGCCGCGATGTACCTCACCCACTTCAACCGCGTCGATGAAATCGACCGCCTCGCCGGCGACCTGCATGGGCAGATCGACGCCATGGTCGCCCTGGCCCAGGAGGCCAACCAGCAACCCGATCGCCACGCCTCACTCGTCACCTCCCTCACCCGCTTATACGCCGACCGCGCCAAAGCGCATGGCTGGCAAGGCAGCCACGAACAATTGCTGGAGCTGCTCGGCGGGGACATTGAGCTCAATGCGCAGGGTCTGGGGGTATGGTTGGACCGCTAACGGGCCCCCCCCAGTAACCGAACCTGACTCCGTTTTGACCCGAGCCGGGCATTCCTCAACGGTGGAGGATGCCGATCGTTCGAAGCCATACCTCGGCCAGGCGGGGCCAGCCGGTGATCGGGTTCGCTGTCGCCCGCAAGCCGAAGGCATGCCCCCCGCGGGCATACAGATGCATCTCTGCCGGCACCCGCGCCTTGGCCAGCGCCGTGTAATAGACCAGCGACTGGTTCACGCCGTCGACGTAGTCGTCTTCCGCCTGCACCAGAAAAGTGGGTGGCGTCTTGCTGGACACCGGCACATTGGGATTCAACTTGCCGTCACCCTTGGTGAGATGCCCCGGATAAATCGGCATCGCGAAATCCGGGCGCGCACTCTCCTTGTCAGCCGCATCCACCGGCGCATACAGGTGCCGATCGAAGTTCGTGCTGATCTCCGCCACCAGGAAGCCGCCTGCCGAAAAACCCAGCACGCCGACCTTATGCGGATCGACATCCCACTGCGCCGCATGAAAGCGCACCAGCCGCATCGTTCGCTGCACGTCCTGCAACGACGACACCGACAGCGCAAAGTTGTGCGGACGGCAGTTGCAATGCCAGTCGTAGGGCTTGCTTGGCACGCGATACTTCAACAACACACAGGTGATGCCATGGGACGTCAGCCAGTCGCAGGCCTCGGTGCCTTCCAGATCGATGGCCAGTATCTCGAACCCGCCACCCGGAATCACCACCACGGCGGCCCCGTATTTTTTCCCTTGGGCGCATACACCGTCATCGTCGGCCGGGTCACATTGCTCACCGCCGTCACCGGCTTGCCAGCCAACAACTTGTCACTCACCGTCACCGTTTCCGCACCGGGAACCGCCTGCAAATCGGGCGCCGCCCCCGGCCATATCGGCACCTGCGTATGCCCGGCAGAGGGCTGCCAGACCATCGTCTTCGCCTGCACCCCTGCGCTTGCCAGCAGCATCCCCAAAACAACTACCCAAAACTTCATGACACTCCCCCGATCCGGCACCCGGCCAGCATTCCACGTTCAAGACCACACATCGACTGAACCACCTCCCGCCGATCCTGCGCACCGCATCGGTCCTGCGACGGCCATTGACATGGCTTTTTTCTGAAATCGCGCCAAACACCTTGTCCCCTGCTCACGGCCAACCCATACCGGATCGTGCGGGCAACTTGGCAGGACAACATGGACGATCCAGCCAGACCGACTCTTCGAGCAAGCATCAGACCGGAGATCGCGGCCCGGCTCACTCACTTCCCGTCAATCACGCAATGTCGAGAGGACAAGGTTCGGCAGCTTCATGCCGATACCTGTTCTTGCGGCCAGGACACTGGACGTGCAAGCTGCGAAGGGCCGAGGCCGACCCAAAAGTGACGGTCATGACCGGCAGCTTTCGGGCAGTTCAATTTGTGCTCGGAAGCGACTGTCGACCCACGTACATGAGCGCTGGGTCAAATTGGGGCGGGCATCGATTGTGGCGAGTTGATGATCGGCGTGAGTCGATTTGCTGATGTTGTGCGCGGTATGGCCCAAAGCGGCGTGATGTCCATGTACCCTCGCGGCGTGGAGGGGTGCGGCTGACGGCACCGTTGGGTTCACCGGATTGGGGGAACACGGAAGATGAGCATACTGCAGCGTTGCATAATCCTCGCCGTCGGCAGCGCGCTGGCGTTCGTCCAGACGGCTGCGGCCCGAGCCGCCGATGGCGACTTGCAGGTGCGTCGCATCTCGCCATCGGGCACCAACGTGCAGCCCGGGCAGGAGGCGGTGATCCAGTTCGATCGGGCGATGGTGCCGCTGGGCCACATGGGCCGCGACAGCACCACGCTGCCGGTGCGCATGCGCCCCGATCCGGGTTGCCAGTGGCGCTGGCTGGATACCAGCGAGCTGGCTTGCCGTCTGGCCGGGCAGCAACGTTTCAGCCCGGCCACGCGCTACACCATCACTGTCAGTACTGCGCTCAAGGCGATGGATGGAAGCCATCTGGCCGCACCGGTCACACAGGACTTCACCACCTGGCGTCCGCAGGTCCTGTGGAGCGAATTCCGGCACTGGCTGTCGCCGGTGACGCCGCAGTATCTGCTGCGCTTCAACATGCGCGTGACCGCCGCCGAAGTGGCACGGCATATCGCTTTCGATGATGGCAACAGCCATGTCGTGGCGGCGAAGGTGACACCATTCACCAAGAAACGACAGGGTCCGTTGTGGCTGCCGGTGCCGGGTGCGCCGGGCGCCGTGGTCGAGGTGGATGCGCCCAACCCGGATACCCCGCTGGATGCCCACGCCGAGGCCGCGCAAGGTCGGCGGGTGTGGCTGGTCAAGCCATCGCAATCGCTGGCGCCGGCGCAGCACTACACCTTGCTCGCGCAGCCGGGCATGCGCTCGCCGCTGGGCTCGTTGCCGAGCGACCAGACCGATCTCGGTGGCGATACCCGCATCACCACCTACGGTGCCTTCGCCTTCGACGGCATCGGTTGTCGCGACAGCGGCGACCATGCACAGACGCAGGCGCCCGGCGATGCCGTCGGTTCGCGTTGTCGCCCCAACAGCATCAACCTGCTGTTCAGTTCGCCGGTGCCGCGCGCGACGCTGGCGGCGATTCGGTGGCAACCCCTGCCGAGGCCGCGCGACCGGCTGGTGGCGATCTGGCGCGACTACCCGCAATGGTTCCTGCGCGAGCCGCGAAGCCCGACCGATGCCGAGAGCCCTGACAGTTTCCCACTGACCTTCAAGCTCGATCCGATGCGGGACTACGCCGTGACCGTGCCGGCCGGGGTGAAGGATCGCTTCGGCCGCACGCTGGCCAAGCCGGTGACGCTCACATTCCAGACCGGCCATCGGGTGCCGTTTATCAATCTGCCACCCAGCGAAGCCGTGCTGGAGGCCGGCCAGGCCACCATCGCGCCACTGAGTTTCACCAACCTCGACAGTCTCGAGTTCAGTTACCGCCGCCTATTCGCCGGTGATCTGGCTGCCGGCAAGTCACCCGCGCCGGAACAGGATGCCGATCTGCTCAAGCGGCCCGATCTGGCGGTAGCGCCGGATCGGCTGGTGCGTGGCCGGCTCGGTGTGCGGAAACTGCTGGATGGCCGTTCCGGCGTGCTCTGGGGCACGCTGGACTGGTCGCCGAACCATCCCTGGCAGCCCTATAGCTTCATGGGTGAAGTGACGCCGTACCAGGTGCTGGCCAAGGTGGGTCATTTTGACACCCTGGTCTGGGTCAGTAGCCTGAGCACGGGTGCGCCGGTGGCCGGCATGCGCGTGGGCATGTACGTCGGGCAGGACAATGAACTGGACCCGCTCACCCTCGTTGCGGGCAAGCCGGTGTCTACCGACGCCAATGGCGTGGCCGTGTTGCCGGGCGCGGCGACGTTGCCCACCTCCTGGTTCGAGTCGTGGAAGACGCACAAGCACTTCTACATCGGCGCCACCCGCAACGACACGCTGGCGCTGCTGCCGCTGGACTGGTCGTTCACGCGCTCGGTGGGCGATGCAAGCCACTACGCCTTCAGTGCCAGCAACGCGCCGGCGCATGGCCACATGCGTGTCTGGGCGGTGACTGAGCAAGGTATCTACAAACCCGACAGCGACGTGCGTTTCATCGCGTTCGTACGCGACGAAGGTCGGGCCACCCTGGTTGCGCCGCCGGCGCTGGATTACACGCTCAAGGTCATCGATCCGACTGGCAACGTAGTGCTGGAGAAGAAGCACGCCAAGCTTTCGGCATTTGGCGGTTTGGACGGCCAATTGCACATACCGGCCACAGCCACCACCGGAAGCTACAGCATCTCGCTGAGCTGGCCGACCGCCACCGGCACGATCAGTCAGCAGGCCGGGCAGTTCATGGTCACCGACTTCGTGCCCGCCACGTTCCAGGTGCGCACGCTTTTGCAAGGTACGCGTTTCGGGCCCGGCCAAAAGGTCGGTGTGCGCGCCACCGCCGCCCTGCATGCTGGCGGCCCATATACCGATGCCAAGGTGCGCTTCACCACGCAGCTGATCCCGCGCGTCTTCGCGCCGGATACGCCGGTGGCCGCAGGTTTCCACTTCAGCGACGACGAGGCGACCTACGTCGGCCCGACGACAGTGGCGCAGACCGAAGGCATGCTCGGCCGCGACGGCGCGGCTACCACGCAGGTCGTGTTGCCGAAGGATGGCCCCGTGATCTACGGCGATGTCGCAGTGGAAGCCGCGGTGGAATCAGCCCGCGCCACCTGGGTGGCAAACAGTGCGCATGCCGTCTACGCCGCGCGCGACCGCTTCGTCGGCGTACGCACCAGCGATTGGATGCAAACGGCCGGCAAGTCGTTCGACGTGGAATACCTGGTGGTCGATGCGTCGGGCCAGCCACAGGCCGGCAGCCCGGTGCAGATCGAGCTGCAACGCCAGGTGATCAGCAGCGTGCGGGTGAAGAACGGCGCTGGCGATTTCACCCCCGACGAGAAAGTCGACTGGAAGACCGAGGCCGAGTGCAAGGCCAGCTCCACGGCGGTTCCGGCGAAGTGTGCGTTGACGCCGAAGAAGGCCGGCAGCTATCGCGTCGTCGCCAGCGTCACCGACACCCGCGGCCGCGTGCAGCGCAGCAGCTTGTCGACTTGGGTGACCGGTACCGGCGGCGTGGTCTGGCCGCAGGGCAAAGGCGTCACCCTGGTGCCGGACAAGTCCAGCTACCACGTCGGCGAGACCGCCCATGTGCTGGTGCAGAACCCGTATCCGGGCGCACATGCACTGATCACCGTGGAACGCTACGGCGTGTTGTGGAAGAAGCTGGTGATGCTGAAGGGTGGCGCGCCGGTGATCGACGTACCGATCAGTGCGGACTGCTTCCCCGGCGCCTATCTGTCGGTGGCGATCTTCTCGCCGCGTGTCAGTCCGCCGGCTGATCCCGACCTGGGCCGACCCGAGCTGGCGCTGGGTTACATCGCGTTGAAGGTGAGCGGCAAGGGCAGCGCGCTGAAGGTCGAGGTGAAACCCGCGGCGGCGCAGTACAAGCCGCGCCAGACCGTGCAGGTGGATGTGGACGTGCATGGCCAGGACGGCCACGTGCCCGGCACCACCCGGCTGGTGGCGGTGGTGGTCGATCAGTCGGTGGTCGATCTGTTGCAGCAGGGCGCGAAGTACTACGACCCGCTGGCGCGGTTCTATGCACCGCCGGACGGCCCCGACGTCACCAACTACAGCCTGGCCGAGCAGCTGTTGACGCAGTTGCAGCCGAAGGTGGGCAAGGGCGAAAACCCGGGCGGCGGTGGTGGCGAGAGCGCCGGTCCCAACGTGCGCAGCAACTTCAGCTACGCGACCTACTGGAACGACAAGCTCAGCACAGACGCGTCCGGCCACGCGCACTTCAGCTTCACCCTGCCGGACAACCTGACCCGCTGGCGCATCCTGGTGATTGCGATGCGGCCCGGTGCGGAAATGGGCCTTGGCGACGGCAGCGTACAGGTCAATCTGCCGTTGCAGATGCAACCGGCGTTGCCCAACCAGATGCACGTGGGCGATCAGTTTGGTGCCGCGTTCAATGTCACCAATCGCACCGATGGAACCTTGCGCGTGCAGACCCGCATCAAGGCCAGCGGACCGATCAAGGGCGGCAAGGCCGAGGCGACGGATTCGTTGAAGCTGGGCGCCTTCGGTCATGGCTTGCGCTGGCTGCAGCTCGTGGCGACCGCACCGGGCAGCATCACGCTCACCGCGAGCGCGCAGGCCGGCCCATTGGGCGATGCAGTGCGCACGCAGATCCCGGTGACGATTGCCGGCACCGAGGTGGTGGCCGCCGAATACGGCAGCACGCTCGGCGCCAGCGCGCAGGTGCCGGTGAAGGTGCCGGCGCAAGCATTGCCGGGTACGTCGAAGGTGGAAGTGAAACTTGCGCCCACGCTGGTCGGCGGCCTCGATGGCGCCTTCGCGGTGCTGCGCGACGACTTGCTGGAAACCTGGGAAATCCGTCTCAGCCGCGGTGTGCTGGCGTCCGACTACCTGCGCCTGAAACCAGTGTTGGGCGATACCGTGAAATGGCCGAACGCGGCGAAGGAAATCGACACCACGCTGGCGGCTTCCGCCGATTTCCAGGCGCCGAACGGTGGCATGGCGTTCTGGATTCCCCGCGACAATTTCGTCAGTCCCTACCTCAGCGTCTACACCGCGCTGGCCTTCGACTGGTTCGAGGAAGCCGGCCATCCGGCGCCGGCCTCGGTGCGCGAGCATCTGCAGAATTACCTGCAACAAAAGATCCTCGACAAGGGCGCCAATCCGGATGATATTGCCGCGCCAGTGTTGCGCGCCGGTGCGCTGGCGGCCTTGGCGCCCAGCGGCAAACTGCCCGCGGGCGCGGTGGCCGGCATGCTGCCCGAACTGCCAAAGCTGCGCCTGTTCGGCCAGGCCTTGTTGCTGGATGCCGCGCTGGGCACTCACGACCACGCCAGTGCGCAGGTCATCGTGAAATCGCTGTTGTCGCACGCCGAGGAATCGGCTGGAGAGATTTCGTTCAACGAGGACGAACCGGGCATCTACCTCGACCTGCTGGGCACGCCGTTGCGTTCCAATTGCGCCGTGCTCGACGCGTTGTCGCGCTACAAGACCGAGATCGGCGATCAGGGCCTGCTCGGCACCACGCCACAGAAACTGATGCGCTGGGTGGCATCGCGGCGGCGCAATGCCGGCGGCTGGCCGAACAGCCAGGAGAACGTGTTTTGCACCAGCGCCATCGTGCACTACGCCGACGCCTACGAGCCACCGGTGCACGACTTGTCGGCGCAGGTCCGGTGGCCCGGGCAGGCTCCGGCCACGGCGAAGTTCGCCGCGCGCAGCACGCCGGGCACCTCGATCTCGGCACCCGCGGCGGCGCCGGGTCAGAGCTTCCATGTCGATGTGGCGCATGGGGGTCAAGGCCGCCTGTACTACAACGTGCTGGTGCGCTACGCGATGGCGCCCGATGCGCTGCGGCCGGCGGATGCCGGCTTCACCCTCAAACGCAGTTACGCCGTGCAGCATGGTCGCGACTGGGTGCCGGTGGGGCCGGCCAGCGTGCTCAAGCGCGGCGACATCGTGCGCGTGGCGCTGGACGTGGATGCTCCCACCGAACGCCACCACGTGGTGGTGACCGATCCGTTGCCCGGCGCCTTCGAGGCGGTCAACCGGCAACTGGCTACCGCCGCGCAGACTACGCCGTCGGCGCAGCCTGGCCTGTCGGTGCTAATGTTCGACAGCGGTCCGTGGCCGAACATGACTATCGTCGACGGCGGCTTCTACCACCGCGAAACTGCCTTCGATGCCGTGCGCTTCTACGCTGACGACCTGCCGGCCGGGCACTACCGCCTGGTGTATTCGGCGCAAGTGATCGCGCCGGGTCGGTTCATCGCACCGGCACCGCAGGTGATGGAGATCTACCAGCCCGATGTGTTCGGTCGCGGTGCGCCACAGCACCTGCGCGTGATCTTGCCGAAGGATTGAGGCGATGCGGCGGTGGCTGACAGGACTGGCCGCACTCGTGGTCGCCGCCGTCGCCCTGGCGGTAGCGACCTGGCATGCGCTGCCGCCACTACCGGCGGCGTTGGTCTCTGCGGCGCCGTTATCCGCGCCGCTGCATTTCGTAGCCGCCGATGGCACGCCGCTCAATCGCAGCTATCGCGGCCGCTTCAATCGCGTGGGCGTGCTGCCGGCGTGGCGCATTCCGTCACTGCTGCGTACCGCCTTCGTAGCCTCCGAAGACCAGCGTTACTGGCAGCACGGCGGCGTCGACTGGCGCGCGCGTTTCGCGGCGTTGTGGGGCAACCTGCGCGCGGGGCAGGTGGAGCGTGGCGCCAGCACCATCGGCGAACAGGTGGCGCGCATCCTGTATCCGCGTCCGCATACCTACTGGAGCCACTGGATCGCCGGCATCGAAGCCGGTCGGCTGTTGCACTTTTTCGGTCACGCGCAGGTGCTGGACTTCTACCTCAATCAGGTGCCGTACGGCGCGCGCCGGCGCGGCGTGGCACCGGCAGCGCACTACTACTTCGGGCGTGATCCGGATGCGCTCGATCCGGCCGAGCAACTGTCGTTGGCGGTGCTGGTGCGTTCGCCCGGTCACTACGATCCGCGCCGGCATCCGCAGATTCTGCGCCACGCCGTGAATCAACTGGCCGAGCGCATGCGCGCAAGCGGAGCGATCGATGCGACGCAGACCGAGGCGATCCGTCGTGCCCCGATCCAGCCCGGTCAGCAGGCGCTGGCGGTCGAGGCCGGCCCGTTCGTATTGCATGCCGCTGCACGGGCCCGCGCGCTGGGCCTGACCGGGCCGGTATTGAAGACCACGCTCGATTCCGACTTGCAACGTTTCGTCCAGCAGGTGCTGGATCAGCGCGTGCGCACCCTGGCTACGCGCGGCGTGCGCAATGCCGCGGCGCTGGTGGTCGATAACGCCACGGGTGCGGTGCTGGCCTGGGTGGTGGCGCCGCAGGATGGCCCGTTTGCGATCGACGCGGTGCTGGCGCCACGCCAGCCGGGGTCCACGTTGAAGCCGTTCGTTTATGGCCTGGCGATGGCGCAACTGGGCTGGCAGCCGGACACGGTGATCGACGACGCGCCGCTGGCCGAGAACGTCCGCGAAGGCCTGCATCGTTATCGCAACTACAGCGGCCGCTACTACGGCAAGGTCAGCCTGCGTTATGCGCTGGCCAACTCGCTCAACATTCCCGCAGTGAAGACGGCGCAGGCGGTGGGCGTCCCGACGATCCTGGATTTGCTGCACCGGCTCGGTTTCAGCACCTTCGACCAGACCGCCGATTTCTACGGCCCCGCCATTGTGCTGGGCGATGGCGGTGTGCGCCTGTTCGATCTGGTGCAGGGCTACGCCAGTCTCGCCCGGCACGGCCGCTACCTGCCGTTGCACGTGCTGGCGGATGCGCCGCAGCCCGACCCGGTGCCGGTGCTGCCGGCACCGGTCACCTCGCTGCTGGCCAGCATCCTGTCCGACCCTGATGCACGCAGCGCCGAATTCGGTGCCGACAGCGTGCTCGATCTGCCCATGCCCACGGCGGTGAAAACCGGCACCTCCAGCGACTACCGCGACATCTGGACCATGGGCTTCGATAATCGCTATACCGTCGGCGTGTGGATGGGACGGCTGGATGGTGGTTCCACCGACGGCATGACCGGCTCCAGCGGACCGGCTCCGGTGTTGCGTCAGATCTTCGCGCGCCTGCGCACCGCAGCACCATATGCCGGCCTGTGGCACAGCCCGGCGTTGCAACCGGTGCACGCCTGCGAGTGGATCGGGCCACCGCCCTGCGCGCAGCGCGACGACTGGCATCTGGGGGACGTGCAGGTGCCTGTGTTTTCGGCGTTGACAACGACGCGTCGCGTGGCCATCGCCCGCCCGCTGCCCGGCGAAACGCTTGCCATCGATCCGCGCCTGCCGGCGGCAACCCAGCGCTACCGCTTCTTCCTCGATCCCGCCGAACAGACGATCAAGCGCGTCGTCTGGCAACTGGACGGCAAGCGGCTTGCCACCACCACGGATGCCACCACCTCGTGGCAGATCGTCCCTGGCCCGCACACGCTCAGCGTCCGTGTCTGGATCGATGGCAGAAATTCGGATCATGCGTTGGAACTCGGCCCGGTCGCGTTCAGCGTGCTGGGGCAGGCAGCAGCGCATTAGTCGGTGACAGTCCGGCGACAGATACGCACTCCGCTGCGCGGCAGAGGATCGCGAGGCAATGCTCCGAACTTAAGCAATTGCCCGCAAAAAGCACTGGTATTTCCGACCCGTTAGCGATAGTATAACTGCATCGTAACTCATTGATAAATATACACTATGAACTCAAATACTCGATCCTTTATCGCTGCTGTCTGAGTTCGCCGAACACCTTCACGATCGCTCGCTCATCGATCCCTTTCGGCTACGCCCGGAGGCGTTCACTCGGCAACGCAAACTCACCGTGCCGCGCGTGTTGGCGATGATGTTGTCTGGCATGTGCACCTCGGTGCAAGCCGCACTCGACGAGATGTTTGCCCAGTCGCACGGCCTCACGGGACGCTGGCGTGAATGCAGCGATCGCGCCTTCGCGAAGATGCGTCGTGGCTTTTCCGCTCAGGTGTTCGATCAGCTCAATGTGACGCTGCTTGCGTTGGCCCGGCCGCTCATGGATGCGCATCGCTGGCACGGCTTGCGCGTGGTCGCTGCGGACGGTTCGCGCTTGTGCGTGTCCACGCGCCGCGGGGCTGAGCTTGACGCCGATCACTATGCGTTTGCCTTGTATCTGCCCGGTGCCGAACTGACCTTGCATGCCACGCTGCATCCGGCCGATGGCTCGGA
>SCSE01000044.1 GCA_004298015.1 Rhodanobacter sp.
GTGGTTGCACCCGGCACCGCGCTGGGCGCAGGCCTGTTGCCCGAGGTCGCGAGCGAACTGGGTCTGCGCGCCGGCATCGCCGTCGGTGCCTCGCTGATCGACGCCCATGCCGGTGCCATTGGCACCATCGCCAGTCCCGACGAGGCGGGCCGACCGGTGGCGCCGACCGCGCGCCTGGCCTATATCCTGGGCACCTCGGCGTGCGTGCTGAGCAGTACCGCCACACCGTGCTTTGCGCCCGGCATCTGGGGGCCGTACGACTCGGCGATGATCGATGGCTTGTGGCTCAACGAGGGAGGACAGTCAGCCGCCGGCGCAGCCATCGACACCCTGGTGCGCTCGCATCCGGGCTACGCGCAGGCCAGCGCCGAAGCCCTGGCCGCCGGCACCGATGTGCTGCGCTGGCTGGAGCAGCGCGTGCTGGCGCGCACGCCGGACGCGTCGCAAGCTGCCCGCCTGGCGCATGGCCTGCATGTGCTGCCGGATTTCCTGGGTAACCGCTCACCCGCGGCAGATCCGGCTGCCCGCGCAATGATCGCCGGGCTGACCATCGACCACGATCTGCAGGGCCTGGAGTCGCTGTTTGTGGCCGGGCTGTGCGGGCTGGGCTACGGTCTGGCCGATATCCTCGACGCGCTGCGCGAGCAGCACGTCGACTTCGATCGGGTGATCATGAGCGGCGGTGCCAGTCGCAGCCGGCTGGTGCGCCAACTGATGGCCGACGCCAGCGGCGTGCAGGTGCAGCTGGCCGCCACCAGCGAACCGGTTTTGCTCGGCAGCGCGATGCTGGGCGCGGTGGCCAGCGGCAGCTTCGCCGACCTGCCTGCGGCCATGTCCGCGATGAGTGGCCTGGGCGCCAGCACCACGCCCACGCCGCCGGACATAGCCGATTTCTACCGTGCCAAGCGCCGCGTCTATCGGTCCATGCAGGCGCTGGACGGCCAACTGCGCCGAGAGATGGCCGGCGTGGCGCGAGGCTGAGCGGCGGTGCAAACGTTGCCCACAATGCCATTTTCCACCGACGCCTGGCGGGTCTTCCGCTGCAGCGTCCACGTTTTTCACACGCATTGAGCAGCGCATGTTTCTGATCTGTGGCGAAGCCCTGTACGACGTGTTCACTGAGTCCGCTGCGGGCAATACGCTGCCGATGCGCGCCCGCCCGGGTGGGTCGCCGTTCAACGTGGCGATCGGCCTGGCACGACTCGGTAGCGCCGCCGCCTTGCTGGGCGGCTTGTCGAACGACGCGCTGGGCCAGCATCTAGTCGATATTTTGCAGCGCGAGGGGGTTTGTCCGGACTACCTCATGCGCCGACCCGAACGCACCACGCTGAGCATGGTGGCGCTGGACGCGAACGGCGTGGCGCAATACACCTTCTATGGCGAGCACGGTGCCGACCGGGCGCCGCAGCAGACCGACCTGCCGGCGCTGCAGCCGGGGGTCCACTGCCTGCACATGGGCTCTTACACGCTGGTCACCGAGCCGATCGCCTCGGCGATGCTGACGCTGGCCAGGCGCGAACGAGGCCGGCGGATGCTGTCGCTGGATCCCAATGTGCGACCGACGGTGGAGCCGGACATGTCGCGCTGGCGCGACCAGGTCGAAGCGATGGCTGCGCTGGCGCATCTGGTGAAGGTCAGTGAGGAGGATTTGCAGCTGCTTTATCCCCAGGTCACGCCAGAGGGAGTGGCGCGGCGCTGGCTCGAGGGCGGTACCCGACTGGTCGTGGTCACCCTCGGCGGCGACGGCGCAATGGCCCTCAGCAGCACGCTGCAGGCGCGAGTCGCCGGCAAGCAGGTGGCCGTGGCCGACACCGTCGGTGCTGGCGACAGTTTCCAGGCCGCGCTATTGCATCAGCTACCCAACTTCGCCGCACTGGATGCAGTGAGCAGCAACGTCGAGGCGATGAGTCGATTGCTCGAGTTCGCAGTCACCGCCGCCGGCATTACCTGTACCCGTCCCGGCGCCGATCCGCCGACCCTGCCGCAGGTGGAAGCGGCGCTGCGCTGAGCTGCGTCGGTCGGCTGACTTCGATGGCTGGAGCGAAACGTCGGTAGCGCGAGGTCGGATTTCGGCCCATAGCCCGGACTGTGCAGATCGCCCGCTTCGGCGAGGCGTCAGGCCGCTGCTACATTGCCCTGTTTTCCCTTGATGCGGGTGTAAGGTGAGTGACTGGTGGCCGGATAGACCGGCATGTACTCAACAGCTCGGAGTGCCCTCAGGAGAATTGCGATGCAACATCCACTACTTCCTCCCTTCAACGAAGAAACGGCCACGCACAAAGTGCGCCTGGCCGAGGACGGCTGGAACAGTCGCGATGCGGGCAAGGTCGCGCTGGCCTATTCACCGGACAGCCGCTGGCGCAATCGCACGCAGTTCCTGCAGGGGCGTGAGTCGATCAAGGCATTTCTCACGCTCAAATGGCAGCGCGAGCTGGGCTACCGTTTGATCAAGGAGCTGTGGGCGTTTCGCGACAACCGCATTGCCGTGCGTTTTGCCTACGAATGGCATGACGACAGCGGGCAGTGGTACCGCGCGTACGGCAACGAAAACTGGGAGTTCGACGAAGACGGCCTGATGCGCCTGCGCATCGCCAGCATCAACGACCTGCCGATCAAGGAGAGCGATCGCAAATATTACTGGCCGCAAGGGCGCCGGCCGGATGACCATCCGGGGCTGAGCGAGCTCGGGCTCTGACGCCGACAAGATCCTCGTTTGGAGGATGGCTTGATGTGGGAAATCAGGTGGCACGCGTTCTTCCGCTACGTAGGGCGGACACCGTCCGCCGCACTTCGCCACGATGATCCGGGCAGGGCCGGCGGGCCGTGCCCGCCCTGCGCCGATGCACGGGTTGCGATGGAAGTCCTGATCACCCATCGGCAGCACCGTCCTTTAGAGAGTGGCTTGAGATGACGATTTGGGGGGGGTGCGGGTCAAGAAAAATTGTGCTGACGCAGCTGCAAACAGCCATCTGATGGGGATCTGCGGAAGTGAGAATGTGATACGTGGGGAATCAGGAGGCGATAAGGCGATAAGGGTGGAGGAAATAAATTTGCATCGATTTCCACGAATGCGGCATCGGGCTGACTGGGTAGACCCCGGTTGCCAGAGCCGTGGCAGCACGTCTGGCCAGTGCTACAGTGCCCGGCCTCCCCATGACGCCCCGGCAAAGCGAGTCACCTGATGCCCACGCCATCTCCTTGTTCCATAGGTACGCCCGGACGCCCCTGGGGCGCTACGGAGGTTGCCGAGTGGTTGTCGCGGCAGACCCGCAAGCGCAGCTACGATGCGGACGTGCTGCGGCGGGTCGACGCGCTGCGCGCGCCATGGGAGGTGGCGGAATACGGCCGCCTGGACTACTCACCCGACAGCTACCCGCTGTTTGCCCTCAAGAGTCGCGACTGGAACGAGGCGCTGCCGATCATTTTGGTGACGGGCGGTGTGCATGGCTATGAGACCAGTGGCGTGCATGGGGCGTTGCAGTTCGCCGAACAGCATGCCGCCCGCTATGCGGGCCGCGTCAACCTGATGGTGGTGCCGTGTGTCAGCCCGTGGGCCTACGAGAGGATTCATCGCTGGAACCCGATGGCTGTGGACCCGAACCGTTCGTTTCACGACGACAGCCCGGCGCCGGAAGCAGCGGCGTTGATGCGCCTGGTGGCACCGTTCCGCGAACGGGTACGGGTGCATGTCGACCTGCATGAAACCACCGACTCCGACGAGTCCGAGTTTCGCCCCGCGCTGGCCGCCCGTGACGGGGTGGCGCATGCGCCGGATGAGATCCCCGATGGCTTCTACCTGGTCGACGACAGCGTGAGTCCGCAACCGGCGTTCCAGCAGGCGATCATCGACGCGGTGGCGAAGGTCACCCACATCGCGCCGGCCGACGCGCATGGCGCGATCATCGGTTCGCCGATGGTCGGCCCGGGCGTCATCCAGTACCCACTCAGGCAGCTCGGTTTGTGCGCCGGCATCACCGATGCGACTTACAAGACCACCACCGAGGTCTATCCCGACAGCCCTCGTGCGACTGCCGCGCAGTGCAACGCCGCCCAGGTGGCTGCGGTGTGCGCGGCGATCGACTTCGTGCTCGGCTGAGAGGCTGAGAAAAAACCGCCCGGCTACGGCGACGCCCGGGCCGGTGGGTGCGGTCTTGTGGCTGTTACCCGGCTCGGCGGAACGACGCGTGTGTCGGATGACCTACCCATCGGCTGTTACATTACCGGCATGACCGAACGATGGAACCTGCCGGCGTTGCGCCTTGCCGCCTTCGCGTTGCTTGCCGTGAGCCTGCTTGCCCTGGGCGGTTGCGCCACCGCACCACCGCGTCATAGCGAAAACATCTGCCAGGTCTTCAACCAATATCCCGAGTGGTATGACGATGCGCATGATGCCCAGCAGCGTTGGGGCACGCCGATCAATGTGATGATGGCCTTCGTGCGCCGCGAATCGGGTTTTCGCGAGCATGCCCGCCCCGAGCGTCGCTGGTTCCTGTTCATCCCGCTGCCGCGCAAGTCCAGCGCCTACGGCTATGCGCAGGCTCAGGACCCGGTCTGGCGTCGCTACCGCAAGGCCACCGGTGGCCTGTTCAAGCGTCGCTCCGACATGGACGATGCGCTGGATTTCATTGGCTGGTACACCGACCTGATCCACCGCCAGCTCGGTATCTCCAAGTGGGACCCGGAGCATCTTTACATCGCCTACCACGAGGGCATCGGCGGCTACCGCAGCGGCCGCTGGCGGCACGATCGCCACTTGCTGCAAACCGCCCGCGGCGTGGCGTATCGCGCGCGGGAATACGGCGCCCAGCTGAAGCGCTGCGAGCAACGTCTGCGCTGCCGCCACTGGTATCAGTTTTTCTGCGACTGAGCGAGGTCGTCGCAGCGGCTGTGCCTGTGCCGCCCGGGCGCCGTCAGCGAGGGCGGCCGTCCTACGTGCGCTGATCGGTAGCGCCGGATCTCCCCGCGTCGCCTGCGAGCCCGTCGCCTGCAAGCCCCGATGCCACGATGGCATGTACTTGTGCGGCCAGCGTCTTGCGATCGGTGCCGGGCGGGATCGTGATCGGCGAATGGAACACCACGCGCACACAGGCGCCGGACAGGCGCAGGAAATGCTTGACGTGTGCGCCCGCCGCCATGGCGCCGTGGAAGGCGTAGCCGTCGCGGTCGCCGCCTGCCTTCAGCGCGCGCCCGTCGACGCTGCGAATGTCCAGGGTGAAGGGCTGCAGCGTCGTCGCCTGTCCCGTGTCCGGCTGACCCAGAAACAGCGAAAACAGGCTCGACTTGAACGGCGCCACCTGCTCGCCGCTGGATGTGGTGCCTTCAGCGAACAGCACCAGATCGTGGTCGGGGCGCAGCTGCGCGGCAACCGTCGCCGCCACGCTGGCGGCATCGCGCCGGCGCCGGCTGATGAACAGCGTCTGCGCGAGTTCACCGATCACGCGCATGCCGGGCCAGCGTTCCATGTCGTCCTTGGCGATGAAGCGCGCACGCAGCAGGCTGCCCAGCAGCACGATGTCGAAATGCGACACATGGTTGCCGACAAACAGCGTGCCGCCGCCATCACGCGGCGTGCCGACCCGCTCGACCCGAATGCCCAGCGCCCAGCGCAGACAGCCGAACCACAAGCGCGGCAGCACGAAGGCTACCCGACCGCGGGTGACGCGCATCAGCATCCACTGCGGCGGCATCAGCAGCACGCTGGCCAGTACCATCGCGGCAATCTTGCCGCCGGCGCGCAGCGATGCGAACGTGGCGTTGGGCATGATGGGGGTGGGGTCGACGCTCATGCAGGAGATACGTGCGGTCGGGTGGGATGGGATGCAGATAGCGGGAAACGCGTTGCGGGTAATGTCGTCATCAGGGAATCCCGGGGTTCAATCAGGTTCGGAAGTGATCAGCGCCATGCTTACCCTTGCACAACTTGCTGCGGCCGAAGCCGTCGGTGCCTGCAGACGCACGTCGCGGCCTTCCGGCTTCGCCGCAGCTTTCGATGCACCGAGTCATTACAAGGCGAACCCACGGGCTGTCCAGTCTCCACGCACCGGCTTTTGCCGGGGCGACGGCGTGTCGATGATGATTCATGGAGATTGGCTATGGAATTTGTGGTGGTATATCCGGCCTTCAAGCGCCAACAGCTGATGATCAGGGCAGCGGGTTTCTTCCGTCGTTCGGAAGTCTTGCTGAACGGGATCACTGTCCAGCGGGTGAAGGGCAAGTATCCGGTGAGGAACGACGAGCAGGCCATGGTTGCCGTGCAGCTCAGGTCGCGTTTCTTCGATGCGATCCCCGCAGTGCGTATCGGCAACGCGACGGTAGACCTCGTGGCCCCGCTGCGCTGGTATGAGCAACTGTGGGTCGGCTTGCCGATTCTGCTGCTGTTTGTCGGCGGCACCCTGGGGGCTGGCATCGGCAGTTTTGCCGCGCTCGTCAACAGCCGGATCTTTCGGGATGAGCGGCATATCGACTTTCGATATCTGCTGGCCGGACTGGTCACGCTGGCTGCTGGCGTAAGCTTTGTGGTGCTGGCGGTGGCTATCCGGTTGGCGTTCAAGCCAACGCCGAACTGATATCGGCTGCGACGGCGTGGGGTGGATCAGCCACAAATTCGCCGCATTCCCGCCCGCGATCTGCCGTCGGCGGCAGCTACCCTGACATCACAGCCTTCGGTCGATCGGGCTGCCCGCGCTACCCGTGCTGCCGCCACTTTCCGCTCATGCTCCCGACAAGGATGTCCATGCATCGTCTGCCCGGTCTCGACCTGCTCCGCGCCATCGCCATTGTCTGGGTGCTGCTGTTCCATGCGTATGCACTGTTCGGGCTCGGCCTGGACTTCGCCTGGTTGTCGAACCATGGCTGGATGGGGGTGGATATTTTTTTTGTGCTCAGCGGCTTCTTGATCGGCACCCAGGTGCTGCGGCCGCTGCAACGTGGTGAGCGACTGTCATTTGGCGGGTTCTATGCGCGGCGTGCGTGGCGCATCCTGCCGGCGTTCGCGGTGGTGCTGGTTTTGTATCTGGGGTTTCCCGCGTTGCGCGAGGCACCCGGAATGGCGCCGTGGTGGAAGTTCGTCACTTTCACGATGAACCTCTCGATCGACTACCGGCACGAGCAGGCATTTTCGCAGGCATGGTCGCTATGTGTGGAAGAGCACTTCTACCTGATCTTTCCGTTGCTGGCATGGTGGCTGACGCGCAAGCCTTCTGCCGGAAAAATCGTCGCTGTGTGTGCTGGCGTGGTGTTGCTGGGTGTCGTGTTGCGTGGCGCAGTGTGGTGGCACGATGCGTCCATCAGTTCGTCCCGCAACTGGTATGTCGAGGACATCTACTATCCGAGCTGGATGCGCCTGGACGGCCTGTTGATGGGTGTGGTGCTGGCCGTGGTGCGGGTTTACCGGCCGCAGCTTTGGTCACGCTGGCAGGTGCGCGCAAACGTGGTGTTGCTGGTGGGGATCGCGTTGTCGGGGGTGGCGTTGTGGCTGTTTCGTGATCGCACCGGCCTGCTGGCCAATACCGTGGGCTGGCCGTTGCTGTCGTGCGGCTTCGGCCTGGTAGTGTTTGCCGGTGCGGATCGCCGAAGCCTGATCGGTCGGTGGAAGGTGCCCGGTGCCGGCTGGGTTGCGGCGATCTCCTACAGCCTGTACCTCAGCCACAAAATCGCGCTTCACCTGGTGCAGGTGACCTATGGCGTGTTGTTGCAGGGACACGGCATCTGGACGTTCGCGGCCTATGCCCTGGCGATTGCGCTGTTGGGCTCGGCTTTGCACTACCTGGTGGAGCGGCCATTTTTACGCCAGCGTGATCGCCAGCGCGATCGCCGGCTTGCCCGCGGCCGCGTGGCGACGGCAAACGCCGCGCAGGACGCGGTGATCTGAGAGGCTGTGAAAAATCCACCCGCCTACGGCGACCGCACCCGGTGCGCGAACCAGGCGATCAGGGCGACCAGGGCCGCCACGCCGGCGAGGTGGACGCCCAGCGGTGACCCGGCCCAGGCGGTGCCGAATCCGGCCGGTCGCGCGCCGTGGATGAAGGCCACCGCTGCGATGCCGACGCCAAGCAGGCCTTCGCCGCCGACCAGACCCGAGCCGAGCAGCACGCCGCGCTCCACCCGCGCATCGGTCTCATCGTTGCGCTTGCGGGTCATCCAGGCGCGCAGCAGGCCGCCGAGGAAGATCGGCGTCATCGTCGACAGCGGCAGGTAGACGCCGATGGCGAAGGCCAGCGACGGAATTCGCAACAGCTCGCACAGCACCGCGATGCCGATGCCGATGCCGATCAGCGACCACGGCAGGGAATGCCCCATCACGCCGTCGATGACCAGCTTCATCAAGGTGGCCTGCGGCGCCGGCAGGGCCTGGGTGCCGAAGCCGAAGGTGTCGGCCAGCAGCAGTACCGACAGGCACACGAACACCGCCGAGGTCAGTACCCCGACCAGTTGGCCGATCTGTTGGTAACTGGGGGTGGCGCCGAGCAGGTAGCCGGTCTTCAGATCCTGCGAGGTATCGCCGGAGATGCCGGCGGCGATGGCCACCACGCAGCCGACCATCAGCGCCGCGCCCTTCCCGGTCAGGTCATCCCAGCCGAGCATCATGAACACGGTGGCGGTGGCCAGCAGCGCGGCGATGGTCATCCCCGAGGTGGGGTTGGAGGTGACCCCGACCAGGCCGACGATGCGCGCGGCCACGGTAACGAAGAAGAATGCGAAGATCACCACGCAGACCGCGGCGATGGCGCGATGCCAGAACGGGCCGACCGCGCCCAGGGTCTGCGGTACCACCGCCAGCAGCACCAGCACGCAGCCCAGTCCGATCAGCAGCACCCGGGGCGGCACGTTGCGTTCGGTGCGCGGCACCTGCCTGGTGTCATCGGCCGAGCCGCTGGTGGCGAACTGACGCAGGCCGACGCGAAAGCTTTCCAGCATCATCGGGATCGAGCGCACCAGGGTAATGATGCCGGCCGCGGCGACCGCGCCGGCACCGATATAGCGTACATAGTTGTTCCACAGCGCCTGCGCGCTCATCTGCGCGATCGGCAGCACGGTTTCCGGGTACAACGGCAGCGCCCGGTTGGCGCCCCAGGTGGCGATGCCCGGAATGATCACCAGTGCCGAAAGCAGGCCGCCGCCGACCATCACCGAGGCGATCCGCGGGCCGAGGATGTAGCCGACGCCGAACAGCGCGCCGGACAGGTCGACGCCGACCACGGCTTTCTTCAGCAGCGGCAGCTTGAAGCTGATGGTGGCGGGAATCACCTGCAGCCACGAGGTCAAGGCCTTCAGGCCGGCGCCGACGGCCAGTCCGAGAAACACGTTCTTGGCCTGTGAGCCACCGCGCTGACTGGCCTTCAGCACCTCCGCACAGGCCGTGCCCTCGGGGAACGGCAGCCGGCCATGCTCGCGCACGATCAGCAGTGCGCGTAGCGGTATCATGAACAGCACGCCGAGCAGGCCGCCGGCCAGGGCGAGCAAGGTCATCTGCATCAGGCTCGGTGGAATCCCCCACATGAACAGCGCCGGCAGGGTAAAGATCACGCCGCTGGCCAGCGCGCTGGAGGACGAGCCGGTGGTCTGCGAGATGTTCGCTTCCAGGATGGTGCCGTCGTGGCCGAAGCGGCCGAAGATGCGGAACATCGCCACGGTAATCACCGCCAGCGGGATCGAGGTGCTGACGGTGAGCCCGGCACGCAGGCCCAGGTAGGCGTTGGCCGCGCCGAACAGGATGCCGAAGATGATGCCGAAGATCACCGCCTTGGCGGTGAATTCCCGTTGATTCTCGGCAGCGGCGACGTAGGGGCGGGGCGATACGTCGGCGGGCGCTTGCATCGGCACTTCCAGGCGGGGTTGAGCCTCGATCCTCGCAAGCGCGGCGCGGTCGCGCAAGCGTTTGCCGTCCCTGTGCGGCTGTCGGAAGCGCGGTCAGCAACGGCAACATGCCGAAATGGCCGTTATTCGCCGCGTTTCAGGGCGGCGGCGAAGCGCTCGCTGCGGCGGGAGTCCCACCGCCGGCATGCACCTTGACCCGTACCCGACACGCTGCCAGGCGGGGACGGTATGGCAGCTGACGTGAGGGTCAGGGTTTTCCCGGATATGTCGTCACCGCGCGGACCCGGTTACCCGGGGAGCGTCACCCCACGCGGATCGCGCTGCGGCCCGATACGCTTGCGGCTCGCGTTGGCTGATCGTTTCGCGATGACTACACTTGCCAGGTTGCGATGGCAGCTCGAACCACGGTCCGCAGCGGTGCGCCGCCGGTATCGATGCCTCTCGTCGCCCCCTCCCCAATGAGGATGCACGCGATGAAGTGGATAATTGCAGGGTTGCTGGTGCTGGCATTTGCCGGTGATGCCGTCGCGACGACGCCAAAGGTTGCACAGGTGGTGGCAATACCCGGCGGACAGCACGGGCTTGATCTGGACGATCTTGGCTACGTGCCAGCGTTGGGGCGGGTGGTGGTTCCGGCGGGGCAGGTCGGCGAGCTATTGCTGATCGATCCGGTGAATCTGACCACCTCGACGATTGCCGGTATCACCGGCGGTGCCGCCGCGGCGAAGGGCGCGGCAACCACCTCGGTCAGTTACGGCGATGGCTACCTGTTTGCCAGCAATCATGCGCCGGCGCAGGTCGTGGTAGTCGACGCGCACAACCACCAGGTGGTCAACCGCACCGCGCTGGCCAGCGCGCCGGATTACGTGCGTTACCTCGCTGCGCGCCACGAGGTATGGGTGACCGAACCGCACGCGAAGCAGATTCAGGTGTTTCATCTCAGCGACAAGCCGACGCCGACGCTGACGGCCGTCGCCACCATCGAGGTACCCGGCGGGCCGGAGTCGCTGGTGTTCGATCCGGCCAGGCATCGCGCCTATACCAACCTGTGGGGTAGCGAGACGGTGGCGATCGACACCGAGCGTGACGTGCTGACGGGGCACTGGAAAAACGGTTGCAAGGGATCGCGCGGGCTGGCGCTGGATGCAGCCCACGCCCACCTGTTTGTCGGCTGTACCGAGGGCAGGGTGGTGACGCTGGACGTGGCCGACCACGGTCGGCAGCTTGCCAGCGCACCGGCCGGCGTCGGCATCGACATCCTCAGCTACAGCCCGGCCCTGCAGCGCCTCTATGTGCCGGCGGCCAAAAGCGCCAGTCTCGACGTGTTTGCGGTTTCAGCCGCGGGCACGTTGGCACGGGTGGCCTCGTATGCGGCGGTGGCGCATGCCCACTGCGTCACCGCCGACGGTCACGGCACGGCCTTCGTCTGCGATCCGCGGGGTGGCCGGATTCTGGTATACCGAACCGCCTCACCTGGCGCCAGATAGCCCGGCCGCGGCGCGCTGCTGCACGGCGCGGCGCGAACGCGGCGTAGCTGCCGGAACACGAGCGTCAACTCGCCGCCACCCGCCCCATTTTTTGCCGCACCCGATGGCGACAGCCTCATCTCGCGCCCCAAGGTTTCTACGATCCCAACTCATGGAGGCAATGCGATGAGCCGAATGCCGATGTCACGCCAGGGAGCGGGATTGCTTGGCTGGTTGCTGCTGGCATTTTCCGCCGCGGCGATCGGCGCCGTCGCCTCGGTCGACGCGGCGACATTCTATGCCGGCCTGCTGCGTCCACACTGGGCGCCGCCGGGCTGGTTGTTCGGCCCGGTGTGGGGTGTGCTGTACTTGCTGATGGGGGTGGCGGCGTGGCTGGTATGGCGACAGCAGGGATTGCGCCTCGCCGCCACCGCGTTGGGGTTGTTCATCGCCCAGTTGGCGATCAACGCGTTGTGGTCGTGGCTGTTTTTTGCCTGGCATCTTGGTGCGCTGGCCTGCGTCGATATCGTGGTGTTGTGGCTGCTGATCATCGCCATGTTGCGGGCGTTCTGGCGGGTTCGCGCGCTGGCGGCGCTGCTGCTGCTGCCCTATCTGGCCTGGGTGAGTTTTGCCGCGCTGCTGTGCTACGCGACCTGGCAGCTCAATCCGCAGATGCTGTCGTGACGGTGAGGGATGCGATGATGCAAACCCGAGCCGCGAATTAAGAGGAATCACCGCATGAAAACCATCGGACTGATCGGTGGCATGAGCTGGGAATCGACCCTGCTCTACTACCGACTGATCAACCAGGCGGTCAAACACCGCCTCGGTGGGCTCCACTCCGCCCGACTGTTGCTGCACAGTGTCGATTTTGCCGATATCGAGCCACTTCAGCGTGCCGGCGACTGGGACGCGGCCGGCGCACAGCTGAGCATGGCAGCGCAAGGTCTGGAGCGCGCCGGCGCCGATGTCCTGCTGATCTGCGCCAACACCATGCACAAGGTGGCACCGGCGATCGAGGCGGCGGTGACCATTCCTCTGCTGCATGTGGTGGATGCGACGGCGCATGTCGTCAGGCAGGCGGGCTTCGGCAAGGTTGGCTTGCTCGGCACGCGGTTCACGATGGAGCAGGGCTTTTACGTGGAGCGATTGCAGCAGCAGGGTCTGGACGTGCTGTTGCCGGATGCCGATGACCGCGCCATGATCCACCGGGTGATTTACGAGGAACTGTGCCAGGGTCGATTGCTGGACAGCTCGCGCGACGACTATCGGCGAGTGATGGCAGCGCTGGTCGATCGAGGTGCCCAGGCCATCGTTCTCGGCTGCACCGAAATCCCGCTGCTGGTCGAGGACCGGGATGCCGCCGTCCCGCTGTTCGACACCACGCGCGTGCACGCCGAAGCGGCGGTAGCATGGGCATTGGCTGCCGAGTGAGCCTGGTAGGTCAGGGGCGTGAACTGGCAGGCCTCAGCCGCCAGGGGAGCGGGCGGCTGCAGGGCTTGACGTGGCTGGCGTAGCGCACGCGACAAGAGCTTGACTGCAAGTCCGTCAGGTCGCTGCGCTTGCTGCCTCAAAGGGCAGCACGGTGGCACCGGCAGCAAGGATGGCAGCATCCGCGATGGCGAGCGCCTCATCCTCGGCATCGATCACCACCAGGACGTGGCCTGACTCGATCTGCTCCTCGAACTTGCGGCGAACCACGTCCGGCACAGCGGTGCCGGACAGCATGCCAACCCAGCCACCGACCGCTGCGCCGATCAGGGTCATGCCGGCGACCCCAGCCACGGCGAGACCGATGGGTGCGATGGTGACGGCGATGAGTCCGGCGATGAGCCCGGACGCGCCGCCTCCGACCACGCCCTTCATGCCACCGCGGGCAAAATCACCGGTAGTTTCCAGGCGATCGTCTGGAATCGCCTGCATTTCGATGTCATGGCGTGCGATCAGCGAGATGTCGTTGTCTGGAATGCCGGCTTGTCGTGCCGCACGCACGGCCGCTTCTGCAGTCTCCACGTCTGGCGTGCTGAATACATGGCGTTTGTTCATGCCTGTCTCCGCAGGGAACCGAGCCGCGATGATGGTTCCATCGCGGTGAGTGACGCGTGAGAGCAGTGCGGGTCGGGGTTCCGACGCCGTCCCCGGGTTGTACCGCTGCACTCGGTTGCGCACCCCATGATCGATGCGTGAAGCGGTCGTGGATGGCTTCATCACCCGGCGATGACAGCGGCGAAGGACATGATGGCGCCGCCCCCGGCCAACAGGCCATACCAAGGAGAACGCGCCATGTTGATGACCATACTGATTGTCGTACTCGTGCTGATGTTGATCGGCGGCCTGCCGGCGTGGCCGCATTCGCGTTCGTGGGGTTACGGCCCCAGTGGCGGCGTCGGCCTGATTCTGTTGATTTTGCTGATCCTGCTGTTGCTCGGCTACCTTTGATCCGGCATCGTGGCCACTCGCTTGGCCGGTGTGCTGGTGCGCATGTGCATGCACCGGGCAGGTACGGAGATCGGAGTCAGGTCAGGTCAATATTCGAGGGCGCAGCCAGTGCTAGCCTCTGGCATGGTGGCCACCACTGAACGGCCCGATAGCGATGGCTCTGCCATCGGCTCAATGCAGAGGAGAGGAGAAAATCATGATCAGCAAAGTATCTCGACTGGTGATTGTTTCGTTGGGTCTGGCGACCATCGGGCTCAGCGGCTGCAGCCAATACGTGAAGAAAACCGACTACGACGCGGCCATCGCACAACTGCGCGCCAATGATCAGAAGCAGCAGCAGCAGATCGACAACCTGACCCAGGAAATGCAGCAGAAATTCGCCAAGTACGACGCCCAGATCACGCAGATGGCGGGTCGCGTACGGGTCGACGCGATTGCGCACTTTGCCTTCAACAAATCCAACTTGCGCGATCAGGACAAGCCGCTGCTGGACGATTTTGCCAAGACGGTGGGATCGCACTATCCGAATGCGATCGTGACGGTGGAAGGTTTTGCCGACCCGGCCGGTTCCAGGGCGTACAACCTGAAGCTCGGCGAGAAGCGTGCCGAGGCGGTACGTGATTATCTGGTCAGCACCGGTGGCCTGTCGGCGAACCAGGTACGTGCGGTGAGCTATGGCAAGGCGAAAGATCGCCTGGTCGACCCGGGCAAGTCGCATGCCCAGGGTGCGCCGAACCGCCGTGTGACCCTGGTGGTCGACTTCGCCGGCCAGCCTGCGACGTCGTAATACGCCAACCGGTGCGACTGGACCGCGACGTCTTGCTGTCGCGGTCCTGGCTACCCGCAAAAAACAGCCCGGTCGTTGGTGACCGGGCTGTTTTTTGACCGGCATCAGCGCATGGATCGGAGTACCCCGAATGGTCTAGTCTGCGGGGGAGCCGCCAAGGGATGCCCGCATGATCACTCGCGCCAAACGGTCGAAAGTCTCGCCCAGCCTCACGTTTCGTCGCGCCTGTTTTTGCTTGCTGCCCCTTTGCCTCGGCACGGTGACGGCATCGACATTGGCTGCCACCGCACCGCCGCCGGTCCAGTTGGCCGCCGGCAGCATCGTCGGCAAACGCGTGCAGTACGACGGTGTGACGCTGCGTGAATTCCAGGGCATCCCCTACGCGGCGCCGCCGGTGGGCGCGCTGCGCTGGAAACCACCACAGCCGGTGCAGCCCTGCTCGGGGCTGCGGCAGGCTCGGCATTTCGGCCCACGTTGCATGCAGCTGCCGTTGTTCGGGGACATGCGGTTCCGCGCCAGCGGCATGAGCGAAGACTGCCTGTACCTCAATGTCTGGACGCCGGCGCCGGGGGCTGCCGTCAAGCCGAAACTACCCGTGCTGGTGTATTTCTATGGTGGCGGTTTCATCGCGGGTGATGGCTCGGAGTGGCGCTACGACGGTGCGAGTCTGGCGCGCAAGGGCATCGTCACGGTGACGGTGAACTACCGCTTGGGCGTGTTCGGGTTTCTGGCGTTGCCGGCGCTGGCGGCCGAGTCGCCGCATCACGCTGCAGGCAACTACGGCCTGCTCGATCAACAGGCGGCGCTGCAGTGGGTCAAGGCGAATATCGCGCGCTTTGGCGGCGACCCCGCACGCGTGACCATCGGCGGCGAGTCGGCCGGTTCGATCTCGGTCAGTGCGCTGATGGCCTCGCCGCTGTCACGCGGCCTGATCGCCGGTGCCATCGGCGAAAGTGGTGCGCTATTCGCACCGATCGCGCCACTGACGCTCGCCGACGCCGAGCAACAGGGCGAGATCTTCGCCATGCATCTGGGGGCAGACTCGCTGGGCGCGTTGCGTGCGCTGCCGGCGCAGACTTTGTTGCAGGCCAGCGGCAATGGCAACGCGCCGTCCGCCATGCCCGACATCGACGGCTATTTTCTTGCCGAGGCCCCCGCGGCCACCTTCGCGCGAGGCACGCAGGCACATGTGCCGCTGCTGCTGGGTTCGAATTCGCAGGAGGGCTTCTATCCCGCGATCCTCAAACAGCAATCGCCGACGCCGGCCCACTATCGCGCCGCGCTGGAACGGCTGTTCGGCAAGCAGGCGGCCCGCGCCTTGGCGTTGTACCCTGGCGGCAACCGGGCCGAGGTGGAGCGCTCGGCCACGGCACTGGCCGGGGACATGTTCATCGCCCACACCACCTGGCGCTGGATGGCGTTGCAGCGACGCACCGGCAAGGCACCGGTGTATTTCTATTATTTCGCCCAGCCGCGTCCGGCGAGGCGGCATCCTGGGGCGGGTGAAAAGCCCGCTGCCGGCGCCGTGCACAGTGGCGAGATCGAGTACGCGCTAGGCAATCTCGACAGCAACCGGGTCTATGCGTGGACATCGACCGATCACCATGTGTCACGCGTGATGGAGGGCTATTTCGCGCAGTTCATCAAGACCGGCAATCCGAACGGACCCGGGCTGCCGGCATGGCCGGCGGTGCGCGTGTCCGATGGTGGCCTGTTGCGCCAGTCCATCGGTGCGCACACCCACACGATGGTTGACCACGGGGCCGCGCGCCAGGCGTTTCTGCGCGAGTTCTACGCGACCCATGCGGGCGAGCCGTGAGCTCGCCAGCCGCTGCGACTGTCCTGATGAATCAGCGGGTTGCGGCGGTGCGGAACCGGGGCGGGCGCCGCGCATGGGTAGCATGCTCGAAGCCGCTGGCGATGCTGATCAGGGTTGGCTCGCTCCATTTCGCGCCGAAGAAGCTGATGCCCACCGGCAGGCCATGCACGAAGCCCATCGGCACGCTGATATCCGGATAGCCAGCGACCGCCGCTTCGCCGGCGCTGCCACCGGGGAAGTGGCTGCCATTGACCAGGTCGAGGCTCCAGGCCGGGCCGGTGGTGGGTGCCACCAGGGCATCCAGATGGTGAGCCGCCAGCGCCGCATCGATGCCCTCGGGGCCGGCCAGGCGTCTCGCGTCGGCGCGGGCCTTGAGATAGGCCGGATCGGTCAGCGGACCGCGTGCCTCGGCCTCGATCATCAGCTGCTGGCCGAACCAGGGCATTTCCTCGCTGGCATGGGCCTTGTTGAACGCGATGATATCGGCCAGCGAATGCACTTTCAGTCCGCTGCGTGTCGCCAGGTACGCGTTGAGATCGTGCTTGAACTCGTAGGAGGTGGCGAGGTTCTCGTCGTCATCAAACGCATGCAGGTGAGGGATGGTTACCGGGTCGACGATGATGGCGCCGGCCTGCCGCATCGCCGTGAGTGCCTGCTCGAACACCTTGTCGGTACCGGGACTGTAGCCGGTGAGGGCGCGCACCACGCCGATGCGTTTGCCTCTGAGGCCGTGTGGGTCGACGAAACGGCTGTAGTCGGTGGCGTGGCGATCGGCATCGGCGGTGGCCGGGTCACGCGGGTCGCTGCCCGCGATCACCGTCAGCAGCGCGGCGGCGTCGGCCACGTTGCGGGCCAGCGGTCCGGGTGTGTCCTGCTCGCGGGTTACCGGCACGATACCGGCACGGCTGACCAGGCCAAGCGTCGGTTTGATCCCGACGATGCCGTTGATTGCCGAAGGACAGACGATCGAGCCGTCCGTTTCGGTGCCGATCGCCACCGGCACGTAGCCGGCAGCCACCGCCACGGCGGGACCGGAGCTCGAGCCGCACGCCGTGCGGGTGATGACATAGGGGTTGTGGGTCAGGCCGCCGCGTCCGCTCCAGCCACCGGTGGCGTGGAAGCCGCGGTAGTTGGCCCATTCGCTCATGTTGCCCTTGCCCAGGATGATCATGCCGGCGGCGCGCATCCTTGCGACCAGGGTCGCGTCACGCCGCGCAGGTGCGCCGACCATGGCCAGCGAACCGGCGCTGGTCTGCATGCGATCGGCGGTGTCGATATTGTCCTTTAGTACGGCCGGAATACCCCACAGCGGGCCCGGTGCGGCCCTCGCGCCGGACGGTGGCTGGAGCCTGTCTGCGTCGCGTTGCGCATCGGGATTGAGCTCGATAATGGCGTTCAGATGCGGTCCGCGCTGATCGAGGGCGTGCACGCGCTGCAGGGCCTCGCGGGTCAGCGCAGCAGGGGTCAGCGTGCCGCGCAGTATCGCGTCATGCAGCTCGGCGGTACTGGCATAGCTGTGCCGGCTCGAGGTGGCGGCGGCGGTGATGCCGGGCAACAGCAATAGTGCGGCAAGGGCCAGTGCGCGGGATGTCACATGCATGAGCGGACTCCTGGGGTGGGCAGGAACAGTCTGCCGTATCGGGCCCGACGAAGGTAATCGATGGCGCGCGGATGGTCGTTTCAGCGTCTGCGCTCAGGCAGCGTTCGGGTTGCCTGGCGCGGCGTCATTGCGACGGCGGTCCTTGGCGCCGTAAAGCGCGGTGTCCGCCGCCTCGATCAAGGAGGTGGCATCCCGGCCATCCTCGGGGGCCGAGCCGATACCGATGCTGATCGTGGGATAGGCGGCTTCCCGCGATGCCACCTCGTGAATCGACTGCGCCATGCGCTGGGCGATCTGCTGCGCCTGGATCTTGGTCGTGCCTGGAAGAATCATCAGAAACTCATCGCCGCCATAGCGGCCAAGCAGGTCGCCGCTACGCAGCATTTCACGCATTTTCGAGGTGACCCAGGTCAGCGCGCGATCGCCGGCACTGTGACCGAACTTGTCGTTGATGACCTTGAAGCGGTCGAGATCGATCATGAACACGCTGATCGGCTGCTGCTGGCGCACATGGCTGAGCAGCACGCCATCCAGCGAGGCGAGGATGCCGCGGCGATTGAGGGCACCCGTGAGCGGGTCTTCGGCAGCCTCGATCAGCAGGCTGTGCCGGGTACTCTCCCAATGGTCGGCCATGTCGTTGAAGCGCTCACTGAGTGTTGTCAGCTCATCGTTGCCGCTGACCGGCAGGCGCACACCCGTCTCGCCGGAACCCAGGCTTCGGGCTGCCCGACCGAGTGCCTTGATCGGACTCAACAGCGAGTGCAGGAAAGCGGCCAGCAACAATGCGGCGACGGACAGCGTGATCGCCCAGCTCCATACCAGCCAGCGCAATTGCGAGTGGCGTGTCGCCATCGCCCGCGTATAGCGAACTTCGACCAGGCGGGCCAGTTGTTCGCGGGCCACATGGATGTCATGAATCGATTGCCGCAGTTGCTGTTGCGTCAGGTTTTTGCCGAGCCGACTGTCGTGGGGTTGCAGCGAGCTGGCCCGTTCGATCAGCCGATCTACCGCGGGCCTGGCCTGATCCCATGCTTGCTGCGCTGACTGCAGCCTGTGCCAGGACACGTCATCACGGCGATCGGAATTTTCCACCGTGGTGAAGGTGCGATCGATGTTGCTGGTCAATCCCGCGAAATCCGGCACGGACTCACCGGACTGCGCTTCCAGTTCGTCGACCAGCGCCCACTCCAGATAATGCTCCAGCGAGGTCAGTGGCAACAGGGTCTGAATCGATTCCTCCACCGAATCCCGAAACGTGATTTCCTGGTCATTGAGCAGCACCACGCTGACCATGCTGAGTACGGCCATCGGCAGCATCAGCAGCACAATGATCGCGGTCATGCGTTGGCCGACCGACAATTTTCGCAAGGTGTCTTCAAATAACATGGGTTGATCTGACTCGTCGTGGAAAGAATAGGGCAACGTCAACGGAGGACCGGGGGTGTTCGTGCGGGACACTCGAAAGGTCAGGCCCGGAAAGGCTGAACGTGCCGCCAGGAAAGCCCTCCTGCGGCACAAAGTGGCCCTGGAGTGCCGGGAGGCAAAAAAAACGCGTCGATTCACCTGGAGCCGTTACATGAGCCTGTGTGCGCCTGCACAGGGGTCTTCCTCCTGCGACGTTCGCTCGACGCCGTACCCGTGCAGGAGGTAAACAAGCAAAAAGCACGCCAATGCATGGCAGGTCGGCGCGGCGAAGAAGCGGTTGCGGCGAGGTCTCCGTTCTGCGCGGACGATGGATCGGGCTGGTCGACATCCACGCTGGATGCCACCCTTATCGCCGCCGCTGCAGACTGCCGTTGTCGTCCGACAACTTGATGCGGAGCTCCTCGTGATCCACCTCACCGCGACACCGGCAAGGCGACCATGAACGAGCGGTTCCTTACATACTATGTTCGAATCTTTTCAGTGTTCCGCAGGTGCCCGGTATGAAGCCCTTTCTACGCTCTTCCCTGTCCTTGATGGTGGCGTTGCTGGGGGTGGCCGCGGCGGCGTCGGCGACTGAGCCGAATCCGTTGAGGACACGCGCCTACATCGATCATGCCTGGGCCACCTTGACCCGCTCGATGGACGATTGCTCGGCCTTGCGCGACAGCAAGCTGGCGACGCGTCCGGTGCTGTACCTGCCGGCGGGTCTGCCGCGGCCGGCGCAGCTCGACGGCATCAGCCAGCGTTGCCATGTCGATGTGCGGGTGCTGCCCCGGGCGATCGGCCGGCTTGGCGATCTTTCGCCGCTGAAGTTGCCGGTGCAGGGGCTGCTCTACCTGCCGCATCCGTACGTGGTGCCGGGTGGTTTCTTCAACGAAATGTACGGTTGGGACAGCTACTTCATCGTGCTTGGCCTGATCGCCGATCATCACGACACGCTGGCGCGCGGCATGGTCGACAACGCCTTGTTCGAGGTGCAGCACTATGGCGCGGTGCTGAATGCCAATCGCAGCTATTACCTGACCCGTTCGCAGCCGCCGTTTCTGTCCTCGATGATTCGCGCGGTGCTGGATGATCCGGCCAGTTTTCGCAGCCAGTCCGCGGCGCACGCGTGGCTGGCGCATGCCTATCCGCTGGCCGTCCGCGACCATGCCACCTGGTTGCGACGGAAGCACCGCGCCGGTGATACCGGCCTGGCACGCTACTACGGCTATGGCGGCGCCAGTCCGGTACTGGAGATGCGCAACAGCCACTATTTGCAGGGGGTGATCGACTGGTTGCTGGCGCACCCTTCGGCGGATCGCGGTTATCTGGTCAAGGCGTCCGAACATCCCGGCGCGGCGGAAGCGGCACGCCTGCGCACCAGCAGCTGTGACGTGGATGCGTCGAAAGTCTGCGCGGGCGCCTGGTCGAAGGGTTATCGCCTGAGCGCGGATTTCTATCTCGGCGATCGCGCCATGCGCGAGTCCGGCTTCGACACCACCTTCAGGATGGGACCGTTTGGCGGCTCCACCGAACAGTACGCGCCGGTGGGGCTGAACAGCCTGCTGTACCGCTATGAGCGCGACCTGCATGATTTCGCCACACGCCTGGGACGCAAGGCCGACGCGGCGCACTGGGCCGAAGTTGCCGCCGCCCGTCGCAACGCCATCAACAAGTACCTGTGGCGGCCTGATCGCGGCATGTACATGGACTACGATTTCGTGGCCGGCAAGCCGTCAGACTATGCCTTCGTCACCACGTTCTACCCGTTGTGGGCCGGTGTGGCCTCCAAGGCGCAGGCGGCGGCGCTGGAGGCCAGACTGGGATTGTTCGAGCGCATGGGCGGCTTGCAGATGAGCGACCATGTCAGCGGCGCGCAATGGGATGCGCCGTTCGGCTGGGCACCGACCAACTGGCTGGCGGTCGATGGTCTGAATCACTACGGTTTCCATGCCGATGCCCGCCGCATCGCGCGGAAATTCACCGCCACCGTCGATCGCAGCCTCGCCGCGGACGGCACCATTCGCGAAAAATACAACATGCTCAGCGGCAATGCGGACGTGAAGATCAGCGCCGGCTACAAGGCCAACGTGATCGGTTTCGGCTGGACCAACGCGGTGTATCTGAAGCTGCGCCAGCTGCTGAATGTGTCACGGCCCGCGGCGCTGCCGCAGCGCCCGCCGCGAGCCTGAGCTCCCGTCGTCAGCGGGCCATCCCGGGGAGGGTTCAGACCCGAATGGCACTTACTTAAGCGGAGAGGCCCGTTTTCCGTCATCCCTGCGAAAGCGGGAATCCAGTGACTTCTGCCGTTTGCAGGCTACATAAGGCGCTGGATTCCCGCTTTCGCGAGAATGACGAGCTTAAGTAAGTGCCATTCGGTTCAGACCCGCTTCGGTGCGGATCGCGGCTTGCGCGGGCCTGGCGCGGAATGCTGTCCCTGGGCTGCATCGATTTCATCGATCCAGCCGGCGCGTGAGCCGGGAAAGGCATCGGCGTAGGGCACGTACGGTTTGATGTCGAGAATCGGCGTGCCGTCGAGCAGGTCCACGCCACGGACACGCAGTGAGCGCTCGCCAACCGCCATCAATTCCACGGCGGAAAGGCCAAGCGGGTTGGGGCGGTGGGGCGAGCGCGTGGCCAGCACGCTGCGTTTGCCGCCGCCCCGGGGCGGCTTCACCTCGGGTTTCCAGCCCTCGCTGCGATGAAACTGGAAGACCAGCCAGATACGTTCGAAACCCGCCAGGTCGCGGAATCCCGCCGCCGGAAAATCCGCCACAAATTCCACCATGGCTTCGGCAACCGCGCCCGTCGCGGTGCCCTGGACCACGCTGGGCTGGTGCGGCGCATCGATGCGCCGCACATAGGGCGAGCGGACGAACGCGATCGGATGGCACGTGCAGTGGCGGGGTGTCTCGTGCATGGCGATGGCATCCGGTCGTGGGCGGCAGATTATCCCACCCTGCGGTTTTCGCAGCCCCGTGCCGTGTCGACGGGGCGGTTGGGGGCTACTTTCCAAATCGCGCCGGCGCGTGCACCATGCTCGCCCGACCCGCGATGACCCACGCATGAGCAGCTTCGACGACGGTTTCGACCACGAGCATGAGTCCGACCCTGACTTCGACGAGGACGATGACTCGACGGAGTCCCGCGTGTGGCAGTTGTTATTGCTGATCAACCCGGGCGACGAGGACGCCGCGCTGCAGCAGTTTGCCGACTACCGTGAAGCCGCGGCCGATATCGATGTGAACGATCTGGTGCCGATCGAGGTGATCGGCCGGGTGATCGATTGGCGCGCCGGGTTCATCGTCGATGCGCATGATCTGCGCGCGCTGATGCAGGCAATCGACGAATTGGCGTCGCGCTGGAATCTGACGGTCGACTGGAACGGCGATCCGGACGACGACGGTTTCTTCGACGACCTCGATGCCGCCGAGCTGTTCTCGATCGCCTACGACCGCCTGGCCGAGTTCGGCTACACGCTATGGGCCTGGGAAACCGAAGACGATTGTCACGCTGGCTGGATGACCTTGACCCGCGACGGCGAGCCGTTGCGCGAGCTGGCCACGGCACTGGAGATCAATCTGCGTCTCGGCAGCGAGGTAAGCTGATTGAACAGGCGGGTTGCAGATTCCCTGCCGGCGCACAGGGGACGGTTGGCATGCTGCAACTGATCGGCTTCGACGGCGACGACACGCTATGGCACAGCGAAGGTTACTACCGCGAGGCGAATGACGCGTTTGCCCGGATCATCGGCCAGTATGTCGATCTCGATGACGTGCACCAGCAGATGCTGGCCACCGAGCGGCGCAACCTCAAGCTGTTCGGTTATGGCGCCAAGGGGATGACGCTGTCGATGGTGGAGACCGCGATTGCGGTAACCGCTCAGCGCATTTCCGCTGCGGACATTCACCGCTTGGTGGCACTTGGCAAGGCGGTGTTGCAGCATCCGGTCGAGTTATTGCCGGGCATCCGCGAGGCAGTCGAGGCGGTGGCGCAGCATCACCGGGTGGTATTGATTACCAAGGGTGACCTGTTCCACCAGGAGCAGAAGGTCGCCAGCTCGGGCCTGGCCGGCCTGTTTCAGCGCATCGAGATCATTTCGGAGAAAGACGCCGCAAGCTACCGCCGTGTGTTGACCGAGTTCAACCTGCAACCGGCGCAGTTCGCGATGGTCGGCAACTCGCTGCGCTCGGATATCGAGCCGGTGTTGCGCCTGGGTGGATGGGGCGTGCACGTGCCGTATCACCTGACCTGGGCTCACGAGCTGGAGCATGGGCTCGGCGATGACGAGCCGCATCTGATCACGGTGGATACACCGTCGGCGATTGCGGCGGCGGTGGCCCAGCTTCGCGTGCGTTCGTCCCTCTGACGGCCGCCTGTCGAGGCGCCGCGATGTCGTCAATCGCTTTTGCCTGCGCCCGCGTCGTCGTCGAACCCGGTATAGCCGTCGGGGAATACCGGGGTGCCGTCATCCTCGAGGCCAGTCATTTCGGCCAGCGCCTTGGCGGCAGCGGCCTCGGCCAGGTCCCGGGCGCGGAAGCTGCGGTTTTCACAGATCGCGTAGTAGACCGGGAACCCATGGCGGCGCGGGCTGATCGCCAGGTAGGCGGTATAGCGCGAGCCCTCCAGGGTAGCGCCGGAGCGGGCCAGGTAGTTGTCGAATGCACGCTCGGCCATGGGGTTCGGTTCCGCCGGTAAAGTGTGCAGTGTATAGCGCGCCGCGCTTGCCTCATCATGGGGCGATGAGGTTTTCCGATATGACTGTGCCACGGATCGTGCTGGACACCAATGTGTGCCTGGACCTGTTCCTGTTCCACGACCCGGCTTGTGCCCCACTGCTGGCGGCCTTGCAGGATGGCGGGGTGCAGGCAGTGACGCGGGAGGACTGTCGCGATGAATGGCGGCGGGTGCTGCATTATCCCCAACTGCCGATCGACGATGCCACGCGGCCGACGATCGGCGCGGCCTTCGATGACCTGATTCACCTGCTGCCGCCCGCTGCGGAGCCGATGCCGGACGGGGTCCGGCTGCCACAATGTGCCGACCCGGACGATCAGAAATTTCTCGAGCTGGCGTTGGTCACCGGTGCGCGCTGGCTGCTCAGCAAGGACCGCGAGTTGCTGAAACTCGCTGTCCGCACGCACCGCGCCGGGCTGTTCGAGATCCTGTTGCCGCAGGACTGGCACGCGGCGGCGGTTTGACATGACGACAACAGATCGCGTGCTGCACTGACCGCACCCGCTACGCTACCGGGATGACACCATGCTGCTCACGCCCTGCACCATCGATTGCCCGTATTGCGGCGAAGCGATCGAGATCCTGGTCGACGCCTCGATACCTCGCCAGCAGTACATCGAGGACTGTCAGGTGTGCTGCCGGCCGATCAGCCTGAGCGTGGCGATCGACGAGGACGACGCCGACGCCGGGCCGCCGCTACGCGCGAGCGACGAGAACGAGGCGTGAGCCCGCCGGCACGCAGGCTCAGGCGGCGGTCAGCGCGTCGCTCTCTAGGATGCCGATACCCGCCGCCTGCAACGCCTGGCGCGTCGCCGGGTCGCTTTCGGCTGTCACCGGGCGGCTGAGATCCCACAGCAGATGGGTGCGCAGGCCCAGCGCCACCGCGTCCTGGGCAGTCCACAGCACGCAGACATCACGCGCCAGGCCACACAGGTAAACCGTATCCACGCCGCGATCCTGCAGCCAGCCGCCCAGCCCGGTGGCGGGCCGTCGGCCCTGCGGGCCATGGTTTTCGCGAAAGCCGCTGTACGAATCGATGCGCGGATCGCTACCCTTGCGAATCACCGCGTCCAGCGTGGTCCAGTCGATGTCCGGGTGCAGCTCGGCCCCGGCCGTGCCCTGCACGCAATGATCCGGCCACAGCGTTTGCGGCTGACCGTACAGGTCGAGTTGCTCGAATGCCGCGCGGCCAGGATGCGAACTGGCGAACGAGACATGGCCGGCCGGATGCCAGTCCTGGGTGGCGACGACGTGGCGAAACGCCCGCTGGCTTAGCAGGCGGTCGATGCCCGGCACGATCGCGTCGCCCTGATCGCAGGCCAGCGCGCCACCGGGCATGAAATCCGCTTGTACGTCGACGACGATCAGGGCGGCAGTGGGTGAGATTGCGTAGTTCATGGCCGGGGCTTCACGAAGGAGTAGTGCGATGAGTCCGGGAGGCGGTCGGACTTTACTCGGCCGGTCTGGGAATTCGCCTGCACGGTCCATCCATATTCCCACCGGTTCTCGCCCCATGGAACCACCATGGACCGGTTAATTGTCGAAAAGCTGTCCTCGTGCCGTCAAATTCCCGGCTCGACCATCGTGCCACGGCACGTGGCGCGAGCGGCAGGCATAATGCCGCACGGGATAGTCCGCCGGAGCCGCGCGATGCACTACGACCAATCGTGGATGGGCTATGGCATCGTCGGTGGCTTGCAGGCGGGAGCCATTTCCGTGCTGGCCGGTTGCCTGTTGTTTGCTCTGATCCACTGGCTGGGTGGGCGCCAGCGCTGGAGCCTCGGCGCGCAGCTGGGCTGGTCGTTCCTGCTGGCAACCCTGCTCAGTGCCGGTGGTGACCTGTGGGACATGTTCTATCTCAACTATGCGCAGCTGCAGTCGCTGCCGTTGCTGCAGGCGAAGCTGGCGCAGATGCATGACCCCGACGGCCTCGGCACCCGGGTCTGGTGTGAGCTGTCCGGGGTGGTGCTGGGTATCGGCGCGGGCTGGCTGTTGTGCCAGATCGACTGGCGCCGCGTTTTCAGGCGACGCGGATAGCACCGGGTCGCTGATGCCGCGGCGGGATGCGCGAGCTCACAGCAGCGGGTCGAACAGGCGTGCGACATGCATCGCCACCCGGTGCAGATAGGGTGCTTCCCGGTATTCACGCGGTTCCACCGCGCGGGCATGACTGAAGTCGGTCTCCAGCATGGCGGCCACCTCGGCGGCGAAGTGGCGCTCGACCACCAGCGCGCTGACCTCGAAATTGAGCCGGAACGAGCGGCTGTCCAGATTCATGCTGCCGATCGCGGCGCTGTCGTGGTCGATCAGCAGCGCTTTCTGGTGCAGGAAGCCGGGCTGGTAGCGGAACATCCTGATGCCGGCGCGCAGTGCATGGTGGGCATGCAGGGTGGAGGCCAGGAACACGGTGCGGTGATCCGGGCGGGAAGGGATCAGCACCCGCACGTCGACGCCGCGCAGCACGGCCAGCTGTAGCGCGACGAGCACCGCGCGGTCGGGCACGAAATACGGCGTGCTCAACCATAGCCGCTCGCGTGCCGCGTTGATGGCGGCGGTGAAGAACAATGAGCCGGTTTCCCCGGGATCGGCCGGCCCGCTGGCAACCACCAGCGCGCTGGCGCCGTCGTCGCACGGTGGCGTGGTCAGCATCGGCGGCTTGCTGCCGGTGATCCAATGCCAGTCGTTGGCAAACAGCTGTTGCAGGTCGGCCACCGCCGGGCCCTGGATCTCGAGCTGGGTGTCGCGCCACGGGGCCAGTGGTGGTTTCAGCCCGAGGTATTCGTCGCCGACATTGAGGCCGCCGATGAAGGCAACGGCGCCGTCCACCACCACGATCTTGCGGTGGTTGCGAAAATTCAGCTGAAAGCGGTTGCGCCAGCGTCGGGTCGCAAACGGATGGATCGCCACGCCGCCGGCACGCAGCGTCTCCACGTAATGCCGCGGCAGGTCGTGGCTGCCGACACTGTCGAACAATACGCAGACACGCACGCCGGCGGCGGCCCGTTGCAGCAGTATCTGTTGCACGCGGCGGCCCAGGTCGTCGTCGTGAAAGATGAAGAATTGCACCAGCAGGCTGTGTTCTGCGCCTGCCATCGCCGCCAGCATGACGTCGAATGCGGCATCGCCGTCGATCAGCAACCGCATCCGGTGACCACGGCGGAATGGACGGCCCTGGGTGGCACTGATAGCTGCAAAGCGCTCGCAGTCGGGATCGATCGGAGCGGCGTCGGTAGTCTGTGCCATCGCGGCCGGCAAGCCATCCTGATAGCTGCCGATGTAGCCGCGGAAACGGCTGGAGCCGAGGTACAGGTAGGGCAACAGGGTCAGGTACGGCAGCAGCATCAGGCCCAGCGCCCAGCCGATGGCGCCCTGCGGCGTACGGGTGTGCATCACCGCATGCATCGCGGCGAACAACCCGAGCAGATGGAACAGCAGCAGGCCGAGTGTGATCAGGTCGGTCGAACTCATGGGGTCAGTCGGCCAGCAACTGATCGGCCAGCGCACGGGCCTGTTGCCGTATCTCCGGCATCGCATTGGCCTCCCACAGCGTGCCGCGCAGCAAGGCACCGAGGGCGAACAGGTTAGGCCAGGGCCGGCCCTGGTGCAGCAGCCTGCCCTGGTTGTCGGCCATCACCCCGAGTCCGAGCGGGTCGGCGTCGATGTGGGCGTTGGTCAGCAGTTGGCTGAGCAGGTGGTGGTCGGTGCTGCGCAGGTCGAGGTCGGCGCCGGTGCACTGGATGACCAAGTCCGCCTGCTGTGGGTGTGATTGTCCCGCGTGAGTGATGACGAGCTGCAACGCGTCGCCGTCCAGTTCCACCGATTGCGCGCGTCCGCAGTGGCGTTGCAGCCGGCCTTGCTGCTCCAGTGCCGTGATGGTTTCGCTGACCGCCGGCGGCATCCGATGACGCACGCGCTCCCACGCCCAGCGTGCATGGCGCAGGAACCGTGCGCGCTGCTCCGATGGCAATTCAGCCCACAGGCTGGCCGTGTGCGGGCGCAGGCTGTCGATCAGGGCGCGCCATGAAGCGCCCTGATCGATCGCCTCGCGCAACAGGCGCAGCCATTGGCGGATCTCCGGCGCATCCTGCATCGCCGCGATCAACCCGGCACTGTCGTCCGGCGGAGCTGCCGCCGTGTGCATGTGGCTTTCGGGCAACAGCCCATGGCGCGAAATGGCGACGAATCCGGCCTGTGGCCAGCGGCTGGCAAGTTCCAGCATGACGTCGACTGCGGTTGGCCCCATGCCAAGCACAACGATCTTGCGCGGCGCCGGCTCGATGCGCGCATCAGCCAGCAGGTGCCAGGGATCGATCACGTAGCGACCGCTCTCCAGCGCGGCTGGACTGACGCCAGCCAGCGGCCGTGGCGGCAAGGTTCCAAGCGCCAGCACGGCGGCATCGAGCTGATGGCTTTCCTCGCCATGGATGACGGTGACGGCAGCCGATTCGGGTACCAGCGCATCGACCGTCACCGGAATCACGTGCACATCGTGGCCTTGCGCCTTGCCCCTCTGCAGCGCGTGCGCAACCTCGGCTTCGAGGTAATCGCCATAGCGGTGGCGCGGCAGGAAATCGGTGCCTGCGACGCCCGGATCGTCGCGTTGCACAAAATCCAGGAAGCCGCGCGACTTGCCGGCGAACAGGCCCATCGAGGCGGCGCGTACATCCAGCAGGTGGCGTGCCGATCGGGTGCCATAGGCGATGCCGCGCGGCGGCACGCCGCTGCCGGTGTACCAGTCGAGATGCAGTGGTTGCGGCGACGGACGCTCCAGCAACTCACCCAGCAAGGTGGCTGCCGCCGCACCGCCGCCGATGATCGCTACCCGTCGAAACATGACACTCCCTGGATCGAGTGATATGTGGCACGCACCGGCTGTTCGATCGACCGGCGTATCGCCGGAAGGCTGACTACTGTGACAGATCACCGCCCTGGCCGTGAAGTGGGAGTGATGGCTGCCGCTGGACCCCGGGGCAATAATCGATGCGGCGATCATTGCGTCCGCGCGGTGTGGCATGCAGCGGCGTCGGGCAGGTCTGCAGTCGGGCTGGATCTGGCACAATCAGGCATCGGCTATTCGCCATGCGTGAGCGAGGGGCGGCGGTATGAAGATGATGCGATGGACAGGTGCCGCGGTGCTGGCGTTCGCCGGATTGATGATGACCGCTCCAGCCGCCCATGGCGCCGACCTGTCTTGCCGGATGACATTCCAGATGGCGGGCTGGTCGCTGTTCTACAAGACCGCCAGCGGCTCGGGTACGGTGACCTGCAACAACGGCCAGAGCATGCATGTGAAGCTGCGCGCCAAGGGGGGTGGCCTGACCTTCGGTAAGACCCGCATCGATCATGGGCTTGGCCGCTTCACCGGCGTCTCGAATATCCATGACATTCTTGGTCACTACGCCAATGCCGAGGCGCATGCCGGCGCGGAGAAGTCGGCCGACGCCCAGGTGGTGACCAAGGGCAGTGTCTCGCTGGCACTCAGCGGCAAGGGTCAGGGTTGGAACCTTGGCGTGGCGTTCGGCGCGTTCATCATCGAGCAGTGAGTCTGCGCCGAGGATCTCCGGCGGTGACCGGGGATCTTCCGCGGTATCTGATCACGGGCAGCTGCGATCGACGGGGTTGTTGCGGTTTACCTGATTGTGCGACTTCATTCAGCCGAACAGCATCGCCAGCCCGAACAGGCCTACCATCACGAACGAAATCACCAGTTTGACCAGCGCGCCGAGCAGCAGGCCGACCCAGGTGCCGATGCCGACATGGGTCGAACGCAGCACGCTGGTACCCGAGGACAACTCGCCGAGCAGGGCGCCGGCAAACGGTCCCAGCAGCAGGCCCGGAATACCGAAGAACATGCCGACCAGGGTACCCAGGCTGGCACCCCACAAGGCCGGCGGACTGGCGCCGACGCGTTTGGCGCCGAAGGCGGCGGCGATGAAGTCGACGGTCACCCCGAACGCACCCAGGGCGCCGATGGCCAACAGCCACCACAGACCGAGGTGGCGGTAGTGGTCCACCGCGGCGACCAGCCAGATGCCGCCGAAGACCATCGGAATACCCGGCAGAGCCGGCAGCACGGTGCCTGCCAGACCACCGAGCATCAGCAACGCCGCGAGCAGGTAGAGGGCTATGTCCATGACGGGAGTGTGGCTGGGGTCATTGGGATCCTCGATATGTGTTTCCGGTAGGAGCGCACCCTGTGCGCGATACTTTATCGCGAATGTTTTGCGTGAGGGGATGCTGAGCCATCGCGCACGCGGTGCGCTTCTACCGTTCCACGAACGCCCGCTCAATCACGTAGTCCCCGGGTTCGCGGGTGCGTGGCGAGGCGTGGAAGCCACGGCCATCGAGCAGGGTAGACAAGTCGTCGAGCATTGCCGGGCTGCCGCACAGCATGACACGGTCGGTGGCCGGGTTGAGCGGTGGCAGCCCGGTGGCCTCGCTCATCACGCCGTCGACGATGGCGTCGGTGATGCGTCCGCGGTGACGGAATGCCTCGCGGGTCACCGTGGGGTAGTAGATCAGCTTCTCGCGGACCAGTTCGCCCAGATACTCGTGCTGTGGCAATTCGTGCTCGAGATGCCCGGCATAGGCGAGATCGTCGATATGACGCACGCCGTGGGCCAGCACGATCTTGTCGAAACGCTGGTACGTTTCCGGGTCGCGGATGATGCTCAGGAACGGCGCCAGGCCGGTACCGGTGCCGAGCAGGTAGAGGTGCCTGCCCGGCTTGAGATCGTTGAGCACCAGGGTGCCGGTGGGCTTGCGGCTGACGATCAGCGGGTCGCCAGGCTGCAGGTGTTGCAGGCGCGAGGTGAGCGGACCGTCCGGCACCTTGATCGAGAAGAACTCCAGATGCTCCTCCCAGTTGGCGCTGGCGATCGAATAGGCGCGCAGCAGCGGTCGGCCCTCCGTTTCCAGTCCGATCATCACGAACTGGCCGCTGTCGAAGCGGAAGCCCGGATCGCGTGTGGTGCGGAAGCTGAAAAGGCTGTCGTTCCAGTGATGCACGTCGATCACGTGCTCGCTTGCCATTGCCACCATGGGGAATCTGTCTCGTATTGTTGCGGTATCGGGGTGCGTCGGGACCGGACGCGCCAGCAAGGTCGCCGACGCAAGGCGCATGGCCTTTCATGATCGGGTCGGCGGCACGGCGGTCGGCCCAGAGGTTACGCGAATCGACGTCATGACGCTTGTGACAGCGTGTCGCGGTCGACCCGAGGCACGGTTTTCGTGAGGCCTTGCCGATGCCGGGTGCCCCACGGGCTCAGTCGGACGATCGATCGTAGCGGCCACGGTGCAAGTGATCGACCGGGCCACTGCCGTGGCCGAAGACGAGGTCTCGGCCAGCGTCCACCGCGCCGCTCAGGTAGCCCTTCGCCTTTTCGATTGCGGTGGTGAGCGGGGCGCCGCGTACGACCGCTGCGGTAATGCCGGCCGAAAGCGTGCAGCCAGTCCCGTGCAGGTTGCTGCTGACTATTCGCGGGGCGGCGAAGCGCTGGGTGCCGGTACGGGTGACCAGCAAATCCACGGCCTCGTCGAGCATCGCGTGGCCGCCTTTCATCAACACGGCGCGTGGTCCCAGATCGAGCAGTGCACGCCCCTGCTGCTCCATCTCCGCTTCGCTCGAGGCCAACGTCGTTTGCAGCAGCGCCGCGGCCTCGGCCAGGTTGGGGGTGAGGCAGTCGGTAAGCGGCAGTAGACCGGAGATCAACCGGCTCACGGCGTCCGTCGAAAGCAGACGGGTGCCGGAGGAGGCAATCATCACCGGATCGAGCGCGACAAAGAACGGCCGGTAACGGATGAGGCCGGCAACGACGGCTTCGACGGTGGCGGCATCCGCCAGCATGCCCAGCTTGACGGCACGGATGTCCAGATCATCGAAGACGGCCTCCAGCTGCGCCGACACGATCTGCGGAGGAATGATGTGCACGGCGCTGATGCCGCGGGTGCTTTGTGCGGTCACTGCCGTCAGCACGGTTGCGCCGTAGACGCCCAGCGCGGAAAAGGTCTTCAGGTCGGCCTGGATGCCGGCGCCGCCGCTGGAATCCGAACCGGCGATGGAGAGTGCGACCGGTACCCGCTGCAAAGGCATGCGAGAACGGTTCGGCGGCGTACTCATGGCGCCCAGTCCGCAAGCGCCACCAGCGCCAGATCGGTCTGGCCCGCGTCGGCGAGGCGTCTGGCGGCGCGCCATGCGCGCAGCCCGCTGTGGCAGCACAATACGATCCGTCCGCGTGGCGCCGGCACCTCGGCAAGCAGGGTATCGATGGTCTCGACGGTAAGTCGTCGGGCGCCACCAAAAGGCGACACCGGCGCCTCGTCGAGAGTTCTCAGATCGACCACCAGATCGTCACCGGTTACCGCTGCCGGTTCGATGTAGCGGGCGAGGATGTCGACTGGCTCGGGGGCGTGATCGAAGCGGAAACCCCCGAACGCCAGGCGATCGCCCTCGAAGGTCACCAGCCGACCAAGCGGTGAGGGGGTGATGGCGAGAATCAGCTGCAAGACGAACTGCGCCTGCAGGCTGCCGACGATGGCCACCGTACTGCCAAGCACCCCGGCGCTGGCGCAATTGGCCGCCTGCGAGGGCATCTCGGGGAACACCGCGCGATAGCTCGGCGCCCCACCGCAAAACGCGCCCACGTAACCGGCAAGCCCGACGGCCGACGCGCTGACCAGGGGTTTGCCGCTGTGCTGGCAGGTATCGCTGAGGATGTAGGTAGCGGCGAGGCTGTCGGCGGCATCGACGACTACATCGACGTCGGCGACGTGCTGTGCAGCGTTCCCCGGCGTCAGCCGTTCGGCGATGGCCTCGATCTCGATGGCGGGATTGAAGCGGATCAGGGCGTCGCGCGCGGCGGACACCTTGAGCGATCCGATATCGGCCATCGTATACAGCGGCTGGCGATGGAGATTGGATTCCTCCACGCGATCAGGATCGAGCATCACGATGCGGCCGACGCCGGCACCGGCGAGATACTGCAGCACCGGGCAACCGAGGCCACCGGCGCCAACCACCAGCACACGGGCGCCGGCGAGGCGAGCCTGCCCCTGGACACCGACCTCCGGCAGCACGATCTGTCGCGCATAGCGATCGCTCATGCGCCGGCCCTCGTGGTGTCGATCCATGCCGCGGTGCGTGCCAGCGGATCGGGGTGGCGGGTTACATCGCTGACCACGGCCACGCAATCCGCACCGGCGCGCAGGCACCCGGGCCCGCGCTCCAGGGTGATGCCGCCGATCGCCACCAGCGGACGGCTACCGATGAGCCGCTTCCACTCACCGATGCGCGCCAGCCCCTGTGGTGCCCAGGGCATCACTTTCAGTGTGGTGGGGTAGATCGGACCCAGGGCCACATAGTCCGGTTCGAGCGAGAGCGCCCGATCGAGTTCGGCATGGTCATGGGTGCTGATGCCGAGCCTGACGGCCTTGCTGCGGATTGCTGCCAGATCGGCGCCATCGAGATCGCCCTGGCCGAGGTGAATGAAATTGGCGCCTTCGGCCAGGGCGATCTGCCAGTGGTCGTTGACCACCAACTGCACGTGATGCCGGGCGCAGAGCGCTACCGCATCGCGAACTTCCCGCTGGATGCTGTCGGCGGTTCCGTCCTTGATGCGCAGTTGTATGAGTTTCACCCCGGTCGGCACCAGGCGCCGAACCCACGCGGCACTGTCGACGATGGGGTAGAACGGCGCCAGCGCGGTCATTCCAGCGACGCCTTGCCGATCAACGGTGTCGATGGCGAGGCCATGTCGCGGGGCTCCATCGGTGCAGCCAGAAACGCCGCGCGACCGGCCTCGATGGCCTTGGCGAAAGCGCCCGCCATGGCCACCGGATCGCCCGCCATGGCCACCGCGGTGTTCAGCAGTACGGCATCATAGCCAAGCTCCATGGCGGCGGCGGCGTGGGAGGGCAGGCCGATGCCGGCGTCGACGATCAGCGGCACCTCGGGAAAATGCGCACGCAGGGTGCGCAGGCCGAACACATTGTTGAGGCCCTTGCCACTGCCGATGGGTGACGCCCAGGGCATCAGTACCCGACAGCCGGCCTCGAGCAGTCGTTCGGCGACGACCAGATCCTCGGTGGTGTACGGAAACACCTCGAAACCGTCTTCGGCGAGCAGGGTGGCGGCCTCGACCAGGCCGAATACATCAGGTTGCAGCGTATCGGCGTCGCCGATGACTTCGAGCTTGATCCACGACGTACCGAACACGTCCCGTGCCATCTGTGCGGTCGTCACGGCTTCCTTGACCGAGTAGCAGCCGGCGGTATTCGGCAGGATCCGGACGCCGAGGCCACGGATCATCGCCCAGAAATCCTGGCCGCTGCGTTGCGTGCCGGATTCGCGTCGCAGCGATACGGTGACGATCCCGGTACCGGAGGCCACCACGGCTTCGGTCATGATCGTCGGCGAGGGGTATTTACCGCTTCCCAGCAGCAGTCTGGATACGATCTCGATACCGTAAATGTCCATCGTTCAACCTCCCTGCATCGGTGCGACAACTTCGACTTGGTCGCCTTCGGCAAGCACGGTCGAAGAGCGTGCGGCGGTGGCCACGAAATGGCCATTCAGGGCCGTCGCAATGACCGCGGTAGCGTAGTCGAGTTCTTCGAGCGCTTCCGCGAGCATGGTCGAGCGCACCTCGCGACCGACACCGTTGACAGTGATTTTCATGTGAGTTCTCCGGGGGACAGGCCACAAAGTGCTGTCGCCGCCTGCTGTGCGAGCGCCGGTGCCAGCAGGAAGCCGTGGCGATAGAGGCCGTTGAGATACGTCGTGTGGTCACGGCGGATCAGGCGCGGCAGGTTGTTGGCAAAGGCCGGTCTGACATCGACGCCGAATTCGACGATTTCGGCCTCGCCGAAGGCAGGGTGGAGCGCATAGGCGCCATTGAGGAGCTCCACCGCCGAGCGCGCGGTGACGGGACCGCTGCTTGCGCTTTCGATCATGGTGGCACCGATCATGAAAAGCCCATCGGCCCGGGGTACCACATAGAGCGGGAAACGCGGGTGCAGCAGTCGTACCGGCCGCGACAGCGCGATCTCCTTCGAGCGCACGATCGCCATTTCGCCGCGCACCCCGCGCAGCTCGGTGAGCGTGTCGCGCGCGGCAAAGCCGCGGCAGTCCAGCACATGGTCGGTGTCGATGCTGGCCGGCGAGGCGTCGATGCCGAACCGGATCGGAACACCCATGCCGGCCAGTCTTTCGGCGAGTGCCGTGAGGGCCTGCCGCGGGGCGAGATGAGCCTCCTCGGCAAAAAACAGCGCCTTGCGGAAACGTCCCGCCAGATCGGGTTCCAGTTCGCCGATGCGGTCGGCACCGGCCCATTCGAAGCGTTCGGTCTGGCGGGCGAAATGAACCAGCTCACCGGTGTCCCGGGGAGGGGCCACGACGAGGGTGCCGTTGCGCATTGTTGCGGGGAAATGCCGTGGCCACCAGTCGAGGGCAATCCGGCCGAGTGTGGACACTTCCGGTTCCGCATTGACCTGCTCGCACCACGGCGCCAGCATGCCGCCGGCAAACCACGAGCAGCTCCGCTCACCGATCCGGGAGCCACGTTCGATCACCTCGACGCTGAGACCGCGCCCGGCCAGCTCGAGCGCGCTGACCAGGCCGGCGACGCCGGCCCCGATCACGGTAACGCGCGGGCTGATCATTCCTCTGATGGAACGTACAAGGCGGCGCCCTGGTCGAGGAACTCGCGCGACTTGGCCTGCATGCCGGCCTGCTTTTCCGCCTCCATCGCCAGCACTTCCTTGCGCAGATCCTGGGTAATTTGCATCGAGCAGAACTTGGGGCCGCACATGGAGCAGAAATGCGCCACCTTGTGGGCGTCCTTGGGCAGCGTCGCGTCGTGGTAGCTGCGGGCGGTATCGGGATCGAGCGAGAGGTTGAACTGATCCTCCCAGCGAAACTCGAAGCGTGCCTGCGACAGCGCATCGTCACGAACCTGCGCGGCCGGATGGCCCTTGGCGAGATCGGCCGCATGCGCCGCGATCTTGTAGGTGATGACGCCGGTCTTGACGTCGTCGCGGTTGGGCAGGCCGAGGTGTTCCTTCGGCGTGACGTAGCAGAGCATGGCGGTACCGAACCAGCCGATCATCGCCGCGCCGATGCCGGAGGTGATGTGGTCGTAACCCGGCGCGATGTCGGTGGTGAGTGGTCCAAGCGTGTAGAACGGGGCTTCACCGCACAGCGCGAGCTGCTTGTCCATGTTGACCTTGATCTTGTGCATCGGGACGTGGCCCGGCCCTTCGATCATCACCTGGCAGCCCTTGTCCCAGGCGATCCGGGTCAGTTCGCCCAGCGTTTCGAGTTCGGCGAACTGGGCTGCGTCGTTGGCATCGGCGATCGAGCCCGGGCGTAGCCCGTCACCGAGCGAAAAGGAAACGTCGTAGCGGCGCATGATGTCGCAGATCTCGCCGAAACGTTCGTAGAGAAAACTTTCCTGGTGATGCGCCAGGCACCAGCGGGCCATGATCGAGCCGCCGCGCGAGACGATGCCGGTGACCCGCTTGGCGGTCAACGGCACATAGCGCAGCCGCACGCCAGCGTGGATGGTGAAATAGTCCACGCCCTGCTCGGCCTGCTCGATCAGGGTGTCGCGGAATACCTCCCAGCTGAGCTTGACCGGGTCGCCGCCGACTTTTTCCAGCGCCTGGTAGATCGGCACGGTGCCGATCGGCACCGGCGAGTTGCGGATGATCCAGGAGCGGATGTTGTGGATGTTGCGACCGGTGGACAGATCCATGATCGTGTCGGCGCCCCAGCGGATCGCCCATACCAGCTTTTCCACCTCCTCGGCCACCCCGGAAGAGATCGCCGAGTTGCCGATGTTGGCGTTGACCTTGACCAGGAAGTTGCGGCCGATCGCCATCGGCTCAAGCTCGCCGTGGTTGATGTTCGCCGGAATGATCGCGCGCCCCAGGGCTACCTCCTGGCGCACGAATTCGGGCGTGACAAAGTCGGGGATCGCAGCGCCGAAAGACTCGCCCTCGGCAACCCGTGAAGAGGCTTCCTGCAGCGCCTGCTCGCGTGCCAGGTTTTCGCGATGGGCGACGTAGACCATTTCTTCGGTGATGATCCCGGCGCGGGCAAATTCGAACTGGGTGACCGGCGTGCCGGGCTTGCCGCTGCGCAGGGTGCGCCGGGCGGGGCAGGGAGCCACCAGGCGATCCGGGCCGACGCTGCCATTGTCTTCGGGCTGGACTGCTCGGCCTTGGATGGTCTGCAAGTCGCGAGCGACGAGCCATGCTTCGCGTACGCTCGGCAGGCCGGCTTCCAGGTCGATCCGTGCATCCGTCTCGGTATATGGGCCGGAGGGGTCGTAGACGCGGATCTGCGGTTGCTTCGGATCGCCGACGGCGATTTCGCGAAATGGGACCCGCAGGTCCGGATGCGATGCCGGTGCGGCATAGACTTTTCGCGAGCCGGTGATCGGCCCGCAGGTCACTGTATCCGGCGAGATGCCGGGAACGTCGGGGTGGTTGGGGGTATTCATGGATCTCCTCCTTCAGGCCACAGGAGATCCGGGATTGACGATGTAGACGATGTAAGGGTGGGCGTCTGTGCTGGGCAGCCCGACCGCCCTTATTCCCGTTCCTCCGCCGGCATGACCCGGATCAGGTTCAAGGGTCAGCTCGCGCTATCTCAGCCCCTCGCAGGGCACCCCTCGGAATACGTGTAGAGTGGATCGCGAACGAGATACTGTCAACTTCGACCGGAATTTGACTTCGCGACTGCCCGAGCTATTACAGTTCTCCGCGCTGGGCAATTGCGTGGATGCGGTCCGCCGTGCGGCATGCAATAGCTTGGATGGTCAACGACGGATTGACGCCGCCGACGGTAGGAAATACCGAGCCATCGCAGATCCAGAGGTTGGGGATGTCCCAGCTGCGGCAATCCGCGTTGACCACGCTGGTACGCGGATCGTCGCCCATGCGTGCGGTACCGTTGAGGTGGCAGGTGTCGTCTTCCTGGCGCCAGATTTCCTTGCCTCCCGCCGCTTCCAGCGCCTGCTCCATGAAATGGAGCGAGTGCGCGATGAGTTTTTTGTCGTTGTCGCAAAATGCATAGGTGATGCGTGCGATGGGCAGGCCGTACTGATCCTTTTCATCGGCGAGCGTGACCCGGTTGCGCTCCTGCGGCAGGGTTTCACCGACGATCTTCAGCCCCGCCTGATGATTGTATTTCTGCATTTCCCGCGACAGTTCCGCGCCCCACAGGCCACGCCCGTTCTGGGTCGACGCCCAACCCGCCGGCAACGGTCCCTGGCTCATGTAAGCGTAGCCTCCGAAAAAATCCTTGCCCTTGTCTTCGTAGTTCCAGTGTTCGTTGATCGAAAGCGAGGGTGGTCCCTTGTAGCCACGAATTTCCTCGTCCATGACGCCCCACACCGCCTGGTTGGACTGGACCATCAGGTTCTTGCCGACCAGCCCGGAGCTGTTGGCCAGGCCATCCGGAAAGCGATGGTTGGCCGACAGCAGCAACAGTCGAGGCGTCTCGATCGCGTAGCCAGCCACAACCACATTGCGGGCGCGCTGGAAGCGCCACGCACCGTCGCGAAAATATTCCACGCCCACCGCTCGGCCGACATCGTTGGTTTCGATCCGACCGGCCATCGCCAGATCGCGGATTTCGGCGCCGGCTTTCAGTGCGCGGGGAATCCAGGTAACCAGCGCGCTCTGCTTGGCATTGGTCGCGCAGCCGGCCACGCAAAAACCGCGATACACGCACGGCGGCGATTTACCCTGTGGCGCGGACACGGTGGCCAGCGGCGTAGCGGACCAGGCCGTACCCATGGCCTCGGCACCGCGCGCCAGTACCAGCGCGGCGGCGTTGAGTTCATGTGAGCGGTACGGGTAACGCTTTCGCGGCGGCCCCCACGGGTAGTTGATGGGGCCGGCGATACTCAGCGCCTGTTCCACCTCGTCGTAGTAATGCCACATCTCGCGCCAATCGATCGGCCAGTCCGCTCCGTAGCCGAGCAGGCTGCGGCACTTGAACCACTCGGGCCGGAATCGCAGCGACACCATGGCGAAATGCACCGTACTGCCGCCCACCGCCTTGCCACTATTGTTGCCGCCCATCTTCAACGGGTTTTCGCCGTCACAGATGCGTTCATCGGTCCAATACAGCTTTTGCTGGTGCGCCTCGTCGGAAGCGAACTCCTCAAGCGGCCGCCACCATGCGCCCGCGTCGAGTGCGACGACCTTGAAGCCTTGCTCGGCCAGCCGGCAGGCCAATGTCGCGCCGCCCGCGCCGGTACCTACAATGACGAAGTCCACCTCCTCGTCGCACGGGTACTCGCGCATCGGTACCCAGCCGCCCTTGCGGAACACATCGGGGGCGCGCCGGTCCCTGGCCCGTGGGTGCTGCATGGCATCAGCGGACACGCGTGTTTTCCCCTTTGACTGTGGCGGCATTCTCCGCGGTGGCTTCGATCGCTTCCCACGGGTCGCGCCGGTTTTTGTTCAGCCGCACATAGCCACGTGGATTGGCCGGGCCGCCGAAACCGATCTCACTCCACGATGCAGGGTGTGAGTAGTAGGCGCCGTACAGATCGTGCAACACACGTTCGCTGAAGAACAGATCGGATGGCATGCCCCGCCATGCTGCGGCGCGCAGCCTGCCGCACTGCATCTGTTCAACCAGCGCCGTCTGTCGATCCGGTGCCAGCTGGGCGAAGACCCTCTGGTGCTCGGCCTGGGCTTCGGCGTCCAATGCCGCCAATCCGGTGCACCAGGCTTCGCGCAAAGGCGGCAATCGTGCATCGCGCCAGCCGTCGCCCTGATCCTCCAGCAGCCGTGCGTCGAGCATGGCAGCCACCGGCACGGCAAGCCTGTCGCCGGGCTGGGCGACCACGCAGTTACACAAGGCTGTGGCGGCCGCCCACTGCGCCGGGTCAAAAAAGCGGGGCTCCCGGGGCGTGGAAAGCCGATCTTCCACCACCTGGCGGGTGATCGGATCCCACGAAGGCGTGTTGCGCTTGTTCAACACGTCGTAGCCTGGATATCGGGTCGTGGTGGCGTCGTTGTTCATTTTTCGGTCTGCCTCAGTCGAAGGGCGGCGAGCCCGGCCAGTGCCAGCGCGGTGAAGCTGGGCGGGGCGGGTAGCGGCGGCCCACTGGGGATGTTCTGGCTCCAGTTGCGCCAGCCTCCCTGGCAGCGGGCAATACCGCGAGCATGGAAACCCATGCCAAGAAGGCCAAGCCCTGCCGTGAGACGCAACCACCAGCGCGTGCGAGGACGCGGTCTGGGACGAGTGAGCGCGGTTTGCGCCATCAATGCTGCCGCTACCGGCGGAATAATTACCGGGGCATACATCGCCGGGTGTTGGAACGCGCCACGGAAATGCAGCAGGCCAACCTCGCCTACCGTGCCCAACAAGCCTGCGCTCACCGCCAGCGCCAGTGCACTGCCTGCGGGCATGCCCAGCAGATGCGGATCTTCGGCCGGCTGGTCGCGAAGACGCTCGCCGATGGCCCCCAGGCCGCCGGACAACAGAAGCGCCGTCGGCGCTCCCAGCGGGGCCGCGTAGAACAGGTTGTTCCAGCTCCAGCCACCGGTTCGCTTGGTCACATTGTAGATATGGAAGCCGGTTCCCACGATACCAGCCACTGCGGCGAAGGCATAGATGCCGTGGCGCACGGGATGAGAGGCCGCGCGTCGGTCGTGACCGCCATGAAGCCCGGCAAAGAACGACAAGCTCGCCGAAACCAGGGGAATAAACATCGCCGGATTCTTGAACGATCCACGGTAATGTTCGACTGCGCTGTCAGCCAGCACTGACAGTGCCAACAAGGATGAGCTGTGGTTGAACCGGCTGGCCGCGGCGATGTGCATCGGTATCTCTCGGCCCGCCTGTCGCCGCAACGCCTGCCGCGGCGGGCGGGCCGGCTTGCGCGCCCCCAGGACCGTGGTGGCAAGGGCCATTCCGCCCAGTGCCAGAAGCATCGTGGTATCGCTGCGCACGCGTTGTTTCATACCTCTTCCTCACATTGCCGTCGAACAGGTGCCATTGGCCACACCCGCTGGATCAGTCATCACGCTCAATTCGGTCGGGTCGAACTTGACGCCGTGCCAGCAGTGTCCGAGTCGCCAGCAACGCGGCGCCTAGCAGGCCGGCGGCGACAGTGCCACGATGGGTAGTAGCCCACAGCTGCGGACTCCATAGACGTGAGCGGTCGTCGAAACGACCATGCGTGCCGAAATCGCGGTCGACGGGTTCGAACAGGTTGTCCGGGCGGTCAGCTGGCACGGGTTGTTCATCCATCTGCCCCGAATAACCTTGTTTGGCCAGCATGCGATCGGCCAGCCACGGCACCAACCCATTGCCGAGGATCGCCTTGACGGCGGGATAGCCCACCCACAATTCGCGTCGTCGATGATGCGCCGCGTAGTGGATCCCGGCGGCCGCCACCTCGGGCTGGAAGATCGGCGGCACCGGCTGTGGCCGGCACGGCATTTTGGTCCGCCCCCATTGGAACTGGGGGGTGTTGAATGCCGACAGCTGTACCATGGTTACCGAGACCTTGCTTTTTTCGTGCATCAGTTCGACGCGCAAGGCATCGGTGAAGCCGCGGATGGCAAACTTGGCGCCGCAATAAGCCGACTGCAGGGGAATCGCACGATAGGCCAGCGCCGACCCCACTTGCACGATCTTGCCGCGATTGCGCGGGCGCATCCGCTTGAGGGCCGACATGGTGCCGTGTACGGCACCCAGGTAGGTGACCTCGGTGGCGCGACGAAACTCCTCGGCGGTGATTTCGCTGACCGGCGCGAAGATGGTCGCCATGGCCGCGTTTATCCAGATATCGATCGGGCCCAGCTCCTGCTCGACACGCTCGGCAGCCAGCTCGACCTGGGCCGCATCGGCAACGTCGACGGGGATCGCCAATACCTCGCAGCCTGCGGCGCGCAGCTCTGCTGCCGCGCCATCGAGTGCCTTGCTGGCCCGCGCCAGCAGCGCCACCCGGGCGCCGTCACGCGCAAACCGTCGGGCGGTCGCGCGTCCGACTCCCGCGGATGAGCCGGTAATGACGACGACTTCGGTTCGTTTGTTCATGGGTTTTCCATCAGTGGGTGTCACCGGCATAGGCTATCGTCGACATCAGCGCCAACGCCGCCTGGCGCGAATCCAGCCGGGTGTGCTGTACCACGATGGGTACGTCCGATTCGATGACGCTGGCGTAAGGGGTGTCGCGTGGAATCGACTCCGGATCGCTCAAGTCGTTGAAGCGCAGATGCAACGTCCGCCGGGCAGGCACCGTCACCTGGTAGGGGCCCGCCGGCTCTCTGTCCTTGAAATAGATATGCAGCGATACATGAGCCTCCACACTGTTGCAGTTGAGAAGGCAGGCGGCTTCATGACTGACAAAACGGGGATCGTCCGGATCGCTGCTGGTCGGGGGGATATAGCCCTCGGCAATCGCCCAGCGACGATGACCGAGTGGTGGGGGGCGGGTGGGTTCATGGTTCGGGACCTCTATTCATCGGGCAATCATTCAGGCGTCGATTCGATAGCGCTCGATATCCTGTGGTTTGAGTTCCAGACCCAGGCCAGGCCGGGTGGGATCGACCTGCAGGGCACCGCCGTGCAGCTGGGGAAGACCATCGAAAAACATCGATTCGATGCGTACGTGGTCGTGGAAATACTCCACGTGCCTGAGCAACGGAACCGCACTGCAGACGTGTGCATGCAAATGCGGTGCGCAATGCGCCGAGACAGGGATGCCGAATCCCCGCGCGACGGCCGCACACTCCATGAATCCGGTGAACCCACCGCAGCGCGTGCTGTCGATTTGCAGGCAGTCGACTGCGCCGGCCTGCAGCATGCGGCGGAAGTACCACACGCCCCAACCGTATTCGCCGGCAGCAATATCCATGCCGGGCGGGGCACGGTCGCGCATCAGGCGAAGGCCTTCCAGGTCGCGTGAGGGCAACGGCTCCTCGAACCAGCAGACATCCTGTTCGGCGAAGTCGTGCGCCAGGGCCAGCGCCTGCTTGCGCGTATAGCCACCGTTGCCATCTACCATGAGGTTGGCATCTCCACCAATGGCCTCGCGCACCGCGCGTACCCTGCCCGGGTCCACGGCAGGGTTGGTTCCCACCTTCATTTTCACCCGGGGAATGCCTTGATCCACCCAGCCGGACAGCTGGCTCTGCAGACGTTTGAGCGAGTAGGAGGTGAAGCCGCCACTGCCGTAGACGGGCACCATGGGTCGGCAGCGTCCCAGAAGATCGACCACCGACCGCCCCAGCAGCTTGCCCTTGAGATCCCATAACGCGTGATCGATCGCGGACATGGCCATCAAGCCCATACCCGGGCGCCCGATATTGCGCAAGCTCCGGTACATCGAGGTCCACAGCGCAGGAATGTCCAGCGGATTGCCGCCGACCAGCGCCCCGCGCAGCGGGTCGGCAATCACCAACGCGGCACCCCGGTGCGCGTACGTATAGCCGATGCCTACCCGATCTCCGCTACGCACTTGCGCAAGCACAAGGGTGGTCGAATCCCACTCGAGCGTGCCGTCGGCCTCGGGCTGATCGGTCGGTACGGCATAGGCTGTCGCCTCGACGGCATCGATCTTCGGGTCAGATGAGGCTGGACCCGGTGGCGCCTGCGTCGTCTTCTTGCGTTTCGAGCCGCTCACGGGCGCTAGGCCTTTTCGCCAGGGAGCAATCCGGACATCAGGTCGCGTACGCTCTGACGGATGATGCCGATTTCATTCGGATCGCCCTTCATCAAGGTGGTCGTGAACGCCCGCGCCTGGGCCAGTGTGATATGCGGTGGCAGCGGCGGCACGTCAGGATCGGAGAGGATCTCGATCAGGGTGGGCCGGTCGGCGGCGAAAGCTTCTTCCCACGCCTCCGCCAGGTCGGCGGGATCGCTTACCCGAATGCCCTTGAAGCCCAGTATTTCCTCGGCATAGCGCGCGTAGGGGAAGTCCTCCACGTACTGCGATGCCTCGAATTTCGGATCGCCCGCCATGGCACGCTGTTCCCATGTCACTTGATTGAGGTCGTGATTGGCCAGCACCATCACCACGAAGCTCGGATTGCTCCAGTCCTTCCAGTACTGTTTGACCGTTATCAGCTCCGCGTTGCCATTCATCTGCATCGCGCCATCGCCGACGATGGCCAGTACGGGTCGATCGGGATACGCCATCTTGGCGGCGATGGCGTACGGCACACCGCTCCCCATGGTGGCCAGTTTGCCCGAGAGGGAACCCATCATGCCCCGGCGGATTTTTACGTCGCGGGCGTACCAGTTCGTATGTGACCCGCAATCTCCACAGAGGATCACGTCGTCGGGCAGCTTGGGCGAAAGTTCCCAGAAAATGCGTTGTGGGTTGATCGGGTTGGCCGGTTCCATCGCCTTCGCCTCGAGCGCGCGCCACCACTTGCGCACGTTCAGCTCGATGCGCTCGCGCCAATCCGGGTTGTCCTTGGCCTTCAACATGGGCAACAGCCGCTTGAGGACCTCGGCACTGTCACCGATAAGGTTCACTTCGGTCGGATAGCGCATCGACACATAGCGCGGATTGATGTCGATTTGCACGGCTTTGGCCTGACCGTCTGCAGGCAGGAATTCGGCATACGGGAAAGTGGTGCCTATCATCAGCAAGGTGTCGCAGTCATTCATCATCTGCCAGCTCGGCTTGGTACCCAGCAAACCGATGGAGCCCGTCACGAACGGCAGGTCATCCGGCAGTGCCGCCTTGCCCAGCAACGCCTTGGCCACCCCCGCATCGAGGCGGTTCGCGACCGCCACCACCTCATCGCCTGCGTGGAGTGCGCCGGCACCGATCAGGATCGCCACCCTGCGGCCGGCGTTCAGTACGTCGGCCGCCGCGCGCAGCTCTTCATCGCTCGGTGTTGGATGTGAATTCGCATAGCCGATGCCGGAATAGACTTCGCCATGCTTGCGCGGCGGACTGGCGACGGCATCCATTTCCTGCAGGTCATTGGGTACGATGACGCAGGTTACGCAGCGCTCGGCCGCGGCGATGCGCAGGGCTCGATCGATCACATGACGAGCCTGCGCCGGTGCCATCAAGGTCTCGACGTAACCGCTCACGTCCTTGAACAGCGTTTGCAGATCGACTTCCTGTTGGTAATCGCTCCCCAATGCGGTGCGTGCCTGCTGGCCGACGATCGCCAGCACCGGCATGTGGTCCATCTTGGCGTCATAGAGTCCGTTGAGAAGGTGGATCGCCCCCGGCCCTGATGTCGCCAGGCAGACACCCACTTCACCGGTGAACTTGGCATGCCCACCAGCCATGAATGCCGCCATTTCCTCATGCCGGACACGCACGTAATCGAAGCGCTCGGAGACGCGCCCCATCGCTCCCATGATGCCGTTGATGCCATCGCCCGGAAATCCGAAGATTCGGCGTATGCCCCAGTCACTGAGGCGTTGAAGAATATAGTCGGCGACGGTCTGGCTCATAGTCTTTCCGCGGGGTCCGGGTTAAGAGATGGATTGCAGGACAGGAGGCTGCTCTGTGCACGATGAAGGACGAGTGCACCTCCTGTGCTCGCGGGGTGAATCACACCATTCCGGCGCGAAATTCATCAGCGAAAGAAAAAACGCATGCGCAAAAAAATACGGCTTGTTGTGTACGCGGCGTTGCCATCGTTGTCGCCATGTCGTCACATCCGGGGGCATAGTTTTCCGATTATCTCCAGTGACCCAACGACCGGCATTCACCCCAAGGCGATCGAAACATGGCGACGCGATTTACCTGCGACTTCTCCAGCAAACCCGAAGCCATGCCACATTTCTGGGAGCACTGCGTGGGGAGCGGACACGCCACGTTGGCGCTGCGTGCCGACTGGCAAGCGCAGATGAAACGGTGTCGGGAGGAGCTGGGCTTTCGCCATGTCCGCTTCCATGGTTTGCTCGATGACGACATGAATACCGTGATCGACCAGGGCGGCGAGAGGATCTACTCGTTTCACAACGCCGACCAGATCTACGATTTTCTACGCTCGATCGACATGCGGCCGATTGTCGAATTGAGTTTCATGCCGACAGCGCTGGCCTCTGGCGAACAGACGACCTTCCACTACAAGGCCAATGTCACGCCACCTGCCGATTATGGCGAGTGGGCCACCTTGGTTTCGAAGGCAGCCAGCCACTGGATCGAGCGTTACGGTGCGAATGAGGTGTCGATGTGGCCGATGGAGGTATGGAACGAGCCGAACATGGACAGTTTCTGGACAGGAAGCCAGGAGGACTACTTCCATCTTTTCGAAGTCACCCACAAGGCACTCAAGCACGTGCATCCGGCGCTCAGGGTCGGCGGCCCGGTGACGGCGCAGAATGCATGGATCGACGACTTCGTGACCTACTGCAAAAACGCCGGGATAACACCAGATTTCATCAGCACGCACACCTATCCCACGGATGCGCGAGGCAGCCCTGATGACGACACGAAGCAAACCCTGGCCAAAAGCAAGCTCGGCATTCTGCGCGAGCGAGCGCAGAAGGTGCGCAAACAGGTCGGCAAGCAGCCGCTGTATTACACCGAATGGTGCACCTCCTCCAACCCGCGCGACGAACTGCACGACGATCCGTACGCCGCAGCGTATGTGACGCAGGCGATGCTGAATATGGGCACCCTGGTCGACGCCTACAGCTACTGGACGTTCTCCGATATCTTCGAGGAGAACTACTTTCCGTCGAAGCCGTTCCAGGGCGGTTTCGGTCTGATGAACATCCATGGCGTTCCCAAGCCCGTCTACCGGGCCTACGAAATCCTGCATGGACTGGGAGAGGAAAAGTTGTCCGTCAAGGGGCAACACGAGACGGTGCAGGTCTGGGTGGTGCGCGGGGATGAGACGGCGACCATTGTGATCGTGAACCTCGCTTTGCCGGAGCATCCCGTCAAGGCCGAGTCGGTGAATCTGGAGCTGTTCCATCTGCCCGAGGTGGCCCATGCGCAGATAGCTCGCATCGACGCCAGGCATGCCAATGCCAAAGCCACCTGGAAAATGCAGGGTGAGCCACGCTATCCCAGTCCGGAAGAAATCGCCGCGATGACGGAAGCCTCGCGGATGAAGCCGGAAGTCGTGAAGGTCGGGTCCACCGGCAAGACCCATACGCTGGAGGTGAAAGTGCAGCCTCAATCGGTGAATGCGATTGAACTGCGCTTTGCGGCGCCGAAGAAAAAGAGCGCGGCGGATTCCCCAGCTGTCGTGGCCGCTCCGCATGACTTTGCCAACAAGGACGAGGTCCTGCTAGACCAACTGCAGTCGGCTGCTTTCCGCTACTTCACCGAGAACGTGAATCCGGATAACGGCCTGGTCGCGGACAACACCAAAGCGGGGTCGGCGGCCAGCATTTCGGCTACCGGGTTCGCACTTTCATGTTATCCGGTCGCTGTAGAGCGCGGCTGGTTGAGTCGCAAGCAGGCAGTCGGACTCACTCTGAAGTCCTTGCGATTCTTTGCCAACAGCCGTCAAGGCAGCGACGCGCGGGCGACCGGGCACAAGGGCTTCTACTACCACTTCCTGGACATGAACAGTGGCGCGCGCGCGCAGGCTTGCGAGCTCTCTACCATTGACACTGCGATGCTGCTGGCCGGTATGGTCGTGGCAAGCGTTTACTTCGACCGCGGGAGTACCGGGGAGAAAGAGATCCGTTCACTGGTCAAGGATCTCCTCGATCGCGTGGACTGGACTTGGACGGTAGACGAGAACGGTGAGATCAATCAGTCCTGGAAACCCGGCGAGGGTTTCAAGAAAGCCGATTGGGAGGGTTATACCGAAGCGCTGGTCATGTATGTGCTCGGCACCGCCTCCCGTTCGCATCCCATGCCGCCTGCCGCCTACCGGCGGGACGCGGAGGGCTATCAATGGCATCGCAATGCAGGCCTGGACTGGATCCACGCCACCCCGCTGTTCATCCATCTGTTCCCGCAGGCCTGGGTCGACATGCGGGGCCTGCACGATGGCTATGTCAGCAAATATGCCGACATCGATTATTTCGAGAATACGCGCCGCGCGATCACGGTGCAGCGTGACTATGCTGATCTGAATCCGAACAATTACGCAGGTTATAGCCGGGACATCTGGGGTTTGTCGGCGTGTGAGGGTCCCGTTGGCGAGCTGACGATGCGCAATGGCGAGAAGAAGCAATTCCAGGGATATGCGGCGCGCGGCGTCACCGCCGGCCCGGATGACGGGACCTTGGTGCCGTGGGCGCCCGTCAGCTGCATCGCTCACAGCCCCGCAGAGGCCATGGTGGGTGTGCGCGCCATGCTGGAGAAGTATCCACGAGCGTTGCGTGATGGGCAATTTGTCGGGGCCATCAATCCTTCGCTGCCTGGTGATGGCCCCGAAGGTTGGATCGCACCGGGATGTTTCGGCATCGATCAGGGTCTGGTGGTCATGATGATCGAGAACGCGCGTTCGGGCCTGATCTGGGAGTTGACCCGGAATTCCGCCGTCTTCAAAAGGGGTTTGAAGCAACTGGGCTTCGCCGGTGGCTGGCTGAGTTGAGACCGCGTGCGCGGCGCGATGTCGGGCCGGCCAACGGCTGTTGCCGGGCCTACGCAAGACGGTCTCGATGGGCGATATCAATAAAGGAGGGATATATCCCGTGAGCAGAGGCAAGCGGTATCGGTGGCCGGCAGGTGCCATGAAGGAAGGTTCGGTCCAAGCGATATCTATCCGTTCTGAGCGCATCCCCATCCCGGCCCGGCGCAGCATACGCGCGACCATCGCATGGGGTCGCCGGGCGGCGTTGGGTGTGGCCGTTCTCCTGCTCGCTGCCTGCGCGGGTGACACCCATCTGACCTTCCTCAATCCGCAGGGACCCATAGCCGATGCCCAGCGCTGGCACTTCTACATAGTGCTCGGAGTCATGACGGTGTTGGTGGCAGGGCCGATCTTCCTGCTGTTGCCGTTTTTTGCCTGGCGCTACCGCTATGGAAAAAAGGCATCGAAGTACACGCCCAACTGGGAATTTTCCCGGATCCTGGAGATCACGGCCTGGGGTGGACCGATCGCCATTGTGGTGGTGCTGGCTTTTTTCGTATGGCGTGATACGCACCAGCTCGATCCCTACAAGCCTCTGGTCTCCAATCAGGCACCGCTGCGCGTGCAGGTGATCGGCTATGACTGGAAATGGTTGTTCATCTATCCCGACCAGGGCGTCGCCAGCATCGGAACCATGGCCATGCCGGTAGGACGCCCCGTGTCGTTGCGGATGACCTCCGCCACCGTGATGCAGTCACTGTTCATTCCCGCGCTGGGCAGCCAGATGTACGCCATGGGCGGCATGGTCACGCAGTTGAATTTGCAAGCTGACAAGCCTGGGCGTTCGCTGGGCGAGAACACCATGTACAACGGCAATGGCTTCCATCAGCAGCAGTTCACGGCGCAGGCGATGACGCCGGCCGCTTTCAGGGCGTGGGTGCGCAAAGCCCGAGCGAGCGGGATCCCGCTGGACGCCCAGACCTTGCAGTTGGTCTCCCGGCGCGCGACGCGGCGCGAACTGATTGCGGCGCTGCCCAAGGCCAGCTCGATGGGTGGCGATGTGTATTTCAGGGTAGCAAGCGCAGCGCTGTTTCCGGCTGTGGTCAAAGCAACCAGGGAGGGAAAAGCGATGTTGCCACCGACGGCGTTTGCGCCTGCCGACACCGCAGCATCCGGGTCCGGTAACACGGCTCACGCCACGACGGAGCACAAGTGATGAGCATCGCCGGCATTTTCGAGCACCCGCTGGGGCGGTTGGGCCTGGATTCGCTGCCATTCTGGAACATGCTCCAGCACCCCACCAAAGGCAATATCATCAACGGCATAATCGCCACCGGCGCCGCGTCCGTGGTGGTGTTCGGTGCGCTCGGGCTCATCGTGGTGTTGACCCGATACAAGTTATGGCGGGTGCTGTGGTCTGAGTGGGCGACCAGCCCCGACCACAAGAAGATCGGCATCATGTATGTGGTCATAGCGTTCGTGATGCTGGCGCGTGCATTGATCGAGGCGGCCTTGATGCGGGCGCAGCAGGCGTACGGCCTCGGAGGCGGCTTTCTCTCGCCCGACCATTTTGCCCAGCTGTTCAGCACCCATGGCACCATCATGATTTTCTTCATGGCGATGCCGTTTCTCACAGGGGTCATCAATTATGTGATGCCGTTGCAGATCGGTGCGCGCGACGTCTCCTTCCCCGTACTCAATTCCATCAGCCTGGGGCTGACTGCGGCGGGGGCTGCGCTGGTGATGGTTTCGTTGGTGCTTGGCAAGTTTTCCACCGGCGGCTGGTTCGGCTATCCACCCTATACGGAAGCGACGTTCAGTCCGGGTGTAGGGCCGGACTACTGGATCTGGGCGTTGACCCTGGGGTCGCTCGGCTCGACGTTCACCGGCATCAATTTCGCCGTCACCATCTACAAGGAGCGCGCCCCGGGCATGAAACTGATGCGCATGCCGCTGTTCACGTGGACGGCGCTGTGCACCAGCATCCTGATGATCTTCGCGATGCCGCCTTTGACCGTAGCGACCGCGCAGCTCGCGCTGGATCGTTATCTGGGGTTCCACTACTTCACCAACGCGCTTGGCGGCAACATGATGCACTTCGCCAACCTGTTCTGGCTGTTCGGACATCCGGAGGTCTATATCCTCATTCTGCCGGCGTTCGGCGTCTACTCGGAACTCTTTTCAACGTTCTCCGGCAAGGTGCTGTACGGCTACCGTTCGCTGGTGATGGCCACCATGGCCATCGCGATCCTGTCTTTCACGGTGTGGCTGCACCACTTCTTCACCATGGGCCAGAGCGCCAATATCAACGCGGTATTCGGTATCGCCTCGATGCTGATTGGCATCCCCACCGGGGTGAAGATCTACGACTGGATGCTGACCATGTTTCGCGGCCGGGTGCGCTTCACCGTGCCAATGGTCTATTCGATCGGCTTTATCCTGCTGTTCGTTCTGGGGGGCATGAGCGGCATCCTGCTGGCCAATCCCACCGTCGACTACCAAGTACACAACACCGTATTTCTGGTCGCGCATTTCCACAACATGGCGGTGCCCGGCCTGCTGTTCGGGATGATCGCTGCCTACCACTTCTGGTTTCCCAAAGCCTTCGGATTCCGCCTCAACGAACGCTGGGGCATGATCTCGGCATTGTGCTGGATTTTCGGCTTCATGCTGGCGTTTTTCCCGCTGTACGCGCTGGGCCTCATGGGTCTTCCGCGGCGTACCGTGGCGTATACCGAACCCTCGTATGTGCCGCTGGAATGGGTGGCGTTCCTGGGGGCCTTGTTGATTCTCACAGCGCTGGCGTCACTGCTATGGCAGCTGTGGGTATCGATCAAGCAACGCGACGAGAACCGGGTGTTTGCAGGTGATCCCTGGGATGGTCGAAGCCTGGAGTGGTCGAATTCCGCACCTCCGCCCGAATACAACTTCGCGGTCATTCCCGAAGTGAAAGGCCGCGACGCGTTTACCATGTCCAAGGAAGGCGGGACTGCCTACCAGCGGCCCGATACCTATCAGGACATCGAGCTGCCGAAGAACAGCGCCATGGGTCCCGTGATCGCAGCGATTGGCTTCACACTGGCGTTTGGCCTGGTCTGGCATATCTGGTGGATGGTGATCTTGTCGTTCCTGGCCGCAGTGGCGACCCTGATCATCCGCGGCTTCGCGCGCGATACCACCCGCATCGTCACTGCACAGGAAGTGCGTCAGGAACACCATCGCTGGATCGATGCGGTAGCAGCCGCCACCGCGATTGCTCGCGTGGACGAGAACAAACCGGCCAACGATGGGTTGGCCCAACACGCGTCAGACGGGGTGGTGCCATGAGCCAGCAAGTCCTCAAGCATCCCGGGCTGAATCTCGGGCCTGCGCATGGCAAGGATGACCGGGCCGCGGAAAACATGATGTTCGGTTTTTGGGTCTTTCTGATGAGCGACGCCATCCTGTTCGGCATGGTGTTCGCGACCTATGTCACCTCGGTGCATGCGACCGCCGGCGGTCCCGGTCCGCATGCTCTGTACGACCTCAAGAGCGCCTTCATCGAAACCCTGCTGCTGCTCGCCAGCAGCTTCACTTTCGGCATGGCTTCGCTGGCGCTCAAGTACAAGCACGGCAAACCGCGGCTGATCGGGTGGATGGTACTGACGCTGGTGCTGGGTATGGTTTTCCTGGGATTCGAACTGCACGACTTCAGCAGCATGTTTGCCAAGGGCGGCGTGCCCAGTCGCAGCGGTTTCCTGTCTGCGTTCTTCGATCTGGTGCCGTTGCACGGGCTGCACGTTGCCGCCGGTTGTATCTGGTTGATCTGCCTGGTGGGGCAGATCCTGCGTTATGGGCTGGATACCGCGACCAAGCTGGGCATCATGCGACTGGCGCTGTTCTGGCATTTTCTCGACATCATCTGGATCGCGATCTTTTCGGTGGTCTATCTAACGGGGCTGACATGAGCGAGCAAGCACACACGGCCGATGAAACAACCGAACGCAGGCAGGAGGAGCGCCGCGAATTCCACTCCTATGTCTGGGGCGTGGGTCTCGCCCTCTTGCTGACGGCGGTGCCGTTTGCGCTGGTGCACTGGACTCCCGGCATTTCGCGCTTGTCGCTGCTCATTGTCATCGGCGTATTTGCGCTGGTGCAGATGCTGGTGCACTTCCGCTTTTTTCTGCATATCGGTTTCAAGCAGAAGCGGGAAGATTTGCACCTGATCCTGTTCTCCGCCCTGCTGCTGACCATCATGGTGGCCGGCACGGTATGGATCATGGCCAGCCTGGCGACACGCATGGTGCTCCCGGCACAGCCCTGATGCGTGGCTTGTCGATGGTTCGCGCCATTTCGCAGCGGGCATGTGTTCGAAGGTTTGTGCTTCGGACCTGGCCCCGCGTCGTTGCCCGTGAGTACGGTTGGCGCGGCATACCCAAACGTGCAACAGCCCCTGGCAGGCCTTACACTCGAAGCACCCGAAAACCATCGATAATGTCCGAAATGTGAGCACGCCAGCGATTCGACGAAGCCATCCGCAGAACCAAAAATCACTGGATCCTGGCGATTGGCAAATATCCGTGGCGCCGATGATGGATCGGATGAAAAGTATTTTACTTTCAGTTATTTGCAATGATGCGTGTGCAATTTGAGCGCGCTCATTGCACACGTGCAATTTTCGGACTGCCCCTTTTTCTGCACACGTGCTGGATGCCCGAAGAGTGCGCGCACTCTGCCCGCCCTTCGCGGCGAGGGTTTACTCGATGACTGCGTGATTGGTCCTCATCGTCTGCTGCCTGATCGATGACCGCGACATCCATGGCCGGCAACAACTGGCATTGCGGCGGCCACTGCTTCGCCTCTACGCGTCCCTTTGTGCGATGGTCCATTCCTTGAACTGCGACGGACGCAAGCGGTATCTGGCGATATTGCCTTCGTGGAGCTGATGCAGTTCGTTGATCACCAAAGCGACAACCTGATTGAGCACATCGGAGGGGACGTTGGGTTGTACTAAGCGCTTGCTCGCATCCGCATCGTCGCGACGCACACCGCTCGCGACGATCTTGCCGACGACCTGTTGCAGAACTTCGCGATATCGCAATCGCAATGGATCAGGATCTGGCAGCACGTCCCGAATGACAGTGAAACGGCGACAGGAGCGTCCGTAGGCCCAGACGAAGACATCGTGCAGCAACTCGACTCGATTGAGCTCATAGACACCCCGCGTGCCTTCGATGTATTCGTCTCTTGGTACATCCACGAACGAAAGCGGAGCCAGGTTCTGCCTGATCAGCGGAATGTTCGCCGCCAGACGCGACACGCGCTTGTTGACGTTATCGAAGGGCTGCAGATAAGGCAACTGCACCATGACGAAGAAGGCCTGCTCAAACGGGTCTTCGATCGCCGCAGTCTTGGCCAGCAGCAGGTCGAAGTATTCCTCGACTTGCTGGGGAATGGCGAGTGGGTGGAATACGGAGTTGCCGATCCCCACCTCGATACGCCTGATCCGGCCTCCGGCCGCGGCATCTGGCAGCAGGTTGTCCGCCAGCAGGGCATGCAGGTTCTGCACGGTGTAGCGGTTGAATCCGATTTCCTGTGCTTGATCGACCAGCATTTCGATGGCCGCCTTGTGGTTGAGGATCATCTGGGCCTCCAGGCGATCCTTGCCCTCGGCCTCATGCCCGAACTCGATCAGATTCTGCGTATCCAGGCGGTTATAGGTGTTGCCCTCCAGCCGGCTGGAGGACCACGACAGATCGATCAACAGCCGATTCAGAACTTGTCGCGCGTAGGTGCCGGCGAAGCGGTCGGTCACCGGCGAACACCCCATGCGTTGCAGCCGCTCGCGCAGCGGCCCCGGCAGATAGGCAGTCTGGTTCGGCACATAGTCGGCCAGAAATTCCCGTACATACCCCACCGGTATGCGTTGCTCGATCGGGCGTCGCACGAGCCCACGAATCTCCTCTCCTTCCTTGGAAAGTGGAATGGCCGGCGCGGCGCGTTCGATGTCGACCGCGTCCCTGTCCGCCGGCGTGCTCTGCCGGTAGATTCGCGCGCGCGCGGCCAACCGGGACCAGTTTGCCATCGGATGTCAGGCGCGCCAGATGGCGTTGCAGGGTTCGCCTGGCAACGTCTGGAAACACCTGTTGCAAGGCTTCGATGCTCAGACCGTCCGCATCTTGGCTCACTGCCTGGACAATTGCGGTCCGGAGATCTTCGGGAGGCATGGTTGCTCCAACCGCGCCACAATCGCGCCACATTTTGGCGTGATTTCGGCGCGATAAGTATTACTTGGCGCGATTGTGGCGCGATTTCAACCCGAAGTCAGCGTTGACGAGAGCGAGACTCCCGGAATGCCTTCGCGCGTACGTCGGATCGCGGTCGCAGGCTTCGCGTCTTGCTTGGATGCCAGGCTAGTGATCTCATAGTGCTTACGGGTTCACCCTCGCCCGTGCCGCCCGCAAAGGCGAAACCTCATGGGTTCTAGGAGCTTGGGCCGTAGAACCTTTGGAGAGCGAGATTGCGCTATCGCCATAGGATGGGTGTATCGGAAGGAGCGCATAGTGGTTCTATGCAAGCCTGACGAGAGACGCAGTCTATGGA
>SCSE01000045.1 GCA_004298015.1 Rhodanobacter sp.
AGAACCTGGGCCAGCAACAATCGCCTTAACCATGCCTAAAGCACGGACGGATTTTATTGACCTTAGCGGCTTGACAGGATCTTTTACAAGTATATATTTTGGCGCACATCAGCTAAGTGTTGATGGCAAGCCCCTTGTTAAAGTCAAGGACTTTCGGATGCTTCCAGCGCCATGGGGTGTTCGAATCATTTTCAATCAACCCATTGATGCGCACAAAGTGGTATTGAAAGGTGATTCCTCGCTGGAATTTAGCGGTCACTATTTGGCGAGACGAGGCACGTATTATTTTAGCTTTGGAGCGCCTAGAATTTTTTTGGACAAGTGAAGATTGAAATCTTCAATTTTCTTGTTGTTTGATACGGTCGCTACCATCACGCGACTTTTATCGAATCAATCAATTTTCTATCAAGCCACTTTTGAACTTCGAAGTTGATGGTATCTATATGAGGTATGAATTATGCTGCTGACCCACAAGAAATTAATGTCATTAACACTTGCGTCGGTTGTTTCTATTGCGGGCTGTTCGTCGCATAGTGACAGCTCCGAAAAAAAACCCACCATTTGGGCCGCGGGTACGTCTTCGAAGCCGCTTACCGCAGCGCAAGTAAATGTAATTGTCGCGATTAAGGGTGAGCCCATGCTCACGGCGAATGGCCAGGACATCGCTGTAGGAGTGACCCTGACGAATAATGGCAAAACGATGCTCAGCTCGTCCGGCACCAAACCTGTAAATCTTGGCGCCCATAGCGTAGATGCTAGCGGAAACATTATTACCCAGGATCTAGCCCGGGTTTCGCTACCGAATATACTTCCCGGCACCTCGGATACGGTAACGATCCTCTTGCCAGTGGCTGGTGTGCTTAACCATAGCGCACAAATTCTCCCGGTTCAGGAGAGCGTCGCGTGGTTCAACGCTTTTGGTACAAAGCCGCTGACGGTCGGTCCATTCACCAGCTGCAGCAACGCTTCCCTTGGCAAGGTTTGCGATGCTCAGGGGAAGCCTCTCCCCACAATGCTTGTCCACTGAGGGATTAAAGGGGGCAACGGTAAAGTGAGTGTTACTCATCCCCCCCAGAAACCGCCGTTAATTTGAGATGAGGAGGCAGAGTTCTCTGACCTTCTCTTTCAGTAGCGTATTGTTGGCACGCGTCTCGACATTAAGTCGAAGCAGTGGTTCGGTATTCGACGATCGGACATTAAATCGCCAGTTTTCGAATTCCAGAGTGAGTCCATCGGTGCGATCTTCACTTAAAGCTCTCGCGCTATATCGGTCATGCAGGAGCTGCACCACGGCTGCCGCATCTCCAACCTTGAAGTTGATCTCACCGCTGCATGGATGGGCCGCGATACGCTGCTCGACCATCTGAGTCAGCGACTTGCCCGAAATGCAGATCCGCTCCGCGACCAATAGCCACGGAATCATTCCCGAATCACAGTAGGCAAAGTCACGAAAATAGTGGTGGGCACTCATCTCACCGCCATAGGCGGCATCTTCCAGTCGCATGCGTTCCTTGATGAAGGCGTGCCCCGTCTTGCTCAGGACAGGAACACCTCCAGCCGCCTCAACCATGTCAATGGTATTCCAGGTCAAACGGGGGTCATGGACGATTTTTGCGCCGGACGACTTCTCGAGCAGTTGCGCCGCCAAGAGGCCTACCAAGTAGTAGCCCTCGATAAATTCCCCGTCGCCATCGAAGAAAAAGCAACGGTCGAAGTCACCATCCCAAGCGATGCCGAAGTCCGCACCGTGCTGACGGACTGCTTCGGCGGTAGCTGCTCTGTTTTCCGGTAACAATGGATTGGGGATACCGTGTGGAAATGTTCCGTCCGGCTCATGGTGGATCCGAACGAACTCAAATGGAAGATATTCAGCCAGCTCATCGATCACCAACCCAGCACCTCCGTTGCCGGCGTTGACAACTATCTTGAGCGGGCGCAACGCGGTGCGATCGATATAACCCAGAAGGTGCTCGATATATGCGGATTTGCCAACATCCACCCGCAGTTCGCCAAAGCGCTCCGCAGGCGGAAAATTTCCAGATTCCGTCAGCGCCTCAATATCCCGAAGCCCTGTATCGCCACTGAGGGGTCGGGCACCTTCACGCACCAGCTTCATGCCGTTGTAGTCCATCGGATTGTGACTGGCAGTTACCATGACGCCGCCGCCAACACCACGATGCGCCGCCTGGAAATAGACCTCTTCAGTACCGCACAGCCCGATGTCGATCACGGATACCCCCGCATCCATGAGGCCCCGACTGACTGCCGCAGCAAGCACGGGGCTGTCCAATCTCACATCGCGACCAACAACCACTTCGGCTGGTCGCAAAATTTCAGCAAAAGCTCGCCCGATGCGGTACGCGATGTCTTCGTTCAATTCATCCGGGATACGCCCACGGATGTCATAGGCTTTGAAGCATTTCATGATGTCGCGGATTCCTCGAGAGTGTATTTGGAGTGGCCATCAAATACGCATTGCATGCCACAAACAGGGTCACAAGGTCACAGCGTCGATATTGCCGCATACTGCCAAGCTAGCGTCTGCGCTAATGTGAAATGTGGATACCACCCCGTGAGCTTCGCCAACCTCGCATGTGAGCCGACCAACCTTGCCACTTCGTTGCTCCTCACGAAAGCAGGATTCACGCGCACCTCGATAGCGTAGCCCGCGATAGCGGCCATCAGATCAAGCACGTCATTCAGGGAGTGGCCGACGCCAGAGCAGATATTGACGGTGTGCCCCACGGGGCGCGTTTTCACAATCGCGGAATAGGCTTTGGCGACGTCACGCACGTCGCCGAAATCCCTTGCAACCGCCGTGTTCCCCAGTTCGATGACGCGATCGCCCCTGCGAAAGTGCTCGACGATCTTGGGGATCAGAAATTGAGCAGATTGACCTTTCCCGGTGTAATTGAACGGACGAGTGACAACCAACGGCAGCCGATCCATCCACAACCGCGCCATGTGCTCCATCGCCAGCTTGCTCACCGCATAGTCATTGGCGGGTGCGGGCAAAGTGTCTTCAGTTATAGGTTCAACTTCGGCATTGCCGTAAATATTGGCGCTGCTGGCTAGCACAACAATTTCTGGCCGCTGAGCTAGCTGCGACAACGCCTCGAGGAGATTGCGGGTGCCAATCACATTTACCCGATAAATTTCATCGACGTCACCATGCGCAACAAACGAAATCGCCGCAAGATGCACAACCACGTCTGGCTGAACCAAAGTCACCGCCGCACGTACCGCTTCGCGGTCAAGCAGATTGGCAGTTATGGAGCCTGCGTCATTGGCTATCTGGTGATCGCTAAGGCCAACCACGTCGTACCCAGCCGCTTCCAGCTCCGCGGCCACATAGCTACCAGTAAACCCATTGCGGCCGGTCAACAGTGCACGAGGCCTGTCCACGTCAGAACGAAGCTCCGCGCTCATTGCGACTCATATCGGCAGTAACCATCATCCCGCATAGTTCCTCCAAGGTGGTTTTGGCCTCCCAGCCCAACTTGCTGCGTGCTTTTTCGGGGTCGCCGATAAGCAGCTCCACTTCCGCAGGACGGTAGAAGCGCGGATTGATGGCGACCCGTACTTTACCCGTGGCAGCATCCAGGCCCTGCTCGGCTTCGCCGGCACCCTGCCACGAGATATCTACACCGGCCGCCTTGAAAGCCATGGTGACAAAGTCACGCACGGTTTCGGTACGGTTGGTAGCCAGGACATAGGTATCTGGATCATCGACTTGAAGCATCCGCCACATGCCTTCAACGTATTCCTTGGCAAAGCCCCAATCACGTTTCGCATCGAGATTGCCGAGTTCCAGCACCTCAAGCTTGCCCAAGGCGATCTTGGCCACGGCATCGGTGATTTTACGGGTCACAAACTCGCGTCCACGCAGGGGGGACTCGTGATTGAACAGGATGCCGCTGCTGGCAAAAATGCCATAGGATTCGCGGTAATTGACCGTCATCCAGTGCGCATAGAGCTTGGCCACACCGTAGGGACTACGCGGATAGAACGGAGTGTCTTCGCTCTGCGGTACGGCTTGTACCTTACCGAACATCTCCGAGGTAGAGGCCTGGTAGAAGCGAATGTTGCGGTTGACGGTACGAATCGCTTCCAACATGTGTACGGCACCGATACCTGTGATGTGACCGGTGGTGATGGGCTGGTCGAAGGACACCCCAACAAAGCTCTGTGCAGCAAGGTTGTACACCTCGGACACCTCGGTGTTTTCAAGCAGGCGAATGCTGGAACCCAGGTCGGTCAGGTCGTATTCCACCAAGGAAAGATTGGGATGCTTGTCCATGCCCAGCTCTTCGATACGCCAGAAGTTGACTGAACTCGTACGGCGATAGGTGCCGTAGACACGGTACCCTTTTTTGAGGAGAAGTTGGGTCAGGTATGCACCATCCTGACCGGTAACGCCGGTAATCAACGCCGTCTTCATGAGGGCTCCATTAAGAGAATAATTTCCAGCCTTTTATAAGGCTGAGATACGCATATTCGCCAATTTCAAATTGGCATAGGCCATTCAGGCGGTTAATTCAGTTTTGAAATCGCGCTGAGCGGTAACCATTGGATTAATTTCGATACGACTTATCCACAAATTTGAATCCGCGGGCACAAAAATCCGAGTCTGCAAATCGGAAACATCCAATTCCAACGATAGCTCGACTTCAACAAGCAACGTCTCCAACTCGTTATGCAAGACGTTAAAATCACGGCGAATGTGTACGTTGTTAGCAAATGAACTGCAAATATCCATCCACGCACTCCCATTACCGCCCCCATAAATACCGACCCTATATCGGGAAGCTTTCATCGGCACGTTGGGGCCATATAATAGAAATCCCGCGCGACCAGTCGTAGTCATCCTTCCGCGTGCAAGATGTCCGACTTGGGTCAAGAAACGATAATCAAATACGCCAAATCGATGTGATGGGCTTGGCATCCAGCTATGAACCCAATTCTCCCGACGTACTACGTCGACTAACTGCGCAGCGGCCTGCGCCCACGTCATCCAAGGCATCCCACTCGATTGTGGCGCCTCCCCGCGCGCATTGAGTTCCAACCATTCCAACAGGGCGTCTGCTAGGTCATCAGGCTCATAACCAGAGAAGTACGCAGCATGCTCACCTGCAATTTCACGAAATACAGGTAGATCACGTGCAAGCAGTGGCACCCCGTGATGCGCAGCCTCGATCAAGGGCAGGCCAAACCCCTCGCCCTCCGAGGCCATGAGCAGTGCCGACGCGCGCCCGTAGGCTGCAAGTAACAAGTCGTCGCCAGCCTTCTCTAACCAGAAAAGTTGTTTGCCACGCTGTGGGTGACTGCGAAAACGCTGAAGCAGGTCATCGACTAACCAACCAGGCTTGCCAATCACCAGCAAGTTTACCTGAACGCCCTGCGCCCAAAGTTTGTCAAAGGCGGCCAGCGACTGCGCATGCCCCTTGCGCGGCTCAATGGTCCCAACCATCAGGAATGTCGGACGCTCCCCAAGATCAGGAAGACTAGCGGCAAGGACTCCGCCTGAACCGGGTGTTGTGGTTGCCACCGCAAGATCGGCGCCAAGATGAAACCAACCGATACCCAACGGCCTCAGGCGTCTGGGTCTAGCTTGTTGCAGCCACATCTCAAACTCATCGGCTACAGCTCGAGAGATACACATAACGCCGTCAGCTACTTCTGCTACCGACTCGTACCAGCTTCTGAAAAGAGGTAGACCCGGAGGGTCAAAACAATCGGGCCGAAGAAGTGGAAGGAGATCGTACACCACAAAATATTGTTTTACCCCACGATTACGCATCTTCCGAAAAATCTTGATATGCAATGGAATTAGGTGCGCTGTGAGATCCAGTCCCAGATAGATATCAGTACTACTAAATTCAACAGGTTCGTCAGGAGGTAGCATTTCACCATTGAAATACCGCATTTGACAGTAGCTTCGCGCATAGCGAAACACACCATCCTTGGCCAAGAAAATTGGCTCAACCCGGTAACCCGACGGGGGCTTGGAAATTAACTCGTCAAGCACATGCCGAACGACACGCTGGATGCCAGTACCAGCGTCGTTAACAAATAAATTGGAAATATCGACAAACCATTGAGAAAGACTATCTGTCGAAGTTGTCATATTGCTGGAAAGCGCCTGGGCCACGGCGCACCAGTCACGCTCTAAAATCGTAAAGTCATGCTCTAACTCTGCCAACTCCATTACTACGTGATGGATGTTATCGCGCCACGCCAATGTTTCATCCACAATCTTGTCGTCAGCTACCTTTGACAAAATCACTTGACTTTGCCCAAGCGTCGTAAGGCCCCGCGGCTTTACCAACGAGTCCAACACTGTTGCGGAAAAACCTGCGTCGATAGCTAGCCGCAACGCACCATAGCCACTCCCTCGATAAAGCAAGGACACGACTAGCTTGTGACCTTCGGATCTGTGAGCCAGAGTCTCCAATACCCGTCCGAAAGTGTTGTCACATAACACGATGTCGACTACGCCAGTCGTCGCAAATATGAGCGTATCAGCACAATACGGGACATTGGCAAGCTCGATAGTAACTCGATCGAATCGATTCCTATCTTGAATGAATCTCTTTAGCGAGTGCTTTGGCCGAACACCTAAACAATCCTTGTTCGCAAAAATCACGCCACCACCTTCCCCGGAAGAAATTCCGGGTACTCTAGGAGCCGGAAGATAAGCGATGGCGCGCCTCCTTGTAGCCGGTTTATCAATAAAACCAGAAATGCCTGACCGCCTTTGTTGGACAGCAGTTTCGAACGCAGTAATGGCTCTTTTGGCGGACTCGCTCCAGGAAAATTTCTGGCACTGCTTACGACCATGCTCGCGAAGACTGTCCCGGAACCCCTGATCTGTGAGGCCCTTGGTCATCATTTCCGTGATAGCGCTTTTGCTCTGCGGATCGAACAACGCATCCTCACGCCCAATTACCTCCGGAAGGCTTGAGGTATTAGAGCCAATGACTATCGCACCACACGACATCGCCTCGAGTGCTGGAAGCCCAAAACCTTCCTGTAACGAGGGGAAAACGTAAAGCGCGCACAGATTATAAAATCTCACCAGATCAACATCTGACACGTAGCCAGTGAATACCACCTCGTCTGTATCGAGGCCGACATCCTTTGCCAAAGCGGAAAGAACCTCTAGTTCGGGGTCGGGAGCACCACCGACAACGACTAATTGATGCTCGCGTCGAAGCTCGTGCGGAAGCAGCGCAAACGCACGGATCAGAGTGCCAATATTCTTTCGTGCGTCAAACCCACCCGCATACATGATGAAGGGCCTCTGAAGCCCATATAGTTCTACTAAGGCTGGGCGAAAGGCCTCGGCGTTTTTGAGCGGCATAAAAATATCGTCAACTGCGCCGGAAATGTTTGCCATCCGTTCAGACGAAATTCCCAAGAGTTCTGTCGCCTCACAACATGAAAATCTAGATATGCCGAGTAATACATCTGCACGGCATAAATTTTTCGCCTTCTCCATATACCAACTTTTCACCCGCACATCGCACAAATAGGTTTTCTCATGTGCTAGCGGAATCAGGTCGTAACACGTGACTGCTTCTAGGTAACTCTGTGTACCAGGTATAGTCGAAATTACATTATCACCCCAGCCATCAAATAGACTGGCTGTGTGCACAACATCTGGCCTCAACTTCTGGATTGCCTGCAAGCGAAGTGCTTCAGACGCTCGCCTACGGAACATGTTTTCTTGATTAATACTAGCCGTGGGCGCTAGAGCGACCCAAGTAACAATCCGATCTTGCGGGAGTAGACTGTCAAACTCGCTCCTCAAGAATTCGATCGAGTCGCCCATCGTCTCATTGAGGAATATAGTAATAGTATGCCCACGCGGTTTAGCTGCCATCGCCTTTGCAAGGGCTAGCGAGTAACGGCCAATTCCCCGACGACGACCTTCTGGAGATTGACACGCTTGCAGATCCAATACGATATGCATCGCTTTACTTCCTCCTTGAACTTGGAGGGCAAACGCCCCACCTTCGATTCCTTCTGAGCACCTGGATTTCCTCCAGCACTCGGGTCGCTTGTTTGGTCATTGGCTCGACTGATGACGCTACCGCCCTCATCTCTTCAATCTCACTATTTGTTGTAGCTCCAAACAAAAACAAGCGTGCGTGTATTGCCAACCATGAATTATGCCCGACGACCCCAACCACAAGCGAGCTGAGCCACGGCCATCGTGCCATCCGACGAAGCAATGGTCGGACAAGACGAAAAGGCCAACGTAAAATGAGATAGATAACCTTTAAAACCATCCTAGACAAGACACCAACAGCCCTCCGTCCAAAACGTAAAGGAGCCGTTACACGCCACGAGATGCTGGATTGAACACGCTGAATGAGTTCGCTCAGCTTGGAAATCTCCTGATCCCGGAAGAGCACCTCATGGTGAAGACGACCTACCTCCATCTTCAACTCCGAGGTTTCAGTAACGGCCTCCTTAATGATGAGACGAAGCGATGCAAGTTCATCCTCACAACGCCCCAAGTCATTGCGCAACGACCTTGACTGTTCAGCAGCTAGCGCCAAATTTCCGACAGATGTCGCCAGTCTGCTTTCAAGTGCTACGGTAACTTCACCTTTCGCTATAAGCGCCAAATTCCGGCGCTCGGCGTCTTTGCGCAGGTTTTCCAACTCGAGTCGCCACTGCTCGCGTTCGACATGGATCCGCGAAGTGGTTGAAGCGGCCCGTTCCCCCGCCTCTGTCAGCAGCCGTCGAAGCTCAACCAATGCGCCCTCCCGGCGCTCGTTTTCGCTGCTCAGATGATTTAGATCCTTTTGCAGTTGCTCACGCTCGGCTTGATTTTCAGCCGCTGCAGCCGCCGCGCGCGCTGCAATTTCTTCCAACTGACGTCGCTGCTCAACCAATGCTGCTTCGCGACGCTCATTCTCGCTTCCCAGAAAATCAAGATCGATTCGCCGCTGCGCACGTTCAGCCTCAATCTCCGCCGCGGCCACCGCCTCGCGCGCGGCAGCGTCCCCCAACTGCCGCCGCTGCTCTACCAATGCCGCTTCGCGACGCTCGTTTTCGCTCCGCAAGTACTCGACGCCGGCGCGTAAATGCTCAGCTTCCGATTCAGTTCGTTCCACGCGCTGCACATCACGCAAAACCCGAAGCTCGCCCTGAGCCGCCTCTAATTGCTGTCGAGCCAAAGCATCCGGGGCGCGTACAAAATCATCAAAAACATTCGGTGGATGGGAAAAAGCCTCATCAAGCTCGCCATGCTCATCAGCCACATAAAAACGATTAAGACCATCTCCGTAGACGAAGTGATAGCTACGCTGGGTAAGCAAGGACTCCCATTTCGTGTAGGTTGGCGCCTGACTCAATGGCTCCGTCGCCTCCACCAATATAATCCAAGGTCGCACGTCTGTCAGGGAAAAACCACTCAGGACTGCTGCTTCCGCACCTTCGCAGTCAATCTTGAGAAAATGTACCAATTCGACTAAATACTTCTCGCAAATTTCGTTGAGTGTTAAGCAATCCACCTCTATTTCACCAACACTGAAGCCCGCCTTGGCATGGCGCTCAGCGAACTCGAAATTGGTGGTCGATAGCCCCGTATCAGTGATCTCATACAAATGCAGGCGCCCTGGCTTATCCGATGCCGCCAACTGCAAATTGAGATCATGTGACCTGTCGGCAACAAGTCGGTCGAACCAGTGCTTTACGGGCTCGATATTGATACCACGCCACCCAAACTCATAAAAGGCCTTGGTCACCGAGTGCTCAACGGGATCCTGGGCGCCAACATCAATATAGAAACCGTGCTCGATCCCGCACAGCGCACGAATGAGCATTACATCTTCATAGTTCTGCGCGTAGGAGGTAAAACTCATAGATTGCGAACCTCGATACTAGGTGGGACCCAGGCCGAACCCACAAACACCGGACGTGAAAGATTGGATACGCTGAAAACCAGCGCCAGATCCCTCCATTCGTAATTATTGACGAGATGGGTATCAGTGCTGACCAGTGCCGTCGAAACCGAATAGCTTCCCTGACCAAAATTCATCGGGAAACTGATGCGAAACGCCACACGCTGGCCAGCCTGTACATTTTCCAGTATCTGTTCGGTATGGTATGTATTGGTACCAAAAACCTGTTGTCCCAACCTGTCCTTGATCATGTAGCCCAGCACCAGTCGCGGAATGTCCTTACGCGCCAGTACGTGTATAAGCAAGGTGACAGGCTGACCAACATCAACAAACTCGACCTGCTCCTGGTCCGCGTTGAGAAGCATGATGGCCTCAACCACAGCCTCACCGCTGCCTGAAATGGTCTGAACACGCCCGCTGGCGTGATTTGAAATTGTGATCGTGCTGTTCTCTCGTTCCGCAATCAGGGCATTGTAGAGATCCATGACTTCCGCAGGGTCGCCATCTTTGATGAGAGCACCGTTCTCCAGAAGCAACGCACGATCGCACAGGTTCTGTACTGCGCCGGCATCGTGCGAGACGATCAGCAGACTGGTGCCTTGTTCGCGGAATTCACGTATCCGCTTGAAGCACTTGTGCTGAAAATAGGAATCGCCCACGGATAGCGCTTCGTCGACTATCAAGATATCCGGACGGAACGCCGTTGCGACGGCAAAAGCCACCCGCATCTGCATGCCGCTAGAGTAGGTACGTACGGGCTCATCGAAATACTCGCCAATTTCGGCAAATTCTTCAATGGATGCCATCGCACCTTCAATTTCTGCCCGGGAAAAGCCCATGAGGCCAGCCGTATGATGGACATTTTGTCGTCCACTCAAATCAGCACTGAAACCCATGCCAAGTTCAAGGATGGCCGCAATACGACCGTTCACGGTAACGCTACCCTCGGTGCCCTTGAGCGTGCCAGTAATAAGCTTCAACAAGGTACTCTTGCCGGCGCCATTTTGGCCCACGATGCCGATGGATTCGCCAGGAGCGACGTCGAACGATATACCTCGGAGAACCCACGTCTCGCTTTTTGCGCGCGTGTGAATACCGAGCCAGGAGGCGAATCGACGCCACTCCGTACCATAATCGCGAAAGGCCTTGCCAAGTCCGCGCACAGAAAGCAGGGATTCACTCACAGCACATCCACCATTTCAGGCGCCGCACGCCTGAACAAGATTAATGAAAAGAGCAATAAAATGGCGGCAGCGGCGGCAATTACGATCAAACCCGCCATACCCGGTGCACGCCCGTAGAGCAGCACATCCTGAAAAGCGACAACCATATGCACCATCGGGTTGAATTCAAGTACGAACCGTAGCCGATCTGGAATGATGGTTGGCATGTAGACGATCGGTGTTAGCCAGAACAACAACTGCAGCACGACTGTCATTACCTGGGCGACATCCCGCAAAAAAACATTCAATATACCGAGGATCAGGCCAAGACCGATCGCAAAAGCCAAGTTGATGGCAATCAAAAGCGGCAGCCAGAGCATCGCCAAGCTGAGCGGGTGACCGATCAGAAGAAATACAACTACGGCCGTTACGAGCAGAAGAAGGTTGTTCACCAAGGATGAGCCGCCAATAATGATAGGCAAACACACCCGCGGGAAAGCCATTTTCTTCATCAGATTGCCATTATCGACGAATAATGTCAGTGATCGAGTCACCACTTCGGCAAACAAGGACCAGGCAATCATCCCTGCCATCAGGTAGATCACATAGGCATAGCGATTGTTGATACCTGGTAGCTTGGCCGCCATGATGCGCGATAAAACGAGGGCGTAAATCGCCACCTGTGCCAGTGGCTGAAGAATCATCCACAGGCCGCCCAGCTTACTGCGCGCGAACCGCGAGCGAAGATCATTTCTGATCGACGACACGATGAAGTGGCGATAACTCCAGATTGCCGCCGAAATCTCTTTCATGTAGCTCGTTCCTGTTGATGGCGTCAATGATGAAAAATGGTCGCTGCTGTATCGACGGTGCCTGAGGAAGACAAAGTTTCCAGGTGTTGAATGATTCGCTGTGCCGCAGCCCGCGGCGAGAGCCTGTCCCGGACGTCCAGCGCAGCACGCGCACCTACCCTTGCTGCAAAATCCCTATCGCCAACCACGCGGCGCATCTGCTCGGCAGCATGAGAAACGCTGGGCTCAGCCCATTGCTGCCCGTCACAATGGAGGTACTCACCCTCGCGTATAGGTACGAGATTGTAGTCCACCAGGTAACTGTTATCGGCCGTCATGAAATCCAGGTTTCCTGACCAAGCCGTGGCGATAACCGGCTTTCCCAAGTACATGCACTCGGCCAGCCCCAGACCAAAACCCTCGGCACGGTGCAGCGAAATATACGCATCAACACAACGCTGCAGCGCATGCACCTCACTGCGGTCGATCACCTCGTCCCGGATAATGATGCGCTTATCGCCGGCCACCGCTGCCAGCAATTCGCGCAGTTTCTCTGGATACCGATGGCCGTTACTTGATTTAATCAGCAACCTGACATCAGACCCGCCATCGACGAAGGCCAACTGGAACGCGCTGATTACTGCAAGCGGATTTTTTCTCGTCAAAAATGAATTGAAATCGAAACTGCTCAGGAAGATGAAAGCATTTTCATCCAAACCAAAGTCCGCACGCATCAAGCGGCTGTCATTCACCTCACCGACAGGTAACGGGACATGCCACACAGGTTTGTCGGTGATGCGTCTGACCGCTTTTTCGATAAAACGGGTGGAAACCATGACCTCCTCCACGAGTGCCAGCGCCGGCAACCACGCCTCCGGAAACACCTCCAGCTCCCAGAACCAGCAAGCAATCAGATAACGGTTACCCAGACGCTCGCGACCGATAATGGCGATGGCCTCGTCCAGGTAGTCCGGGTTGACGAAAATCAAGTTGACGCCGTACGGCGTGTCCTCGCCGATATGCGCGTCCAGACTGCTGTCGTCCATGCCATGCGGCATGTCGATTGCGATGTTGTGGATGGCCACCGGATAACCTTCACCCAGCAGAGCCCGCGCATACAGCCGGGCACCTTCTGCCAAGCCGAACTGACCGCGGGCATAGGCAAAGATGTTGACACCTACAGCGTGCGCATATTCCGCTCTCGGACCAGGTGCAACCCACTCCCGCTGTTGCCGATGACGCTGCCAGCCTGAAGTTCTATGAAATCTGAGCTGCGCCCGCGCACGCTCGGCCAGCATTTCCGACATTCTGAAACGGAATGCCGGTGGCAGATGGCAGTAGACCGCTCTGAGCAACGACTGTCGGCGAATCCATGCTGACAGGCGCAATATTCCAATGCGCAATTTCGTCCTCCGCCTGCTCTCGATACTCAAAACAAGGGTCCCATCGTCATGCCGCGATCGACGAAAGCACGTAGCGGCCTGACGTCACGTGCCCAATGCGAGAGTCAATTCTGCACGCAAGTCGGCAATATCCTCTACGCCCACCGACAACCTCACCAAGCCATCACTGATACCCAGCCGCTTGCGGTTAGCCGCAGGCACCGAGGCGTGGGTCATGATCGCGGGATGTTCGATGAGGCTTTCAACGCCACCGAGCGATTCGGCCAGCGCAAACAGCTTGCAGCGCTCCAGCATGCGTTTCGCCTTTTTCAGGCCGCCCTTCACCTCAACGGTGATGATGCCGCCGTAACCGTCCATCTGGCGTTTGGCCAGGGCGTGCTGGGGGTGGCTCTTGAGTCCGGGATAGATCACCCGCTCGACAGCCGGATGTTTTTCAAGCCACTTGGCCAGCTCCAGGGCACTTTCGCAATGCGCTTTCATGCGCAGGTGCAGGGTCTTGAGGCCGCGCATGGCGAGAAAGGCGTCGAATGGGCCGGCCACCGCGCCAACCGAGTTCTGCAGGAAGCCCATTTGCTCGGCCAGCTCTTTGCTGCCCGCCACCACGATGCCGCCGACCATGTCGGAATGGCCGTTGAGGTATTTGGTGGCCGAATGCAGCACCAGATCCGCGCCAAACTCCAGCGGACGCTGGATCATCGGCGAGCAGAAGGTGCTGTCGACCACCAGGATCAGACCGTGCTTTTTCGCGAAGGCGGCGACCTTGGCCAGATCAACCAGCTTGAGCATCGGGTTGGTCGGCGTTTCGGCCCAGATCATCCGGGTATTGGGTTTCAACGCCGCCTTGAGTGCGTTGCCGTCGTTGAGATCGACAAAGCTGAAGTCCAGCCCGGCGGAACGGCGGCGCACTTTTTCGAACAGGCGGTAGCTACCGCCGTAAAGGTCATCCATCGCGATGATGTGACTGCCCGAGGCGAGCAGATCCAGCACGGTCGCGGCGGCGGCCAGGCCCGAGGCGAAGGCAAAACCGGCAACGCCGCCTTCCAGATCCGCCACGCAACGTTCGTAGGCCATCCGTGTGGGATTCTGGCTGCGCGAGTATTCATAGCCCTTGTGCTTGCCGGGGCTCTCCTGCACATAGGTGGAGGTAGCGTAGATCGGCGTCATGATGGCGCCGGTGGAGGGATCAGGATGCTGGCCGGCGTGGATCGCTCGAGTACCGAGACCAAGAACAACTCTCTGCTTCTTTTTCATGGTGGTTATAGCGTCACATCAAGCGAGTTGTTCAGATGGGTAACTGCGGTAAAGCCAACCCGGTCGTTGCATGCCGCACGCAGCCGTTTTGCGCCAGCGTGTCATAAGGTATTGCCCAAGATCGTGCTCACGATGAGTCGTTGAGCCGAGAATGTCCCTGAGCGCGTCCATGTTCAAGGTATCCGCAGGAATATCGTCGTGCACGTTGGCGGTGAAACTGACCTCAGCCTCGAAACCACAGTAAGTTGCGAGCTGGTGCAACTCATGTCGCGTGTATTCTCGGTTATGCCGACCATACGGACCATAGGCTGAATAGGGGTCGTACAGGTTGCGCCCCTCCAACAATGCCATCACGTTCTCGATGCGCGCCACATTGGGCGTAGTCAAAACCAGTTGTCCGCCGGGTTTGAGTACACGCGAAATCTCACGCATCGCATGCATCGGATCATTGGTCATGTGCTCCAGCACTTCGCCAAAAATCACGACATCCATCTGGTCGTCGCTAAACGGGAACGACCACTCCTCGACATTGAGGCTATGGAAGGCAAGATCGCACTGTTCGTCCTCGCCATCGAAGCCACGCATGCGCACTCTCTGCACAGCATCTCCCGCAGCACCGCCGAAGAAATTTGTCAGGCTCAGGTTGTAGTCTGGCCGAAATCGACGCAGCAGCATCGTTGTAAAATAGGGATTCGCACCAATTTCCAGCAGTTCGCCCTGCCCCTCAGGAACCAATGCCAAGGTATGCAGGAATCTTTCACAGTCACCGGTGGCATAGCCAAGAAGCTCGCCGGTCGCACTACCATCGATAGATACGGTACAAAGTGACTCAAGGATGCGCTCTCTGCTATACCCCTCCGGCAACGGCAGTGCCGGCTGAAAGTCCCTCGGATCAAGTGGTCTCTCAACTACATGACTTGTGTTCATAAACTCCCTTGCTTGCCCAAATTCACGTAGCTGCCCAACCCGGGTACATGCGCAGCCATGAGTCGTTCGTGACTACCGTTGCGCCTCGGAGCTTGACAGACTTAGGTCGACTCAACCAAGTCGCTATCTTACCCTTGCTCGTCTTGTCCTTGCACGGCGCTCTAGCGTCAGGCGGCAGCAAGTGCTGGAGTCTTCCCGTGTCGCCGATCTCTAGCAACAGACTGCAGCAAAAGGTCTCGCACAGCGTGTGGAAGCTGGGCAACCAGGCATGTTTCAGTTCGCGGAATGGTCAAGCGCGTCGATGGGCTGCATCATTGTACGGCTGAATTCACCAGCCAAGGTTCACTAAAATGTACGATGCACACCAATCCGCGTGTACCTTGCTGGTCACAGGCGGCGCCGGCTTTATCGGCGCCAATTTCGTGCTGCAGGCGGTAGCCGATGGCTTGTGCGTGATCAATCTGGACAAGCTGACGTATGCCGGCAACCCGGACACGCTGGCCTCGCTGCAGGGCCATCCGCAGCATGTGTTTGTGCACGGCGACATCGGCGATCGCGCGCTGGTGGCGACGTTGCTGGCCGAACACCGGCCGGACGCGGTTATCAATTTCGCCGCCGAATCGCATGTGGATCGCTCGATCGACGGCCCGGCCGAATTCGTGCAGACCAATGTGGTGGGTACCCTGGCTTTGCTGGAAGGCGCGCGCGACTACTGGCGCGGCCTGGAAGGGGCTGCGAGGGAGGCATTTCGTTTTTTGCATGTGTCGACCGACGAGGTCTACGGCTCACTGGGCGCCGAAGGCAAGTTCACCGAACAGACGCCGTATGCGCCGAACTCACCGTACTCAGCGTCCAAGGCGGCCTCCGACCACCTAGTGCGCGCGTTCCATCACACCTATGGCCTGCCGGTGTTGACCACCAATTGCTCGAACAACTACGGGCCGTATCAGTTCCCCGAGAAGTTGATTCCGCTGGTGATCCAGAAGTCGCTGGCTGGCGAACCGCTGCCGGTCTACGGCGACGGCCTGAACATCCGTGACTGGCTGTTTGTCGGCGACCATTGCAGCGCGATCCGTCGGGTGCTTGAGGCCGGGCGTGTGGGTGAAACCTATAACGTCGGCGGCAATGCCGAGCACACCAACATCGACGTGGTGACGACGATCTGCGCCCTGCTCGATGCACGCCGCCCGCTGGCCGAGGGTCGTGCACGCGAGTCGCTGATTACCTATGTGAAGGACCGCCCCGGTCACGACCGCCGCTATGCCATCGACGCCAGCAAATTGCAGGACGAACTGGGCTGGCGTCCCTCGCAAACGTTCGAGAGCGGCATCGCGCACTCGGTGGACTGGTATCTGGACCACCAGCCATGGGTGCAACGCGTGCTCGATGGCAGCTACCGGATGGAGCGCCTGGGATCGTGAAGGAGGGCAGCGTGAGCACCACCACCAAGGGCATCATCCTGGCCGGCGGCTCCGGCACGCGGCTGTACCCGATCACCCGCGCGGTCAGCAAGCAACTGCTGCCGGTGTACGACAAGCCGATGATCTACTACCCGCTGGCCACCTTGATGCTGGCCGGCATCCGTGAGGTGTTGATGATCAACACCCCGCACGAGCAGGAAATGTTCCAACGGCTGCTGGGCGACGGCTCGCAATGGGGCATCGACCTTCGTTATGCGGTGCAGCCGTCGCCGGACGGCCTGGCGCAGGCGTTCACCATCGGCCGCGATTTTGTCGACGGCAAGCCGAGCTGCCTGGTGCTGGGCGACAACATTTTTTATGGTGTAGGCCTCACCGAACGGCTCAAGCGCGCCGCCGCGCGCGAACGCGGCGCAACCGTGTTCGGCTACCGGGTGAAGGACCCCGAACGCTATGGCGTGGCGGAGTTTGATGCCAACGGCAAGGTGATCGGACTGGAAGAAAAGCCGGCCATCCCGAAATCCCATTACGCGGTAACCGGCCTTTATTTCTACGACGGGCGGGTCTGTGACTACGCGGCGACGCTGAAACCCTCCGCGCGCGGCGAACTGGAAATCACCGACCTCAACCGCTGTTACCTCGACGACGACTCGCTGCACCTGGAACAACTCGGTCGCGGCTTCGCCTGGCTCGACACCGGCACCCACGATTCGCTGATGGAAGCGGGCAACTACATCGAGACCATCGAGAACCGACAGGGACTCAAGGTGTGCTGCCCGGAGGAGATCGCGCATCTGAACGGCTGGATCGACGACGATCAGCTGTTGCGCCTGGCTGCGCCATTGGCCAAGACCGGTTACGGCCAGTACCTGCAAAACCTGGTGCGCGAGGGGCATGCACGATGAAGGTGATCGAGACCACGCTGCCGGGTGCGCTGATCATCGAACCAACGGTATTCGGCGATGCGCGCGGCTTTTTCTATGAGAGCTACAACCAGGGTACGTGGCGCGATGCGGGCTTCGATGTCAAATTCGTCCAGACCAATGTCTCGCGCTCGGCGCGCGGTGTGCTGCGCGGCCTGCATTACCAATGGCCGAGCCCGCAGGCCAAGCTGGTCAACGTGCTCGAAGGCGAGGTCTACGACGTGGCGGTGGATATTCGCCGCGGCTCGCCCAGCTTCGGGCAGTCGGCCGGGGTGATGCTGACGGCGGAAAACCATCGCCACTTCTGGGTGCCGGAAGGCTTTGCCCACGGCTTTTGTGTGTTGTCCGAGTTCGCCACGTTCAGCTACCAGTGCACGGCGCTGTACGACGCCAAAGCCGATGCCGGCATTCGCTGGAATGACGCCGAGCTGGGCATCGACTGGCCACTGAGCGAACCGCTGCTGTCGGACAAGGATCGCAAGACGCCGTTTCTCAAGGACGTTGCGCCGGAGCGGTTGCCGGTATTCGTGCCGTGAGCATCCTGCTGCTCGGTGCCAATGGCCAGCTCGGCCGCACGTTTCTGGCGCAGGGTGGCCTGGCGGCGCGCGGTGCGCTGCTGGTGGCCAGCCGCGATGGCATGTTGACGGACGGCGCGCGCGGCGAGATCGCCGACCTTGCCGCACCGGCCAGCCTGCCCGCCCTGCTCGACCGGCTGCGGCCCGACCTGATCGTCAATGCCGCGGCCTATACCGCGGTCGATCGTGCCGAGCAGGAAGAACCCCTGGCGATGCGCGTCAACGCCGAAGCGGTAAGCGTGATCGGGCGCTGGGCAGCGGCGCATGGCACGCAGGTGATCCACTATTCGACCGACTACGTGTTTGACGGCGCACAGCCACAACCCTACACCATCGATGCACCCGTCGCCCCGCTGGGCGCCTACGGCCGCAGCAAGCTGGCGGGCGAACAGGCGTTGCGCGACAGCGGTGCCGATCACCTGATCCTGCGCACCGCATGGGTGTACGCCGCGCACGGGCAGAATTTTCTGCGCACCATGCTGCGTGTCGGTGCCGAGCGCGAGGAACTGCGTGTGGTGGACGACCAGCACGGCGCCCCCACCGATACCGGGTTGATCGTGCGCGCCAGCCTGGCCGCGCTCGATCGCTGGAGGCCGGCCGATGCGGCGCAACGCAAGCAGCTTGGCGGCACCCATCACCTGGTGGCCAGCGGCGCCACCACCTGGCATGGCTTTGCCACGGCCACCTTCGAGCAGGCGCTGGCGCAAGGCTTGATCGATCGTGCACCGCGCGTGCTACCCATCAGCAGCGCCGAATTCCCCACGCCGGCCAAACGACCGGCCTGGTCGTTGCTGGACAACAGCGACTTTCAGCGGCAGTTCGAGTTCGCCCTGCCCGACTGGCGCACGGGACTCGAGGAAGTGATGGGCGAACTGGTGCGGCACGCTGACGGTGCTTCGTAGACTCGGCGTCCTGCAGACGATGCTTTGACGGCATGCGCCCGGGATGGCATTCCGACCGCTGGGCCGACGGCGGACGGTGTCCGCCCTACCCTCCGCGGCGTTTACGCGCACCACGCGGCTCCGTGCGGGTTATCGCGACCGGTCGTAGGGCGGGCACGGCCCGCCGGCACCTGCCCGGATCGCCATGACGAAGCGCGGAGGACGGTGTCCGCCCTACGCGGTGGGCGACCGCCTCCCTTGCAGCCCGGCGTACGGCAGGTACCGGCAACCCACGTACCCTGACGGGCGCTGACCGCTTCGCGCGGCAGTTGCCTGCAGACAGGCACTGCCGGTTTCGGCGACAATCGTGCGGATTTTTCCGATCAAGACAGGCTGGATGACATGTTGACTCCCCTTATCCTCAGCGGCGGCAGCGGCACCCGCCTGTGGCCGGTGTCGCGCAAGAATCTGCCCAAGCAGTTCCTGACCCTGGCCGGCAGCGGTACGTTGTTCCAGCAAACCATCGCGCGGACGCGACAACTGCCCGATGTGGCGGCCCCGATCGTGGTAGCCAGCGAGGATCACCGCTTTCTGGCGGCCGATCAGTTGCTGGAGCTGGGCATCGAGGGGGCGTCGATCGTGCTGGAGCCGCTGGCGCGCAATACCGCGCCGGCGATCGCGCTGGGTGCGCTGCAGGCGTTGCAGCGCGATGCCGACGCCGTGCTGCTGGTGTTGCCGGCCGATCACCTGATCGGCGATACCGAAGCCTTTGTTGCCGCCGTGCGGCAAGCCATGCCGCTGGCGGACCAGGGCTGGCTGGTGACCTTCGGCATCCGCCCGGATCGTCCGGAAACCGGCTTTGGCTATATCCGCCGCGCCGAGACGGTGGGCAGCGAAGGCTACCGGGTCGAGCAGTTTGTCGAGAAGCCGGATCGAACCACGGCCGAAGGCTATCTGGCCGATGGCGGCTACGACTGGAATTCCGGGATGTTCCTGTTCAAGGCCTCGCGTTATCTGGAGGAGCTGGCAGCACACGCACCGACGATGCTCGATGCTGTGCGCGCCGCGTACGCCGCCGCCGTCGGCGATCTGGATTTCGTGCGCATCGATCGCGACCTGTTTGCCAGGGTGCCGGACGACTCGATCGACTATGCGGTGATGGAAAAGACCCGCCGCGCCGCGGTGGTTCCGGTGGCTTGCGACTGGAGCGATATCGGCTCCTGGGATGCCTTGTGGTTGAGTGGCAGCAAGGACGCCGAAGGCAACCTGCGCGAAGGCGACACGCTGGCGGTCAACACCCGCAACTCGCTGCTGCGCTCGCACGACCGCCACCTGGTCGCCACCGTCGGCGTCGATGATCTGGTAGTGGTCAGCACGCCCGATGCCACCCTGGTGATGCATCGCGATGCCGCGCAGGACGTCAAGCAGGTGGTGGAGCAGCTGAAACAGTCCGGCCGCAGCGAGCATTCGTTCCATCGCGTGGTACATCGCCCGTGGGGCAGCTACGACTCACTGGAAGCCGGCGATCGCTTTCAGGTAAAGCGGATCGTGGTCAAGCCCGGCGCTTCGCTGAGCCTGCAGAAACACCATCATCGGGCCGAGCACTGGATCGTGGTCTCCGGTACCGGCGAGGTCACCTGCGACGACAAGGTGTTCCTGCTCGGCGAGAACCAGAGCACCTACATCCCGCTCGGCAGCACGCACCGCCTGCGCAACCCCGGCAAGGTAGCGCTGGAGATCATCGAGGTACAGTCCGGAAGCTACCTCGGCGAAGACGACATCGTGCGCTTCGACGACGTCTACGGTCGCGCCTGAGCGGACCCGGCAGGCAGCCTGGCGTTACGTCGTGCCGCGCTCGATGGGTGGCAACAAGCACGGCGGACAGTGTCCGCCCTACGCGGTATGGCGGGAAAATGCGGGAGGGCATGACCCTTGGCAGGGAGATGCGGCGGGAGCCCTCACCTGAACCAAGCCTTGCCGCGAAGCGGCATCGGCTTGAATGTCAGATCGATGCATCGCGGAAGGCACGCAATACCGCGTTGATGCGCGTCTGATAACCAGGACCCTGCGCCTTGAACCACTCCAGCACGTCTTGCTCGACGCGCAGAGAAATGGCCGCTTTTGGCGGTTGCGGCGTGAGACCACGGCGGACGACGCCGCGCATAACATGACGGATATCAGCTTCTGGATGGTCTGGATCAACCGACACAGCTTCTTTAGCCTTGAGCCGGGTCCAGTCAGTCTTTGACTGCGTCGAAGAAGATTTGCGCTTCGCGGCGGGTCGCTTTGCGGAAGGAGATGATACGGATTTCATGGGCAGTCTCCGTGTGGGCGATTGAGACGGGAACACCGGCAAGTAACCCTAATGTGACAAATCGGTGTTCGCTGTAGGAGAACCGGTCATCCTCGAAGGTGAAGGTCAGGCCACCGAAGACTGCGGGCACATCAACAAAATCGAGCCCGTGCTGCTTGATGTTGAGTGAGCGCTTACGCTCTGACCAAGTGAACTCCATCAATGAAGTGTATATACGATATGTAGTGTACGCAAGATGACTGCCGCAGCGGTCTAACCCCTGGCAGTGTGAGTGCCGCCCGCCGCTCGCGCCCGGGTTCCGCCGGCGGAGGGTCGGTGCTGGGAGGGCTGCAATAGCACGGCCTCACCTGTTCCTTCCGATGATCAGTCGGAGATGATCGCCGAAACGACCATCGAGATATAAGGGCGGGCACTGCCCGCCGGTGCAGGATCGGCGATGCGGGGTACGGCAAGCCTGCGGCGGACGGTGTCCGCCCTACGCGGTATGCCGAAAATCCTTCGTAACCCACACCGCGGCACAGGGTGGGCAATGCCCGCCCGGTGCAGGATCGGCGATGTGGGATACGGTAAGCAGCGGCGGACGGTGTCCGCCCTACGGATTTGCGGGCCCGGTGGCGGGTGGGCGACGGATCACGGTACGTTTGGGCAGGGTGCCGATGACGACCATCGGGAGTTTGTCGGCTTGCAGTTGCGGCAGCAGCCGGGTATCGACGACGGCCAGCGCGCTTGGCGCAGCGCGCCAGCGTCCCTCGAAGTCGACGAGCTTGGGCACGTAGCCTTCGGGGCGTGACAGCCGTCCTGGGGTGATGTCGTCCGGGCTGTCGTCGACCACGGTGACCAGGCGGTGCAGGTAGAACGACAGCCCGCGCAGGTAGGCATGCACGGTGAACACTTCGGTGTTCGCCTGCAGGTAGGGTTGCATCAGCTTTGCCGCGGGCGCGGCGGACAGATCGTTGGCCACGCTGCCGAGATTGGCAAACAGCATCTGCCACACGAACAAGGAGGCAAAACCGAGCAGACCCACGGCCGCCAGCGCACGACGCCGGAACACGATCAGCAGGCCTCCGAGGGATGCCGCAGCGACCAGCAACCCGAAGCCCAGCGCCAGCTTCAGCAAGACGCCTTGCATGTCGGTGTGGCGGGCGAAGTAGCCGCTGCCGGTAGGCTGCATCAGCGCGGCGACCACGACCACGGCGGCCAGCAGCGCCACCGCCATGAATCGCCACACCAGCGCCTTCATCGGCAGGCTGGAAATGCTTCTTGCCAGCAGGATCGCCAGCGCCGGGAACACTGGCAGAATGTAGAACGGCAACTTGGAGTGGGAGACCGAGAAAAACACCACCACCACGCCTACCCAGCACAACAGGAAGCGACTCGAACGCGCACCGTCATGCACGCTGCGCCAGCTGCTGCGGTTGAATGGAAGGAACACCGTCCATGGGAACAGCCCGAGCACCACCACCACCGGGAAGAACCACCACGGCTGGTCGCGCCCGTCGACACTGGTAAGGAAACGGCTGAAGTGTTCGCGGATGAAGAAGTAGTCGAAGAAATCGGGATGCCGCAGGCTGATCGCGACAAACCACGGCGCCGTGATCACCAGCAGCAACAGCAAGCCCCAGCCCATGGTCATCCGCCGCAGGATGCTCCAGTCGCGCTCCCACAGCATGAACACGAACAGCGTGGCCGCCGGAAACACTATGCCGATCAGGCCTTTCGACAGCACGGCGAGCGCCAGGCTGGCCCAGCCGAGCAGGTTCAGGCGCGTGCGCAGGGGTTCTGCCGTAGGATCGAATTGTGCCACCAGGAACAGGCAGATGCCCACGCCGAGAAACGCCGCCACCCCCATGTCGATGGTGTTGATGTGCCCCCCGGCCATGAACAACAGCGCGCTGCCGAGGATCAGCGCAGTGATCCAGCCGCTGCGCGCGCCATACAACCGCTTGGCGGCCCAGGCCGCGACCACGATCGCCAGCATGCCGGTCGACGCGACCCACAACCGGGCAGTCCACTCGTGGACGCCGAACAGGGTGTAGAAGATGCTGGTCGCCCAGTACTGCAACGCCGGCTTGTCGAAGAAGTTGAAACCGTCCAGTTTCGGCGTCAGCCAGTTACCCGAGGCAAACATTTCGCGCGCCACCTCGGCATAACGGCCCTCGTCCGGCTCGCCCAGCGGCCGCGCACCCAAGCCGGCAAACCATAGCGCGAGCCAGCCCAGCGAGAACGCGCCGAACAGCCATTTCGACCAACCCGTGGGTGTGCCGGGGGACGAGGACGTGCTCATGCGCCCAACCTCGGGCTGCCGGCGAGAGGATGTGCCGAATCGTACATGCGGATATTTTCCATGATCAAGCCATTCATTCCACGGTCACGGATTTGGCCAGGTTGCGTGGCTGGTCGACATCGGTACCGCGCAGCACGGCGACGTGATACGCCAGCAGTTGCAGCGGCACGGTGAATACGGCCGGCGAGATGAAATCGCCACCGGATTCGACCCGCAATGTGGTGCCGTGGGCGGCCATGTCGTCCATGCCGGCCGCGCCGTCGGCGAACACGATCAGCCGGCCGCCGCGGGCGCGCACTTCCTGCAGGTTGGATTTGAGCTTGTCCAGCAACGGACCATTGGGCGCGACCGCCACCACCGGCATTTCCTCGTCGACCAGCGCCAGTGGACCGTGCTTGAGTTCGCCTGCCGGATAGGCCTCGGCGTGGATGTAGGAAATTTCCTTGAGCTTGAGCGAGCCCTCCAGCGCCACCGGGTAATGCGCGCCGCGGCCGAGGAACAGCGCGTGCTGACGATGGATGAATTCACCGGCCAGCTCGATGATCGCCGGTTCCAGCTGCAGCGCATTCTCGATCGCCCGCGGCAGATGCTGCAGCTCGGCACATAGCGCGGCATAGCGTTGCGGATCGAGGCCGTTGCGCTGGGCCAGTTCCAGCGCCAGCAGCGCCAGGCCGGCCAGCTGGGTGGTGAAGGCCTTGGTCGAGGCCACGCCGATTTCCGGGCCGGCGCGGGTCATCAGTTTGAGGTCTGCCTCACGCACCAGCGACGATTCGGCGACGTTGCAGATCGCCAGCGTGCCCAGGTAACCACGCCGACGCGACTCGCGCAGCGCAGCCAGCGTGTCGGCGGTTTCGCCGGATTGCGAGATCGCCACAAACAGGGTGTCGGCCGCCACCACCGGCTCGCGGTAGCGGTATTCGCTGGCCACTTCCACGCTGACCGGCAAGCGCGCGTATTCCTCAATCCAGTACTTGGCGACCAGGCCGGCGTGGTAGCTGGTGCCGCAGGCGATGATGTGCAGGCCGCGAGTGCGCTTCAGCAGTACGTCGCTGTCGATGCCGAAGATGTTGGGCAGCACGCCGTGCGGGCCGAGGCGCGACTCCAGCGTGTCGGCCACGGCGCGCGGCTGCTCGAAGATTTCCTTCTGCATGTAATGCCGGTATTCGCCGCGTTCGACCGCATCGGAGGAGAGCTCGCTCTCGTGCTCGGTGCGTTCGACCGGCTCGCCGTCGAGGCCGAATACCTGCACGCTGTCGCGGGTGATCTCGACCACGTCGTCCTCATCGAGGTAGATCATCCGGTTGGTCACCTGGATCAGCGCCTGCGCATCGGAACCGAGAAAATTCTCGCCGATACCCAGGCCCACCAGCAGCGGCGCACCGCGGCGTGCGCCGACCACGCGACCGGGCTCGTCGCGGCTGATCACCGCGATCGCATAGGCGCCTTCCAGCTCGCGCACCGCGGCCAGAACCGCCGCGCGCAGGCTCATGCCCTGGTTGAGGTGCTCGTCGATCAGCACCGCGATCACTTCGGTATCGGTTTCCGAGCTGAACTCCCGCCCGGCCGCCTGCAGGCGGGTACGCAGACCGACATGGTTTTCGATGATGCCGTTGTGCACGATCGCCACCTTGCCGGCGACATGCGGGTGCGCGTTGAGCTCGGTCGGCAGGCCATGGGTGGCCCAGCGGGTGTGCGCGATGCCGGTACCGCCCGGGAAGGGCTCGGCGAGGTAGCGCGCTTCCATCTCGCGGACCTTGCCCTTGGCACGCACGCGCCGGATCCGACCCTGGTCGAGCACCGCCACGCCGGACGAATCGTAGCCCCGGTATTCAAGCGCCTTGAGACCGACGATCAGCAGTGGCGCGACATCCCGCTGGGCCGCAGCGGCAACGATTCCACACATGGGCAGAGCTCCGTGTTGATGGGGTAGGGGGCTATCGGCCCGATACGGACGTGCATTCTGTACGCTGTCGCATTACGGCAGGCTTTCGTGGCGCGACGAGCCGTCGGCAGATGGTGCGGGACGGAGTCGGTTCAATTCACCTTGCGGCGCAGATAATTCAACAGATCGATGCGGGTGATCAAGCCAAGGAACTGTTCACCATTCATCACGATGGCGACGTGACCGCGCTCGAATACCGGCAGCAGCGCCTCGATCGGCTCGCTCACCGCAAGCATCTGCAGGTTGCTCATCATGGCGGTGGAGACCGGGTCGCGAAACCGTGCCTGGTCGGCATGCACATGCATCAACACGTCCGATTCGTCGACGATACCCACCAGCTTGTCGCCCTCCATCACCGGCAGTTGCGAGACGTCGTAAAGCTTCATGCGGGTATAGGCGGTGATCAACAGCTCGTTCGCGCCGATCACCACGGTGTCGCGCTGCGCATACGGACGCAACAGCAAGTCGCGCAGGTCGCCACGCTGTTCACGTTCGAGGAAACCGTTGTCGAGCATCCAGTAGTCGTTGTACATCTTGGACAGGTACTTGTTGCCGGTGTCGCAGACCAGGCTCACCACCCGCTTCGGCGTGGCCTGCTCGGCGCAGTATTTCAGCGCGGCGGCCAGCAGCGTGCCGGTGGATGAACCGCCCAGCACACCCTCCTTGGCCAGCAGCTCGCGACCGGCCAGGAAGCTGTCCCGGTCGGCGATCGCATAGGCTTTTTTCACCCGTGAGAAATCGCTGATCGACGGCAGGAAGTCCTCGCCGATGCCTTCGACCATCCAACTGGCGGACTTGGTCGAAAGTGTGCCGTCGTTGATGTATCCGGTAAGGATCGAACCGACCGGATCGGCGAGAATCAGCTCGGTCGAGGGCGAATGCTCGGCAAAGTAGCGCGACAGCCCGGTCATCGTGCCCGAGGAGCCGCAACCGAATACCACCGCATCGACGCGACCGTCCATCTGCTCGAGGATTTCCGGGCCGGTGGTCTCGTAATGCGCCCGCGGGTTGTCCGGGTTGCCGAACTGGTTGATGAAGTAGGCGTCGGGCGTTTCGCGCGCGATCCGCTCGGCCATGTCCTGGTAATACTCGGGATGACCCTTGGCGACGTCTGAACGGGTCAGCACGACCTCGGCGCCCATCGCCTTGAGGTTGAAGATCTTCTCCCGGCTCATCTTGTCCGGCACCACCAATACCAGCCGGTAGCCTTTCTGCTGCGCGACCAGCGCCAGACCCAGACCGGTGTTGCCGGCCGTGCCCTCGACCAGGGTGGCGCCAGGCTTGATCTTGCCGGCCTTTTCGGCACCCTCGATCATCGACAGGCCGATACGGTCCTTGATCGAGCCCCCGGGGTTGGCGCTTTCAAGCTTCAGAAACAACTCGCACAGTCCGGTGTCCAGGTGCTGCGCGCGTACCATCGGGGTATGTCCGATCAGTTCAAGGACACTTTGGTGAACCGTCATGGGGGCTCCGGAAAATGAGGGGCTCAGGCGGCGCGCTCAGACACCGCATGACAAGACCTTGATCATAACCGAGCAGCCCGTTGTTGGCCCGGCAAGCACGGGAGCGACACACCGGATACGCCGCGGCCCCGGCTTTCCGATCCAACGGGAAAGCGACGGGGCCGCGAGTCAGGTCTGAGAGTAGAGTCAGGGGTGGGAAAATATCGCACACCATAGCGAGCGCTGACGGCGATCGCAGCCGGCGGGCGATTTTTCACAGCCTCTCAGTGGATGAGGTGCACCCGGTCAGTCCACATGCGTTCGAGTCGCTCCCGGGCCTGCAGTTTCTCGCGTTTCATGCTGGACAGGGTGGTGGCGTCGATCGGGAGTACGCCGATGTCGGCGTCGTGCACCTTGCTGTCGAGTTGCCTGTGACGCTGGTAGAGCCTGCGGAATTCGGCGTCCGCCTTCATCAAGGCCTCGACATCATCTCGCTGCTGGTTTTCAAACATGATCCGACCTCCTCACGGGTGAATCTGGGGACCTCTGGATCTGGCGAAGCCCACAGACGATTGAACGCATGCACACATCCACAGCCCGCGCCGGGATGACAGCGCGCGGGTAGGCAATGTAATGAGGAATGGGGGCATGGCTCAGATCAGTGAACCACGATGCGTTATGCGCCGTGGTGACTCGACCCTACTCTCCCACCAAGGGGCCTGCAAGCCCGTGGCGAAGGTGTTGTGACAGGTGCCGTGTATGCTTGAAAGTCGCCTATAAACAATATTTTACGCGCAATTAACCGAGGCGTAATAAAGCCTGTCGGTGCTTGCGGTCGATGCCGCCCGATAGCACCTCCGACGAGTGCAGCAGACCCGCTCAGCGGTGCCCTTCATGCTTGTCGGCAGGCTTCTTCGGCTTGGCTGGTCCGGTATCGCTGGCGCGCTGACTTTTCAGCTCCGAACGCATGGCACGAGCCGCTTTGGCGGCCAGTGCCGCCTCGCGCCGGGCCGAGCGCGCGACCCGGCTCTGCGCTGCGGCCAGTTTCTTCGCCTGCTCGGCTTCGGCAAGTGCCTGCTGAGCGGCTTGCGAATACGCTTGCCCCTGCTGTTGCAGACGGGCAGCCTCCTCCTGCGCCATCTGGTATTGCATCCGTTGACGCTCCAGCTGGAGCCTGGCCATCCGCGCCTCGCGCTGGCTGTTGGCCAGCAAGATCTGGTCGTGCTCGCGATCCAGCTGGATCAGCTTGGCCCGGGCGTCCTGCAGCTGCGCGGTGGCCTTGGCCAGATCCACCCGCCTTTCCGCCAGATAGAGGTCGTGGGCACGCTCTCGCGACCCGGCCTGCGCAAGCCGGTCGATCGCATCGCGCGCGCGCGCCTGGTCAGCCTGGGCGTAATTGCCCAGGGCCGGGTCGTTGGCGAGCTGATCGAGACTGCTGGTCAGCCGGGTGACGTCGAGATCGTCCTTGCTCGCATGCGCTGCGCCTGCCAGCGCAACGGCCAGCAGGATGCCGGTGAAGGTTTTGCTGAACCGTCTCATGGCTGGCCTCCCTGGTTCGGGTTGGTCGCGGGCTGGCCGGAGGCACTCGACGACGGCGCGGGCACGGTCTGGAAACCGCCGCCACTGCCCTGGCCAGCGGGCACCGTCTGAAAGCCGCCGCGACTGCGCGGACCAGCGGGTGGTGTCGACAACGTGGAAGAGGCGGGTGCCGGCATGTCGGGAATCGCTGCTGCCGGCGGTGGCGTGGCCGGGGTGGCGGAAGCCGCCTGCGCTGGAGCTCCGGCATCGATCTGCTCGCCCACCTTGCGCAGACGATCGTTTTCCTTCAGCTTGGCCTGGATCTGCGCCCGCGCCGCACCCAGCTGCGCCTTGGCACGCGCCAACTCGGCGTCGGCGCGGGACTCCGCGGCCAGATTGGCGGCGTCGGCATACTTGCGCTCGGCCATCGCCGCCTGCGCCTGCTGGAACTTGTTCTGGGCGAACCCCAGATCGACCGGCGCATAATCGGATGCATCGGCATCGCGTGCGTCCTGCAAGCGGGCCTGCGCCAGGTTCATCGCGTCATTCGGCGGCGGCATCGTGGCGCAACCACCCAGTGCCAGCACCACCACCAGGGCGGTCATCGCGGTGCAGATCCGGCCATGTGAAGTGGCCAGTGGATAAAAGATGTGCGCCATCACATTCCTCATAGAGTGTCGCAGCGTATTGTGGGCAGGCATAATCCAGCATTGCAATGCATACCGGAACAGGGGACATACGTGGACATCGGATACTTCCTCAAGCTCATGGTAGACAAGGGTGCGTCGGACATGTTCCTGAGCACTGGCGCCCCGGTGAACATCAAGGTCGAAGGCAAGCTCTACCCCCTGGGCAATACCGGCCTGCCGGCGGGGATGGTCAAGAAAATCGCCTATTCGCTGATGGATGAAGGGCAGGTGCCGCAGTTCGAGCGCAATCTCGAGCTGAACATGGCGCTGGCGGTCAAGGAAACCGGCCGCTTCCGTATCAATGTATTCAAGCAGCGCGGCGAAGTGGGCATGGTGATCCGCGCGATCAAGAACGAAATCCCCAGCATCGAGCAGTTGCAGTTGCCCAGCATTTTCCGCGATTTGATCATGGAGCCGCGCGGGTTGATCCTGGTGGTTGGCGCCACCGGTTCGGGCAAGTCGACCACGCTGGCAGCCATGATCGATCAACGCAACCAGAGTACCCCGGGGCATATCCTGACGATCGAGGATCCGATCGAATACCTGCACCGGCACAAGAAATCGATCGTCAATCAGCGCGAGGTGGGGCTGGATACCCACAGCTACCACGAGGCGCTGAAGAACGCGATGCGCGAGGCGCCTGACGTGATCATGATCGGAGAAATCCGTGACACCGACACCATGGAGGCGGCTATCTCGTTTTCCGAAACCGGCCACCTTTGCCTGGCCACCCTGCACTCCAACAATGCCGATCAGACGCTGGATCGCATCCTCAACTTCTTCCCGGAATCGGCGCACAAGAACGTGCTGATGAACCTGGCGCTGAATCTACGCGCGGTGATCAGCCAGCGTCTGGTGATCGGCAAGGACGGGCGACGCATTCCCGCCACCGAGGTGTTGCTGAATACGCCGCTGATCCGCGACATGATCCGCCGCGGCCAGACCCACGAAATCAAGGAGGCGATGGATCGCAGCCTGCAGGAAGGCATGCAGACCTTCGATCAATCGCTGTACCGGCTGTACAAGAGTGGCCGCATCGAGCTGGAGGAGGCACTCATCAAGTCCGATTCACGCGACGGCCTGGCGTTGAAGATCCGCCTGGCCGAAGGTGGCAGCAACGAAGAGGAACTGATCGGCAACGATCCTTACGGCATGGGTTTCTGAGCCCCCGGCTCATGGAAACATGGTGTCGCCGGCAATCCCCGGCGCCCGGCGCGATCGACTGTCATGCGGGGCCCCGGCGCGATCCAACGGAGAGCCAGGCCAGGAGGGGCGAACTTCTGTCACGCCGCCACCGGGGCATCCGCCTGGGCCTCTGGCGCTGCCAGCTTGAACGCATCGAGTTCGTTGCAGGCCTTGCAGATCCGCTGCACGGTCGGAAAATCATCCATCGGCACGTTCCAGCGGCGGGCGCTGTAGCACTGCGGCACCAGGCAGGCATCGGCGTACCCGGGGGTGTCGCCGTGGCAATAGCGGCCGGTTGCCGCATTCTCCGCCAACATCGGCTCCAGGGCGTTGAAACAGGTGACGATCCAGTGCCGCGACCACTCGGCGCGCTGCGCCTCATCGGCGCCGAACTGGCTGGCGAGGCGATTGAGTACGCGCAGATTGCCCAGTGGATGCGCATCGCAGGCCATCGCCATGCCCAACGCACGCACTCTTGCGCGGCCACGCGCATCCACCGGAAGCAGCGCCGGCGACGGGTGGGTCTCATCGAGATATTCCATGATCGCCAACGACTGCGTGACCACGCGATCCCCGTCGCGCAGGCTCGGCACCAGCTCCTGCGGATTCATCTCGCGGTACTCCGCCCCATGTTGCTGTCCACCGTCGCGCAGCAGGTGCACCGGCCGCGATTCGAAATCCAGGCCTTTCAGTTTCAACGCGATGCGTACACGGTACGCCGCGCTGGATCGCCAGTAGTCGTAGAGCACCAGACCGGTCATCCCCATACCCTTAAGCACCTCATAGGTCAGTTTAGTCCCGCCATCGGCCCGCCACACCGCAGGCGAAACCATGGTGGCGATAGCGCCGGCGCCCGAATGCCGTTTGCATCGGCCCGTGCGCCACCGGACAATGGCGAATCACGGCCTGCTCAAGGCGCGTCTCCCCAACATATCACTGGAGTTACACCGTGTCAGTCATCCGCATGAGCGACCTCGATCTGCGCAACCGGCGCGTTCTGATCCGTGAAGACCTGAATGTGCCATTCGACGACGCAGGCCGGATCACCTCCACCCAGCGGCTCGATGCCGCCCTGCCGACGATCCGTGCCGCCCGTGACGCGGGCGCCCAGGTCATGGTGCTGTCCCATCTGGGGCGGCCCAAGGAAGGCCAGTTCGATGCCGCAGCCTCGCTGGCCCCGGTCGCCGAGTGGCTGCGCGAGCAGTTGGGCACGCCGGTGCGCCTGGTGGTCGACTACCTTGATGGCATTACCACGCAACCGGGCGAGGTGGTGTTGCTGGAAAACTGCCGCATGAACAGCGGTGAGAGCAAGGACGACGAGGCCCTGGCAAAGAAGTACGCCGCGCTTTGCGACATCTTCGTGATGGATGCCTTCGGCACCGCGCACCGCGCCCAGGCCTCGACCCATGGGGTGATCAGGTTCGCCCCGATCGCCGCAGCCGGCCCGCTGCTGAGCGCGGAGCTGGACGCACTCGGCAAGGCGCTGGAGCAGCCGGCACATCCGTTGTTGGCGATCGTGGCCGGCTCCAAGGTCTCGACCAAGCTTTCCCTGCTGGACAATCTGCTGGGCCGCGTCGACCAGTTGATCGTCGGTGGCGGCATCGCCAACACCTTCATTGCCGCGATGGGTCATCCGATCGGCAACTCGCTCTACGAGGCGGACCTGCTCGACACGGCCAAACGCGTGATCGCCGACGCCAAGCGCCGTGGGATCGACCTGCCGATGCCGGTGGATGTGGTGGTTGGCGCGTCGTTTTCCGCCCAGGCCCAGGCCACGGTCAAGGCCGTTGACCAGGTGCATGACGACGAGATGATCCTCGACATCGGCCCGCGTACGGCGGCGCACTACGCCGAGATGATCGCGGCGGCCGGTACCGTGGTATGGAACGGCCCGGTCGGCGTGTTCGAGTTCGACGCCTTCGGCAAGGGCACCGAGACGCTGGCGCGGGCGATCGCCGCGTCCAGCGCGTTCTCGATAGCCGGCGGCGGGGATACCCTGGCCGCCGTGGACAAGTACGGCATTGCCGACGATATCTCCTATATCTCGACCGGTGGCGGCGCGTTCCTGGAGTTTCTGGAAGGCAAGGAACTGCCCGCGGTCAAGGCCCTGCAAGCCCGCGCGGCGGAATAATGCTGTGCCTGTTCGACCTCGATGGCACCTTGATCGATTCCGAGCAGGGCATCGGCGCCTGCGTGAAGCATGCGCTGGCGCGGCTGGACGTGCCGGCGCCGGCCGACGAGGAACTGCGCTGCTGGATCGGACCGCCGTTGCGGCACAGCTTCGCGCCACTGCTCGATCACGATCCGGACCGCATCGAAGCCGCCGTGGCCTATTACCACGAGCGCTTCAACACCGACGGCTGGCGCGAGCACGCGATCTATCCCGGTATCGAATCATTGATCGAGCAACTGCTCCTCGCCGGACATCGGCTGGCGGTGGTCACCAGCAAGCCGCATCGACATGCCGCACCCATCATCGCCCACCTGCCCTTCGGCGAAGCCTTCCTGCGCCTGTACGGCCCGGATCCGGACAGCGCCCACAGCGAGAAGGCGCGCATGATCGCCGCAGCGCTGGTCGATTTCGACTGCCCGCCCGCAGACGCCGTGATGATCGGCGACCGCCACTTCGATATCGAGGGCGCCCGCGCCAATCGGGTGCGCGGCATCGGCGTGCTGTGGGGCTTCGGTAGCCGCGACGAGCTGGAGCATTCCGGCGCATATGCGCTCGCGGCAAAGCCGGAGGAGCTGGCCGGGTTGCTGCTCGCCTGATCCATCGCTGTAGGAGCGCACCCTGTGCGCGATGCTTTTAAAAGGCATCGCTTCCTTCGGTCGTGCGCGATGCCTTTGGCTCCGACGCCGGATCAAGATCAAAAGCATTCGCGCACAGGGTGCGCTCCTACAGGGCTTGCCTCATCGGATCACCCGCTTCACCGCATCGATCGCATGCGCCACGCGCTAGCCGTAGGAGCGCACCCTGTGCGCGACGCCTTTCGCGGCGTGACGTAGAGCAATCGCGCCCAAGGTGCGCTCCTACGGAGCTTGCCTCATTGGATCACGCGCTTCACCGCGTCGGCCACATGCGCCACGCTGAAACCGAAGTGCTCGAACAGCTGCGGGGCCGGCGCCGAGGCACCGAAGGTGGTCATACCGATCACCTCACCATCCAGCCCCACATACTTGCGCCAGAAATCGGCGCTTGCCGCCTCCACCGCCACCCGCGCACGACACCAGAGCGGCAGCACGCCTTCGCGGTACTCCACCGGCTGCGCATCGAACACCTCGGTGCACGGCATCGACACCACCCGTACAGCGATATCTTGCTGGGCCAGCGCGCGCATCGCCTCCATCGCCAGCTCCACTTCCGAGCCGGTGGCGATCAGGATCGCCTGGAATTTGGTATCCAGCGGATCGGACAGCACGTAAGCGCCGCGCATGATGTCGGCGACCTGCTGCTCGCTGCGTGGCTGATGCTTGAGGCTCTGTCGCGAGAACACCAGGCACGCCGGCGCACCCTTGCGCTCGATCGCCGCCTTCCACGAGGCCGCCGACTCCACCGCATCGCAGGGGCGCCAGACCTGGTTGTTCGGGATGTAACGCAGGCTGGCCAGGTGCTCGACCGGCTGATGGGTCGGACCGTCTTCACCCTGGCCGATCGAATCGTGGGTGTAGACGTGGATCGCGTGAGCCGGGATCAGCGCACTCATGCGCACGGCATTGCGTGCATAGTCGGAAAATACCAGGAAGGTCGCATCGTACGGAATCAAGCCGCCGTGCAGCGCCAGACCGTTGGCAATCGCGCTCATGCCGAATTCGCGCACCCCGAAATAGACGTAGTTGCCCTTGCCATCGGCGCTGTTGCCGTTGGCGGCGTCGAGGCTGCCTTTCCACTTGGTGAGATTGGAGCCGGCGAGGTCGGCCGAGCCGCCGATCAGCTCCGGCAACAGCGGACCAAAGGCGTCCAGCGTCATCTGCGAGGCCTTGCGTGAAGCCACCTCCGGCCCTTCCAGCTGCAGCTTGGCCAGGAAGGCCTGCGACTTCTCCGCCCAGTCGGCGGACAGTTCGCCGGCGAGACGACGCCTGAACTCGGCGGCCAGCTCGGGGAACGCCGCGGCGTAAGCTGCGAATGCATCGTTCCAGGCCTGCTCGCGGGCGGCACCGGCCTTTTTCGCATCCCATCCGGCATAGATCTCGGCTGGAATGTCGAACGGGGCATGGCGCCAATCGAGCTGATCGCGGGCGGCGGCGATCTCGTCCTTGCCCAGCGGGGCGCCGTGGCTGTCCTCCTTGCCCTGTTTGTGCGGCGCGCCGAAACCGATGATGGTCTTGGCGCAGATCAGGGTGGGCTTGTCGTGCTGCGCAGTGGCCTTGGCGAGCGCCTGCTTGATCGCGTCGGCGTCGTGGCCGTCAACGCCGCGGATCACGTTCCAGCCATAGGCCTCGAAGCGTGCCGGGGTGTCATCGGTGAACCAGCCCTGGACCTCGCCGTCGATCGAGATGCCGTTGTCGTCGTAGATCGCCACCAGCTTGCCCAGCTGCCAGGTGCCGGCCAGCGACGCGACTTCGTGTGAAATACCTTCCATCAGGCAACCGTCGCCGAGAAAGACATAGGTACGATGATCCACGACCTGGTGCTCGGGACGGTTGAAATGGGCCGCCAGCACCTTTTCCGCCAAGGCGAAACCGACCGCATTTGCCAGACCCTGGCCGAGCGGCCCGGTGGTGGTTTCCACACCGGGCGTTTCGCTGGCCTCGGGGTGGCCGGCGGTCTTCGAATGCAGCTGGCGGAAACGCTTCAACTGGTCGATCGGCAGATCGAAGCCGCTCAGGTGCAGCAGCGCGTACTGCAGCATCGAGCCGTGACCGTTGGAAAGCACGAAGCGATCGCGGTTGGGCCAGTGGGGGTTGGCCGGATTGAAGCGCAGGAAGTCGTTCCACAGCACTTCGGCGATGTCGGCCATGCCCATCGGCATGCCGGGGTGACCGGACTTCGCGGCCTCGACGGCGTCCATGGCGAGAGCGCGTACGGCATTGGCAAGTTCGCGACGAGTGGTCATCGGCAGTCTCCGGCAGGCACAAAGCGCGCATTGTCGCCTATCCGGCAAGCGGCTGTCGCGTTTTCAGCGTGCAGTCATCCAGACGCTACGGCGCCGGCAGAAGATTAATTCGACCTTAATTTTTCATCACCTCATACCGTGGAGCTTCAGGTTCGAATGCGTTCAATAGCCCCGCGCGCAGTTTTGCTCGCGTCACTGTCCGCCACGTCCCCGAGTGCCGGCAGTGCGATGTCCCACGTAATCAATGAGGAGTTACTCCCATGAAGAAGACCCTGCTTGCGCTTACCCTGGTTTCCGGCGCGCTCTGTGCCTTGCCCGTGCTGGCCCAGCAAACCGAGCCATCCGCACAACCCGCCACCGGCGTGGACAACACCTCTTCGATGGCGCCCGCTGATCCGGGTCTCGCCACGTCCTCGGCCACCGGCAACTACCTGCCAAATCAGCCGATCGGTAGCGGCAACTGGTTCATCGATGGTCGTGTTGGTGAGGCGCATATCAGCAAGGGGCCGTACCGGGATCACCCGACCACCTACGCCATCGATGGCGGCTACCGCTGGAAAGTGGGGCCCGATGTCGGCTTGGGTGTGGATGTCGGCTACAACGATCTCGGCAATTTCCGAGTGAAGAATGTCCTTTACAGCAACAGCGTGAACCAGACCTCCCGCCGCAACGCCCTGCGCGGCTGGACCGCAGGCGTGAATGGCCACATCGACGTATGGCGGGGGCTGTACATCAGCGGTCGCACCGGCATCTACGGCTGGAAAGGCCACGGTTACAGCAACCAGGACATCAACCGCCACGACCTGAACGAGGTCGACTACTACGCCGGCGCCGGCGTGGGATACGACTTTACCCCACATTTTGGCCTCGGCCTGTCCTACGACTACTACCACGCCAGCAAGAACGGCATAAACCTCTCCACCGACACCGCTTCGCTGAACGCCGAGTACCGCTTCTGAGCCAACGAGGGGCCGGTTGACCCACGAGGCCGGATTAACGCCCACTTAATAATAAACTTATGAGTGTTGAATCTTTGCGCAAACGCTCCATCTAAGTCCCCGGTGCCACGGCCCTGCCCGGGCAGTGCACTTCCAGCAGCGGTGCTGTCCCCAAAGCGCCGACTGCCCATGACAACAGGAGAATCTCCCATGAAAAAGACCTTATTTGCCCTCGCCCTCGCCTCCGCCGGCCTGCTCGCCGTTCCCGCCGCCTTCGCGCAGAACGCGCCGGACAGCAACGGCGGCTGGTTCGTCAACGGCAATGTCGGCCGCAGCTCGCTGAACCATGGTCCGTACAACGGCCATGACACCAGCTACGCGATCAATGGTGGCTACCGCTGGTCGCTGAGTCCGTCAGTGGCGATCGGTGCCGAGGTCGGCTACAACGATCTGGGCAACATCCACCCGACCAACTTCTTCCACGGCCAGTCCGTGGTGGCTCAAGGCAAGTCCCAGCTGCACGGCTGGACCACGGGCGTCAACGGCCACTTCAACCTGACCCCGAACTGGTACGTCAGCGCCCGTACCGGCATCTACGGCTGGACCGGTCACGGCCTCAGCAATGACGCCAATCCGGTTCGCGTGGGCCTGGACAACACCAGCTGGTACGCCGGCGCCGGTTTCGGCTATGACTTCACCAACAACGTCAGCCTGGGCTTGAACTACGATCACTACAACGCCAAGAAAAGCAATGTCGACCTGAGCTCCAACATGCTCTCGGTCAGCGCGGAATACCGCTTCTGATGTGACATGGCAGGTCGCAAGACCGGCACAAAAAAGGGCGCCGCGAGGCGCCCTTTTTCTTGCCTGACCAGATGTCAGTCGGTCACGTGGCGATCAGCCGTTCCACTGTCCCAGCGCCGCCAGGCCATTGTCGCGTGCGCGCGCATGGACGGTCTTCTGCGCCTCGGCATAGTTCGCCTTCATGTCCTTGGCCCACAGCTTCAGCGCGGCCTGCTGCATGGCGCGACCGTAGGAGAACGACAGCGGCCAGGGATGCGGGCCAATCCGGTTGATCGCGTTCAGATGGGTCGTGGCCTGCTCGTCAGTCTGGCCGCCCGACAGGAACACGATCCCCGGCAGCGAGGCCGGCACGGTGGACTTGAGTACGCGGACGGTCGCTTCGGCCACTTCCTCAGCATCGACCGGCTCCTCGGAATCCTTGCCGGGTATCACCATGCTGATCTTGAGGATGGTGCCTTCCAGCATCACGTTCTGCTCGTACAATGCATTGAACAGGCTGCGCAGCACCGCTTCGTGCACTTCATAGCTCACCTCGATGCTGTGGTCGCCGTCCATGATCACCTCGGGCTCGACCATCGGCACGATGCCGGCCTCCTGGCACAACGCCGCATAGCGCGCGAGCACGTGGCAATTCGCCTCGATCGCGGTAGAGCTGGGGTTGTCCTCGCTGATATTGATCACCGCGCGCCACTTGGCGAACTGGGCGCCCAGCCGGGCGTATTCCTGCAGTCGCTCGCGCAGGCCGTCGAGGCCCTCGGTCACCACGTCGCCCGGGAAACCCGCCAGCGGTTGCGGCCCCTTGTCCACCTTGATCCCCGGAATGATCCCGGCCTTCTTCATCACCTCGATGAACGGCACGCCTTCGCGCGTCGATTGCCGGATCGTCTCGTCGTACAGGATCGCGCCGGAAATATGCTCGTTCAGGCCCGGCGTGGTCAACAGCAGCTCGCGGTAGGCCCGACGATTTTCCTCGGTGCAGTCGATACCGACGGCCTCGAAGCGCTTCTTGATGGTGCGGGTCGACTCGTCGATGGCAATGATGCCCTTGCCGGGTGCAACCATCGCCAGGGCGATGCTTTCGAGATCTTCAATACTCATGACAACTCCATGGCGCGAGGGCGCGGCCCGCCCACACGGGTGAAGGCCGCCTCGGTAGCGAAGCGGCGCGGTTCAAAACGCGGATTATAGGCCAGAATAGCGCCGCCGATGGGGGGCCGGGATTTCGGCCCTATTCGCCGTAGCCGGGGAGCTTGCAGGGAGCGATCAGTTTCTCGCGCTGCGCCTTGTCGGCCGGCGCGTTGAACGGCACGATGTAGTAGGTTGCCACCGGCTGGCCGATCCGGTTGCTCAGCGAGGGGCCATAGCGAAAATTGGAGACTGCACTGATCGCGGCCGGACCCAGGTCGCTCTTCGGCACCAGCTTGGCCAGGCGGACGTCAATCGGCACGCCGTCGGAACCGACCATGTAAGTCACTGCCGCACAACCGGGTTTCAGGAGGTTCAGGCCGCTGTTGGGAGCCTCCATCTTTACGCTGGTGTTGAGCAGAATCCAGTGGCGATACAGGTTTTGCGGGTTGACCTTGTTGACCTGTGCCAGTGCCGGCGCGGTGCAGGCCAGGGCCAACAACAACGAAAGGCCCTGGCGTAACGGGCGATACATCGATTTCATCGCAGCCTCCTTTGCAAGACGCGTTGCAGATCCGGACTTGCAGTGTAGCCGTCCCGTCGCCGGCCGGCACACCCGCTTCGAGATCCCGGACAGCGCGGCGTCAGCATTACAGATCGCGCAGGCTTTCAACCATGCCGTCGGCACCGACCGAGAGCAGCTTCAGGGTATTGGTGCCACCACCTCGTCCCACATGATCGCCATGGGTCAGCACCACGCGATCGCCTTCGGCCAGATGTCCCTGGGCAAACAGCTGCTGCACAGCGGCACGCGCGGTAGCCGCCGAATTGCTTCCCTCGTGGGTGAATGCCACCGGATGGACATCACGCAACACCAGCATACGTCGGCGCGCAGCGGCCAATGGCGACAAGGCATAGATAGGCACCGCCGTGCGGTGGCGCGACAACCATTGCGCCGTAGCACCGGACTCGGTCAGCGCAACAATCGCGCGCACGCCCAGTTCGCTGGCCAGCAGCATCGCGGCCAGGGCGATCGCCTGATCGGTGCGGTCCAGTCGATAGCCCGCCGTCACCGAGCCCTCTTTGGGCTCGAACTGCCGTTCGGCACCGAGGCAGATACGGCGCATCGCCGCCACTGCCTTGTCCGGATGCGCACCGGCGGCGGTTTCTTCGGACAGCATCACCGCGTCGGTGCCATCGATCACCGCGTTGGCCACGTCAAGCACTTCGGCGCGGGTGGGGATCGGCGAGCGCACCATCGATTGCAGCATCTGGGTGGCGGTGATCACTGCGCGGTTGCGCGCGACCGATTCGCGAATGATTTTCTTCTGCAGACCAGGCAGTTCGGCATCACCGATTTCCACACCCAGGTCGCCGCGCGCCACCATCACCACATCGGAAGCGTCGATGATCTCGCCCAACACCGGAATCGCATCGGCGCGCTCGATCTTCGACACCAGCGAGGCGTGGCCGCCGGCCTCGTGCAACAGGCGACGCGCCTGATGCATGTCCTCCGCCGAGCGCACGAACGATACCGCCAGGAAATCCGCACCGATCTCGGCGGCCAGTTTGATGTCGGCCTTGTCCTTGTCCGACAGCGCAGTCACCGAAAGACCACCACCCTGCCGGTTGAGGCCCTTGCGATTGGACAGCTTGCCGCCGATCAACACCTGGCAACGTACCTCGGCGCCCACCACCTCATGCACGGTCAGCGCGATCAGCCCGTCATCCAGCAGCAGGACGTCACCGGCATGCACGTCCTGCGGCAGTCCGTAATAGCTGACGCCGACACGCGTAACATCGCCAGGCGGCACGCCGGGCTGGCAATCCAGCACGAAATCGGCACCTTCAAGCAGCTCCACCGGACCGTGGGCAAAGGTTTCGATGCGGATTTTCGGACCTTGCAGATCGGCCAGAACACCCACCTCCCGGCCTGCCGCAAGGGCCGCCTCGCGCACAGCGGTGGCGCGCATGCGGTGGTCGTCGGGCTGGCCGTGCGACAAATTGAGTCGGACCACATCGACGCCTTCGGCGATCAGTTTTCCCAGCATCCCCGGGACATCGGTGGCGGGACCCAGGGTGGCGACGATCTTGGTGCGGCGGAAGGTGTTTTCAGTCATCCGTTCAGGTTAGCAGAATCCACTCGATGCGCCACGCTGCAAACGTATGCAATAGCTGTTTCGTGGTATCGACGATGCGGATCAAATCGCTGATCTAAGGGCCAAGGCCGTATTCAGCACCTCGGCCAGCCGCCGACCTGCCCCGCGCAGACGCCGCTTGGCGAGCGGCAACTTGGCCCTGACATAGGCCGGCCGATTTTGTGGTTGGCCGGATAGAACCCGGCCTCGCCGGCAATCCGACCGGACTCCTGGCCATTGCACATACGGGATGTCTGACGCCTGGGGCGACCCGCGCAAATACGCCACGCTGCGGGCATCCAGCTCGTTCGCGTAGGCGGTCCAGCCCACGGCTGTGCAGCAGAGCGGAATCCCAGACCCGGTGCAGGTTGCTGCCGCTGCCCTCGAACTGCACTTGATAACGGTTGCCACCACGATCGTCGCGGTAGCCGGCAGCCACATCGTGCTGGCCAGAACCAGCACGATCAGATAGTGCTTCAGCAGCATGCCAACGGATTCCGGGAGATCGATGGCCGATGGCGACATGCCTGCACCCGATTCCCCACATGTTGCATCCTCGCGTCCGCAGATCCTCGTCAGATGGCTGTTTGCGGCGGCGGTCAGCAAAATTTTGCCTGGCCCACAGCCCCCAAGAATGACCCGCAGACAGGTGATCAGGACTTCCGTGGCAACCCGCGCATCGGCGTAGGGCGGGCACGGCCCGCCGGCCCTGCCCGGATCGTCATGCCGAAGATCGGCGGAAGAAAGCCTGCCGCCTGGCATGACCGGCGTCCCGATGCAGACGTGCTTAGCCGGCGGACACGAGCGGATGCAACTGCATGCCGTTACCGTCGCGCACCACGACGTCCACCGTGATGCCAGCGCGTACGCTTTCGGTCACTACGCAGAAATCCTCGAACTGTGCGAGCAATCGGTCCAGGTGCTGCAAGGTTCCGGCGGCACGGGCGATGGTCAGCTCCACCGCGATACGACCGACCCGCAGGCGGCCTTGCGCGTTGCGTTCGAGCGTGGCGCGCGCATGGGTAACGATTCGGCCCGGATCATTCTTGTACTTGCGCAGGGCAAACAGCAAACTGGCCGACAGGCAGTTGGCCACCGCGGCGGCCAGCAAACGGGTCGGGTTCGGCCCGGCATCGTGACCCAGCGGCGAGGGTTCGTCGGTGATCAGGTCGGCAAGCCCGGTGTCGTCAAAACGCACCCGGAACTCGTAGTCGTCGATCTGCTCGAGGGTCACATCGATGATCGATTGGTCACTCATGCCGTCACTCCTTTCGCCGCCCGGCGGGCACGATTCAACCAGCTGTAATACAGCAATGGGATCACCAGCAGGGTCAATACCGTCGAAACCAGCACACCGAATACCAGCGAGACCGCGAGACCCTGGAAGATCGGGTCGCTGAGAATGAAGAACGCACCCAGCATGGCGGCTACCGCGGTCAGGATGATCGGCTTCGCACGAACCGCACCAGCCTCGATGACGGCCTCTTCCAGCGTCAACCCGGCGGCCAGCGAGTGGTTGATGAAATCCACCAGCAGGATCGAGTTGCGCACGATGATGCCGGCCAGCGCGATCATGCCGATCATCGAGGTGGCGGTGAACTGCGCACCCATCAACCAGTGCCCGGGCAATACGCCAATCACGGTCAGCGGGATCGGCGCCATGATGATCAAGGGCACCATATAGCTCTTGAACTGCCCGACCACCAGCAGGTAGATCAGGAGCAGACCTACCGAATAGGCGATCCCCATGTCGCGGAATGTCTCATAGGTAATCTGCCACTCACCGCCCCACTTGATCGAGAAGTGGGCATCGCTTTTCGGTTGCTCGATGAAGTGCTGGACCAGATGGTGGCCGTCTACCCGGATCTGGCTGATCTTGCTGACCAGCCGGAACATGCCGTAGACCGGACTGTCCTCGCTGCCGGCATCGTCCCCGGTGACAAAGGTGTAGGGCAGCAGATCCTTGTGATAGACGGCATCGGCCCACGGTTCGTCAACGACCTTGACCACTTCCGAGATCGGGACCAGATGGCCTGAGCGCGAGCGCACCCGCAAGGTGAGTATCGAATCCATCGAGCCCAACGCTGCCGGGGAAAGCCGCAACATCAACGGCACGGCGTATTTTGCATTTTCATCAGCAAGGTAACTGGCTGCATCCCCACCGACGGCCGCCCCCAGGGCATCGACGATCTCGCTCTGACTCACCCCCAGGATGGCCGCGCGCGCGCGGTCGATCACCACCAGCTTGTGGGTGGCATGCGGGTTTTCGACACTGAGGTTGACGTCGACAATACCCGGCGTCTTCTCGAAGACTTTCTCCAGCGCGAGCGCTATGGCGCGCTGATCCTTGTAGCTTGGACCATAGATCTCGGCCACGATCGGCGCCATGACCGGCGGACCGGGGGGCACCTCGGCCACCACCATGTGGGCATGGAAACGCCGCGCCACCGCCGCCAGCGCCGGACGCACCGCCAGCGCGATCTGGTGGCTTTGCCGCGAGCGCCGGTCCTTGTCGACCAGATTGACCTGGATGTCCCCCTGGTAGGGCTGGTTGCGCAGATAGTACTGGCGCACCAGGCCATTGAAATTCATCGGTGCCGAGGTACCGGCATAAAGCTGGTAATTCTTGACCTCAGGCACCCGGTTCAGCACCAGGCTCATGTCCACCAGGGCCCGGTTGGTCTGCTCGAGCGTCGACCCTGCCGGCATGTTCAATACCACCTGGAATTCGGACTTGTTGTCGAATGGCAGCATCTTCAGGATCACCGCTTTCATGCCGACCAGGCCTACGGCCAGCAGCACCAGCAAGCCCATGCCGAGGAACAGCCAGTGCCGCTTGCGCGCCGCCTTCGGACCCGCCAGGAAAGGCGTCATCACGCGCCCGAACAGCCGCTGCAGGAAGCCGTCGATCTTCGACTCCTCCTCCACCCGGTGCGGCGACACCTCGCCCTCCGGGCGCTCCATGTGGCGACGCAACAGCCGATAGGCCAGCCACGGCGTGACGACGAAGGCGACCGCCAGCGAGATCAGCATGCCGACCGAGGCATTGATGGGAATTGGCCGCATGTAGGGCCCCATCAGGCCACCGACAAAGGCCATCGGCAGCAGCGCCGCTATCACCGTGAACGTGGCCAGGATGGTTGGCCCACCGACCTCGTCCACCGCCGCGGGAATCGCCTCCAGGAGACGCTTGTCGCCGCGCGCCATGTGCCGGTGAATATTTTCCACCACCACGATGGCGTCATCCACGAGGATGCCGATCGAGAAGATCAGCGCGAACAGCGAGACGCGATTGATGGTGAAGCCGATCGCCCACGACGCGAACAGGGTGAGGGCAAGGGTGACAATCACTGCGGTGCCGACCACTACCGCCTCGCGCCAACCCAGCGCGAACAGCACCAGCAGCACCACCGCGAGCGCGGCCAGCGCCAGATGCATCAACAGCTCGTCGGCTTTCTGATTCGCCGTGAAGCCGTAATCGCGGGTCACGCTGGCGTGCACGCCAGCGGGAATATCGATGCCGCGCAGCTCGGCCAGCCGCGCGCGTACCGCCAAGGCGATCGTATGGGCGTTGGTGCCGGCCTTCTTGGCAATCGCCAGCGTCACCGCCGGTGCCAGCCCTGCCAGCGGTCCGGCACCACCGGGAGGCGTCCCGTAGGACACCATGCTGGAAGGATAGTTGGCACCCGATACGACGTGCGCCACCTCGGACAGGTAGATCGGCTTGCCGCCGGCCAGGCCAATGACAAGGTGCGAGACCTCACCCGCGTTCATCAACAGCGTACCGGCCTTGACCGGGATATTTCTGTTGCCGCTGATCTGGTCGCCGACGTCGGCCGCCACGTTGGCGGACTTCAGCGCCCGCGCCAGGTCGCCCACCGTAAGATCAAAGCTGGCCAGCTTGCCGGGATCGATCTCGACCATCACGGCACGGTCCGGTGCGCCGACGGTATAGACGTCACGGGTGCCCGGTATGCGCTTGAGGTCGGTCTCGAGTGTATGGGCGACCTTGGCCAGTTGCAGGGCGCCTTCGTCGGCCCGATTGGACCACAAGGTGACGGCCATCATCGGCACATCGTCGATGCCGTAGGGTTTCACCAGCGGCTGGCCGATCCCCAGCCCGGGTGGTGCCCAGTCGGCGTTGGAGTAGAGCTTGTTGTAAAGACTGACCAGCGCCTGCTGCCGCGGCACACCCACCTTGAACTGCACCGTGACCACCGCCATGCCCGGCCGGCTGACCGAATAGACGTGCTTGATGCCCTTGAGCTCGGACAGCTTCTGCTCGAGCGGGAAGGAGACCAGATTCTCGACACTGCGAACGCTGGCACCGGGATACGGCACCATCACGTTGGCCATGGTCACCGCGATCTGCGGGTCCTCCTCCTTGGGCGTGATGATGACCGCCGCGATACCCAGAAGAAGCCCTGCCAGCGCAAGCAGCGGGGTGATCTGCGAAACCTGGAAAGCGCGCGCGATACGCCCGGAGATACCCAGCCTGGGTGCGTCACTCATGGGTCGACGCGCCCCCGGCGTGCTGCACGTTGAGATAGTTCATCGCCGCCGTCGGATCGGTGGCAATGCGCTCGCCATCGTCAAGACCTGCCAGCACCTCGACCCGGTCGCCATAGTCATAGCCCGTTCGAACCTGACGCAAGGTCACCCCCTGGCTGCCGATAACGTAGACGCCCACAATCTCGCCACGCCGGACCAGCGCACTCTTCGGCACCAGCAGGCGGCTCGCTTCGCCGATGGCAAAGGCCACTTTCACGGTCATCCCCGGGTACAGCCCGGCGCTGTCCGCCGGCAGCTGCAGCCGCACATTGAAGGTGTGGGTGTCGGGATCGGCGTACGGAAACACGCTGACACTGCTGGCAACCACGCGGTGAGTGCGACCTGCGTCGACGAGCACGGCGGCGGCGTGGAAGTGTCGGATCGCCTCGGCCGCGCTCTGTGGGACCTGCACGTTGACCCGCAGGTCATTCAGCGATTCCAGCCCGATCAATGGCTGCGGCGATGGCGGGCCCGATTGCACGGCCTGACCCACATGCACGTAACGCCGGGTAATGATGCCTGCGTAGGGGGCCCGGATTACGGTGTAGTCCAGTTGCTGGCCGACCTGACTCAGGCTGGCCCGCGCCGACTGCAATGCCGCCTTCGCGGCATCACGTCGCGCCCGCTGCAGATCCAGTTGCGCCTTCGACACATAGCCCTGCGGAGCGATTGCCGCGAAGCGGTTGTACGAGGACAGGGCCTCCTTGTACGCCGCCTGTGCCGAGGCGATCTGTGCCCGTGCCGCGTTGCGGGCCGACTTCTGCTCGATGTCGGTAAAGCGCACCAGTACCGCGCCCTTCGGCACCACGTCGTTGACCTCGTAGGGCAGCGCCAGTACGCGCGCATTGGTCTGCGCGGTCAGGGTGACCTGGTGTACGGCCTCGACCACGCCGTCCCATACCTGCTCGCGCGTTGCCTTTTCGGCATGCACCACCAGCGATGCAAGCGCCGGCGCCGCTGGCCTGGCCTTGTGGTCCTCGGGTGGCTTGCCACCACAGGCCAGCAGCGACCCCAGGGCCGCCAACAAGAACACCGTGCGTATGTTGCGGATCATGGCCAATGTGTCACCCTGCCTCATCAATCATGCGCCGGGTTTGCTCTTGCACCTCGTGCGCGGTGGTTTTCAACGCCGCAACCTGCGACAGCATGCCGAGCAGCGCAACAGGCTCGATCATGCCGATGAACGTCGTACCGCCCTCCGTATAGACGGAAATACGACAGGGCAACGCCATGTTCAGGCGCATGTCGCTCGCCAGTACCGCGGCTGCCTGCTGCGGACTGCATACTTCAAATATCTTGCACTGGCGATCGAACGCGAGACCCTTGCTTCTCAGCGTAGCCCCAAGGTCGTGAACGTGCAGCACGCCGAAGTCGTGGCGTCTCACCGCAGCGTCCAGATCGGTGACGGCCTGGTCGAAGGTCTTCTGCGTTTCAACGATGTAGTACATGATTCACCTCAGGTGGGTTTCCCGCCAGATGTCGCCGCTTTCACCGGATCGGAAGGCGGTCGCAGAAGCCGTCTTGCCGTCTTGCACCCGGGCGACAGCCTGTCTTCACGAGGGAAAGGCACAACCCGGCTTGAGCCCGAACTTGCGCAGCAGCTTGGCCAGAGGGCAAAAGCCGGTGACCGAGGACTGCAACAAATTGAGGCCGACGAATACCGCCACCCAGATCCAGCCTTCAGCCACAAAGTGGGCCAGGCCGATACTGATCAATACGACAGCTCCGGCAAAACCAAGCACGATACGATCGACGTTCATGACAACTCTCCTGCGCTTGCGCGCTGTGCTACCGATGGATGATGCAACAAGGTATACATCAACTCTTTATTAATTAGATATAGCTTAATTAGTGTAGTGTGATAAAGTCAATGGGCAAACCAGATGACGGGCCGTGCCGCCCGGGAGATGAATCGATGCCGTTACCGGCCAGTCCAGACCTGACTGCGATGCAGTCGCGCGCCGAAGACGCTTCACGCCTGCTCAAGACCCTGGGCAATGCGCAGCGTCTGCGCGTGCTATGCCTCCTGGTCGACAGGGAAATGTCGGTCGGACAGATCAATGAACAACTGCCTGATCTCAGCCAGTCGGCACTCTCGCAACATCTGGCCAAGCTGCGCGAGGAAGGCCTGGTAAGTACCCGCCGCGAGTCACAGACCATCTGGTACACCCTGGAGGAAGGGCCGGCGGAAAAAATCATCGCCATCCTCTATGGCGTCTATTGCACGCCCAATGCGCCGGCGCTGTGTGCGTCGAAAAGTCGCACCCAGTCGCCCTGAGCCGATCAACAAGCGGCCGCGGCCGAAGCGAACTGACAAGGGGCGGCGCTGCGCCGACACCGACCGGCACGCGCCGACCACGGCTACAAGACGCCAGCCGCGTTCCTGCCCGAGCACGCACTGGTTGACCGCAGAGGTACAACGCCGGCACGCCAGAAGATAGGCGCCGCGGGAGATTTTTCCCGCCAGCTTCGGCAACTCGCGGCCAGCCGGCTCGCGGTTCAGGCTAAAATGCCGTCTTTGGCGACCGCCCGCGGTCGCTGTCCGCCCGCCATCGAACCAGAGGAAACTTTCCCATGGCTATCAAGGTCGCCATTAACGGTTACGGTCGCATCGGCCGCAACGTGCTGCGTGCGCTGTACGAGTCCGGTCGCACCGACGAGATCAAGGTTGTCGCGATCAATGATCTCGGCGATGCCGAAACCAATGCGCATCTGACCCAGTACGACACTGCACAGGGCAAGTTTCCCGGCACGGTGGAGGTGGAAGGCGGAGACCTGATGGTCAACGGCGACCGCATCAAGGTCTGTGCCGAACGCGACCCGGCCAAGCTGCCATGGCGCGAGCTCGGTGTGGATGTGGTGCTTGAGTGCACCGGTTTCTTTACCACCAAGGCCAAGGCCGGCGCGCACATCGACGCCGGCGCCAGGAAGGTGATCATTTCCGCGCCTGGCGGCAAGGACATCGACGGCACCTTTGTCTATGGCGTCAACCATGATCAGCTGACTGCTGCGCATACGGTGATCTCGAACGCTTCCTGCACCACCAACTGCCTGGCGCCATTGGCCAAGGTACTGGACGAGAAAATCGGCATCGTGCACGGTCTGATGACCACGATCCACTCCTACACCAACGACCAGGTGCTGACCGACGTCTACCATTCGGACCTGCGCCGCGCCCGCTCCGCCACGATGAGCCAGATCCCGACCAAGACCGGCGCCGCCGCGGCGGTCGGTCTGGTGCTGCCGAAGTTGAACGGCAAGCTGGACGGCTTCGCGATGCGCGTGCCGACGATCAACGTGTCGGTGGTGGACCTGAGCTTCGTCGCCGCGCGCGAGACCAGCAAGGAAGAGATCGATGCCGCTATCAACGAAGCTGCCAACGGCGCGTTGAAAGGCATCCTGGCGGTCAATACCAAGCCGCTGGTATCGATTGATTTCAACCACAACCCGGCTTCGTCCACCTACGACGCCACGCAGACCCGCGTGATGGGCGGCACCATGGTCAAGGTGCTGAGCTGGTACGACAATGAGTGGGGCTTCTCCAATCGCATGCTGGACATGACCGTCGCATTGATGGCCGCCAGGTAGCGATAATCCGCGCCCGCGAGGGCGCGTGGTTCCACCACAGGACAAAAAAACCGGGCGCTGCCCGGTTTTTTTTGCGCTTCGGCACGATCATTCACGCGCCAGTCGCGTCGCACGCAAGAAATCCCTGCCATCGCATGATCACCTCGGTCCTGTTCGCGGCCGGTAGCCGTGATCACCGCGTAGGCTGCCCCGCCGGATGGCCGCCCCGTCCCGCAAGCCGACGTCCGGCCGCTCGTGCGCCCTGGATCACCCCGCCGGCTCGGCACCAGCACCGAGCTGTGGCAAAACGCCACAGCGCCACTGGGGGAACCCGCGCCCGCCTTGATCCAGATCAAGGCGGCAGCATGCCGTTCCGTAAAAAATTGCGCGGACAGCCATTCAGGGGGCAGCATGCCAAATACCGAGTACTACAACGACAAAGTCGTTCGCCAGTTTCTGCTGGCGTCTTCTGTCTGGGGCATCGTCGGCATGACGATCGGCCTGTATGCCGCCGCCGAGCTGATGTGGCCCGGCCTCAACCTCGACATTCCCTGGATGACCTTCAGCCGAATCCGCCCGGACCACACGTTCGGGGTGATCTTCGCCTTTGGCGGCTCGGCGCTGATGGGTACCTGCTATTACGTGGTGCAGCGGACCGGCCATGCCCGACTGGCGCTGGGCCGGCTGGCCGGTTTCACCTTCTGGGGCTGGCAGCTGATCTGCATCCTGGCAATGGTGACGATGCCCCTGGGGCTTACCCAGAGCAAGGAATACGCCGAACCGGAATGGTTCATCGACATCCTGATCGCCGTGGTCTGGGTGAGTTTCGGCGTGGTGTTCTTCGCCAGCCTGACGCGGCGACGGATCAAGCACATCTATGTCGCCAACTGGTATTACGGTGCCTTCATCATCGCAGTCGGCCTGCTGCACATCGTCAACAACCTGGCACTGCCGGTATCGCTGTGGAAGTCGTACCCGATCTATTCCGGCGTGGTCGATGCGATGGTGCAGTGGTGGTACGGGCACAATGCGGTGGCGTTCTTCCTGACCGCCGGTTTCCTCGGCATGATGTACTACTTCGTGCCGCGCCAGGCGCAGCAACCGCTGTGGAGCTACCGCTTCTCGATCGTCAATTTCTGGGCGCTGATCTCGGTCTACATGTGGGCCGGCTCGCATCACCTGATGTACACCGCCTTGCCGGACTGGGTGCAGTCCGTCGGCATGGCATTCTCGCTGATCCTGCTGATGCCAAGCTGGGGCTCGGCCGCCAACGGCCTGCTCACCTTCAATGGCTCCTGGCACCGGTTGAAGAACGACCCCGCCGCGAAATTCATGGTGATGGCGCTGGTGTTCTATGCCGCTGCCACCTTCGAAGGTTCGATGATGGCGATCAAGACGGTCAACTCGCTGTCGCACTACACCGACTGGACGATTGCCCACGTGCACTCGGGTTCGCTCGGCTGGGTCGCGATGATCACCATCGGCTCGTTGTACGCGATGGCCCCGCGCGCGCTGGGTCGTCCCGCCATGCATTCGCAGCGCGGCATGGAGCTGCACTTCTGGCTGCACATGGCCGGCATCCTGCTGTATGTGGGCGCGATGTGGACCGCAGGCGTCACCGAAGGCCTGATGTGGCGTGCCACCCAGCCTGACGGCGCCCTGACCTACGGTTTCCTGGACAGCCTGATCGCGATCAAGCCGATGTACCTGATCCGCTGGATGGGCGGCGTGCTGATCCTGTCGGGCATGTGGGTAATGGCATGGAACCTGTGGCATACCGCAGCGGATGCCCGCGCACGGCTGATCAAGCCGATTGCGGTACCGATCCCCGAGCCGTTGCCACACCAGGTTCCCGCTCCGCTGCCCGCTGCCGGTTGAGGACGACATCATGGCCTACAAGCATTTCGAAGCGATCGAAAAACACGCCGGCCTGCTCGGCATCCTGATCGCGATCTTCGTCTCGATCGGCGGGCTGGCGGAAATCACGCCACTGTTCATGGAGGCGCATGCGGTAAAGGCCCCAGCCGGGGTCGAGCCCTACGACCCGTTGCGGCTGATCGGCCGGGATGTCTATGTGCGCGAGGGTTGCTATCTGTGCCATTCGCAGATGATCCGCGCGCTGCGCTTCGAAACCGAACGCTACGGGCATTTTTCCACCGCCGAGGAATCGGTGTACGACCGCCCCTTTCAATGGGGTTCGAAGCGCACCGGGCCGGACCTGGCCCGCGTCGGCGGCAAGTACTCCGACCAATGGCAACGCCTGCACCTGATGAATCCACGCCAGGTCGTGGCACAGTCCAACATGCCGGGCTACCCATGGCTGGCGAGCAGAAAACTGGATGCGACGGATATCCAGGCACGCATGCGCACCCTGCGCCGTCTGGGCGACCCGTACAGCGACACCGATATCGCCGGCGCGCCGGCTGCCGTGGCGGGCAAGACCGAAATGGACGCACTGATCGCCTACCTGCAAGGCCTTGGCATCCGCAATGAACCGAGTCCCCCCACGTTGCCGCCCGACAAGACCCGCCAGGGAGGTGCGCCATGAACCCGATCTGGGGTCATCTGGCTGGCGTGATCACGCTGCTGTTGATGCTGATCTTCATCGGCATCTGGATCTGGGCCTGGCAAGGGCGTCATCGCCAGGTATTCACCCGCATGGCACAGCTGCCGATGGAAGACGACGTCGATGCCGACGATGCTTCGTCTTCCACCGCCGGCACGCAAGGAGATCACCGATGAGCACATTCTGGTCATGGTGGGTGATGTCGCTGATCGTGTTGAATCTGGGCGTCACGCTGTTTCTGTTCCTGTGGGGGCCGCGCGCCAAGATCCCCACCTTGCCTGACGGCACCAGTGGCCACGTATGGGCACATGGCACATTGCGCGAAGGCGTGCGGAGGCTACCGCGCTGGTGGTTGCTGCTGTCGGCCAGCATGTTCGTCGCCGGGTTCCTCTATCTGGCGCTGTACCCCGGCTTTGGCAACTCCAAAGGTGCGCTGGGCTGGACCTCGCATGCACAGCTGGCGCAGGCGGTCGCTGCAAATGACGTCAAACTGGACGCGCTGATGCAGCGTTTCGCCCTGTATCCGGTCGAGCAACTGGCCGCCGACCCCGACGCGCAACAGATGGGCCGAACGCTGTTCGATGACAATTGCGCCGCCTGCCACGGCCGCAACGGCAAGGGCAATCAGCTGCTGGGGGCACCCAATCTCACGGACAACGACTGGCTTTATGGCGGTGACGGCAAGGCGATCACCAGCTCGATCCACAATGGCCGCAATGGCGTGATGCCGCCCTGGGCGAGCCTGGGCGAAAACCATGTAAAAAATCTCGCGCAATACGTGCTGAGTCTTTCCGCCTCCCCGCACGACGCGACCCGGGCCGCCGCCGGCAAGCCGCTGTTCGCGACCTGTGCCGCGTGTCACGGTGCCGACGGCAAGGGCAACCAGGCACTCGGCGCACCCAACCTGACCGACCACGTCTGGCTGTATGGAGGTACGGTCACAGATATCGAGACCACCATCGGCGGCGGCCGCCAGGGCCACATGCCGACGTGGTCGCCGCGTTTGTCCGACGGACAGATTCACGTACTGGCCGCATATGTCTACCACCTGTCCCACGACAACGATGCCAGCGCGCAGTGACCGCACGTCACCTGGCTCCGCCTGCTGGTACCGACAGCCGGTGTTGTGGCTTGGGATGGCGGTTTTAGCCGCCTCGCTGGCCGGATGCATCTGGCTGATCGCGCTCAGCATGCGCCACGCCGACACCCCGCTGAATACCTCGCACAAGGTCTTTGGCGTGCCGGTCAGTACGCACAGCAGTCGCAGTCCGCAACGATGAGCGGGTCACACGCAGCGTGGGCGCACCCTCAGCTTGCCGCGCAAGTCCTGCATACGCGGCACGACGGTTGCAGTGAAATCGCGCTGCGCGTGGAGTTGCTCCGCGATGCCAGACAGGCATTGCACATCGAGCAGGTGATCCGGAGCCTGCCCGGCATACAACGCATCGCCATCGACCGCATTGCGCATCGCATGCGCGTGGTGTGGGACAGCAGTCGCACGTCGCTGCCGACTCTTCTGGACGCCTTCGCGGAAGCCAATTGCCCGGCACAGCCGCTGCGTTACGACAGCATCGATGACGCACGAAGCAGCGAGATGCACGACCTGCTCAAGCGGCTGCTGGTCGCCGGCATGTGCGCGATGCAGGTGATGACCTACGCCTTCGTGATCTATATCGGCGTGGTCGACTTCGTCGACTTCAGCACACGCAACCTGTTCCGCTGGCTCGGGCTGATGTCCACGATCCCGTTGGTGTTCTATTCGGCCAGGCCGTTCTTCGTCGGCACCATGCATGAGCTCGGTGCACGACGACTGGGTATCAACCTGCCGATCGCACTGGCCGTCGCCCTGGTGTTTCTGGCCAGCACCTGGAACACCTTGCGCGGAGGCGGCGAAATCTATTTCGACTCAATCAGCATGTTCGTGTTTCTGCTGCTCGGGGCGCGCTACCTGGAGCTGCGCGCGCGTCATCGCAGCAGCGCGCTCGGGGACGCGGCGATCGATGCATCGCCTTTGCTCGCGCAGCGGCGATGCGACAGTGGCGAACTTGAAACGGTCGCTGCCGTCACCTTGTTGCCCGGTGACCGGGTGCATATTCCCGAAGGCTCCACCGTGCCGGCCGACGGCGTGCTGGAAGACCGGATCGCCCGGGTGGACGAGGCCCTGCTGTCAGGCGAGTCCCGTCCCGTGCTGCATCGGCGCGGCGCGCGCCTGATCGCCGGCAGCATCCTGCTGTCCGGATCCGTCGATCTGCGCGTGACAGCGTCGGGAAAAGGCAGCACCACGGCGCAATTGAGCGCGCTGGCCAGCCGTACCCGGGAGGCGCGCAGCCCGGCAACGACCTCGAACGACCGCGAGGCGAGTCGCTTCGTGGGTCGCATCCTGTTGCTGACGTTGGCCACGGCCATCGGCTGGCTGCTGGTCGATCCAACGCGCGCCTTTGACGCCACCATCGCCGTATTGGTGGTGGCCTGCCCTTGCGCCTTCGCGCTGACTCTTCCCGTCACGCTGACCCGGGCACTCGGCACGCTGGCGCGCCATGGCGTGCTGGTTACCGACAGCACGGCACTGGCTGCGCTGGCCCGGATCGACTGCGCACTGTTTGACAAGACCGGCACCTTGAGTGTGCCGCGACTGGACACCGCGGCGATCGAATCACTACATGGCGATGACCCGGCACAGCTGTTGCAACTGGCTGCCGTGCTGGCCGGCGAAAGCTCCCACCCGCTGGCGCGCGCCGTGGCCGAGGCGGCGAGGCAGGCGCACGTCGTGCTCCCCGTGCGACCAGCCGGCGTAGAGGTCACGGCGGGAGGCGGCATCAGCGCGCTGATCGATGGGCGCCGTTTGCGGCTTGGCCATGCGGCCTTTGCGCTCGAACTCAGCGGGAAGGAACCCCCGGCGCGCCTGGACGGCACACTGGTGCTGGCCGACATTCAAGGTGCACTCGCAGCCTTCCCGCTGGATGAACAACCGCGCGACGACGCACGAGGCACGCTTGAGGCACTGCGTGCCGCCGGCGTTGTGCCGTGTATTGTCAGCGGCGACAGCCGCGAACGGGTCGCCGCGATGGCTGCGCGCCTGGGCGTGACTGACTGGTCCGGTCGGCAGACATCGGCCGACAAATTGCGGCTTCTACGCGCAAAGCAGGCCGAAGGTCACGGGGTTCTCGCCATCGGCGACGGCGGCAACGATGCGCCGATCCTGGCCGGTGCCGACGTATCGGCCGCCTTGACCACCGGCACCGAGCTGGCTCAGGCGCAGGCCGACCTGCTGCTGCTTGATGGACGCCTGGATGGCCTGGTTCGCGCGCGCACCGTCTCGCGCCAGGTCCAGCATGTCGTCGTACAAAGTCGCCGCTGGGCGCTGGCCTACAATTTTTTCGCCATCCCGTTTGCCGCGTTCGGCCTGGTGCCACCGTGGCTGGCCGGCATCGGCATGTCGGCCAGTTCGCTGGTGGTGGTGCTCAACGCGCTGCGCGTCGGACGCCGTGAGATCACTAAATATCCGGAGCTTCACGGATGAATATCCTGCTGGTGTTGATCCCGGTCACGCTGCTGGTGGTGGTCATCGCGGTGGTGATCTTCTTCTGGGCAGTCAATCACCAGCAGTTCGACGATCTCGACAGCCCCGCCATCCTGCCGCTGCTCGATGATCCAGATCAGGGCGGCCAGACCGCCACGCCGTTAACCTCTCGGGCATCCCGTTTCCCCACCCCCGAAGAGAACCGATATGACCCGCCAATGGTTTGCACTTGCCCTACTCAGCCTCCTCGCCGCCCCGACCTGGGCGGCGACCTGCTCGACCACGATCCAGGCCAATGACATGATGCGTTTCAACAAGTCATCCATCGTGGTGCCGAAAGCGTGCAAGCACTTCAAGGTGACCCTGAAGCACACCGGAACCCTCCCGAGAACCGCCATGGGCCACGATTGGGTGCTCAGCAGCACCGCCGATGAAGCCGGCATTATCGAGGCCGGCGCCAAGGCCGGCCTTGGCGACAACTACATCAAGCCGAACGACAAGCGCGTGATCGCGCATACCAAGATCATCGGCGGCGGCCAGAGCGCCTCGACCACATTCAAGGTGTCCGCCCTGAAGGCCGGTGAATCCTACAGCTTTTTTTGCTCTTTCCCGGGCCATGCCGCCTTGATGCATGGCACACTCAGCCTCAGCAAGTGATCCGCCGCGTGCCCGGGGCCAGCGGCCCCAGGCACGCGCTTTTTTCCGCTCTCCGAGACCTCATGCGCACACCCCTCCTCGACCAAGACGCCATTGCCACTCTGGTGGATCGTTTCTATTCCAGAGTGCAAATCGATCCCGTACTGGGCCCCGTATTCAACCCGGCGGTGCAGGACTGGGATGAGCACAAGCGCAGACTGACCTCTTTCTGGGCGTCGGTTGCGCTGCGTGCCGGCAGCTACCGCGGCAATCCGATGGCCGCACACCGATCACATCCGATCGATGCCGGACATTTCGATCACTGGCTGGCCTTGTGGCGGAAAACCTGCAGCGAAGTACTCGAAGCAACCGCCGCCGATGCCATGATTGAATATGCCGAGCGTATCGGCCGGGGCCTGCGGATGGGACTTGGCCTGCCGCCTCCGGGGTGCCCACTGGATCTGCCGATCATCGGCGTCGAGTTCCTGCCGATCCGGAAAAATGCTGTTCCCGGGTGACCACAGCGGCAGCCACCCGTGGATGAAAACTCAGCTCAGCAAGGCAAGCGCGGCAGCGTAATCGGGCTCCTCGGTAATCTCGGCGACCAACTGGCTGTGGATGACCTTGTCCTGCGCGTCCAGCACCACCACGGCGCGCGCGGCAACCCCGGCCAACGGGCCGTCGGCAATCGCCACGCCGTAGTCGTCGAGAAATTCACACCCCCGCATGCTCGACAGCATCACCACATGATCGAGACCTTCGGCGCCACAGAAGCGCGACTGTGCGAAGGGCAGATCCGCCGAAATGCACAACACCACCGTATTGGCGAGCTGGCCCGCCAGTTCGTTGAAATGGCGTACCGACGCGGCACACACACCGGTGTCCACGCTGGGAAAAATATTCAGTACTTTGCGCTTGCCGGAAAAACTTGTCAGCGAAACGTCGGACAGGTCCGCGCCGACCAGGGTGAAAGCGGGCGCCTGCTGGCCTTTGCCGGGGAACGAACCGTCGACCTGGACCGGCTGGCCCTTGAGAGCAACCTTGGACATGGGAAACCTCCTCTATTGGTGATCCCCCAGTAGACCACGACATGGAATCCAAGGCGATACGGCTGACGGCATCCAGCGCGGAGCAACCGGCTACGATCCCTCCGACAGAGAGGCCGAGAAAGAATCGCCCGCCTGCTGCGATCGCCGCCAGAGGCCCGCGCCGGCCGCGCTCTTGCTGCGGCGTTCGGTATTTTCCCAACCGCATGAACGGATGAAACACCGCTGATGTGGTGTGGCCACGGCGTCACGCAGCGAACCGCACCCGGTCTGCGGCTGGCTCCGACGAATTGACGTGGGTCAGTGCAGTGGATCGCTTCTCCATGGAGCATGGGTTCCTGTCCCAGGAGCAACTTATGTGTACCGCTCGAACACCGTCGCACGAAGAACCCGTCGAATCACCGGCCGGCCGCACGGCTTGCCCCGCAGTACAAACGTACCCCGCCGCGGGATGCCGGCCACCGGATCTTCTCGCATGAGCGCTGCAGTGCCTTTGCCTTCGCCGGAGCCCCGCGATCACGCGCTGGATGCGTGCTTCCTCGGCCCCTATGGCGAAAATGACGCCTTGCTGGAAAAGCTGATGGTGGAATTCCTGCGCGACCATGTGTACTGGCGGCGCAACTTTCATCCGGAAGATCCACCGGCGATCGCCACCTCCTCGGCCCAGCATCCCGATTACCTGGCGTTTGAGGCGCGCATGCGGCGCGAGCTGCACCAGCTGTCGGCCGCGCTGAAGAAATCGGTACCATTCCACAGCCCCCGTTATATCGGCCACATGGCCTCCGACCTGCTGCTGCCGGGATTGGCGGCACACATGTTGACCCTGCCCTACAACCCCAACAACGTCAGTGAGGATGCCGCGCCGGTCACCGTGGACATGGAGGTGCAGGCAGGCTTGCAACTCGCACGCATGCTGGGCTACCCGCATGATCCCGAGCAACCGGACTGTGCGTTCGGCCACCTCACCTCCGGCGGAACCCTCGCCAACTATCAGGCGTTGCGGCTGGCGCTGGCGTTGAAAGCCTTCCCGGTGGCATTGCGTGCGGCACAGGTTCCGGGTATCGCCTTGCCAGCCGACGACTGGAGCGCCTTCAATCTTGCCGCTGCCGATACCATCGTGCTGCTTGAGCAATGGCGAGCGTGGCTGGCCGGGCTGACGCCGCCGGAGCAAAAGTACTGGCACACGCGAGTCGAAGACGAACGGATCGAACAGCGTGGGCTGGCCGACTTCTTTGCGGCGCATCCCACGCTGCGCGTTCCGCTGGTGCTGGCCCCGGTCACCGCGCACTATTCATGGAGCAAGGGGATGAAGCTGCTCGGCCTCGGCCGCAACCAGCTGCAACTTCTGCCAACCCGCGGCATGCGGCTGGACACGGTAGCACTGCACGAGACGCTGGCGCGCTGCGCCCGCAACCGCCAACCTGTGCTGATGTGTGTCGCCGTGTTGGGGACTACCGAATACGGCACGATCGATCCCATCGACGCCGTACTCGCCGCCCGAAGCCAGGCCCGCTCGCTTGGTCTGGAATTTTCCGTGCATGTCGACGCGGCCTGGGGCGGCTATCTGGCCACGTTGTTCCGTCGCGAGGACGGCAGCCTGCGTCGACGCCACGAAGTGGCGGCCGAGTACGTACGGTTTCCAACCACCGAAGTCCACGCGGCATTCGCCGCGCTGGGCGACACCGACTCGGCCACGGTCGACCCGCACAAGCTGGGCTATCTTCCTTACGGTTCGGGTGCTTTCATCTGCCGCGACCACCGCGCCATGGCATTGCTGGCCGAGCGTGCCGATTATGTGTTTCATGCCAACCCTCCCGACAACTATCTCGCGCGCTATCGCAGCCTCGGCCAGTTCGTCCCGGAAGGTTCCAAGTCCGGGGCGGCGGCGGCGGCGGTTTATGTCATGCACAAGGTGCTGCCGTTGGATCACGTGCACTTCGGTCGCCTGCCGCGCGCCACCATTCGTGCCGCCGAGGCCTTCCACGCCTGTGCCCGACGCCTCGCGCTGGATGTCGCCGACACGATGCATGTGCTGGTACCGTTCGCACCGGACAGCAACCTGGTCTGCCTTGCGCTCAATCCTTGCGGCAACCGCAGCGTGGCACACGCCAACGCCTATGTGCGTGCGCTGCACGATACGCTGCGCTGCGACCCCCACCAACCGCTGCAGCTGAAGGAATTTTTCGGCTCGGCGACCAGTCTGCGGCCGGAAATGCTCGGGCCGAGCGATACCTCGCGCATCCTGACCGCACTGGACCTGGATCCGGACAGCCTCGGCACTGGCCCGGACCACGACCGCCTGATCATCCTGCGTCACACGCTGATGAATCCCTACCTGATCGATCACGAGAACAACATCAGCTATATCGAGCGCTATTTCGAGTTCCTCGGTCGGCGCGTGCGCGCACTGGCCACCGCGATCGATCCAGGCCAGGGCTGACAACGGAGGCTTCGATGGAAACTGTCGTGCGACTTGTCAATCCCCGCGGCGACACCGAACGCCAGTGGGTTCATCAGGCGCTGGAAAAACTGGCGCAGGAGTCGGCGAGGTCCGCCGACACGCATCTGTTGAAGCTCAACTTTCCAGGGTTTCACGGCATCGATTTCTATTTCAAGGACGAAGCCTCCCACCCTACCGGCAGCCTCAAGCATCGCCTCGCCCGTTCGCTGTTCCTGTATGCGCTTTGCAACGGTCGACTGGGCGATGGACAGACCGTGGTCGATGCATCTTCCGGATCCACGGCAATTTCCGAAGCCTGGTTCGCGCGCATGCTTGGCCTGCCGTTCATCGCGGTGATGCCGACCGCCACGGCACCCGGCAAGCTGCGCGACGTACAGGCTCTGGGTGGCGAGTGCGACCTGGTCGATGATCCGTGCCAGGTGCACGCACGGGCCGCGGCACATGCCGCCAACGGCGCCTGCCACCTCGACCAGTTCGGCCTGGCCGAGCGCGCGACAGACTGGCGCGGCAACAACAATATCGCCGCGTCGATCATCGACCAGATGGCTCGTGAGCCGTTTCCGGAGCCCGCCTGGATCGTCTGCGGCGTCGGCACCGGTGGCACTTCGGCCACCATCGGCCGCTACCTGCGTTACCGCCGCCTGTCCACCCGCTTGTGCGTGGCCGAACCAAACGGCAGCGGATTCGTGCATGGCTGGCGTACCTGCAATCCGGATGCGATAGCGAGCATGCCGACGCTGATCGAGGGTATCGGTCGGCCGCGAGTGGAACCGGGTTTCGTGTTCGACGTGGTCGACCGGGTGGTCGAGGTCCCCGACAGCGCCTCGATCGCTGCCGCCTGGCTACTGGAAGAACTGCTGGGTCGACGTTATGGCGGGTCCTCCGGCACCAACTTTGCCGCCTGCTTGCAGCTGGCTGCCTTGATGCGCATGCGCGGCGAGCGCGGCAGCATCGTGAGCCTGCTGTGCGACCGTGGCGAGCGCTACGCGCAAACCCTGTTCGATACCTCCTGGCTGGCCGCCCACGGCATCGACACCACGGCCTGGACCACGGCCCTCCGCGCCACCTTGCACGACGGTCAATGGCAAACGGCTGGCCAACGCCCGATATGAGGCATCATTGTGGTGCCCGCGGACCCACAGCCATGGTTCGCACAGATCCGCGCCACGCCCGCGTCTGCCACCCCGACCCAAGGTAACCGCCCATGTTGTTCGCCATCCTCGGCTTTGGCCGCTTTGGCCGCGCCCTCACCGAGCTGCTACTGCACGCCGGCCATGAAGTTCGCGCCTACGATCCGGGTGCGACGGTGCCGGTGGAACTGGCTGCGACTTCGGCCATGGCAGCGGCGGAGGGAGCGCAATGGATCGTACTGGCCATGCCGGTCCCGCACATGCGCAGCGCATTGCATACGTTGCGCCCGCACCTGGATGCGAGGCAAACCGTGATCGACGTGGGCAGCGTGAAGATGCATCCCTGCACCATGATGGATGAACTGCTCGGCGACGAGATCCCACACGCCGGAACGCACCCCCTGTTCGGCCCGCTCAGCCTCGCTCGCGGCGAGCATCCACTGCGCACCGTGGTCTGTGCCAGCCCGCGTCACCCCGACGCCGCCGCTCGCGCCCATCAGCTGTTCGTCGCGCTCGGCTGCGAGGTGATCGAACAGGACCCGGCCATCCACGACAAGGCGATGGCAAGTACCCATGCACTGGCATTCTTCATCGCCAAGGGCCTGGTCGAGATGGGCGTGGACGACGACCTGACGGTTGCGCCGCCATCGTTCCAGGGCCTGAAGCACATGCTGGCCGCCGTGCGTGGCGACGCCGGCCATCTGTTTGCTGCGATCCAGCAGGAAAATCCCTTTGCCGCCGGGGCCCGAGCGCAGTTGATGGACTCACTGGAACTGATTCACCGCAAACTGCTTACCGAAGGTGACGAGGACGGCCACCTGGCGATCACCAACCTGCCCGAAGCCACATCGTGAGCTTTCACGATCTTCGCGGCTTTCTGCGGCATCTGGAACACGACGGGCAACTGCAACGTGTTGAACTGCCCGTCGACACGCACCTGGAATCCACCGCACTTTGCCTGCGCGCACTGCGCGAAGACGGCCCCGCCTTGCTGATGACGCAGCCGTCCGGCTCACGACACGCACTGCTCGGCAACCTGTTCGGCCAGCGTCGGCGGATTGAAGCTGCGCTGGCAGGACGACCACTGGCGAGCCTGCGTGAACTCGGCCGGTTGCTCGCCGCGATCAAGGAGCCGCGCTGGCCGTCCAGCCTGCGTCAGGCACTGGCTACCTGGCCGGAACTGGCCCAGCTGGCTCACGTGGCGCCCCAGCGGGTTCGCGAAGCGGCGTTCGAACATGAAACGCTGCAAGGCGCTGAGATCGACCTTTCACGGCTGCCGATCCAGCACTGCTGGCCAGGCGATGCAGGTCGACTGATCACCTTCGGGTTGGTGGTCACGCGAGGCACCCGGCAGCCAAGGCAGAACGTGGCGATCTATCGACAGCAGCTGATCGGCCCAAACCGGGTAATCATGCGCTGGCTGCCGCATCGCGGCGGTGCACTGGACTATGCGGACTGGAAAGCCGTCCATCCGGACCAGCCCTTCCCGGTGCTGGTGGCACTCGGTGCCGACCCGGCCACCATGCTGGCCGCGGTGGCGCCGGTGCCCGACACGCTCTCCGAATACGAGTTCGCCGGTTTGCTGCGCGGCCAACGTACGCGTGTATGGACAAGCCAGCTGACCGGTCTGGACGCACCGGCCGGCGCCGAGATCCTGCTGGAAGGATTCATCCATCCCGGCGACACCGCGCTGGAAGGCCCGTTTGGCGACCACACCGGTTACTACAACGCGCAGGATCATTTTCCGGTGCTGACGATCGAGCGCATGCGTCTGCGTCAGGATGCGATCTATCACGGCAGCTACATGGGGCGTGCGCCGCACGACGAACCGTCGGTGCTGTCGATGGCGTTGAACGACGTGTTCGTGCCGATCCTGCAGAAGGTATTTCCCGAAATCGTCGATTTCTACCTGCCGCCGGAAGCATGCTCGTACCGCATCGCGGTGGTCAGCATCCGCAAGCAATATCCCGGCCATGCGCGACGGGTGATGATGGGTATCTGGTCGTACCTGCGCCAGTTCACCTACACCAAGTTCGTGATCGTCACCGACGACGACATCGACGTACGCGACTGGTCGCAGGTGATCTGGGCGCTGGCCACCCGGGTCGACCCGGCACGCGACTCGATGCTGGTGGAGAACACCCCGATCGACTACCTGGATTTTTCCAGTCCGGTGCCGAATCTCGGCTCCAAGCTGGGCATCGACGCCACCAACAAATGGCCGTCCGAAACCAGCCGTAGCTGGAGCAAGCCGATCGTGCCGGACCCCGCCATCGAGCGTCGCGTCGATGCGCTGTGGGCGACGCTTTCGGGCTCAGGTATCCGCTGACGGTTCGGCCAGCTCAAGCTCGGGAAATTCCTTGCCCGGATCGGCGATCCACGCCCGCGCACGCAACTGCAACGCCCGCCAGCAACGCTCCCATTGGCCGTCGCGCGGTTCGGACCAGGCCAGTTGCAGCAGCACCGCCTGCAGACCCTTCATGCCCTGCTTTGCACTCGCCAGTTCGGCCAGCACCTGCTCGTGTTCGTCCTTGCCCACCATCAATATCTTTCGATCGCGGCACACGCCGATGCACGGTTGCGGCGCTTCGATCTTGCCACAGCCGATGCATTGCCAAGCCTGGATGTAGTCGGTCGTGCCAGTCATTCGGGAGGTGCGGCCCTGAACATATCGGGGGATATGCTAGTGCACCGCCGGTCTGCAGCGGCTGATCCAGGTCAACGACAGCGTACGTACTGCATGCCACGATGGCCGCTGGTTCTTCCTGCGAGGTACGCATGCAACTGGTCTGTCCCGCCGGCAATCTGCCGGCCTTGCAGGCGGCGATCGACGCCGGCGCGGATTCGGTCTATGCGGGCTTCCGCGACCAGACCAATGCGCGCGCCTTCCCGGGCCTGAATTTCAGCGACGAGGAGCTGCGCACGGGCGTTGCCTATGCTCACGCGCGCGGACGCAAGGTTTACCTGGCGTTGAACACCTACCCCGAGAGCGCCCGCCTGCCGCAATGGTATGCAGCGGTCGACAAGGCAGCCGAGTTCGGCTGCGATGCAATCATTGCGGCAGAAATGGCAGTACTTGACTACGCCACCCGAACCCATCCCTCGCTGGCGCGCCATCTATCGGTACAGGGTTCGGCGACCACCGCACCGGCACTGCGTTACATGCACGAGCGCTTCGGGATCAGTCGCGCGGTGCTGCCGCGGGTACTGTCGCTGCAGCAGGTGGAGCGACTGTGCGAACGCTCGCCGGTGCCACTGGAAGTGTTTGCCTTCGGTAGCCTGTGCATCATGGTCGAGGGTCGTTGCCAGCTCTCCAGCTATGTCACCGGCGCCTCGCCGAACCGACATGGTGTGTGCTCACCGGCGAAGTTCGTTCGTTGGGAGGAGCACCCCGACGGCGCTCGCAGCGTACGCCTCAACGATGTACTGATCGACCGCTTCCAACCCCGCGAGCCCGCGGGTTACCCCACCGTATGCAAGGGCCGCTTCGATGTCGGTGGCGAGATCTTTCATGCGCTGGAGGAACCGACCAGTCTGAATACGCTGGAGCTCCTGCCCAAGCTGGTCCAGGCCGGTGTGGTGGCGCTGAAGATCGAGGGCCGTCAACGCGGCGTGGCGTATGTGAGATCGGTGACCCGTACCTGGCGTGAGGCGCTGGACCGCTATCAGGCCTCGCCACAGCAATGGCAGTTGCAGGCAGACTGGCAGCACGCGCTGTCGGCACACGCCGAAGGTCACCAGACCACGCTTGGCCCCTATCACCGTCGCTGGCATTGAACCGGGTGTGCCGATGGATACGAACGACATGATGAAACTGAGTCTCGGCCCGCTGCAGTATTTCTGGCCCCGCGAACGCACGCTGGCGTTCTACCGGGAAGCGGCCAGCTGGCCGATCGACATCATCTACCTGGGCGAGACGGTATGCAGCAAGCGGCGCGAGCTGGGCACCCGCGACTGGATCGCGCTGGCCGGGGAGCTGCGCGCCAGCGGCAAGCAGGTGGTGCTGTCGTCGCTGGCCCTGATCGAGGCCGAATCCGAGCTGGGAGCGCTGCGGCGGTTGATCGGTGAGGGTAGAAGCTGGATCGAGGCCAACGACCTTTCCGCGGTGCAGCTGTGCCGCGAGCGCGAGCTGCCGTTCGTCGCCGGACCCTCGCTCAACATCTACAACCACCATGCACTCGCACTGCTGATCGAGGATGGCCTGCGTCGCTGGGTGCCCGGTGTCGAACAGGGCGAGACACTGCTACGCGAACTGTGCGCGGCGGTACTTGCCGAGGGTCGCAGCATGCCGGAACTCGAGGTGATCGCGTTTGGAAGGCTGCCGCTGGCCTACTCGGCACGCTGCTTCACCGCGCGCGCGCTGGACGTGGCCAAGGACCAATGCGAATTCCGTTGCATCGAATACCCCGATGGCCTGGCGCTGGCCACGCGCGAAGGCCAGCCTTTCCTGCGCGTCAACGGGATCCAGATCCAGGGCGAGGAAATCACCGACCTCGGCCCCGAACTGCTCACCCTGCGGGAACTCGGCGTCGACATACTGAGGTTGTATCCACAAGCCGACGGCATGGCCGGCATCGTGGAGCACTTCGACCAGGCTCGCCGCAGCATGGAAATACCGTCATCGATCGGCGAACGCAACGGTTACTGGCACGGTGAAGCCGGCATGAAACGGGCGGCTATGCCCGGCTGAAACTGGCGCCCTTGGCGACTGGCAAACGGGTACCTACCTCAGTACGCGTACAACAGTACCGCGAAGAAGTGGCAGGTGGTGCCGGCAAGCACGAACAGATGCCAGATGAAGTGGCCATAGCGCAGCTTTTCGTCCAGCACGAAAAACACCACGCCCAGGCTGTAGGCCAGACCGCCGGCCAGCAACCAGATCAAACCGCCGGGCGCCATGTGCAGCCACAACGGCCGGATCGCGATCAGTGCCACCCAACCCATGCCCACGTACAGTACCGTGGACACCCGCGGAAACCGCATGCCGACCATCGCCTTGAACAGCAGTCCGGCCAGCGCCAGGCTCCAGATCACGCCCAGCATGGTCCAGCCCACGCCACCGCGCAGCACACCCAGCGCGATCGGCGTGTAGGTGCCTGCGATCAGCAGGTAGATCGCCGCATGATCCAGCGCCCGGAAGATCGCCTTGATCCGCTGATGCGTGATTGCATGGTACAGCGTGGAGGCCAGGTACAGCAGGACCGCGCTGCCGCCGAAGATTGCCGCCCCGACCACCGCCGACACGCCGCCAGTGCGCACGGCGTGCAGGATCAGTACCGGCAGGCCGGCCAGCGCCAGCAACAGCCCCAGCCCGTGGCTGACGCTATTGGCGATTTCCTCGCCACGCGTCTGCCGGGCGATGGTGCTGGGGAGGATGGCCGACATCAGGTTACAGTCTCCCTGGAAAGTCTAAAAAATCGTAGCGCATGGTGGGGCGGTGGACCCGCATGGCCTTCAGCTGCCACCGCAGCACGCTGCTGCGATCGAGCGCGCTAGCGTTACACCCGGGCAAACACCAGGCTGCCGTTGGTGCCACCGAAACCGAAGCTGTTCGACATCACGGTGGCCAGTTTCGCCGCGCGCGTCTCGCGCAGGATCGGGAAGCCCTCGGCGAGCGGATCGAGTTGGGCGATATGGGCCGAACCGGCCATGAAGCCATCGCGCAGCATCAGCAGGCTGTAGATCGCCTCGTGCACGCTGGCCGCGCCAAGCGAGTGGCCGGTCAACGCCTTGGTCGAGGACAGCGGTGGTACGGCGTCACCGAAGACCTCACGTGCCGCCCGCAACTCCACGATGTCGCCCATCGGGGTGGCGGTGCCGTGGGTATTGAGGTAGTCGATCGGCGCGGCCACGTCGCGCATCGCCATCTGCATGCAGCGCACCGCCCCCTCGCCGGACGGCGCCACCATGTCGGCGCCATCGGAGGTCACGCCGTAACCGACCAGTTCGGCATGGATGTGCGCACCGCGCGCTTTCGCGTACTCGTAGTCCTCCAGCACCAGCATACCGCCGCCGCCGGCAATCACGAAGCCGTCGCGGCTGCTGTCGTAGGGCCGCGAAGCCGTCGACGGGGTTTCATTGTGGTTGCTGGAAAGAGCCCCCATGGCATCGAACTCCGCGGTCATGCCCCAGTGCTCTTCCTCACCGCCACCGGCAAACATCACGTCCTGCATGCCATGGCGGATCATGTCAGCGGCTGCGCCGATGCAATGTGCCGAGGTGGCGCAGGCGGCGGAAATCGAATAGCTCAGACCACGGATGCCGAAGCCGGTGGCGAGGGTAGCCGAGACGGTGGAGCACATCGTGCGCGGCACCATGTACGGACCGACCTTGCGCACGCCTTTTTCGCGCAGCAGGTCGGCAGTCTCGATCTGCCAGCGCGGCGAACCGCCGCCAGAGCCGGCAATCACGCCACTGCGCGGATGGCATATCTGCTCGATCGACAGTCCGGCATCGGCAATCGCATCGCGCATCGCCACATAGGCATACGCCGCGGCGTCGCCCATGAAGCGTTTCAACTTGCGGTCGATGACCGCCGTGAGGTCGATCGTCGGCACACCGACGACATGGCTGCGCAAACCGCGCGCGGCGTATTCAGGCGCCATCGAGATGCCACTGCGCAACTCGCGCAACGCTTCCGACACGGTGTCCAGCGCATTGCCCAGGCAGGACACGATACCCATGCCGGTGACGACTACACGACGCATATCAAAAATCCTCGGTGGACTGGAACAGGCCTACGCGCATGTTTTCAGCCACATAGATCGGGCGATCATCGACGAACATGTTGCCGTTGGCGATCACCAGGGCCAGTTTGCCGCGCATCACGCGACGGATGTCAATTTCGTAGCGAACCAGCTTGGCGTTCGGCAATACCTGCCCGGAAAACTTCACCTGGCCCACGCCCAGGGCTCGCCCACGACCCGGCTCGCCCAGCCACGGCAGAAAAAACCCGCTGAGCTGCCACATCGCGTCCAGCCCCAGGCAACCGGGCATGACCGGGTCGCCGTCGAAATGGCAGCCGAAAAACCACAAGTCGGGACGGATATCCAGCTCGGCACGCAGCACACCCTTGCCGTAGGCCCCGCCACAATCATCGATATGGGTGATTCGATCGAACATCAACATCGGCGGCGAGGGAAGACGGGCATTGCCGGGACCAAACAGCTCCCCGCGGGCGCAGGAGAGCAATTGGTCATGGTTATACGCAGAGGGTCGGTTCATGGTGAGCCATACAATGAAGACGGGGGGCAGTCTGCAGGGCTTTGGCATCGCGTGCCCTGACCCTGATCAATATCCGAAAAACATACGCAGCCGTGTGTTTCGGCCTCGCTGCAACCGGGTTCGGCCAAGTCTACTGGTCTACGCGCAATCGCGTACAAGCAATCGCTAAACCGTCCATATTCTTGCGCCGGCGTATGCGCCTTGGCGCACAGGCCCGGAGGACCGGACGCCCAGCTTTCCCGGTACCCCGATGCACACGAATCCATCGAATGCATCCTCGCCCAGGCCGGCTGATCATCGACGACCGCGGCGGTATCAGCGCAAACTACGAATCGCCAAGAAAGGGAACGATTTTCTCAATGAAAACGTCGACAATCCCTGGATCGTGCTTGAAGCCGCGCTCACTGCGCAGGATGTGCAGCACCTCGCTTGCCGGGCACCCCGGATGGTACGGGCGCGGAGACAACAAGGCATCCCAGCTGTCGGCAACGGCGACAATGCGCGCCAGAAATGGCGTCGCCTGACGTCGGAGTCCATCGGGATATCCCGATCCGTCCCAGTGTTCGTGGTGGTGGCGCACAATGGTCGCGACCTCGTCGCCAAAAGGGATATCGCACTGGGAGCGCACCAGCCGCTCACCCTGCACGCTATGCGATCGCATGATCGTCGTTTCGGCGTCGTCAAGTGGCCCGGGATGGTTCAGGATGCCGCCCGGAATCGCCATTTTACCGACATCGTGGAGTCGGGCTGACAGGGCCAGAATTGCCAGGTCATGGCCGTCGACATCCAATGCCTCGCCGAGATGGACGGCCAATCGGCAAACCCGGCTCGAATGCTCAAAGAGGAATCGATCGAACCCCAGCAAGGCTCGATTGAAGTGCGTCGAGATAGGAATGGTCCAGGAAAGTCTGTGCATGGGGACGACCGGCTGGCCCAGGAGATGGTTGTGGAATGGCGCTTGCGCACCTGTCAATGCGCCTTAAACCCGTGCTCTGCCACCCACGCCGGCAGCAACCAGAAAATGCGGAATTTGCCTTGCCGGGAACATCAGCCTGCCACCGCGGAATCGGCGCGATGGTGGGAACCCAGGCTGTGAGTTCGCGAACCGGCCGCCAGAAGGAGTTCGTGTGCCAGCCACGCCTGCCAGCCTTGTCCAGCCCATTGTGCACAGGCTTGCGCGGCTTGGCGCAGACCCGCGGCATCGCGCTCCGGTCCGGCAGCGTGCCATAGCGTGGTCCGCAGCTCGGCCATCAGCGCCGATGGCAGACCGATGCCGCGCGCAACCCATCGATAGCGACCGCTGGCTGTTTTGTGCGACACGTTTTGCGCGCACATGTCGGCCAGCAGCACGCCAAGCCGGCGGCCACACAGCACCCCTTCAAGCAAGGAATTGCTGGCCAGCCGGTTGGCACCATGCACGCCATTGCATGCCACTTCACCTACGGCATACAGACCAGCGACGCTGGTGCGTCCATCGGCATCAACCGACAGTCCACCCATATGGAAATGGCTCGCAGCGCTCACCGGGATGCGCTGCGTTCTCGGATCGATGCCGTGGGCAAGACAAGCTGCCAGCACGGTAGGAAAGTGACTTTCCCAGCCTGGCTTCAGCTCGCGAGCGTCCAGCCAGGCGGCGCCTTCGCGGCGATGGGCATGCCAGACCTGGCGCGCAACGATATCTCGCGGAGCGAGATCTTGCTGTGGATGCAGCCCTGCCATCAAGCGTCGTCCCGCGCCGTCCTGCAGGTGCGCACCGGCTCCGCGCAAGGCCTCCGTAATCAACGGCAGGCAATGACTACCGGCGATATCCAGCGCGGTGGGGTGAAACTGCACGAACTCGATGTCGCGCGCACGCGCGCCGACGCGTAGGCCTAGCGCAAGTCCGTTGCCATCGGCCCCTGGGGGATTGCTGGTGCGGGCAAATAACGCGCCTATGCCCCCGGTGGCAAGGACTACGGCGGACGCGCCCATTTCCTGCTCCCGCCCGCAGCTGTCGCGAAATCGCACCCCCACGACGGCCGAGTCGCGAAGTAGCAGCGTATCGACCTCGACGTCGCCGCGCCACTGGATATGCGCCGCCCGCTGCACGCGCTGGCGGAGCACCGCCATCACCGCCGCGCCGCTGGCGTCACCACCGGCGTGGGCGACCCTGGCCACCTGATGCCCCCCTTCGCGGCCAAGATCAAGCCGCCCCGCAGCATCGCGGTCGAATGCGACGCCTTGCGCCTGTAGCCAGCGGACCGCTTCCGGTGCCTGCTGGCAGAGCCAGCGCACCATCGCCGGATCGTTGTGCTGCGCGCCGGCGGCGAGCGTATCGAGCGCATGCGCAACCGGGGTGTCAGCGCTATCGAGGGCCGCAGCAATGCCTCCCTGCGCCAGCACGCTGGCGGTGTCGCTTCCATCGTGTGCGCGGCACAGCAGGCGTACCGGCCAAGGTGCCAGGGCTAGTGCGGTGGCAAGGCCGGCGACGCCGCCGCCCACGACCATGATGGGTGCTCTTGCGCACGTCACACTGCTTCGCGCCGCCCGATCTGCAGCATCCGCGTCAGTGCGGCGCGCGCCTTTGCAGCTGTGCCGGCGGGAACATGAACCTCGTACCGAAGATCGCGCAGGCTGGCGTAGATGTTTTGCAAGGTGATCCGCTGCATGTGCGGACACAGGTTGCACGGTTTGATGAACTGCGTCGCGGGGAACTGCGAACGCAGGTTGTCGGCCATCGAGCATTCGGTGATCAGGGCCACGCGGGCGGGCTTCTCGCATTCCAGCCATTTGCCCATCGCGGTGGTGGAGCCGACGAAATCGGCTTCGGCCAGCACCTCGGGCGGACATTCGGGGTGGGCCACCAGCTTCGCATCAAACTGCTCCCGCGCATGCCGCGCCTGCTGTGCAGTGAACTTCTCGTGGACCTCGCAGCGACCATCCCACAGCACCAGCTCGACGCTGGTCTGGCTGGCGACATGGCGGCCCAGAAATTCGTCGGGCAGGAAGATCACCTTGTCCACGCCCATCGACTCGACCACCTGCACCGCATTGGCCGAAGTGCAGATGGCGTCGGACTCTGCTTTCACTGCCGCGGAGGTGTTGGCATAGCTGACTACGGGCACGCCTGGATGCCTGGCGCGCAGGGTGACCACATCGGCGGCGGTGATCGAGCTGGCCAGCGAGCAGCCGGCGTCGAGATCGGGGATCAGGACTCGCTTGTCCGGCGCAAGGATTTTTGCACTTTCGGCCATGAAATGAACGCCACACATCACGATCAGATCGGCATCGCAAGTCGCTGCCGCCTGAGCCAGGGCGAGCGAGTCGCCGGTGATATCGGCAACCCCGTGGAAAATCTCCGGCGATTGGTAGCTGTGCGCCATGATTACGGCACCACGCTGGGTTTTCAGGCGATTGATCGCATCTATCCACGGTAGATGCCACGACCATTCCAGACACGGCACCTGATCCTTCAGCCGTGCGGTGAGCTCGGCGTACTCGTCGTCCAGTTCGTCGCGCCATATCGGCGTGGGCAAGGTGTCGGTGTCGATCATGGCGATTCGCTGAAAAGACTTGATGGGAAACATGTCGCCATGACGGGCTCAGGCGGGCTCGCCCCGATGTGCAGCCCGTGCCGCACGGGCGAAACGCGCGCCACGGTTCAACGCAATGCGCAAACCCAGCGGGATCGACTCCCACGGCAGTCGCTCGAGCATGTTGCGCGCAGTGAGGCCCAGCTCGGTATCGCCGGTGAGTACCAGGCGACGCTGGAAGAACAGCGTATCGGCATCCTCCAGCCTGCCGGCGAGCAACAACAGGTCAGTCGCGCTGCCGCGTACGGTGGCTTCGGGTTCACCATCGATCGCGCACAGACGCTGCTCACGCAATTCCAGCATCCAGTGCAGACGCAGGTCACTCACCTCGATGGCAAGACGGTGCCCGCGCATGAAGTCGAGCGCGCCCTCACGCAATGGCGCAGCGAGCACGCGCGCCATCGCAGCCTCCAGCAAGGTGCGCTGCCAATACGGGGGGAACACACGCAGCAGCGGCGCGACCCGCCGTGGTGGCGGCAATAAGCGCAACAGATGAAGAGCGCTGGAGGACCGGGGAGAGGAAGTCGACATGGTGGACACCATTATCGTGGCGCCGCCGGTTGCGGCGCCCTGACCCAGGTCAACCGGAAGCCCCTGCTGATGGCAGGCGTCAGCGATGACAAGATCCAGCATCTGCATCGCTGTCGATGCCGGCAGATCCAGTCTTGCCGCCAGTCCGAGCGCCCGATCGTGTATCTGCCGCTCGCGCAGCGGATCACGGACGGACAGCCCGACACGCGGCTTGAGCACCGCCACCGCGCGTACTACCCGGCGACGGGCGGCGAGCAACAAGAGCATGCCGTCATCAATGCGATCGATGACGCCGCGCGCCCGTTTCAATGCGAGTCGCTCAAGTACGATGGGCGGCATGATTCCTCTCCACGGATCCGGTGCTGTCCAATGTCGCCGCCGGGCCAGCAGAAGACGTGGGGCTGTCAGACCGCCCGCTTTCCACTCGGGACAAACGGGGGTTGATGGGCCAAGACTGCCTCCGTCACAAACACGACACGGCAAGACGGACTGTTCTGAAACACTTTTACCTGCGCCATCGCAACACACCGGACGCGTCGATGTCCTGACCTGGGTCAACTTCCGCCAGCGCAAGCAGTCCGGTGCATGCGCTGGCGGATGCCTGTCAACCCTGTTGTCCGATCATGCGATCCGGCCATGCCTTTGCGCGATGCTGGCAGCAGCATCCCCTGCAACGACCTGCTTGCGCTGACCCCACAGTTTTGCCATGAAGTCCCACGCCATCAGCAGCGCTCCGGCGGCGAAAACAACATCACCCGGCAGGCGCATCCACTGCCAGAAGGTCGTCGTGTTGTAGAACTGCATGCTGCGCGCGTAGGCATAACCGTGGGTGTAGACCGCTTCCAGCTGAGGCCAGCCGATCGGAAAGAAGTTCAGCAGGATCCACATCACCATGCCGATGTTGTAGAGCCAGAACGCCCAGGTACCGATCCGGTCGCTCCACGGCCGGTCGCCGTTGAGGTAGCGCAGCACCATGTAGAGCAAGCCGATCGCCAGCAGGCCGAAGGCACCGAACAAGGACGTATGCGCATGGTTGAGGGTGAGGAAGGTGCCATGCTCGTAGTAGTTCACCAGCGGGGCATTCAGCGTGCCGCCACCGAACACGCCGGCACCGACAAAGTTCCAGAACGCCGCACCGAGGATGTAGAGGTAGGCGAGCTTGTAGGGAAACGCTTTTTTCTGCTTGATATGACGTTGCTGGTCGACGGCTTCCAGTACCAGCAGGATCAGTGGCAGCACCTCGATGAAGGAGAACATGCTGCCGACACCGACCCACAGTCCGGGTTCGCCAGCCCAGTACAGGTGATGGCCGGTGCCGAGCACACCGCCGATGACGATGAGTATCCACTCGAACAGCACCGCACGCTCGACCATCTGGCGCGACACCAGACCCAGGGCCATCAGGAAATAACCGGTCACCGCGGCGGTGAACAGCTCAAAGGCGAGCTCCACCCACAGGTGGACCACCCACCAGCGCCAGAAGTCGGTAATCGAGAACGAGGGGTTGGGCGAGGCCAGCGGAATCATCCCGAACACGTAGAACAAGGCAACCGTCAAGGTGCTGATCCACAGCAGGTGTTCGATACGAAACGCACCGCTGATGGAGCCACCGCTTTGCCGGTAAAGCGCGCGCAGCGTGGGCAAAAACGCGCGCAGCAATACCAGGCACCATACCGCCAGACCGACAAAGAACAGGATCTGCCAGAAGCGCCCGAGTTCCAGGTAGGACAAACCCTGATTTCCAAACCAGAACCAGTGCTTGCCGACCAGGCCCATGATGCCGAGATAATCCCCGATCAGCGCGCCGGCCACGATGACCACCAGTACCCAGAAGATCAGATTGACCAGGCCACGCTGCCCGGAGGGTTCACGCTTGCCGATGATCGGTGCCAGGAACAACCCGGCGCCAATCCAGCTCACGCCAATCCAGACGATCGCGGCCTGCAGATGCACGCTGCGCAGGAACGCGAACGGTAGCCACTTGCCGACATCGATCCCGTAGAAGCTGACGCGATCGGTGTAGTAGTGCGCCATGATCGAGCCAGCCAGGATCTGCACCAGCAGCACCCCGGCCACCACCAGGATGTATTTCCACAAGGCTTTCTGGCTGGGCGTCGGGGTCAGAAAGCCCTGCAGAATCGGTTCGAAGGTTTCGTTGGGGGCCGCTGGCTCGATCCATAGCCGGAAGATCACCAGCACCGCGCCGATGGCGAAGAACACCATCGCGAAGGACGCCCAGGTCCACACGAAAGTGGCTCCGGTGGGCGCATTTCCGACCAGCGGTTCGGCCGGCCAGTTGCTGGTCCACGAATAGTTCTTGCCGGGACGACGCGCTACCGTGGTCAGCGACGAATAGAGCAGGAAATCCGCGGTTCGGCCGGCACTGACCTGGTCCAGACTGCGCGCACGGCTGTAGCCCTTGGCGAAGTCGTCCGTCAGTAACGAGGTGGCGATCCGGCCACGCATGCTGACCAGCGCGTCGGCCACCGTATCGGGCAGTTGTACCCGGGCCTGGCTCAGGTCGATACCCTGCAGCTCCTTCCGCATGGCATGGGTTATACCGAACTGTTGCTCGGCATCGAGCGCGGCGAAAGGCTTGCCATGGCGCAGCTGCGCCAGATTGTCCTGTACCTTGTGGGCAAGCTGAACCAGATAGGCGGCGGTGTAGTCCTCGCCGAAGTACGAACCCATGCCATACAGACTGCCGTAATCCATCAGGTCGGCACGCTGGAATCCTGCCTTGCCGGCCACGATATCGGCACGGCGCATCACGATCTGGCCATGCTGCCCCACCATCTGCTGCGGCAGGGGCGCCACCTGGTCATAAGTGGTCTTCGTGGCCCACACCATGCCCGCGCCACACAGCACGGCAACTATCAGCAAAATCCAGATCAAGACCTTGCTGGTCCGGTCCTGTAAACCGGTTGGCCCCGTATAGGGCAACGTCGCATTCATTCCCTGTCTCCTGATGCCATCGATGAAGGACCGCCATGCTGCCGCGAAAGCACCGGCTGGCGACTGATGTGGATCAGGTGGGGTCGCGACAAACGGTCGCAGGGTGACGCGATAGCGATTCAGCGACCGGCCGACTGTCGGTCTTTGACGGTCGAGGCGAGAATTTGGCTGCGCGGGGGAAGTTTTTCGACGATTCGCCGACTCGTCGCGGTTCTATCGGGCGAGAACCGACGAAAATAGGGGCCGTGCCGACAGATTCGCCGACCGGCCGATCAAAGTTCGACAGACTCCTGGCCGACTTGCCCGGCAAGCGCACGCAATCCATGCGCATCGAGGATCTCCAGCTGCCTTCCCTCGATCCGGATCAATCCCTGGTCGCGCATGCGGGTGAACAGCCGACTCACTGTTTCCGACGCCAGTCGAAGGTAATTGCCGATATCGGTGCGCGACATGCCCAGATGCAGTGTGCTGCCGGAAAACCCGCCCGCAGCAAAGCGTGCCGACAGGTCGATCAGGAACGCTGCCAGACGTACCTCGGCGGGGTGATCGCCCGCCAGCGTGGCCGTCATGCCCAGTTCCTTGGACAGCAGCCGAAACAATTGCTGCTGCAATCCGGGCATACGGCCCGCCAGCGCACTGATCGCCGGAAACGAAAATCGGCAGAAATGCGCTGTTTCCAGCACGATGGCATTGCAGGGGTAGTGGTCCGGGTAGATGCCGTTGAGCCCGATGATCTCGCCAGCCACATAAAATCCCTGCACCTGCTCCTGGCCGTCGGTGCCGAAGCTGACTGTCTTGACCATGCCAGCGCGCACCGCATAAATCGCCTTGAACGGATCGCGCGCCCGAAACACGTGCTCGCCGGCGCGAAACGGGCCGACATGCTCGACCAGTACGTGCAGATCGCGCAGCGCGGACTTGTCATAGCCCGCCTCGTGGCACACCCCGGAAAAGGCACACGTGCTGCAGAACCGCACCGTGTCGCCGTCATCGACCATCGGGTCGCGCCGCGGATCGATGAGCATTGGAATTTTGGGGGACATGGTATCCGGTGGCGCCACATGGGCAGACTCAGGTGCCACACATCATATCAAGACCACCCCGCCCGCAGAGCAGGTTGCGGCACCACGACCGCCACCCCGGGCATCGGACTCATCGACATCACATGCGATTGGCGTTGCCGGATGCCTCCAGCAACATGGGCATGCGCGGATGCACATTCGATCAGGGATTTTTCAGTGCCTCGTCTACCGACCGCAGGAAAGCGGGCGCGGGCCTGCCGGACGCATCCGTCGCCGCCACGATCCGCCCCTGCGCGTCAAGCAGGGATACTCTGACGTTGTGACTGAAACCGCCGCCGGGCAACTGTCGGTAGGCGATGCCAAGCACCCCTGCCAGCATGCCTTCATCGCCGCGTTCTGTGCGCGCCAGCCGAAATGCCGGAGGCCACACATGGTGTTCACCCGCCACCTTTCGCAGCATCGCCAGGTCATCGCGCGCCGGGTCGAAGCTAACCAGCAAAACTGAAATCGATTTGCCCGAGCCTGCGGCCACCACACGCTGGAGATGCTTCAGGTATTCGATCTCCAATGGACAGGCCATCTGGCACGAACCGTAGAACATGCCTACCAGACGTGGCTTACCGCGCAGGGATGCAAAGTCGAACAGCTGTCCCTGCTGGTCGCGCAGGGTCAGCATCGGGATCGCGTACACCGAGTCGGCCACCACCCGGGATGACGGCGGCGATGAAGCCACGGCAACGAACGAAAGGAGCGCCAGCGCGAAAAGTGTCGTCAGTCTGCGTTGCATCATCATCATTTCCTCTTCGGTTCCCTGACACATCGAAAGCCGACGCGGGGCGCCGTGTCGGCCGGCCTGAGCGCACTGAGCGCGGCAACGCGCATCATCAACGCGTACTGATTCTTGTCGGCGAAGGCCAGCGCCGAGCCGCTGCACAGGGCGAGGTTGGCGACGCTGCCCGGTACTCTGGCATCGGGATTGGGAAACATCGCGGCGTAATCGCCGGTCCATTCCCACAACAGCCGGTTCAGGTCACGCACACCGTAGACATTGGCCGGGCGTGTTCCGATCACACCTGGCAGATGCCCGGATGTTCCCTCGATGGCCGACAGCAGATCCTGGTTGCGTACCGGATCACGTCGGGCGTCGGCCCGCGTGGCATCGGCGGCGCCGACGTACTCCCACTCGTACCAGTTTGGCAATCGCGCCTGCTCGCTGCCGCAGTACGCCCGGGCGGCAAACCAGCTCACCTGGGTGACCGGCTGGTCGGGCAGGACCGACTCGCCCGGTTCCAGCGGCCGCTGCCATTGGCGCAGATAATTGGCGCCGGCCAGCAGCGACGGAACCTGCCCGCGCTGCCATTCCGGATGTTGTCGGACGAAGACCAGGAACTCGGCATTCGTCACTGGCTCGCTGCGCATGGAAAACGCGGCCAGCCGCAGTTTCGCAGCGTGGCCGGCAATCGCCAGGGCACTCTCGAACTGGCCTGCGGGTATCGGGACATAGTCCGCTGCCTTGCCCGCAAACGGGAGCATCAGCATCGGGATGAGGGCGAGCTGGCGTGAGATCATCGGCGTGTTCCGGCAGGTGCATGCCGTTGGCGATGCCTACCGGCATCGCCAACGGGCGCTCCCCTACTTCGCCGGCCCGGCCGCGCGCACGGCCCTGACCTCGCTCGCGCTGATCGTGCCGCCCTTGTTGTTGAAGTTGTTCAACACGTAGGTCAGTACGTTGGCGATCTCGTCGTCGCTGAGTTGTGGCCCGAGTGCAGGCATCACCGACTCGTAACCCGTGCTGTTCACGGTGATCTTCCCGCTGAGCCCATGCAGCACGATGCTGATCGCCCGCTTCGGATCGGCGTTGAGGTAGTCGGACATTGCCAGGGGCGGGAACGCGCCCGGCAAGCCCATCGCATTGCCCTGGTGGCAGGCCGAACAGATCTGGGTGAAGACGCGCTTGCCATCGGCGGCCTTGTCGCCGACGCTCAACGCCACGCTCTGCTGCACAGGCCGAGCGGTCTTGCTGGCGAACGTGGTGCTCGGCCCCTTTTCATAGATCGCCGGCTGTAGTGGACCGCTGACACTGATCTGGCCCAGGGCTCCCTTCATGAAGGCGCGGGTGATCGAATGATCGACCAGCAGCAGGGTGCCCGGCACCGGTGTGCGCAGTTCGACCATGGTCGCGCCGCCGGCGGGAACCAGGGTCGTCTGCACATGGTGGTTGACCAAAGTGCCACCCTCGACATTGGCATCGTCAAAGATGGCCCCGATGACATGGAAGCTCGAGACCAGGTTGGGGCCGCCGTTGCCGACGAACAGCCGAACCGTGTCGCCCACGCTGGACTTGAGTGCATGGTCTCCGGTCAGCGAACCTTCGCGGCCATTGAACAGCACGTAGGTTGGCTGCTCGTCCAGCATCTTCTGCATGTCGAATGACTGCAGACCGGGTTGATGGTAGGAGCCGGTGGTGTAGAAATCGCCCTGCATCACGTAATACTCGTGATCCACCTTCGGCAGACCCTCCGGTGGCTCGACCACGATCAGTCCATACATGCCGTTGGCGATGTGCATCGGTACCGGTGCGGTAGCACAGTGGTAGACGAACACGCCTGCGCGCAGCGCCTTGAAGGTGAACACACTCTCATGCCCCGGCGGGGTGATGGTGGACACGGCGCCACCGCCCGGGCCCATCACTGCGTGCAAGTCGATGTTGTGAGCCATATGTGAATCGGGAGCGTTGCGCAGATGAAGCTCGACCGTGTCGCCCTCGCGCACACGAATCAGCGGACCAGGCGTGGAGCCATTGAAGGTCCAGAAGTCGTAGCGCACACCGTCGGCGATTTCCTTGACGACCTCTCTGGTTTCCATGCGTACGATGACGCGTGCCGGGTAGTTCCGATGGATCGGTGCCGGCACCCCAGGCGGAGGCACCAGCTTTTCTTCGACAGGCTTCCCCTGCGGTGGCCCGAAATCGCCCGCCAGCACGGCTGTGGCGGGCTTTTTTGCCGGCTCTTTGGCAGCGGCCGATGCTGGCGCATACGTGATCCCAACCAGCAGGGCGACCGTAGCCAGCGTGATGGATAGCTGTCGTAACATGATGTTCTCCCTTGGCAGGCCCCTTCAGGACCCTGAAGCCAAGAGTGGTTCGTCGCCGCCGGCGCGAAATTGACCTGGATCATTTCGCCCTGCAATAACTTGCGACTGCGACAGCATGCCATACCCCATGGCGGCCCCGCGGCGTAGCACCTCAGCCCGGCTTGCCATCCACCCGCGGAGTCAGGTAGAGCCATGCCGAGTGCAGCACCCAGGGCAGGAACGCGGCCAGCCAACCGTACGCAGCGATCACCAGCCACAGATACATGTCGCCACCAAGCTCGGCGCGAATACGCAGCAGCCCCACCAACTGCAACAGACCGAAGCACAACCAGGCGACCGCGCCCATCCTGAGCGGTCGACCGGAATGGCCACGGCTTACCCGCGTGACCATCGCGACCAGCATCGAACCGAAGAAGCCGATACCCAGGGCATGCAGTGGCGCCCTTCCGAGCACGTGCTGTCCGCTGGTGGCCAGCACGACGTCTTGCACGCCATACAGGACAAAGGCCAGCGGTAGCCAGGCGAAGGCCAGATGCAGCACCAACAACAGGCCCGGACGCCTCGCCTTCCACGGCTGCCATGCCAGCGCATGCCAGCCGAACACCAACGCCAACGGCAGGTCCACCAACCAGAGCCAGGCCAGGGCACCACGCCAGTCAAGCAGTAGATGCGCAAGCAACAATACCCATACCAGCGGCAAGCTCCAGCTCGGACGCACGACCCGATAGCCGGCGACTACCCTGCTGCTGAAGAACGGCAGCATCCGGTGCACCACGGTAAAAAATATCGGCAGCAACAGGCCAAAGGTACCCAGCCTCACGGCCAGCGTGGCGCAGCCGACCGGCGCCCCGAACAGATATGCCAGGAATGCCGCCAGGCCCAGTGTCCCCATGAGCAACGCCAGCAGGCAGGAGCGAGCGTGGTCATCGCGCCCGCTGGCCGCAAACAAGATCCTTCCCAGCGTGTAGACGCCCGCCAGATAGCCGGCCAGCATGACGATGAAGCCGGTCTTGAGCAGCCACGCTGAACCGAGCAGGCCAAGATTCGCCACTACGTAGCCACCAAACACCGCACCGGCGACCGGCACGTAGCGTGAGCGCGGCAGCGCCGGTTGGTTCAACCAGCGCGGGAACACCGTCAGCAGGAAACCGAAGATGAATAGTGGAAACATGCCGTACTGGATCAACATGCCGTGCGCCCAACCGGGTGGAATCGGCGGTTGCGGCCAGCCCGGCAAACCGAAGCGCATCCACGTCAGTTCCAGCGCCCACCATGTCATGCTCAGCAGCACGGCAATCGATCCACTAAGAAACAGCAAGCGATGCGGTGCCGAGGCCAGCAAGGCGGGCAACTGCGCCAGCGACGAAGATGACGCGGGGTTCTGGAAATCACGCATGCGAGGATTTGTCATACAGGAAAAACCCTATCCTCGCTGCCACCAACGCCAACCGTCATGATCTGGATCAGATCGGGACACGGTGGCACCTCGGAGGTTGGGAACATATCCAACGCCGTAGCGAGAGCATCGCCAGGGCCTCGTGACCAGGAGTCCCGGTACGTTGGGGGAAAATCCGGCGAGTTGGCGACGCCAAACGACCCGGATTTTACCGCAGCGCACCGCCGGCACGGGCATTTGACAGCGATCGCAGCAGCTGGGCGATTTTTCGCAGCCACTCAGTCAGGCAACAGGTTCTGCCCGAGTTTCCGCAGGCCCTGCGGGTCGCTGATCGTCAGCTCGCGACCTTCGATCTCGATCAGCCCCTGGCTGCGGAAGCGACTGAGCACGCGGCTGACCGTCTCTGCGGCGAGACGCAGGTAGTTGGCGATGTCACCACGCGGCATGCTCAGGTGAAAGGAGATCCCGGAGAATCCCCGGGCGGCATAACGTTCACTCAGATCGGTAAGGAATGCGGCCATGCGTTCGTCGGCACTGTGATCGCCGGCCAACAACGTCACGGCACCCAGCTCCTTGCTGAGCAACCGAAAAAGATGCTGTTGCACCACCGGTACGCGCGAGGCCAGCGCGCTCATCGCGGGAAACAGGAAACGGCAGAACTGTGCGGTCTCCAGGGCGATCGCGTCACAGGGAAATTGATCGGGATAGATCGCGTTGAGGCCGATCACCTCACCGGGCAGGTAGAAACCCAGTACCTGCTCGCGGCCATCGCGATCGACCACGCTGGTCTTGACCGTACCCGATCGCACCGCAAAGATCGCACGAAACGGATCACCGCTGCGAAAAACGTACTGACCGCTGCGATAAGGCCCCACATGCTCGACCAGACACTGCAGCGCATTCAGCTCCGGCTTGCCCTGGCCCACGGCATTGCATGCGCTTGAAAAGGAGCAACTGCGGCAGAAGTGCTCTTCGTCACCATCGTCCGTGATGGGACTCGGTGGCTGGGCCAAGCGGCCCGCTTGATGGCTGGAACGCATAACGGATCGCCGGTTGGAGATGCCCGTCAAATCGTACGTGAATAGCTTGCCGATTGTGCCTTTTCGAGATAGGCATCGAAGCACATCGCAATTATACGCAACAACAGCCGACCCCGCGAGGTAACCCGGATCAGGCGCGCGTCCAGCGTCACCAGTCCGTCTGCGGCAAGTACTCGCAAGCGTTGCAGTTCGTCGGCGAAATACACGTCGAAAATCAGCCGATGGCGCTCAGCGAATGCAGGCATGTCCAGTTCACCATGGCACATCAGTTCGCCGATCAGTTCGCGACGGATCACGTCGTCCTGATCCAGCTCCAGGCCACGCACGATCGGCAGCCGGCCGGCATCCAGGGCCGCGTAGTAGCCCGTGAGATCGCGCGCGCTCCGGGTGTAATTGTTACCGATGCGGCCAATCGCGCTGACCCCCAATCCGACAATGTCACACTCGCCGTGGGTGGAGTAGCCCTGGAAATTGCGTTGCAGCGTACCCTTCCGCTGCGACTGCACCAGCTCGTCGTCGGCACGGGCGAAATGATCCATCCCCACGTAGACATAACCGGCGGCAGACAGTCGTTCCAGCGCGCGACCGAACAATGCCAGCCGCGTCGCTGGATCGGGCAATTCGTTGGCGTCGATCTGGCGCTGCGCCTTGAACAGCTCGGGCAGATGCGCATAGCCGTAGACCGCCACACGATCCGGAGCCAGTTCGATCACTTCGGTCAGGGTCTGGTTGAAACCGGCCAGCGACTGCCGCGGCAAGCCGTAGATCAGGTCGACGCTCGCAGAGACGAACCCCGAACTGCACGCCGCCTCCAGTACCTCGCGCGTCTGAGCCACGCTCTGGATGCGATTCACCGCTTCCTGCACACTCGGGTCGAAATCCTGAATACCCACAGACAGGCGATTGAAACCCAGTTCCGCCAGACCGCGAATGTAGTCGCCGCCAACGAAGCGGGGATCGATTTCGATGCCGTACTCGCGCTGGCTGTCGTGGCTGAAACTGAACTGCCGTGCCAGCGACTCCATCAACTCGCGCATGCGCGGAAGATCAAGAAAGTTTGGCGTCCCTCCGCCGAAGTGCAACTGCCGCACCGGACGGTCACGATCGAACAGCGGCGCTACCAACTCGATCTCGCGATACAAGCGTTCGAGATAGCGATCCGCCTTGCCGACATCGCGTGTGATGACCCGATTGCAGCCGCAATAGAAGCACGGGCTCATGCAGAACGGCACGTGCACGTACAGCGACAGCGGTCGGGGGATCGGCTCCTCGTTGGACGCGCGAATCGCCGCGCGCAACGCCGCTTCGTCGAAGTCGGGGCGAAACTGCGGTGCCGTCGGATAGCTGGTATAGCGCGGACCGTTGATGTCGTAGCGCGCAATCAGCGCAGGATCGAATTCGGGGGCGGTGATGACATGATTCATGGTGCCAGTCTGGGGAACCTTGCGCGTGTGCGCCTTGATCCGGATCAACCCGCGCGTTCATTTCCTCCCCTGTGCAATGGCAACTACCCGGCCGAACGGCAGCCGGGTTGGATCAGCTCCCGTGCGGCGCGACGGTTTGCTCGATCGCACCGAAAATCGACGCCCCTGCGGCATCGGTGACATCGATCCGCAGGCGATCGCCGAATTTGAGGAACGGCGTACGCGGCTCGCCATCGCGCAGGGTTTCCACCGTGCGCTGCTCGGCCAGGCACGATGCCCCCTTGCTGGTGTCCCGGTTGGCGATGGTGCCGGAGCCGACGAGGGTGCCGGCCGTCAGTGGACGTGTTCTGGCGACGTGGGCTACCAGCTCGGCAAAGCTGAATTGCATGTCCACGCCGCACTCGGCCTCGCCGAACCAGGCATCGTTCAGCCAGGTGCGCATCGGCAGGTGCAGCTTGTCGCCCCGCCAGGCATCCCCGAGCTCGTCGGGTGTCACCAGCACCGGCGACAGCGCCGAACGCGGCTTGGACTGCACGAAACCGAAGCCCTTGGCCAGCTCGCCGGGAATCAGCCCGCGCAGACTGACATCGTTGACCAGACCGATCAACTGGATATGTTCGGCGGCCTGGGCCGGCGTCGCCGCCATCGGTACGTCGTCGGTGACCACGACCACCTCGGCTTCGAGGTCGATGCCGAACGTCTCGCTCGGCACCACCACCGGATCGCGCGGACCGAGGAAGCCGGCGCTGGTGGCCTGGTACATCAGCGGATCGGTATAGAAACTGGCCGGCACCTCGGCCCCACGCGCCTTGCGCACGCGTTCGACATGCGGCAGATAGGCGCTGCCGTCGACGAATTCGTAGGCACGCGGCAAGGGCGAGGCGAGTGACGCCAGGTCCAGCGCGAAAGCCTCGGCTGCCGACCCGCCATTGAGCTGGTCGGACAAGGCATTCAAGCGCGGCGCGGCATTCGACCAGTCATCCAGCGCCGCCTGCAGGGTCGGTGCAATACCGGTAGCCTTCACCGCCTGTTTCAAATCCCGGCGGACCACGATGAGCGTGCCGTCGCGACCGCCTTCTTTCAGGGTACCCAGTTTCATGCATCTCTCCAGACAGTAACGGTTTGGCGCGGGCAGCAGATGGGTGATTTTTTCACAGCCTCTCAGGCCCGTGATGGATCGAAATGCCGGGCGATGCCCTGCCAGCACTGGTAATAATCGGACTGCAACTGTGGCGCTGCCATGGCCTGCGCGGTCGGGCGGATCACCTTACGCGTCTCGAACATGAAAGCCATGGTGTCGGCGACCACATCCGGCTGGCTCAGCTCGGCCTGCGATGCCTTCTCGAAGGTGGCCGCGTCCGGTCCATGCCCACTCATGCAGTTGTGCAGCGAGGCACCGCCAGGGAGGAAACCCTCGGCCTTGGCGTCATAGACACCGGCAATCAGGCCCATGAATTCACTGGCCACGTTGCGGTGGAACCACGGCGGGCGGAACGTGTGCTGTGCCACCAGCCAGCGCGGCGGGAAGATGGCAAAATCGACGTTGGCCGTACCCGGGGTGTCGCTGGGTGAGGTCAGCACGGTAAAAATCGATGGGTCCGGATGGTCGAAACTGATCGAACCGAGGGTGTTGAAACGGCGCAGATCGTACTTGTAGGGCACGTAGTTGCCATGCCAGCCGACCACGTCCAGTGGCGAGTGATCGATCTTCGCCGACCACAACGCGCCCTGAAACTTGGCGATCAACTCGAACTCGCCCTCGACATCCTCGTAGGCCGCGTGCGGAGTGAGGAAATCGCGCGCATTGGCCAGGCCGTTGGAACCGATCGGCCCCAGTTCCGGCAACCGCAGCAGCGCACCGAAGTTCTCGCAGACGTAACCGCGAGCCACTCCTGCGCTTCCTGCGCCCGTGGCATTCGCACCTCCATGTGCAGCAGCGGGGCCGTCCACAAGCTCTACACGGAAACGCACGCCGCGTGGAATCACTGCAATCTCCTGCGGCTCGAGTTCAAGCACCCCCAGCTCGGTGGCGAGCCTCAAGCGACCGAGTTGGGGCACGATCAGCAGCTCAGCGTCGGCATCGTAGAAATAGCGACCCTGCATCGAACGGTTGGCCGTGTAGAGGTGAATGCCGATACCGGCCTGCTCGTCCGCACCGCCGTTGCCGGCCAGGCTGACCAGGCCGTCGACAAAGTCCATCGGCGGGTCGAGCAGCGGTAACGGATTCCAGCGCAGCTGGTTCGGCGTGGCTGGCACCTCGTTGAAGCGGTTGTGGAAGGTGGCGTGGGTCCATGGCTGGAACGGCCGATGCACCGCCGCCGGACGGATCCGGTACAACCAGCTGCGCTGGTTGGTGTGTCGCGGCGCGGTGAAAGCCGTGCCGGACAGCTGCTCCGCATACAGCCCGTGTGCCGCCCGCTGCGGCGAATTCTGCCCGTCCGGCAGCGTGCCCGGCAGCGCCTCGCTGGCGAATTCGTTGCCGAAACCGGATTGGTAACCGTTGCTGATCATCGCAGACATACGCGTGCCCTTGGCTCTTGAAACCCGTCTTCCGCCGGGCGAGGGGTGACGACCGTGCTTTCAGCGAAGCGCAGCATCGCTTTCAGCCCCACATGCTTCCGTTGCAGAACCGCATTGTCCCAATATTCCGGGATCTCCACAGCTTGCGCCTCAACTCGCTGACGGAAAAGAGTTTGGAAAGTTACAGGAAGCCACGCTTCATCTGGTCGCGCTCGATGCTTTCGAACAGGGCCTGGAAGTTGCCCTCGCCGAAGCCCTCGTTGCCTTTGCGCTGGATGATCTCGAAGAAGATCGGTCCGATCGCATTCTGGGTGAAGATCTGGAGCAGCTTGCGCTTGTGCGTTTCCGGATCGGCGTCGATCAGGATCTTGTTCTTGGCCAGCCGCGGCACGTCCTCACCATGGTCCGGCACGCGTTCGTCGATGACCTCGAAGTAGGCGTCGGGCGTGTCGAGGAACTCCATGCCGGCAGCGCGCATCTTCTCCACCGTGGTGTAGATGTCGTCGGTGAAGCAGGCGATGTGCTGGATACCTTCGCCATGGTAGGCATCGAGGTATTCGTTGATCTGGCTTTTCGGGTCGTTCGACTCGTTCAGCGGGATGCGCACGACACCATCCGGCGCCGTCATTGCCTTGGACACCAGGCCGGTCTTGGCACCCTTGATGTCGAAATAGCGAATCTCGCGGAAATTGAACAGCCGCTCGTAGTAATCCGACCACTTCTGCATGTTGCCGAAATGCAGGTTATGAGTCAGGTGATCGATGAAGGTCAGGCCGAAGCCGGCGGGGTTCTGCGCGGCGCCATCGATCGGCACATAGTCGGCGTCATAGATGCTGCCCGCGCTGCCATAGCGGTCCACCAGATACAACATGCAGTCACCGATGCCCTTGATCGCCGGTGCCGCCACCGCCTTGCTTGCCGCCTTGTGCGTCACCGCCTCGCCCCCGTTGCCGAGTACGGTATTCAGCACGTCGGTAGCCGGTTGCTTGAAGCGGATCGCGAAGCCGCAGGCGCTGGGGCCGTGCTGGGCGGCGAAGTCGGCGGCGAATGAATCCGGATCTTCGTTGAGCAGAAAGCTCACGCCATTTTGCCGATACACGGTGATCGGCCGGGATTTGTGCTTGAGCACGGCACTGAAACCCATCCGCTTGAACAATGCATGCAGTTCGACGGCGCGACCGGCCGGCGCGGCAAACTCGACGAACTCGAAACCGTCGATACCCATCGGATTGTCGAACGTGGTGACCTGCATGCCAAGATCCGGTTGCGCATTCATTGGCGATCTCCTGTCAGTCGGTGCACGATGTCAGGCAGCGAAGCGCGCCTGCAGCCTGATAAGCACTTCGTTATAGTTACATTTGAAACTAATTGCAAGGAATATCGCCACCGTGACGGTCTCGCGCAAACCCGCTCCCCCCCATGCCGAACACGCACCGCTGCAACTGGAGCACTTCCTGCCGTACCGGCTGTCGATCCTGTCCAACACGATCAGCCAGACCATCGCCGACGACTATCAGCGCCGTTACGACATCTCGATGACCGAGTGGCGCGTGATGGCCGTGCTGGCGCGATTCCACGGCCTGTCGGCACGCGAGGTCGCCGAGCGCACGGCGATGGACAAAGTGGCGGTCAGCCGCGCCCTGGCGCGGCTGGTCGACGCCGGTCGCGTGGACCGCGCGACCCATGACAACGACAAGCGGCGTTCGGTACTGAGCCTCACCGAGGCCGGCTGGACCATGCACGATGAAGTGGCGCCGATGGCCCGGGCGCGCGAGCGCGAGGTGCTGGCCAGGCTCGATGCCGAGGAACAAGCGTGGTTGAACCGGATTCTGGACAAACTGCAGCCATGAACGTGTGTAGGAGCGCACCCTGTGCGCGATGCCTTTCGCCGCGTGACGTAGAGCATTCGCGCACGACCGAAGAAATCCCCTCTTGTGGACAGGGTGCGCTCCTACCGATCTTGCGCGGCGGAACGGTGACCCCGCCCCAGGTCGTCGTGGCGCGGGGTTGTAGGAGTCCACCCTGTGGGCGATTGCTGTTGTGGGCGGCCGGGCAAAGGCATCGCGCACTACACAGGACGCGTGGCCTCACCTCACCCCGTGCATCAGCTTGTTGATCAGCGGCGCAATCAGAAACAGCAGCACGCCGGCCGCCAGCAAGATCCAGAAACCCATGGTGTAGCCGTCGAGCGCGGAGCCGACGGTCATGCCGCTGGTACCGCTGACATGACCGGCGAACAGGCCGGCCAGGTTGTTGCCGATCGCGGTGGAGAGAAACCAGCCACCCATGCCCAGCCCGACCAGGCGCACCGGCGCCAGCTTGGTCACCATCGACAGGCCGATCGGTGACAGGCACAGCTCGCCGGCGGTCTGCAGCACATAGCACAGCACCAGGGTCCACAGCGGAATCATGCCGTCGCTGCCGACCAGGCTGGACAGCGCATACATCAGCACTGCGAAACCGAGCGCGTTGCCGATCAGACCGAGACCGAACTTGCGTGGAATCGACGGCTCCCGGCCACGCTTGTCCAGCCATGCCCAGATCAGCGTCACCAGCGGTGCCAGCAATACGATCGCCACCGGATTGACCGACTGGAACCATCCGACCGGGAACATCCAGCCATCGAACATCTGCCGCTCGACGATATTCTGCGCCAGGAAGTTGAACGAACTGCCGGCCTGCTCGAAGAACATCCAGAACAGCACGTTGAAGGCGAAGATGATCAGCATTGCGATCACCCGCTGGATCTGCACCTTGCCGGTACGGATCGCCTCGATCGCCAACATCACACCGACGCCAACGAACAAGGCGGTCAGCAACCACTGCAATACCACCGCACCGGCCCGGTCCATCAGCAGATAGACCAGCGGAATCGCTGCCAGCACACCGAGCGCCACATACACCACGCGCATCGGGCTGGCGATGTCCGGCGTCGGGCGACCGATCTCGCCGAGCTGGCGCCGGCCGAACCAGAACCACACCAGACTGATCAGCATGCCGACACCGGACGCAGCGAACACCACGTGGTAGTTGTCGTGCTGCGGCGTACCGAACACTTTCTCGGCCAGGTAACTGGTGAGGATCGGCGCGATCAGCGCACCGGCATTGATACCCATGTAAAACAGCGTGAATCCACGGTCGCGACGCGAGTCGCCAGGCGCATACAACTGCCCGACCATCGAGGAAATGTTCGGCTTGAACAGGCCGTTGCCGACGATGATCGTGGCCAGCCCGAGCATGAAGATCTCGTGTTGGGGCACCATCACCATGAACAGCCCGCTGGCCATCACCACCGCGCCCAGCAGGATCGATCGCTGATAGCCGATCACCTTGTCGGCGATGTAGCCGCCGAACACCGCGGTGGCGTAGACCAGCGCCAGATAGGCACCGTAGGTGCGACTGGCCGACGCCTGCCCGGCCTCATCGCCACCGAAGAACTGCGACACGATGTATAGCGTCAACGCCCAGCGCATGCCGTAGAACGCAAAGCGTTCCCAGAACTCGGCCATGAACAGCATCCACAAGGGCCTCGGGTGCCCGAGCAACTGCGGATATTCCGGCCGCGGCGCAGCCGCCCCGGTCGTGGTGGTGTCGCCCATGCCGCTTCCCCCGTAATGACGTGACGCAAGATATTGCGAGTTGCCAGATGTACCCGGGCCGAAGCTCGCCGTCAAATGGGCAACGCTGAGCCGGGAGGCTGTCGGACTTTGATCGCCCGACCGGCGAATCGTCGCGGTCAGTCCTAGCGCAGCCCAATTCCAGCCTCAACCCTCAGGCCCGACGGGCTGCTTGCACTGCGAAACGACCTGACTACAAGCCGGTATCGCGACCTGCTGGAGGGAAGACAAGACCCGGCGCGAGGGACGTTTTCACCCCGCGAGGGCTCCCTCATCGGAGACCGACACCTGCCGTCGGGTCAATGCACGCCGTGCATCAGACGACGGATCCACGGCGCCGCCAGCAGGAATATCGCGGCGGCTCCCAGACCCCAGACGAACAGTTGGCCATAGACATGGGCGTAGTCAGCCAGCCCACCGATGCTGCCGACACCTGGCGCCTGGATGGTCAGGGTGGCGATCCAGCCGGCCAGTTGATAGGCCAGCGCCACACCGAAGAACCACCCACCCATCGCCAGCGAGGCTTCCTCCGGTGCGGCCAGCTGACCCACCAGGGCATAACCGATCGGCATCAATGCAAGCTCGCCCAGCGTCTGCAGCAGATAGCACAGCGCCAGCGGCCACCAGCCGATACGCCCGTCCCCGCCGGCCAGATGATCGATGGCATACACCAGTACACCGTAGCTCAGCGCCACCAGCAACAGGCCGATACCGAACTTGCGCGGCGTGGAAGGGTCGCGCCCATGCCGCTCCAGCCACGGCCACAGCAAGGCCAGCAGCGGGGCGAAAAGCAGGATGTACAACGGATTGGCCGACTGGAAGACCACGTAGTTGAATGGTGCGTCGACATGGTCGCGGGCGAGGAAGTTCAGCGACGTCACACCTTGCAGACTGAAAGACCAGAACACCACCAGCGCAACAAACAGCAACAGCAGGGCAAGATAGCGCTGGGTCTGCTGGCGATCGCCACGGCGCGTACAGCGGACCACGAAATACAGCACCAGCAAGCCCATCAACGCGTACATCGCCCAGCGCAGCACCGTCGGAAAGGCCAGCAGCGCCGCCACCGGGTACAACAACAAGGCGATCGCGAGCAGTACCCACGCGATCGCCACCGGCCCGTGCAAATGGTGGCCGTCGGGCAGCAGCCGATTCAGCTTGTGCTTGCGCCACTGGAACAGCAACGCCGCCATCGCCATGCCCGCGGCAGCCGTGACAAAACCCCAGCGGTAGCCAAAATGCGCGCCGACCAGGTCGGCACAGACAAACGGGGTGACGAAGGAACCGAGGTTGATCGCCAGATAGAACAGCGTGTAGCCACCCTCACGACGCGGATCGTCGTGGGCATAGTTGCGCCCGACCAGCACGGTCAGCGGAATCCCCAGGCCGGCCGACAACGCAAACAGGGCGAGTCCCAGCTCCAAGCCGAACAGGGTCGGCAGCGCCATCAGCAGCAGCGACAACGCACCCAGCCACAGCGACATCGCCAGCGCACGGGTCTCGCCGAGGATCTTGTCGGCCACATAGCCACCGACAATCGGCGTGGCGTACATCAGCGCCAGGAAACCGCTGGCCAGCAGATCGGCCTGCCGCTGCGCCGCGATCGCACCGAGGTCGGCGTAGAAGTGCTGCGCGATGTAGGGGGCCAGAAACGCGCGAAAGCCGTAGAAGGCGAAATTCAGCCCGACGGTGACAGCCAGCAGCATCCACAACTGTGCCGGGTGACCCCAGCGATCCGGACGGTCCGCTGAGGACAGGTCGACAGCATGCGGGTTGCTCATCCGGTGGCCTTGGGGAATGTGCGCGAGCGCGGCGTTACTGGGATCGCCCAGGGCGATGAAGGTTCAATTCACTCCAGTAGCGTGCGCACATCCAGCAACTCGGGAAAAAACTCCAGCTCCAGCGCCTTCTTCAGGAAACTCACGCCCGAGGAACCACCGGTACCGCGACGGTGGCCGATGATTCGCTCGACCGTCTTCATGTGCCGGAAACGCCACAGCTGGAAACTCCCCTCGACATCGACCAATTGCTCGCACAGATGATATTCGGGCCAGAAATTCTGCCGTTCCTGATAAATGCGCTTGAATACCGGCAACAGGGCCTCGTGGCGCCGGTAGGCTTGCGTCCAGTCACGCTCCAGCACGGCCGGCGGCACAGCGTGGCCCTGGCGCGCCAGATAACGCAAGAACTCGTCGTACAAACCCGGCGCCTCAAGGACGCCGCGCAAGGCGTCCTGCGCCGCGGGGTCATGGGCGAACACCTTGAGCATCTGCGCGTTCTTGTTGCCCAGCAAGAACTCGATCAGCCGGTATTGCAGCGACTGGAAACCCGACGACGGACCGAGCACGCCGCGGAACTCCAGATACTCCGAGGGAGTCAGTGTTTCCAGCACCGCCCACTGCTCGAACAACTGGTGTTGCACCCGCTTGACCCGCGCGAGAATCTTCAGGCAGCCTTCGATCTGGTCGGACTGCAGGCAGGCGACCGCCGCGCGCAACTCGTGGATCAGCAGCTTCATCCACAATTCGGACACGTGATGCTGCACGATGAACAACATCTCGTCATGGTGCGGCGGCTGGCTCAACGGCCGCTGCGCCGACAGCAGGGTCTGCAACTGCAGATAGCCCGCATACGTCATCTGCCCATCGAGGTCGGTCTGGATGCCCGCTTCGAGGTCGCGCTCGTTCTCACTCGTCATCTGCCTCACGCCCGCACCGAAAGCCCCATGGTAATCGCTGAACGCCGTGCCATGGCCGAGCCGCTCGCAAGGACCGTTTCAGCAGCGCCACACCATGTTCCGCAAACGGTCGGGCCGAAGCGGCGAAAGGCCCGTCAGACGGGGATTTGCCACCATTCCATACGCCACCGCATGCTGCACCGTACCTTGCAGCGCAACATGCCAGCCTGTTATCAAGCGCGGTCTTGTCCAGTGGTTCGTGCAGATCCGCTTCCCCTGCCGTATCGCCCACAACCCCGTTTTCATCACTCACTCCGGAGCGCGTCGTGACCATCGCCGCCAAGTTTGAAATCGAATACCTGCAATACCTCGATGCCGAGGGCAAGGAGGTCCGCAAGGACCTGCCGGCCTTCGCCAAGGACCTCGACCACATGGTCGAGCTGTACAAGCTGATGCTGTCGACCCGGGTGTTCGACGCCAAGTCGATCGCCCTGCAGCGCACCGGCAAGCTCGGCACCTACGCCAGCTGCCTCGGCCATGAGGCCGCGCATGTCGGCATTGGCAGTGCAATGAAGCCGGAAGACGTGCTGGCAGTCAGCTACCGCGAATACGGCGCCCAGCTTTACCGCGGCGTACAGCCGCGCGAGGTCTACATGTACTGGGGCGGCGACGAGCGCGGCAACGACTACCAGCAGGAACCGGCACGGCACGACTTCGCCTGGTCGGTGCCGATCGGTACGCAGTGCCTGCATGCGGCCGGCTCGGCGCTGGCGTTCAAGATTCGCGGCGAGAAGCGTGTAGCCGTGTGCACGATCGGCGACGGCGGCTCGTCCAAGGGCGATTTCTACGGTGCGATCAACATCGCCGGCGCACAGAATCTGCCGCTGGTCGCGGTGATCGTCAACAACCAGTGGGCGATCTCGGTGCCGCGCAAGATCCAGTCCGGTGCGCCGACGCTGGCGCAGAAGGGCATCGCCGCTGGCCTGTTCTGCATCCAGGTCGATGGCAACGACATCATCGCGGTACGCAAGGCGATGGAAGACGCCCTCGAGCGCGCCCGCAACGGCGAAGGCGGCAGCGTGATCGAGGCGGTCACCTACCGCCTCGGCGACCACACCACGGCTGACGATGCGCGCCGCTACCGCGGCGAAGCGGAAGTCAAGGAAGGCTGGACCAAGGAGCCGATGAAGCGCCTGCGCAACTGGCTGGTGGCCAAGAAGGTATGGGACGACGCGAAAGAGGAGGCATGGAAAGAAGAGTGCGACGAGTGGATGGACAACGAGGTCAATGCCTATCTGGAGACCAGGACCCAGCCGGTCACGGCGATGTTCGATTACATCTTCGCTGAAGTCCCGGCCGATCTCGCCAAACAGCGCGATTACGTCCTCTCGCTTGAAAACCCGCTCGAATCGAACAAGGGCCACTGAGTCATGGCACAAATTACTCTCATCGAAGCAGTCACCCAGGCGCTCGCCTACGAAATGGCCCACGACGACAGCGTCGTGGTGCTGGGCGAGGATGTCGGCCTCAACGGCGGTGTGTTCCGCGCCACCCAGGGGCTGCAGGAAAAGTTCGGCGACATGCGTGTCCTCGACACCCCACTGGATGAAACCACCATCGCCGGCGTCACCGTCGGGCTGGCGGTGCAAGGCATGAAACCGGTCGCCGAGGCGCAGTTCGAGGGCTTCATCTACCCGATGATGGAGCAGATCGCCTGCCACGCCGCGCGCATGCGCAACCGCACCCGCGGTCGCCTGACCGTACCGGCGGTGTTCCGCGCCCCCTGGGGTGGCGGCATCCGCGCGCCGGAGCATCATTCCGAAGCGAACGAGCACCTGTTCACCAATATCCCCGGCCTGCGCGTGGTGCTGCCGTCCTCGCCGGCACGTGCCTACGGCCTGCTGCTGGCGGCGATCCGCGATCCGGACCCGGTGATGTTCTTCGAACCGAAGCGGATCTACCGCCAGTACAAGGAGGAGGTGCCGGACGATGGCGAGGCGCTGCCACTGGACGTGTGCTTCGTACTGCGTGATGGCAGCGACGTGACCCTGGTCAGCTGGGGCGCACAGGTGAAGGAGGCGTTGGAAGCTGCCGATGCCCTGGCCGAGCAGGGGATCAGCGCCGAGGTGATCGATGTCGCCACGCTGACCCCGCTGGACTTCGACACCATCGCCGAATCCGTGGCCAAGACCGGGCGTTGCGTGATCGTGCACGAGGCGCCGAAGACCGCCGGTTTCGGTGCCGAGATCGCCGCACGGCTGGCCGAGGAGTGCATCTACGACCTGCTGGCACCGGTCGAGCGCGTCACCGGCTTCGACACGCACATCCCGCTGTTCCGCCTGGAAATGAAATACCTGCCCAGCGTTGAACGCATCGTCGACGCGGCGAAGCGCACGCTGGCGGTCTCGTAATTCCCTTCTCCCCGCCGGGGAGAAGGTGCCAAAGGCGGACGAGGGGCCACCCCGCCGAACGCACCAGTCTTTAGCAAGCCCGGCCCCTCCCCCCAACCCTCTCCCCACGGGGGAGAGGGGGCACTCAAAACTGGAAATCCACTCATGGCTGATATCAAGACGTTCTACCTGCCCGACCTCGGCGAAGGCCTGCCCGACGCGACTGTCGTCGAGTGGCACGTGAAAGTGGGCGACAACATCAAGCTCGACGCCCCGCTGTGCTCGATGGAGACCGCCAAGGCCGTGGTCGATGTGCCATCCCCCTACACCGGCAAGGTAGTCAAGCTGCACGGCGCCGAGGGCGACATCATCGAGACCGGCGCCGCGCTGGCGGACTTCGAGCCCGATCCGAACGCCAAACAGCGTGCCGAAGCCGCATCCACCGGGCACCACCATGGACCGAAGAAGAGCGGCGACAATCCGGCACCGGACGACAGCCAAAAGGTGGTTGCCTCCGACGACGGCGGGGAAATACAGGAAACCGTGCAGGCACGTGAGGACGAGGGCACGGTCGTCGGCGCCATGGTCAGTGGCAGCCATGTGCATGTCGAACAGGCCGCGAACGTGGGTGGCGTCAAGGCGGTCCCGGCGGTGCGCGCGCTGGCCAGGAAGCTGAAAGTCGATCTCGGCCGCGTGCGCCCCAGCGGCGCCGACGGCGTGGTCACGCTGAAAGACGTGAAGGAAGCCGCCGCGAACGGCTCGGCAACGCTCGGCACCACGACACGCCCCCCCGCCGGCGATGCCGGCCGCCACCTGGCTCCGCAACTCCCGCAAGGCGAACCTAGCCGCACCTCGGTTTCGCTCGCCGGCAAGCCGGTGCGCACCGCGCCGCCGTCACAGCAGGCCAGCGGCCAGCCGGAACAGCTCAAGGGTGTGCGTCGCAACATGGCGCGGGTGATGGCCGATGCCCATGCCCAGGTGGTGCCGACCACCCTGGTCGACGACGCCGACCTGCATGCCTGGATCGGCAAGCAGGACATCACCGCCCGGTTGATCCGCGCGATCGTGTTCGCCTGCAAGACGGTGCCGGCGCTGAACGCCTGGTTCGATGGCAAGAACCTCAGCCGCACCCTGCATCCGCACGTCGACATCGGCATCGCGGTGGATACCGACGACGGCCTGTTTGTGCCGGCGCTGCGCAACGCCGACGTGCTCGACGGCGCCGGCATCCGTGCGGCGATCAAGCGCCTGCGCAGCCAAGTCGAGGATCGTTCGATCCCGGCCTCGGAACTGTCCGGCTATACCATCAGCCTGTCCAACTTCGGCATGTTTGCCGGGCGCTATGCCACGCCGGTGGTGGTGCCTCCGACCGTGGCGATCATCGGCGCCGGTAAGCTCAGTCACGACGTGGTCGCGGTGATCGGCGGTATCGAAGTGCATCGACGCATGCCGCTGTCCGTCACCTTCGACCACCGTGCCGCCACCGGCGGCGAGGCGGCACGCTTCCTCAAGGCGATGCTGGACGATTTGTCCTTGCCGAACTGAATCACCTTTGCTGCAGCTTCAAAAACAGGCGCCTGCGGGCGCCTGTTTTGTTTGGCTATCAGGATCGTGACGTTGCATGAAGCAGCCGTGTCATTGGTCATATGGCTACCCAAAAAGATCTTGAATATCATGGCCCCGGCTTTTTCGAGCCGGGCTTGCGTACTGATCATCCGCAGGTCTTTCCTTAGAGTTGACCGGCATTGAGATCGAAAAATGACAGGGACGAATCCCACTGATCGGCCACACCCGGCAGGTACTGGAGCGTCCGATGACGAACGACGCCAACTGATACTCACCGGTGAAATGCTGGTCCGAGCCGGGCAACTGAGCCAAGCCGAGGAAGTGTTGCGTCAGGCGCTGATGCGCAGGCCGGACGACGCTACTGCCACGACCCACTTGGCACGTATTATGCTAAGGCTTGGCCGTACCGATGACGCCTTGCGCCTGCTGAACGATTTCCTGCAGTCGACAAAGTTGCCCATACCGCCCGAGCTCCAGCTGCTGCGTGCCCAGGTACTGCTGGATCTTCGTGCCTGGCCAGAGGCAATCACGGCGTTCCGTAACGCCATCGAAGCCGCACCCGACAACGGCAGTGCCGAGCTCGGCCTTGCCATCGCTTTGGGCGAGTCTGGTCAGGCCGAGGCTTCGACAACCGCCGCGCGCCATGCGATTGCCAAGGGAGCGGACAGTCCCGGGACACGCTATGTGCTCGGTCGTGCACTGCTGGCCGCCAATCGTCCTGATCAGGCCGAGGACCAGCTACGTCAGGCACTGACGCTGCAGCCGCATCACGTGGCCGCGCATTCCAGCCTCGCCGAACTGATCTGGATGCGCAGTGGCGACATCGAAGCGGCCACGGAACGGCTCGACAGCGCTTTGCACGCTGAACCGAACCTGTTCGAGTTGCGCATCATGAAGGCCAAACTGCTGGAATCCGCCGGCGATCGCCCGGGTGCACTCGCCATGCTGGAGGCTGGACTGGCTAGATCTGCCGGTGCCCTTGCCCTGCGTATCGCTGCTGCGCAAACGGCGACCCATATCGACCCAGCACGCGCGTTGAATCACGCGCAACATGCGCTGCAGCTCGGCCCCGGAAATGCCTCGACCGTCGGCGCCTACGCCGATACCTTGCTGGCCATGGGCCGCACGCAGGAACTGGTTGCGATCGCCAACCGCCTGTACGAATTCAATCCAAACGACAACCATGCCATTGCCTTGCTGCTGTGTGCCTGGCGCATGCTGGATGACCCTCGCCATCACAACCTCAGCGACTACTCCCGCGTTGTCCAGACATCACTCATCGACGCGCCAGTCAGCTGGCCGGATCTGCCCAGCTATCTCGGCGATCTGGCTCGCGGCCTGCGCGAGCTGCATTCCCTGCGTGAGCACCCGATCGATCAGACCTTGCGGTTCGGCACCCAGGTTGAGCTTCATCCTGAGCACTCGACGGACCCGGCAATCCGGGCCTTTCCCCAAGCGATCGACGGCCCGATCCGTCGCTACCTGATGAAGTTGGGCAAAGGCATGGACCTGCTGCGTCGACGCCAGACTGGCGCCTACAGGCTCAACGGGATCTGGTCGGTACGGTTGCGCCCACATGGTCATCACCTCAATCATTTCCATGGCAAGGGCTGGATCTCGTCCGCGTGCTACATCGAGATGCCCGCAACAATGGGTGAGGCATCCGGCCAAGGCTGGTTGAAGTTCGGCGAACCAGCGATTCCGACCTCGCCGGCCCTGGCAGCGGAATATTTCGTGCGACCCGAGCCTGGGCTGCTGGCGCTGTTTCCTTCGTGGATGTGGCATGGCACAGTTCCATTTCACGGCTCCCCCGAGGATCGTCGCCTGACGATGGCGTTCGACCTTCTCCCGGCCTGATCGGCACCCGGCGCACGGCCCCTGCGAGTTCCGATTCAACGGATAAACTCCAGGGACCCGTCAATGGTTCTCGATGAAATACGCCTCACCCGATTCGTCGCCAGGGGGTATCCGGGATCCTCTTCGGCGATCCACTTGAGCAGACTCACCACCCGGTAGGGATAGAGTGCTGGTGGCATCGACGCATGGCCTAAACGGGAATGAACCCTGGCTGTTGTGCATGGCGCACAGCGCAAGACTGCTGCCACCCGCATGCACAATTACAGCACTTACCCTGCGGCGCAGCTGTCATATTCTGCTTGCTGAAATCGGTATGAACGAACAAGGCCGGCACATCCCGGTGAGTCGCCATGAAATGCACATGGAAGGATGGAATGACCAGGCCGTTTCGCAGACACCGGTCACTGCGTCCCTGCACCTCATCAGGGTTTCGTTCATTGCTATCCACGACCGGGATAAATTTCGGCTGCCAATGACATGGGCGGAAACTGCACTGCAGCGACTCTGGGTTCGAGCCGTGGAGACGTCGTCGATTGAGGCGAAAAGCCGCATGCTCTCCCGCGCCACGTTTAGCATGCCTGCCTTCCCGCAGATTCTTGAACGGTCATCAATAGTCACGCACATCCAGCATCACGAAGCAACGTGCGCTGTAGTCGTTGTCAGCTGCAGGCCACGCCACCGAATCCAGCGCCAGCGTTCCAGCCGTCCACGGTTGGTTGTCGAGCAGCGCCTCACAGCGACAACCGCCATCATCGGTGGCATGGCGGTGCACCAGCCGCAACCAATGCAATTGCGGGCTCAGCCCCTCATGCTTGAGGGCCACCTCGATCGCCGCCACCGCTTGCGCCGGGATTTCAAGGGGCACGGTGGCGCTGCCACGGACCATGAACGGCCCGATGAACACATCCCAGGTGCGTACACCGATATCCCATGCGGCAATCTGCATCCGGCGATCATCGGTGATGTACCAGCAGGCCGCGAGCAATACATGGAAAGCGCCCTGCTCGAACGTGGCCAGCGCATCGCGGCAACCGGCTTCACCACCGCCGACGCCGGCGAAACTCTCCTCGATACGCCGCTCTTCGCCCAGCACCACGTCGAGGTCCAGGCGCCCCGCCTCCCCCACGCTGCCCTCATGCCACTCGGCACGAATCGCCGGAAAGTCGCCATCGGTGAGCAGCCAGCCGTCTTCGTCGGCATCCAGTTCGACGCCGTGTCGTTCAAACAGGTGCAGCAGGTCATTCTGCAGCGTTGCGCTGTGCATGGTCATTCTCGAGGGTCGGTAGCGGGTGCGGCGGGCAACTCACGCCAGGTCAGGTAGACGCGCAGGTCGAACTCCCGCTGGTGATAGTCCGGCAGCATGTAACGGCATAGCTGGTAGAACGCCTTGTTGTGTTCGTATTCCTTCAGATGCGCCAGTTCGTGCACCACGATCATCTGCAGGAATTCCGGTGCCGCCGCCTTGAACAACACGGCGATGCGAATTTCCTTTTTTGCCTTGAGCTTGTTGCCCTGCACCCGTGAGATCGCCGTGTGCAGACCCAGCGCCCGCTGCACGACGTCGAGCTTGCTGTCGTAAAGCACCTTGTCGATCGTCGGCGCCTGCTTCAGATACTGCTGCTTCAGCGCCACGGTGTAGGCATACAGCGCCTTGTCGCTCTGCACTGCGTGCTGCTCGGGATAGCGGCTTGCAAGATGTTCACCGAGGCGGTCCTGCGCGATCAGCTGGCGCACCTGGTCCTGCAGCGCCACCGGGTAAGCCTGCAGGTATTTCAGCGCCAGCATGGAAAGCGCAGCCCGAGGCCATCGGCATCCGTTGCCATCATGGTGGCCGCCGACCCCAGCAGGCCTGGCGCAGCCACAGAGCCAGCAGCAACACCACGGCGAATGCGCCGTAGCCAAACAGCGCGGGCATCACCTGCTGCCAGATCGCACCGCTGGCACGACCGAACCGACCCACTGCCGGCAGCGCGGCATGGTCGAAACCCAGCAATGCAGCCTGCACGGTAGCGCTCGCCGCCAGCAGCAGGGCGACGACATCGTACGCGCGGCGGCGTGGCGTGCGCGGCAAGCTTTGCGGATAGCGCCAGTAGGCCCAGCACAGCATCAGCAGCCAGGGTGCCAGCAACAGGATCGCCAGATAACGCATCACTCAACCGTCCCTCGACAGGTGCCGACATCATTCCAGTGTGGCAAGTTGATCCAGTGCTTCCCGCAAGCGCAGCAGGGCCTGATCGCGGGATGACTGATCGGCGTACTCCGGGGTACTCGCCACCGGCTGACCCTCGAGTTCGAGCATCAGGCCCAACGGCTGCACCTGCAACACCGCCGCCGAACCCAGGGTTTTCAGCTGTTTCTGCACGGTACCGGCGGCCTTCGGGTCGGCAAAGGCGCTCGACAGCAGCAACTCCTCGCCATCGGCCGCGAACAGCCGGAACCGGAAGTTGCCGTCGGCATCGCGAAAACTGGCAAAGCGCGGCATTTTCCGCGATTTCGACGCATCCGCGGACCGACGAGATGACGCCCCGACCGCGCGGCTTGCCGCTGAACGCAGGCCCAGTACTTCACGCAGTTGGGCAAGCTTCGGGGTGGCGATCGCCCGCGCCTTGCGTGCACCCTGCTGCAGAATCTCCTCGATGCCGACAGGGTCGCCGATCAACGCCTCGTAGCGTTCGCGCAGCGGCGCCAGATCGGCTTCGATACGCTCGCACAGCACCTGCTTTGCGTCTCCCCAACCGATACCCTCCAGCAAGGCCTGGCGGAAAGCCGCCGTTTCGGTCGCGCTGGCAAACGCCCGGAAAATCGTGAACAGCGCGCTGTCGTCCGGGTCTTTCGGTTCGCCGGGCAGACGGGAATCGGTGACAATGCGCATGACCGCCTCGCGCAGCCCCTTTTCACCGCCGGCGAACAACGGAATGGTGTTGTCGTAGCTCTTGGACATCTTGCGCCCGTCGAGACCGGGCAAGGTGGCCACCTGCTCCTCGATCAACGCCTCGGGCAGCACGAAAAACGCGCCGCCATGGAGGTGATTGAAGCGCTGGGCGAGGTCGCGCGCCATCTCGATATGCTGGATCTGATCGCGCCCCACCGGCACCTGGTGCGCGTCAAAGGCGAGAATATCGGCCGCCATCAGTACCGGGTACATGTACAGGCCTGCGGTAATCGCTGCGTCGGGATCTTCACCTAGCCCGGTGTTGCGATCCACCGCCGCCTTGTACGCATGCGCGCGATTGAGCATGCCCTTGGCGGCGACGCAGGTGAGGAACCAGGTGAGCTCCGGAATTTCGGGAATATCCGACTGCCGGTAGAAGGTGACCTTCTGCGGATCGAGGCCTGCGGCCAGCCAGCTGGCGGCGATTTCCAGTCGTGAACGCTCGATCCGCGCCGCATCCCCACTCTTGATCAGCGCGTGGTAGTCGGCCATGAAGAAAAATGCATCGACATCGGCGCGGCGGCTGGCTTCGATGGCCGGACGGATCGCACCGACGTAGTTGCCAAGATGCGGCGTGCCGGTGGTGGTGATGCCGGTCAGTACACGAGTCTGCATGGAGTCTGCTTGCATGGATTCAGCCGGCGATCAGCGGATCAACGTGGACTTGCCGAACAACGATTCGACCAGGTCCACCGCCAGTTTGGCGGTGGCATTGCGTTTGTCGTAGGCCGGATTCAGCTCGACGATGTCCAGCGAGGCCATGCGCCCGGTATCGGCGATCATCTCCATGCACAATTGCGCCTCGCGATAGGTCGGGCCACCGCGCACCGTGGTGCCGACACCCGGCGCGATACTCGGATCGAGAAAATCCACGTCGAAACTCACGTGCAGGTGGGTGTTTTCGTCGATGTCGGCCAGCGCCTGCTCCATCACCCGCTTCATGCCTTCCTCATCGATGCGGCGCATGTCGTAGATGCCGACGTTCGCTTCGCGCACCAACTCCTTCTCGCCATAATCGACCGAGCGGATACCGACCTGGCGGAAGACATCCGGCGTGGTCGCCGGCGCGCTGCCACCCAGTTCGGTCAGTACCGACGGACCGTAACCGCACAGGCACGCCACCGGCATCCCATGCACATTGCCCGAAGGCGTCGCCCGGGCGGTGTTGAAATCGGAGTGCGCATCCAGCCACAGCACCCGCAGCTGCTTGCCGCTGTCGCGGCAATGCCCGGCGATGGCGGTGATCGAGCCGATCGCCAGGCAGTGATCGCCACCGAGCATGATCGGCAGATGGCCCGACTTCAGCTCGTCGCTGACCGCCGCGCGGACCGCCTGGTTCCAGGCCACCACCTCGTCCAGATGACGATAGCCGTCGGTCGGCGGCTGCCAGGGGTTGAGCGGCCCGTGCAGATTGCCGCGATCGATCACCTGCAACCCGCGACGCTCCAGCCGTGAGGCCAGGTTGGCCACCCGCAGCGCTTCGGGCCCCATCGAGGCCCCGCGGTGTCCGGCACCGATATCGGTCGGTACGCCGATCAGTGAAATGGTCTGCTTGCTCATGATGTCCTGCCTGCGTGGTGGGTACGCCGTCGCGGGCCAGAAGCTGCCGCCATCGACGTCGATCAACGTGGTTCAACGGCGAAACCGGCGGGTTCCGGCGGCGACCGTGCCGTGGCACGCGAGGCCCGATCGGGATCACCCTCTGCGCGCCGTGAAACCATCCAAGTCTAGTGTGGTGTTGCGCGCTTGGCGACCCATTCAGAGCGTCGCGCAAGCGTCGGGGCGAAGCGCTGCTCGCGGCCAGGGGGTCATTCCTGGCCGGGTGCGCAAGCCATCCAGTGCCCGATCGGGGCCGGACGGCCCAACAGGTAGCCCTGACCCAGCTCGCAGCCCATGTTGCTCAGGATCGCCTTCTGCTCCTCGAGTTCGATGCCTTCGGCGATCACATGAATATCCAGCGCGCGCGCCAACGCCAGGATCGCCTCGACCACGGTATTGCTGTTGCTCTTGTGGGCGCAGTCGAGTGCCTGCACGAAGGCCCGGTCGATCTTCAGCAAACGCAAGGGCAGCGAGTGCAGGTAGCTCAGCGACGAATAGCCGGTGCCGAAATCATCCAGTGCCGCGCCGACTCCAGCCTGCCGCAGTCGCTCAAGCAGGTCGCGAACCCGTTCCGGATCTTCCAGCAGCGTCCCTTCGGTTACCTCGACGATCAAGCGCGATGCCGCCAGCCCCGTGCGCTTCAGCAACTGCAACAAGGTCAGGTCAAAGTCGTCATGGCCCAGATGCAGCGCCGACACATTGATGGTGAGAAACAGCGTCTGGTCAGGCAATCGGGAAAACTCGGCACAGCCGATCTGGAATATCAGCCAGTCGATTGCCTCGATCTGCCCACTGTCATGCGCGATCTTGAGAAAATCGTCGGGCACCAGCAAGCCACGGCTGGGGTGATTCCATCGCAAAAGCAACTCGTAGCCGACCACCTTGTCGTCAGCAAACCGCTGTACGGGCTGGAAATGCGGTTCGAACTCAGCGCGTTGCAAGGCGTGGCGAAGCTCGCCCTCCAGCGTCAACACGTCGACCATGTTCTTGGCCAGGGTCTCGTCGAACAATTCGAAGCGGCGCCGCCCCAATGCCTTGGCCCGATACAAGGCGATGTCCGCGTCGCGCAACACCTCATCGGCGCTGTGGTAGCGGGTGTCACCAATCGCGATGCCTATGCTGGCCGACGGCTGCAACTCCTTGCCGGCCACCATCAGTACCTGACCGATCGCCTCCAGGACCCGTTGCGCCACGGGAACCACGCCAGAAGGAACCTCGATGTCCTCGAGCAGGATCGCGAACTCATCGCCAGACAATCGCGCGACCAGGTCCGGGTCGCGGACGCAGCGTTGCAGGCGGCGGGCGATTTCCTGAAGAAAGGCGTCGCCGGCGAGATGGCCAAGACTGTCGTTGACCACCTTGAAGCGGTCCACATCGATATACAGCAGCGCGCAACGCCGTTCCGGCTCACGTTGCAGCAGCGCCAGCACGCGATCCAGCCGGTCGCGCAGGGAGCCGCGATTGGGCAAGCCAGTCAACGGATCGTGCATGACCTGGTGTTTCAGTTGCAGTTGTGCCTGCTCGCGCTGGCGGATCTGCTGACTCAGCTCCCTGGTCCGTTCCTCGACCCGTTGCTCGAGCTGCACATTGGCCTGATAGAGCGACGCCGTGGTGCGACGGCGGTAGATGCTGTTGGCGATTTGCAGCGCGGCAAACGACAGCAGCTCCTGGTCGGCAAGCCCGTAGACCACGTCCAGAGCGCTGCTTTGCACCACCACCAGGCCGATCACCTGTCCGTCAAACTGCAACGGAACGCCCAGCCAGCACAGGGCCGGGCGGCCGACGTGGTTCGGCACCACCTCACCCTCGCGGCTCAAGGCCTCGAGATCGGCAGCCGTCACCAACAAGGGTTGGGCGCGGCGCAGCACGTACTCGCTCACGCCGCGGCCCAGCGGCCGCGATGGCATGCTGCTGAGTTCGCCTTCCTTGTAGTAGGGAAAATCCAGGCGCAGGCCGTCGCTGGATAGCAACGCGATAAAAAAGTTCTGCGCATTCAGCAGCTCGCCGACCACGCCGTGAACCTGCTGGTAGAACTCACGCTCATCGATGTCTGCGGTAGCAAGCTGGGCTAGCCTGAACAGCGCCGCCTGCAACCGCTCCGCGCGCTGCCGCTCCATCACCTCTTGCTGCAAGCCGCGATTGGCCTCGGCCAACTCCCGGGTGCGCTGACGCACGCGTTGCTCCAGCTCATCCTTGCTCTGCTTGCGCTCCAACGCAGCGAGGATGTGGTTGGCGACAAACTCCAGCACCACGCGATCCTCGTCCGTGTAGACGATACCTTCGCGATAGCTCTGCACCACCAGCGCACCATATGCCTGACCGTCGCGCAACATCGGCACCCCGAGCCAGTCGACGGCATCCGGTCCCATCGGCACCAGCGGGCCGGGCACCTGCTCGCGCAGCTGACGCATATTGCCCATCAGCGGCTTGCCTGCGGTCAGGAGATACCAGGTCAGTGAGCGGGCCCTTCGTTCCAGCAGCTCATCCTTGCCAATCTCCGGACCCTGCTGGTCCTGGACATCGACGTAATACAGGAATCGCATGGTGCCTCGTTCAGGCTCGTACCGGACGAGGACGAGATTCTCGGCATACATCAGGGTAGCGACCACATCCTGGATGCCGCGCAACAGCTCGGGCATGTCCTGATCCGAGCTGGCCAGGTCGGAAATCGCGAACAGCGCACGCTGCAGATTTTCCGAACGCTCCAGTTGCTGGTGCGAATTGCGCAGATCCGCCAACTCCAGAGCACGCGACAGGACTCGACCGGCCAGCGCCAGATAGCCCTCCATGCGCTCCCGCAGTGAGGCATGCGACTGCACCATCGCGAATCGAAGCCACAGCACCGCGCGCTCTCCCGGCAGCAGACGCCATGCCGCGCAGCGGCCGGACGCATCGAGATGCAGGCCATCGACCGTCAGGGCGCGACCAGACAGCACGGCGTCCGCGGGCATACCTTCAACAGCCATTTCGTCGCCGCTGTCCCATTGCAGCCGAGCGGCGTCGCAGTCAGGCAACGCTTCCGCCCATGCCTCGATCGCGGAACAGACGTCCAGCGGTGTACCGGCCTCGATCAATCGACGCACGCCATCCCGCCGCGCCTGTTCCGGCCCGGCGATTGCCGGGCCAATGTCGGATGGCGAGCTCATCCGATGTCGTTCGCTTGATGCATACAAAACCATCCCCCCGAACCTTCATTCAATAGCACAGTCTGGCCGGTTGCAAATCCACCGAGCCGGCAGACCAGCGGCGACGCCCCCGGCTCCGCCGGGCGTGGTCCCGCACCCACTGACCGTGGTCGCCGATGCCGTACCATACACGGCTGACTACAGGTCATCCCATGCTCACCGACACCACCAAGGACGCCATCCGCAGCGCCTATACCCGCCTCAAGGACGGGTTGCCGGGTTTTCGCGCGCGCGCCTCGCAGGGCCGGATGATCGCCGAGGTCGCCAAGGCGCTCGGCAACCACGGTGGCGTAGCGGTGATCGAGGCGCCGACCGGCACCGGCAAGTCGATGGCCTACCTGATCGCCGGTGTCGAGGTCGCACGTTTCCAGAAGAAGCGGTTGCTGATCGCCACCGCCACGGTGGCGCTCCAGGAGCAACTGGTGCAGCGCGACATTCCGCTGTACCTGCAGCTCAACGGGATCGAGGCGAAAGTGGCGCTGGCCAAGGGCCGCGGACGCTACCTGTGTCCGCGCAACCTGGCGATGGCGGTCAACAGCCTCAACGACTCCGGCCAGATGGGCCTGGCCGGCTTCGACGCCGACCTCACCTTGTGGGCCAGGCCACCGCAGCCACGCGACAAGCAGGCGTTGGGCAAGCTCAGCGAAACGTTCGCCAATGGCGAATGGCATGGCGACATGGACACCGCGCCGGAGCCGGTCAGCGACCTGTTGCGCCCGATGGTCACCACCAGTGCGGGCGGCTGCACCAATCGCAAGTGCGGCCAGTTCATGGTCTGCCCGTTCTTCGTTGCCCGCCGTGCGGTGGACGATGCCGAGATCATCGTCGCCAACCAGGACCTGGTGCTGGCCGACCTCACCATGCCGGGCGAAGACGACGGCTGGGGCGGGGTGATCCTGCCGCGACCGGACGAGACGCTGTACATCTTCGACGAAGGCCATCATGTCCCCGGTAAGGCGATCGACCGCGGTGCGGCCGAGGTGTACATGAACGTCACCGTACGCCAATTGAGCCGCCTCGGACGACAGGTGCACGCGGCCTATTCGCTGACCGACAAGCCATCGCTGGGCAAGCTCAGTCTCGACCAGGGTGATGAAAAGCTGCAGCAACTGAGCAACGCGCTGGAGGAGCTGGAGCGGGAGATCCGGCTCGCCTGGCTGCCCGATCCGGCGCAGAAGGAACCGATCTACCGCGGCTCACTCGGACAGTTGCCGCCGCCGTGGGTGGCGCACGCGCAATCGCTCAGCGCGCAGACCGGCGAGGTACAGCGCTGGCTGACGGCGGTTCGTCGGGCGGTCGTCGAAATGACCGACGGCGGGCCGACCCAGGAGGCGCTGTCACGCGAGCTCGGGATGGCGCTGGAGCGCATCGAAAAGCAGGCACGATGCTGGCGGGCCTGGTCGACCGAAGACCCCGATGACGCGCCTCCGCTGGCGCGCTGGGTTACCCTGGCAGGAGATCAGCAACTGGTCTGCCATGCCTCGGCGGTGTCCGCGGGCGGACTGCTGCGCAACGTGCTGTGGGGCAACGCCAGCGGCGTGGTGATGACCTCGGCCACGCTGAGTGCGGGCGGCAACTTCCGCGGCTTCGCCGACGCGGTCGGACTACCCGATGACGCGGTCACCCTGAGCCTGCCTTCGCCGTTCGACCTGTCCGTTCAGGCCCGGCTGGAGGTGCCGGCGATGCGCACGTTACCCGATGCACGCGAGGCACACGCCGAAGAGATCAGCACATGGCTGGCCGACCACCTGGACTGGGACGCCGGCAATCTGGTGCTGTTCACCTCGCGCGCCAAGCTCGAACGGGTACTGCAAAAACTGCCGATCGCACAGGTACGCAAGGTGCGCGCGCAGGGCTCGCTGGGCAAGTCGCAGCTGATCGCCGAGCACTGCGCCGATATCGAGGCCGGCAAGGGCAGCACCTTGTTCGGCCTGGCCTCCTTCGGCGAGGGGCTCGATCTGCCCGGCAAGCTGTGCGAAACGGTGGTGATCACCCAGTTGCCGTTCGCGGTGCCGACCGACCCGGTCGGCGCGACCTACGCCGAATGGCTGGAGTCGCGCGGACGCAATCCTTTCATCGAAGTCAGCGTGCCCGATGCGACGCGGCTGCTGACGCAGTACTGCGGTCGCCTGATCCGCAACGAGACCGACCGCGGTCGTATCGTGCTGCTGGACCGACGGGTAGTCACCAAGCGCTACGGCAGCGGCATGCTCAGGGCACTGCCACCGTTCCAGCAGGTGATCGAGCCAAGCGCATGAGCGAGTCCATCATCCGGCTCGGCGACTGCCCATCACAACGCTGGAAAAACGGTCTCGGCAGCACCCGCGAGATAGCCGTCCATCCGCTGACCGTCGGTTGCAGCGATTTCCTCTGGCGGGCCAGCCTCGCCGAGGTCGACAGCACGGCGCCGTTCTCGCGCTTCCCGGGTATCGACCGGCATATCGTGCTGCTCGATGGCGCCGGCTTCACCATGACGCTGGACGACAACCAGCTGCACCCGCTGACCACGCCGTTCGAGCCGCTCGCCTTCCCCGGCGAGGCCCGCGTTGGCGTGCAGCTGGCTGGCGGCCCCAGCCGCGACTTCAACCTGATGGTGCAGCGATCACAGGCACGTGGCGACGTGGTGGTGTGGCGCAGGCAAGGGTACTGTCCGCTCACCCTGACGACGGTGCTGGTACATGCCGCCCGCGGCGAGATCGACACGGCCGACGGCACGTTGCGATGCGGTGACAGCTGGCGGCCTGCGGCACCCTCCAACGGGCACGTCCTGCTGCGCGAGGATGCCGTTGCCTTGATGATTCGTATCGAGCGCAACCTCTGAGCGACCGCTTGTGGCCGCTGAGGCTGTCGAGCTTTGATCGAGCGGTCTGCGAATCCGCCTGCGCAGGCCCTGTTTCCACCGCTTCTTGCGCCATGGAACCACGACGGAGCGGCGAGTCGTCCAAAATCCGTCCTCGCGCAGCCGCATGCCCGCCTCGGCCACCAAGGCCCGACCGCCCCCTATACTCGCGGCAACGTCGCGATGGGGGGGGAGTTGTCATGTGGGTACTGATCCTGGGTCTGGTGGTTTTTCTCGGCTTGCACTCGCTGCGCATCTTCGCCGATGACTGGCGCAGCCGGCAGCTCGCGCGGCTGGGGGTGAAACGCTGGAAAGGCCTGTATGCGCTGGTGGCGCTGATTGGCCTGGTGCTGATCTGCTGGGGCTTCGTACTGGCCCGCCAGCATCCGCTGCCGCTGTACTCGCCAGCGCCATTCTGGCGTCACCTCAATGCGCTGTTCATGCTGGTGGCGTTCGTGCTTTTCTTCGCCGCCCGCGTGCCGCGCAACCACATCAAGGCCAAACTCGGCCATCCGCAGCTGCTGGCGGTGAAGGTCTGGGCGGTCGGTCATCTGCTGGCCACCGGCATGCTGCGCGACGTGTTGTTGTTCGGCAGCTTCCTGCTGTGGGCCGTGGTGCTGTTCGCGGTATCGCGCCGACGCGACCGCCGGCTGGGCACGGTTCGCCCGGCAGGTACACTCAAGGGTGATGCGCTGACCGTACTGGTCGGCGTGGTGGTGTGGCTCGCCTTCGCGTTCTGGCTGCACCAGTGGTTGTTCGGGGTGAATCCGCTGACCTGAACGGCCGGATCCGGGGTGTCGGGAGTCATCTGGGGGCGATGACGGCGACGCGCTAGAATGTCGACCATTCCACCCCGCGAGGACCGTCACATGGCTGGTTTTCTGCTTTGGCTGTTGCTGCTGGTGTTTTGCTGGCCACTGGCGTTGCTGGCGCTGGTGCTGTACCCGATCGTGTGGCTGCTGTTGCTGCCGCTGCGCCTGGTCGGCATGACGGTAACGGCAGTGTTCGCCTTTCTCGGCGCGATGCTGATGCTGCCGGCACGGGTACTGCGCGGCCGCCCGGTTTAGCAGCTTGTCGGGCGGTGGTGGTCGAGGCGAGCATTCGGCTTTGCGAGGACAGAGTTCTGACATTTTTCCGGGCCATCGTGGCTCTATGAGCCAAGAAGCGGCAGGTAGTGGACCGCACCGCCTGACTCGCAGACCGGCCGAGCAACGTCCGACGCGCTGCCAGGAGGTTATGGCTTGAGCAAACCGCACTCGCCGTCCTGCGCGCGCAATCGCGACCCGATCCTGCAGGTGCTGCGTGGGCTGCTGGCCGATCGCCGGCGCGTGCTGGAGATCGGCAGCGGCAGCGGCGAGCACGCCGCGTATTTCGCCGCCGCATTGCCCCACCTCATCTGGCAGAGTTCGGACCGTGCCGAGAACCTGCCGGGCATCCGCGCCTGGCTGGACGAGGTCGCGTTGTCCAATACACCTGCACCCCTGGAGTTCGACGTCACCGGTCGCTGGCCGCAGCAGTCATTCGATGCAGTATTCAGCGCCAACACCTTGCACATCATGGCCTGGACCGAAGTGCAGCAGCTGTTCGCGCGACTGCCGACGATCAGCACCGAAGACACGCGCCTGATCATCTATGGCCCGTTCAACGACCACGGCCGCTACAGCAGCGACAGCAATGCAGCGTTCGATCAATGGTTGCAGGCGCGCGGCGCCCAGATGGCGATTCGTGATGCCGAAGCCGTGGATGCGCTGGCCAGCCAGGTCGGCTTCAGCCTGACCGACGATATCGCCATGCCCGCCAACAACCGCTGTCGGGTATGGCGTCGCGGCACAGGCTGATCAGCGGCTGGCGCCGAGCCCGCCCCCTATCGTGTGTACATAAGGCGACACCTGATTACCCATCTGCTGCATCCTCGCTTGGAGTATGGCCTGATGTGGGAAATCAGTAGGTGCCTCTTCCGCCGCGTAGGGCGGGCACGGCCCGCCGCGCTTTATCATGACGCCTCTGGGCAGGGCCGGCGGACCGTGTCCGCCCTACGCCGAGGCACGGATTGCGATGGACGTGCGGACCACTCATCTGCCGCACCCGCGTTTCGAGAAGGGCATGAGATGGCCGTTCTTGAAGGGTGTGGGCCAAGCAAGATTTTTCTGACCACGGCTTCAAACAGCCGGCTGATAAGGCTCCGCGGAAGTGAGGATGCTATATGTGGGAAATCAGGAGGTGACATGATGTTGATCGACAACCTCAGCCCCTGCCCGTGCGGCAACCCTGCAGGCTATCGCCAGTGCTGCGGACCGCTGCACGACGGCGCGATCGCCGACAGTGCCGAGCAACTGATGCGCTCGCGCTACAGCGCCTACGTGCTGAAACGCGAGGACTACCTGCTGGCCAGCTGGCACGCCGACACGCGTCCGGCCTCGCTGCAGCTGGCCGCGCAACAGCCGTCCCCCACCTGGTTGGGTCTGGAGATCCGGCAGCATCACGTGATCGACGATCTGCACGCCAGCGTGGAGTTCGTTGCCCGTTATCGCCTCGGCGGTGGCCGCGCAAGCCGTCAGCACGAGACCAGTCGCTTCGTCCGCGAGGAAGGTCGCTGGTACTACGTCACCGGCGAACTGAAGCGCTGACCGGAACCCGCCAGCGGGCGCCCGCGGCTCAGAAACCCTGCACGCCCGCGGCATGCAGGCGCGCGGCTTGTACACGCACCTCGGCGCTGCCGAAAAAAGCCACCAGTTGCCTGGCGCGACCGGCACCCACGCCATCCAGCGCCCGCCAGTCACTCGCTCCGCGCGCACTCAGCGCGGCCCAGCTGGAGGCATCGGTGGGCGGGCTTGCCGGCGCACCGAGCGCCCGCAGCCAACGGGAAAACGCGCGCCCACGCGCCGCCGTAAAGCTGCCTGCCAGCGCCGCCGCACGACTCGCGCCGATACCATCGACAGACGCCAACTGTGCTGGTGTCAGGCTCATCCAGTCGAGCAGTCGATGGATCAGCCCGGCATCGATCAAGGCCTGCCAGGTATCGGCACCCACCCCGTCGAGCTGCAAGCCCTGCTTGCCACCCAGCCACACCAGCCGCGCGCGGAACTGTTGCTCGCAGCCGGGGATCGCCCGCCAGCAGGTCAGCGTGTCGTAGGCCGCGGGGTCGGGCGCCGTGATCGCGGCCCTTTGCCTGGCATGCCAGGCTACCGACTGCAGGCGCGGAATGGTGAGGCCGGCGAGCGCGACCTCCACCTGGTCGCCGGGCCGGATATCCAGCTTCTGCCAGCGCTGCAGCGAGCCCACACTGACCCGCCGCACCCGATGATCATCCAACTGCACCGGCGCCAACTGCAGCACCGGCGTGATGCGGCCAGTGCGCCCGATCGTGAACTCCACGTCGCGCACCTCGGCCAGCGCCGAGGCCGCCGGGTACTTCCACGCCACCGCCCAGGTGGGCGGGACCGCCTGCCACGTCGCCGCCGCGGGGCGCTCGCCCTAGCGCACGACCGTGCCATCGGTAGCGAACGGCATCGGCTGTCGATACCAGCGCCCGCGCCAGCGCGTCACGTCCGCCAGCGAGCTGGCCGATCGCGTGTAGCGGACACTGTCGAGAAAGCCCATCGCCTTGAGCCCGGCCAGCCGCGCCGACATCGCGACCGGGCCGTTTGGCCAGTCCCAGACGAACAAGCCGATGCTGGCGGCGCTGGCGGCGTCCAGCGAGTCGCGCGCCATCGCCCCGGCGACGGCGGAGCGTGCCTTCATGCCGCCGGCGGCTGCCTGCACATGACCGGGCAGCCGCCAGTAGAGTTCGCCCTGCAGCACCACGCGGGACGGAGCACGCGACAGCTGCTCCGGAATCGCATCGATGTACTTCGCCGCGGCGGTCCAGTCGCTGCCGGACACCCCGTCGCCGCGACTGCTGGCCTGACGCAGCTGGCCGTCTACATACAGCAGGGTAACCGCCACGCCATCGACCTTCGGCTGCACCCACAGATCGTGACCACCCCGGGTCCGCATCCAGCGCGCCAGTGCCGCCGCATCCGGCAACTTGGCCAGGCCGGTCTGCACCACCGGTGAGCGCAGCGGCCCACCGGCGTCGGCCAGATCTGCCGGCAGCGGCGGTGCCTGTGCCGGAAAGCAGGCGCGCCAGCGTGCATAGCGCTGCCCGGCCTGATCGTAGACGGCATCATCGACTGCCGCACGGCCGTCGACGCGGTAGGCGTGATTCCACACGTCGAGTCGCTGACGCAACGCCAACAGTTCCTGCTTCGCCTGCGCTGCCGACCACGCGGGGCAGTCAGCCGCCTGAACCGGACCGCACCGCATCAGCGCAAGGCTCACCACCCACACCAGCCATCCAATACGCATGCGATGTCCCCGCTGACCCAGGTCGACAGGCTAGCCCGGGCCTGTGCAGCGCCAACAGCCGCCGACACCGCAGGCTTGCGTAGGCCTCGACCGACCGCACCCGTCGGCGCTACAACGCGGGCGCTACAACGCCCCGGCGCTACAACGCGTTGAGCGCTGCGACCCGGCAACGCGTCTCAAGACATGGAATACGTCCTGCCGCGCCCGCCGCCGAACTTCAGTGTGGTTTGCCCATCACGGCGACCATGCGGACCGAAACGACGCTCCACGATCACCCCGCCACCATCATGCCCGATCGCCACGACGGTGCTGGCTCGCGTGCCGTACTGCTCGCCGCGAATGAACGCGGACGAAAGCCAGCGCTCGCGCTCCAGCCCGATACCGGTATCCGGCAACTCCGTATCGGCAGCAACATCTTCATCGGCCAACGCGTCGAACAGCGGCGAAAAATCATCGGTACCGCCTGCCTCCAGCCACTGCTGCAGCCGTTGCATCAGCCGGCGGGTCTTTGGCCACGGCGTATTGAAATCGGCATTCGACAAGCCGTGCACACCGCTCGCTACCCGCTGCGTGCGCGGGGCGGGCCGATTGCCGAGATAGAACGCATCGGCCCGATCGAAGGTCAGCAGGTTGAACGGGCGATAGCCTGCCGCAGTCGCCTGCAAGACCTGTGCATGGGTCGCAGCATCCGCCGCACCCGCCAGATAGTCGGTCGCCAGCAAACCGCGCGACGCGCCGGCCTGCGGATCGTCCGGATCGCGCACGTTGGTCACCACGCAACAGCGGCCGCTGTCGGTAACGCCGAGCCAGCTGCCGCCGGCCTCGAGATCGCGGCCGCCGATGATCGGCAGCGTGTCCCAACGCGCCAGCGCAGCGCTCGGCCGGGCATGGAATTCGTCGCGATTGCCGACCAGCAGCAGGCGCCAACGCGGATCTGCGTTCCAGGCGAAGGCAATCAGGCACATGCGGATACACCGCTGCGGTGACGCGCCGCGCATGCTGCCTGATCACGCATGCGGCGCGCCGGTACGTTCGATCCGGCGGCCAACCGCCGCGGCCCAGCGCGCCACCACGCCCGGCGAGGTCATGCAGACGGTTTCATCGGTGACGGTGGTGACCGCGCGTTCGAGCAACTGGATATCGGCCTCGTGCTGACGCGCCACATGCGGGTCCTCGAAGAAAATTGCACGCTGGCATCGCCGCTCCAGCACCAGATCGGCAATCTGCGCGTCACCGCCCATCGGACCGCTCTGGTAGCGATCGGCCCAGCTCTGGTGCTGTGGCCAGCCGCGGCTCCAGGCCAGCTCGTTGAGCCGCTGACCGGTCGTACCGGTCGCCACGCGCCGGGCAAAACGCGAAAACAGTTCGAAGTTCTCGGCCGCGCACGCCAGCATCTGCGGCTTCATCGCATCGTGCGCGATCAACGCCACGGTCTGCGTTTCCAGCGCATGCAGGCGATCGGCACCTGGATCGGGAGCCAGATCGGCGTGCATGCGCTCCATCTCGATCCAGTCCCGCGCCGAGGCCACGGTGGAAATGAACGGCTTCTGGTGAATCACGCACTGCCGCTTCAACGCCACCGCCTCCGGAAAGATCGACGACGGATCGACCGGATCGATCAGGTAGATCGCACCGTCCAGCACCCGATCCGAATCCGGCAGGCCAACCACCTCGGCGACCAGTTTCATCAGACCGCCCTCGCGGCCATGCGGGTAACGTCGCAAGGCCGGATAGTCGATCAGCAAACCGGCGCGTGTGATCGCCTCGTAGGTCCGGCCCACCGCGTGCAGACCCAGCTGCAGCTCGCGGATACCGGCTTCGTTGGCCCGCAACCAGCGAAACAGTGCCGCGTCGGCATGGTTGTGATGGCGCTGGTTGGCGGCGAGACCCAGGCGCATGCGACTTACTCCTTGCAAAGGTGATGAATCAACCGAAGAACCAATAACACACCCCGATCGAGGCCAGCACCCCGGCCAGGTCGGCCAGCAATGCACAGCCGATGGTATGGCGCACGCGACGGATGCCGACCGCACCGTAGTACACCGCGACCACGAAAAAGGTGGTCTCGGTGCTGCCCTGCATGGTGGCCGCGAGCAGCGCCGGAAAACTGTCGACCCCCGAATGATGCATGGTCTCGATCAGCATCGCCCGCGCCGCGCTTCCCGAGAACGGTTTCACCAGGGCCGTCGGCAATGCGTCGACGAAGCGATCGTCCAGTCCCGCGTGAAGCACCAGCCAGCGGATCCCGTCGAGGGCGAAGTCCAGCGCGCCGGAGGCGCGCAACACGCCGACCGCGCACAGCATGCCGATCAGATAGGGCAGCAGGTCCTTCGCCACCTCGAAGCCCTGTTTCGCTCCCTCGACGAAGCTGTCGAACAACGGCACCTTGCGGTACGCCCCTACGCTGACGAAGGCGATGATCACGCCGAACAGCAGCAGGTTGCCGAGCAAGCCCGACAGTGATGCCAGTGCTGCCGCCGTCATCGACGCCAGCACCGCCATCAGCGTGCCCAGCAACAGCGCACCGCCTCCCAGCCATGCCAGCACCACCGGATCGCGCAGGCGAAGCTTCTGCATGAACGCCACGCTGAGGAAGCCGGTCAACGTGGAGGCGGACGTCGCCAGCAAGATCGGCAGGAACACCAGGGTCGGATCGTGCGCACCGGCCTGCGCGCGGTACATGAACACCGTCACCGGCAGCAAGGTGAGCGAAGATGCATTGAGGACCAGGAACAGGATCTGCGCATTGCTGGCCGTATCCGTCGACGGGTTCAGCGTCTGCAGCTCGCGCATCGCGCGCAGCCCGATCGGCGTGGCGGCATTGTCCAGCCCCAGCACATTGGCGGCAAAGTTCATGGTGATCAGGCCGATCGCCGGATGACCCCGTGGTACCTCCGGCATCAACCGCGCGAACAGCGGCCCCAGCATTCGCGCCAGCCGATCCACCAACCCCGCCTGCTCGGCGATCCGCAGAAAACCCAGCCACAAGGTGAGCGTGCCAAACAGCAGCAACATCACCTTCACCGAGAGGTCGGCCATGTCGAACAGCGACGCCACCACCGCCGCGAACACACCCTCGTCGCCGCCCACCAGCCAGCGCACCAGCGCCGCCACCGCGGCAGTCAGGAAAAAACCGAGCCAGAGCCTATTGAGCACGTTGCATGTCATCCATCCACGTCACATCCGAGCTTAACGGGCGTCAGAGACCGATGAACAGCACCCGAGGCAGAACGGCCATATTCGCTTCTCCCTAGCCCACCCCCTCAGGCGACGCGGTCGATCTCGGTTGAGGTCTGCGCCTGGAACAGCTGCACGATGGAACCGGCCGCCTCGCGGCCGTCGTAGACCGCGCGGACCACCAGGTCGGCGCCGCGCACGTTGTCGCCACCGGCGAAGATTTTCGGGTGGCTGGTCTGCAGCGGCAGCGTGCCATCGGCGCCGACGACCACCCGACCGGAGGCGTGCAACTGCACGCCATGGGCAAGCAGCCAGTCGGGAGGGCTGGCCAGGAAACCGAAGGACTGGATCACCACATCCGCCGCCAGCTCGGACTCGGTACCGGGGACGTTGCGCGGGCGCGGGCGGCCGTCGCCGCTGTCGACCAGTTCGGTTTCGATCAGTCGCACGCCGCGCACGCGTCCCTCGCCGTCGTCGAGGATCGCCAGCGGCTGGCGGTGGAACAGGAATTCGACGCCTTCCTCGCGGCTGTAGCCAACCTCGCGCCGTGAGCCGGGCATGCTTGCCTCGTCACGCCGGTAGACGCAGGTCACCGAGGCCGCCCCCAACCGGATCGCGGTGCGGTTGCAGTCCATGCCGGTGTCGCCGCCACCGAGCACGACCACGTGCTTGCCGGAGAGGTCGATGGCCGAGGACTCCCCGCGCAGCAGGCGTTCGGTGTTGGCGATCAGGAATGGCAGCGCATCATGAACCCCGAGCAGCTCACGACCGGACAGCTTGCCGTCGACGTAGGTATAGGCGCCGGTACCGACAAACACCGCGTCGTAATCCTCCAGCAACTGGCCGAATTCGACATCGCGCCCCACCTCACGATCCAGCAGGAAGCGGACGCCCATTTGCTCGAGCACCTCGCGCCGCGTGCGCACCACCTCTTTTTCCAGCTTGAATGGCGGTATGCCGAAGGTCAGCAGACCACCAATCTCGCTCTGGCTGTCGTACACATCGGCGGCGATGCCGGCACGGCGCAAGCGGTCGGCACAGGACAGGCCCGCGGGTCCGGCGCCGATGATCGCCACACGGCGACCGGTTTCGCGCACCGCCGACAGGTCCGGGCGCCAGCCCCGGCGCAACGCTTCGTCGGTGACCCAGCGTTCGATGCTGCCAATGGTGACCGCGCCGAAGGCGGTCTGCTCCAACGTGCAGGCACCTTCGCACAACCGGTCCTGCGGGCAGATGCGCCCGCAGATTTCGGGTAGCGGATTGGTTTCGTGCATCAGCGTGGCCGCTTCCATGATGCGGTCTTCCTGCACCAGCTTGAGCCAGTTCGGAATGTAGTTCTGCACCGGACAGGCATGCTCGCAATACGGGTTGCCGCAATCGATGCAGCGCTCGGCCTGGGTCGCCGCCTGCGGCACGGCGAAGTCACCGGAAATCTCGCCATAGCCGAGCACCCGCACCGCCACCGGCACGGTGCGTGGCGGCTGCCGCGGCACATTGAGGAACTGGAACAGTTTGTCGGTCATGAGGGAGTCGCACCCGCTTCGATGATGGTTGAACGCGAGCACCCGTACCTCGGCTCAATCCTTTCCGCGGCGCGGAGAAGAGACGAATGCAGGAAGCGTATCGCTGGATTTAAGCCGCTCATGCGGCACTCCTCAATTCCTCGGTCAGCGCCGACAGGCTGGCCGCCTTCGGCTTGACCAGCCAGAACTTGTACTGCAGGCCGCGGAAGTCACGCAGGATCTGCCGACCCCAGTCGCTGCCGGTGTATTCGACATGACGCGTCACCAGCTTGCGCAGGTGCTGCATGTAGTGCTCCATGCCCTCCGGCGCGATGCGCAGGATATCGACCAGCTCGTGGTTGTAGCAGTCGACGAACGTACGCTCCATATCCAGCACGTAGGCGAAGCCCCCGGTCATGCCGGCACCGAAGTTGAGACCGGCCTTGCCGAGTACCGCCACCACGCCGCCGGTCATGTATTCGCAGCAGTGGTCGCCGGCACCCTCGACCACCGCCAGCGCACCGGAATTACGCACCGCGAAACGCTCGCCCGCGCGCCCGGCGGCGAACAGCTCGCCGTCGGTGGCGCCGTACAGGCAGGTGTTGCCGATGATCGACGCGTCCTGGCTGGCAAACGGCGAATCCAGCGGCGGTCGGACCACGATGCGGCCACCCGCCATGCCCTTGCCGACGCCGTCATTGGCTTCGCCGGTGAGATCGATATGCACGCCGCCGGCGTTCCATGCACCGAGACTTTGCCCCGCCGCGCCCTCGAAGCGCAGCATGATCGGATGCGCATCCATGCCGTGATCACCATGTGCCCGGGCCACGTCGCCGGACAACCTGGCCCCGATCGCACGGTCGGTGTTGGCGATCGGATAATGGAAGCTGCCACCGAGTCCTCGCGTCACCGCCTCATCGGCGTCCGCACTGATACGCGACGCCAGTGCGGCGGGATCGCGCATCGGATTGCGCGCCAGCGTGCAGCAGGCATCGACATTCGCGGCCAGCGCCTGGCCGTGGATCAGCGCCGTGAGGTCGAGCCGGTGCTGTACCGGCGTGATGCCTTCGAGCTGCTGCAGCAAATCGGTGCGACCGATGATTTCGCTCAGACTCGCCACGCCCAGGCGGGCCAGATGGGCACGCACATCCTCGGCGACGAAACGGAAGTAGTTCATCACCATCTCGGGCAGGCCGGTAAAGTGCTGCTCACGCAATACCGGGTGCTGGGTGGCGATACCGGTCGCGCAATTGTTGAGGTGACAGATGCGCAGGTACTTGCAACCCAGCGCCACCATCGGCCCGGTACCAAAGCCGAAGCTCTCGGCACCGAGCATCGCGGCCTTGATCACGTCGAGGCCGGTTTTCAGGCCACCGTCGGTCTGCAGCCGCACGCGACCGCGCAAGTCATTTCGACGCAGCGTCTGTTGGGTTTCGGCGAGGCCCAACTCCCACGGCGTGCCGGCATACTTGATCGAGGTCAGCGGGCTGGCGCCGGTACCGCCATCGTGGCCGCTGACGGTGATCAGGTCCGCGCCAGCCTTGACCACGCCTGCAGCGACCGTGCCGACACCGGCATGGCTGACCAGTTTCACCGACACCAGCGCCTGCGGATTGACCTCCTTCAGATCGTGGATCAGCTCGGCCAGATCCTCGATCGAGTAGATGTCGTGATGCGGTGGCGGCGAAATCAGGCCGATCCCCGGCTTGGCGTAGCGCAAGCGCGCAATCGTCGCGTCCACCTTGTGGCCCGGCAGCTGACCGCCCTCACCGGGCTTGGCGCCCTGGGCCACCTTGATCTGCAATACCTCGGCGTTGACCAGGTAGGTCGGGGTGACGCCGAAGCGACCCGAGGCGACCTGCTTGATCTTGGACATCTTCTCGGTGCCGTAGCGTGCCGGATCTTCACCACCCTCACCGGAGTTGCTGCGTGCACCGAGCCGGTTCATCGCGATGGCCAGCGCTTCGTGCGCCTCCGGCGAGAGCGCGCCGAGCGACATGCCGGCGGAATCGAAACGCTTCAGTATTGTCTCGATCGGCTCGACCTGATCCAGCGCCAGCGGCTCGCCCGCCGCCAGCGGGCCGAGCAGATCGCGCAGCGCCGATGGCGGGCGATGGTCGACGTAATCGGCATAGATGCGGTAGTCCGCCTGCTTGCCCGAACGCACCGCGGCTTGCAGGCTGGCGATCACATCCGGGTTGTACATGTGGTATTCGCCGCCATGCATGTATTTGTACAGCCCACCCGCGCGCAGATTGAGCGCTTCGTTCCAGGCCTCGGCGGCGAGCAGGCGCTGATCATGCTCGAGATCGGCAAAGCTGGCGCCGCCGATCCGCGAGGGCGTTCCAGGGAAGCACAGCGCCACCACCTCGTCCGCCAGGCCGATGATCTCGAACAGTTGCGCGCCACGGTAACCGGCAATCGTGGAGATGCCCATCTTGGAGAGGATCTTCATCAGGCCCTTGCGGATGCCGCGCCGGTAGCTGCGGCCCACCTCCTGCCGATCACTGGCGATGTGCCCCTGCCGCCCCAGCTCGAACAGACTCTGGTAGGCCAGCCACGGATAGATCGCGGTGGCGCCAAAGCCGATCAGGCAGGCGAACTGATGCGGGTCGCGCGCCGTCGCCGTCTCCACGATGATGTTGCACTGGCAACGCAAGCCCTGGTCGATCAGATAGGCATGCACCGCACCCACCGCCAGCAGCGCGTGCATCGGCAGCAGGTCGTGCCGCGGGTAGCGGTCGCTGAGAAACACCAGGGTGCTCCCATCACGCACCGCCTGCGCGGTGTCGCGACAAAGCCTCCGCAAGGCGCTTTCCAGCCCTTCCTCCTGTGCGTACATCAGGTCGAAGCGTGGCGTGCCGGCGAAGGGCGGCAGTGCCAGCAGCTGACGCAGCTTGCGTTGCGACAGGACCGGTGAGTTGATCAAGGTCTGTCTGGCGTTTTCGGCCTTCAGCTCCAGCACATTGCCTTCCGGCCCCAGCTGGGTCACCAGCGACATCACCAGTTTCTCGCGCAGCGGATCGATCGGCGGATTGGTGACCTGGGCGAAGGCCTGACGAAAGCGGTCGAACAGCGGCCGCACCTGCCGCGACATCGCCGCCATCGGGGTGTCGTCACCCATCGAACCGGTGGCCTCCATTTCCAGGTCGGCCAGCGCCTTGAGTACCGACTCGCGCTCTTCGCGGGTCAAACCGTAGAGTTTCTGACAGCGTCGCAACTCTTCGGGGAGTAGCGGTTCGGCCGCCAGCGAAGGATCGATCAGATCCGATTCGAGATAGCTGACACCGGCGCGCAGCCAGTCGCGAAACGGTGCGCGCGAGCGGTTGATTTCATCGATGTCGGCATCGCGCAGCAAGCGGTGCTGCTTCAGATCGACGGCAATCATCTCGCCCGGTGCCAACCGACCCTTGGCGATCACCCGCGCCGATGGCACGTTCCACAGGCCCGCCTCCGACGCCACGATCAGATGGTTGTCATCCGACAACGCCCAGCGCGCCGGTCGCAACCCGTTGCGGTCCAGGGTGCAGGCCGCATAGTGGCCATCGCACATCACCAGGCCGGCCGGGCCGTCCCATGGTTCGCTGTGCAGCGCATAGTATTCGTAGAACGCCGCCAGGTCCTCATCGATGTCTTCGCGGGCGGAAAATGCCGGTGGCACCAGCACACGCATCGCGGTGAGCAGGTCGAGCCCGCCGGCCAGCAGCATTTCCAGCGCGTTGTCGAGGCTTTCCGAGTCCGAACCGGTCTGCGACACCAGCGGACCGAGGTCCGACAGATCCAGCAACGGTGAGCGCAGGATCCTGGCCCGCGACTGCATCCAGCGCCGGTTCGCGCGGATCGTGTTGATTTCGCCATTGTGGGCCAGCAGCCGGAATGGCTGGGCCAGCCGCCACTGCGGCGTGGTGTTGGTGGAAAACCGTTGATGGAACACCATCGCGTCGGTGCTCAGCGCCGGGTGCTGCAGATCCGGATAGACCTCGCGCAGCCGGCCGGGTGCCGCCATCGCCTTGTAGCCGATGACCTGCGCCGAGAGGGTCAGCACGTAGAAGTGCCGATCCTCGCGCAGCGCATCCTCGACACGCCGGCGGGCACGGAACAACGCCCGCTCGAACGCTGCGCCGTCGATGTCGGCCAACGGTTCGACAAAAATCTGGCGTACCCTCGGCTGCTCGGCGGCAGCCAACGGACCGCATGCGGAAGCATTCACCGCGAGCTCGCGCCACCCCGCCACCTCTACGCCCTCCTGGCGCAGGTAGTCGACAAGTTGGGCGGATGCCTCCTCACCGCCGGCAGGGTCGAGAAACACCACCCCCGCGGCGAACGTCTCGCCCAACGCGATACCCGCCTCTTTCGCCATCGCGCGCAGCCACGACTGCGGGCGGTGGATCAGCACGCCGCAGCCGTCACCGCTGATGCCGTCCGCATTGACGCCGCCACGATGGGACAATTTGGCCAAGGCGTCGAATGCGGTGTCGACCACCCATGCGCTGGCGTGCCCGTCGATCTGTGCGACCAGGCCGAAGCCACAACTGTCGTGTTCGAAAGCGGCGTTGTACAGGGTCGGGAAGTCTGGCTGCGCCATGGTGTATTACCGGCTGGTCGTGGTGAGCTGTCGCACACAAACTGCGACCCATGGAAAGCGATCTTGCGCGCGAGGCGAATCGTAGACTAGAGCATACCTGCTGCGTTGCGTCAAAATGTATATGGACTTCTATACGGCAAAACCGTGGCAATCTACAGCTACCGGACAAGCGTCAATCCGTGACGCCGGCAATCAACCCCGCATGGACAGGCCCCCGGCAGCGGCCGAAACGCGAACGGGAAACCATGATCCGGTCGGCTTCGACCGTAGCGGCTCGCCCCCGACGCGCCGCTCGGTGATAATCGGGGTATGCCCAGCCCAAACCGCCTTGTTCAACATATCTTTGGCCTCCTGTTGATCGTCGCCGTGATCGGCGGCGCCCTGGGCGCAGCCCCGGCATCGGCCCACCAGGATCGCAACCGCACCGAACAGGCGGCGGCAAGAAAAAAGCTCGCCGACGTACGCAGCAAGATGGAGGCGCTGGCCCGGGAGCAGGCCACCACCGCCGCTCACCGCAACAAGCTCAACGCCGAGCTGGCCGACCAGGCCCGTGCACTGGCCAAGGCTGCCCGCGCGGTGCATCAGGCCGACAGCGAGCTACTGGCCAAGCAGCAGCAACTGGATCGGTTGCAGCAGCAGCGCAGCCAGCTGGTGCAATCGCTTTCCAGCCAGCGCGATGCCATCGCCGATCTGTTGCGGGCCACCTACGCGCTCGGCCACGGCTCGGACCTGCGGCTGCTGCTGGGCGACCAGGACGTGGCGCGTATCGCCCGGGCGCTGGTGTATTCCCGGTATTTTCAGCAAGACCGCGTACAGCGAGTGCAGCAGTTGATGGCTGACCTCGCCAGACTGCAGAACCTGCAAGACACGATTACCACCCAAAAGACGGCACTGGAAGCGGTCCGCACGCAACGCCAGCAACTGGCCGCAAAGCTTGGCCGGCAGCGTGCGGCACAACAGAAGCTTGCAGGCGTCGCAAACGCGCAATACCGGAACCAGGCGCAGCGCCTGGCTGCACTGAAGCAGAACGCGCAATCGCTCGACCAGTTGGTCCGCAAGCTGCAAAAGGTACTCGATGAATCGGCTGCCAAGCGGGCCAGTCGCGGCGGAAAATCCGGCCAGAAGGCGGCCCCTCCGAGCGCCGGTGCCGACATCCGTGGTGGCTTGCCATGGCCGGCGAAAGGCGTGGTCAACAGTTACGGCAATGGCGTACTCATCAAGGCCAGCGCAGGCAGCGAAGTGCATGCGGTGGCCAGCGGGCGGGTGATCTATGCCGGTTTCCTGCGCGGCTACGGGATGCTGCTGATCGTCAATCATGGCGACGGCTGGATGAGTATGTACGGCAACAACGAGAGCCTGCTGCACAACGTGGAGGACCGGGTCGTGGCAGGCGAGGCGATCGCAACCGCCAGCCCACCCAGCGGACTCAATTCGGGGGTCTATTTCGAGCTGCGCAAGCACGGCAAGCCGGTGGATCCACGGCGCTGGCTGAGTCGGCATCATTGATGCCGGCAGGCTGGCTGCAAGCGGGCCGTATGCCGGATGAATTACGCTGGCGTTTGCTTGTCTTACGTCAAGCCTATTCCCGTCGCCTGCTGCTGCGACCCTTTCCTGCTGCACGGAGCCCCCGCATGCGTCTTTCCACCCGTACCCTGATTCCCCTGCTGCTGGCCGTTCCGGCATGGCTGTGCTCGCCGCAGGCGGCAGCCCAGGTGATCGCGCCGACGCATGCCGCCGTGACGGACACCCCCGCAACGGCCAGCTCAGCCAGCGATCAGGTCGATCTCAAGGACATTCGGCGATTCAGCCGGGTTTACGAGGTAATTCGACAAGCCTATGTCAAGAAAGTCGACAACAAGGCCCTGATGAATGCCGCGATCGTCGGCATGCTCAGCGAACTCGACCCGCACAGTGAATACCTGAACAAGGAAGGCCTGGCGCAGCTATCGGAAGAAACCAGCGGACAGTACAGCGGACTCGGCATCGAAGTGATCCAGACGGGTGGCCGCCTGCGCATCATCTCGCCGATCGACGATACGCCTGCGGCACGGGCCGGCATCAAGCCGGGCGATACCATCGTCAAGATCAACGGCACGCTGATCAGCCCGCAAAATGTCGATGCGATGTTCAAGCAGCTGCGCGGCAAACCCGGCAGCAAGATTGAACTGACCATCCTTCACGCCAACAGCAGCCAACCGGTCGACCTCACCTTGACCCGCGAGAAGATCTCGATCAGCAGCGTCAGGGTTCGCGAGCTCGAACCCGGCTACGCCTACATACGCATCAGCCAGTTCCAATCCGACACGGCCAGCGATCTGGAACGAAAGCTGGGCGCCCTGATGGCCAAGGATGGTGCACAGAAAGGCGCGGTGCTGGATCTGCGCAACAACCCAGGCGGCCTGCTTACCGCCGCGGTTTCCGTCAGCGACGATTTTCTCGATTCCGGTGTCATCGTCACCACCCGCGGTCGCCTGCCGGACTCCAACATGAGTTTCCGCGCCCATCCGGGTGACCTGCTCGATGGCGCGCCGATGGTGATCTTGACCAACAACGGCACGGCATCGGCCGCGGAGATCGTGTCCGGCGCATTGAAAGACAATCATCGCGCCCTGACCATGGGCCAGCGCACCTTCGGCAAGGGGGTGGTACAGACCGTGTTGCCACTGGACGCCGATCATGCGGTGAAGATCACCACCGCGCGCTACTACACGCCCAACGGCACGTCGATTCAGGCCGAGGGCATCCAGCCTGACATCCCACTGGCCGAACTCAGCGTGCGCAAGCTCGACCAGGCACCGGCGCTGATTAACTCCGAGGCCGATCTTCCGCACCACCTGGCCAACGAAAATGGCGATGCCGGCAAGCCGGCCGGGGATCACAACAACACCGCCGACGCCAAGCTCGCCACCCGGGACTACGAGCTGTCACAGGCACTGAATGTGCTCAAGGGCTTGGCGATGTCCCCCCGGAGCGCGGTACGCCGTTGATCGCAAAAAGCCAACGGCCCGGTTTCCCGGGCCGTTGGCTTTGAACATGACACCGCCGCGGGCGGCGGCGAACTACCCGGATCTGGACCCAGGTTACGCCGCGAACAAACCGCGCATCTTCTTCATGGCGTTGGCCTCGACCTGCCGGATACGTTCGGCGGAGACCCCGTATTCGTCCGCGAGGTCCTGCAACGTGGCCTTGTTCTCGTCATCGAGCCAGCGACGCTGGATGATGTTGCGCGAACGCTCGTCGAGATGGCTCAACGCGTCCGACAGGCTCTGCATCTGATCGTCGGCATAATCGGCGTCCGAGACGTTTTCATAGGGATCGGCGCCATCATCGACCAGAAACGCCGCTGGCGCCGGCTTGGCGTCCTCATCGTCGCTGACCGGCTCGAAACCGATGTCGCGACCCGACAGTCGCGACTCCATCTCGCGCACGGTCGCTTCCGGTACACCCAGATCCTTCGCCACCGTGCGGACTTCCGCGGCGTTCATCCAGCCCAGGCGTTTCTTGTTCTTGCGCAGGTTGAAGAACAGCTTGCGCTGCGCCTTGGTGGTGGCGACCTTGACGATACGCCAGTTCTTCAGGATGAACTCGTGCATTTCGGCGCGGATCCAATGCACCGCAAAGCTGACCAGACGCACGCCCTGATCCGGATCGAAGCGTTTGACGGCCTTCATCAGGCCGATATTGCCTTCCTGGATCAAGTCGGCCAGCTGCAGGCCATAGCCGCTATAGCCGCGCGCCACGTGGACCACGAAGCGCAAATGCGACATCACCAGCTTCCTGGCCGAGGCCAGATTGGCTTCTTCAAGATAGTCGCGCGATAGCGCCTGCTCCTCTTCCTGGCTAAGCACCGGAATCCGGTGTACCGCGGAAATATAGGCATCCAGGCTACCGACCACGCTGGGTAGCGGAAAATTGGCGGTCACCAAAGCTTGGGACATGGATGAAATCTCCTGTAGCGATTTACAAGTTTAGCACTCGACACATTGGAGTGCTAAATGCCGCTTTGGTTCCAGCTGGAACCGAACCGGTATTTAATAAACCCAATCGTACAGATATCTCGGGGGCTTGTCGAGACCCCGCCAGCGGCTATGGCCGTGACACCGGCAACGCACAGGCCTGCTCCTTTCGATGCGCCGCAGCAACCCCGACCTTGTCACCCAGGTGTTGGCGTGCGATGCCGATCAGCCGCCAGTTGCGCTGGCACAGGCTGCCGTAATGGGTGCCCTGACGCCAGGACTGCATCGCCAGATCCTGCGCATTGGCATAATCCGCCCGGTGCAGGGCCTGCTCGGCATGCTGCTGCAATTGCTCCGGCCAGCCCGGGGATGGGACAGGCGTTGCCGTGCCAAGCCGCGCCGCGCCCTTTTCGGTCCGCGCCGCACGCAATGGGGCCAGTGACTCGAACTCCTTCTGATAGTCATCGGTGATCCGCCGCGCATCGTCGCTGCTGCTGATCACCCGCGGCGTGATCAGCACGATCAGCTCGGTGCGGCTGCGGCTGCGGCTGGTGGTGCCGAACAGACGACCCAGCAGCGGGACACGATTGAGCCAGGGGACACCGACATCGCTGCTACCGTCGTTCTGCTGGATCAGGCCACCGAGCAACACCGTCTGCCCACTCTGCACCGCGACCTGGGTCGCCAGTTCGCGCTGGGAGATGGTCGGGTTGCCATTGACCAGTCCGGCAGCGCGATCCACCTGACTCACCTGCTGGCCGATGTTCATGTAGACCAGGCCACCGGGATTGATCCGCGGCTGGACGTTGAGGATCACGCCCGTGTTCAGGTATTTGACCTGATTGTAAACCGCCGATCCCACGCCAGGCGTTACGCTGGTCTGGTTGATCGGCACCTGACTGCCGACCTGGATATGCGCGACCTGGTTGTTCATCACCACCATCGACGGTGCCGACAGCATCTTGGTGTTGCCACTGGTTTCCATCGCATGCAGGGCGACCTGCAAGTTGGAATTGACGAACGAATAGAACAGCGCGTCACCGCCGGCCCCCGGCACGAACGCATTGCCGCCCCCACCGATCGCCCCCTGTCGTGGATTGTTGGCATTGCCGGGCGTGAAGCTGCCATCGGCGTTGGGATGGCCGCCGGCCAGCCCCTGCAGATACCACTGCACACCGAACTGGAACTGGCCGGTGAGATTCACCTCCAGAATGCGGGTTTCGATCTGCACCTGCAGCGGCACGTTGTCCAGACGCTTGATCGCACTCTCGATCTCGGCCCACTGGGACGGGCGCGCGCGCACCAGCAGCTGATTGTTGGTATCGACCGAACTGATCCGGATGCTGCCGTCCTGCGAGCTGTATTGCTGATCGCCGCCGCTACCGCCGCCGGTGTTGCTGTTGATCAAGGCACCGCCATTGCCGGAACCGCTCTGCCCCGTACCGTTCTGTCCCCCACCCAGACCGCCGCCCGAGCCTTCGCCCTTGCCGAGTCCCCCGCCCGTCCCGCCACCCATGCCGCCGTCGCTGCTGCCGAAACTGCCGGCATTGCTGCCCATCGCGCCGCCGCTGGCGCCACCGGTATTGCCGAGCATCCCACTGCTGAGGCCGGGCCCGACCTGACCACCGCTGTCGCCACCCGCACTGCCACCACTGCCACCATTGCCATGGGTATAGATCTGCGCCAGATAGTGGGCCAGATCAGAGGCCTTGATGTTGCGCACGTCGTATACGTACAGCTGGGGCTGGTTACCGCCGCCACGATCGATCTTGGCGATCCACTCACCCACTTCCTTGACGTAACGCGGTTGCGTGCTGATCACCACCAGGGCATTGGTTCGCTGGATCGGGATGAAACGCAGCATGCCGGCCAGCGGGGTATCGCCATTCTTGCCGAACATGCTGTCCAGCTTGGGCATCAACTCGCCGACCGTAGCGCGCTGCAGACTGAACACACCTACCGACATGCCGCGCAACCAGTCGACATCGAAGGTCTTCACCGTGCGCTGGTAATTAGCCAACTCCTCCGGCGTACCGGCCATCACCAGCAGGTTGCGGGTGGGGTCGACCAGCAATACCGCGTCCGGCCGTGCAAACGGCTTGATCAGCTTCTGCATCTCGGCGGCACCGATGTAGCGCAACGGAAACAGCCTTGCCTGCAACCCCCCGGCCGGCGCGCTGGCGCCGAGGCCTGGGACCAGGTTGCCGGCCACCGCGTCCTTCGCCGGCATCACCACATAGGTGCCACCTCGCTGCACGACCGCGTTGCCGGTCCACGACAGCAGCATCTCCAGAATCGGCAAGGCCTGGTGCGCATCGACCGGCTGGGAGGTGGAGAACGAAATATTGCCCTGCACCCCCGGGACGATGGCGTAGTTCTTTTTCAGCAGGTCACCAAGAATCGCCTTGACCACGGCCTGCACTGGCTGATTCTCGAAATTGAAGGTGACCGCACCCTTGCCGGTCGCCTGCTTGCGCTGCACCAGCGGACCCATCGGGTTGATGAAACGGCCGCTGCCATCGCTGATCTGCGGTGTCACCGTCGCGTCCTGCGCCGCCATGCCGGTATTCAGCGGCAACGGTGCCGGCGCCGGCTTTTCCGTACCCGCCATCGCCTCACGCTGAAGTGCGCCATTGTCGTGTGGCGCCGGCAGGCTGGCACAACCTGCCAGCCCGACGAAGACGGCAAGCAAAACGATGCGCAAAACGGGTCGGGCAGGTAGGCGTAACATGGATCAACGTACTCCTTGGTGAGCAGCCTCAGCGGCCTTTTCCGCACGGCGCTTCTGGATGGTTTTTCTGAGCCGATCGAGGACTGGCGAAGAGGCCGGCGGCGCAGCCTTTGGCACGCGCCGGGGCAGCGTGGGTGCGGCGCGCCCGGGATGGACCTTTTGTGCCCCTTCACCACCCTCGCGAACCCGCATCATCGTGGACCCCGAGGGTCTCCCGGAGGCCTTGCGAACGTCGATCGGCGCACCGTTGGGCAACTTCAGTTCGGTGCGACCGGCCGAGGAATCGAATACCGCCGAGCGCGTGCGGATTTCCACCAGGGTCACACTGCCGTCGGGCAGCGACTGGCCTTCTCGCAGGCTCACCTGGCGATCGCCTTTGGCATTTTGCAGCAGGGCCATGCGCAGCGACGGCGTAAGGATGATGCCGGTAAGCCGCAGGTTGCCCAGATGGCTGTCCCCATCGGCCGCATAGACTACCGGCTTGCGATCCGGGTTGAACAGCGGCTTCTGCCACACCACCGCAAACTGTTGCAGCGGCAACGGCCTGGGCAGGCTGACCGGATGGCCGGCGGCCGGCAATGCTGCCCGCGGTCGCGCAGCACTCCAGTGCACGCCACGGCCGATACCCAGCAACAGCAGCAACCAGACTGCGCCCAGCAGGGCCGCGAGCAGGGCCAGTAGCGGCGTCAGGCGGCGCTGATCGGCCGCGTTCATGGTGTTGCTCCGTGGGTGTCGTGTGCACTCGCCGCAGGGCTGGATGTGGTGGCATGGGAAGGGCGCACATAACCGGACAAGGTGAGCTGAACCGCCAGTGGCGCCACGTGCTGCTGCTGCGCCAGGACCGGGTTGCGATAGATGCTCAGGTCGTCGATGAAAAGGTACGGCGTGCCCTGCTCCAGTGCATGCAACACCTCGGCCAGCGGCTCGATGTCGCAGCTCAGGTTGATACTCACCGCCGCCTTGCGATACGGCTCACCGGGGGCCGCCGGCGGGTTCGGCATCGGCATCTTCTGGTTGACCAGGCAATGCCCACCACGGGTGTTTGCACCCACTACATCCACCACCCGCTGCATGAGGTCCGCGGCCGCCGTGTTGGGGTCGTCATCGGGCAGAAATGCGCTGCTGGCTGCCTGCCCGGCACCGAGCGCGGCAATCCGTCGCTGCAACGCCGGCTTTTCCGCAATCGCCGCCGCATAGCGACTCTGGGTATCGCGCAGATCGGCCATCTCGGCGCTGACCTGCTGCATCGGCACCACAAACCACCAATGCAGCAACACGAAATAGCCCAGCGTTAACACCAGCAGCAGCAGGCCGATGGCGACCAGGCGGCTGTCGCGGGGATTGAGCGCAGCGAGTCTCATTGGGCACCGTCCACGGTGGCAGACGAGGACAGCGATGACTTCGCCACCGTGGCCACCGGTTGACGCAGTTGGGCGGTCAGATAGAAACGCTCCTTGCCGGTGGTGGGATCGGGCTGGATGCTGCCCTGGAAACTGGCATTGGTGATCAACGGCGAGTCCTTCAGCGCATCAAGCAGCTTCGCCGCCTGCTTGCTCTGTCCCTGCATGCCGATCTGGCCACTGTGGTCGATGCTGAAGCGCTCCAGCCATGCGCTGTCGGGCAATCTCTCAGTCGCATCCTGCAACAGGCTGAGCATCGAGACGCTGTGCTTCTTGCGCTCGGCCAGGAAGCCGGCCGCACCGGCGTTGTCCTGCAACTGCTGGCGCAACGAAGCCACCTGCTGTGCCTCACCGCGCATGCTGTCGACCTGGGCCTGCATCTGCACCAGGGTGGCCTGACGATTGTGCAGCCACTGCGATAGCACCAGCACCAGCAGGACCACGCTGAGCGCCGCCAGGATCACATTCATTCGCAACCGTGGCCGTGAACGGTGCGGCACCCGCTCGGCAGGCAACAGGTTGACGCCAAGTCGTGCGCCAGCGGCCGCCACATCCACCGCATCGATCGCGATATCCAGCGTATCGAGGCGCTCCAGCAAGGGCTCCAGCGTCGTACGCCGGACCACCACCAGCTCGGCATGGATGCGCCCGGCAGCGACAGGCGCCGCCAACTCGCGCGCTGCGTAATAGACCTGGCCGACAGTGAACGGCGTCTGCCGATCCATCTCGAAGGCCATCACCTGACTCAGATCGCCGCCGGCTGCGGCCGGCAGCACCAACGTACGGCGCAACGCGGCCGTCTGCGGCAGCAGCAGGGCCAGCCGTAGATCCTCGCGGTCCACCTTGCTCAGCGCGCTTTTCAGCAGGGCCTGCTGCGCCGACGGCTCCAGTTGATCGTCCCAGCACGCCAGCACCGTGTCGCTCCCTGCGCGGCGCAGCGTCCACTGCGAACCCCCATGCTGCAGCAGATACCAGTCGCCCCCTCGCCGCAGCCAGTCGCGCCAACGCGTCGGCAACAGCGCACGCAACTCGCCGCCCCACCAGCTGAAGAAGGCCGGCAGCGGCGAGCTGCGCCAGCCGCGCCGCAGGCGGTCCAGCAGCGGTTGCATGGTTTGCATGGCCAAACTCATTGCCCGTCCCCCTCCCGCCAACGCAGCACCGCATACGGCTGGACACCGGGATGTCCCATCTGCAAACGGATGGTCGCTCGCACCACCGCGCGTGTACCGTCGGCCAGCGTGGCCTGTGAACGGATACTATGCGTGGTTCCGTTGCCGGGAACCAGCATCGGGTCGAGCTGCCAGCGCAAGCGGGTCGCCCGAACCTCGCTTTCGCGCTGCGGGGTCATGCCGGGAATCGCCGCCAGCACCATCTCTGGCGCGGTCTCGGCATCAGGCGTGGTCGCACCCGACCAGACGGTGACATTGGGCGCCACGGCCTGATAAATCGTCGGTGTGATACCCAGTACCATCTGCAACTCCTCCACGCTGGCAAACGGCCCGTGACGTGGCCCGTAGTCGCGTCCGGCAGCCACATATGCCGCTCGCTCGGCGCCTGTTTCGCCAGCGCCTCCCGGTGCGCTGCGCCAAGTCACTACGTGGCCAGTCAGCTTCTGCGCCAGCGTCGGCGTCACTCCTGCGGCCTGAAACAGTCCCTGCAGCACTTCCGGCGTAGCCGTATTCAAGTCCACCTTGCCGCTTTCGCTCACCGCCGAGACCTTGACCGTGGCGTGGTCGTAGTGGAACACGTAAACATGCCCGTCGCCCACCCAACGGCGTCCCGGCAGCGGATCCTGCAAACCGTAAACCGCGCGCATGATCCCGGCTTCCGCCGCGTAGTGGGCCTGGGTCTGGGCGAACTGGTAGCGTGCCTGCAAACCTTCCGTGCGCGCCAATGCGGCATACCCTCCCAGCAGGATGGCCAGCAAGGTACATGCCCACAGCACCAGCAACAAGGCCACGCCACGCTGATTCGCCCGATGCGATGGGTAACCCCGGCTCATCGTCTACCCCCATCGCTTCCACGCAGTGGCAGCAGACCCGGCGAAAGATTGCTGATTGCCGGATTCACCCGCAGCGGCACTTCCAGGGTGGGCCAGCCATAGTTTCCCCGCACCTGCAATGTGACCCGCACCAATTGCGGCAGCAGCCGGCCATCGGGCCAGCTGGCCGACCATGGGACTGCGGCTCCCTGACCATCGATGCCGCGGTAGCTGAAGCTGCCATCGTGGATGTGGTCAAGCAGCACCTGTGGCTTACCCAGCGGCCGGGTTGGCTGGCCGTCCGGTGGCAGCACGGCCAGGCTCAACTCCAGACGCCATGAATGGTCGCCATCGGCGACCAGCCGCAATTGCTGCAGTTGTGGCCCGAGTTTGCCGAGATAGCCCGGCAATGGCGCGACATAACGCATCTCGTGGGCCCGGCCTTCGAAATAGATGCTTTCGCCGCGATCGGTGCGGCCCATCGGTTGCGCCATGCTTTGTGCCAGCTCGCGTCGCAGAAACTGTTGCGCGGAGCGGATCTGGTCGATTCGCTCGATCGCGGCGGTGCCCGAACGCACACTGTGGATGGCGGTGCGAATACCCGAATACACCCCGACCAGCAGCAGCGCCAGCAGCACCAGTGCCGCCAACACTTCGAGCAAGGTGAAGCCAGCCTCCAAGGTTGTGCCACGCGTCCTCATGGCGACCCCTGGTCCGCGGTGACAGGCGGTCCGCCCAGGCGCAAGGTACGAAAATGCGCCGAGCGGACATGGCCGGCCGGCCCCCAGCGGACATCCAGGTCCAGTTGATAGAGCTGCAATGGCGCATTCGGTGGCGTCTTGCCGGCCAGCCGCCACGGTGTCACCTGCAACTGCCAGCGAAACGTGCGGTTGAACTGACCGGAGCTGGTGCCGGGCGTGAGCGGCTGCCCGACGAAGGCACTGTCGAGCAGGCTGCGTGCCCACATCGCCGCCTCGCTGTGGGCAGCGGCATTCTGGGTCAGGCTGATCGCGCCGCCAGCCACCTTCATCAACGCGGTGAAGGCGATGGCCAGCAGCAACATTGCGGCGATCACCTCGAGCAGACTGAAACCACCCTGATGGCGGGCTTTCCGGCCCCCGATGCTGCGCCCCGGCGTCGCGGCATTCATCGTGGCACCACCGTATCCACCACGCGCACCTCACCGGTCAGCCAGGACACATTGACGTGCCATTGGCGTCGTCCGCTTTGCAGGGTGATGCGGCCGCCGGTCGAACTGCCATCGGGAAAGAAACGGATACGCCCGGTATGGTCGTTGGGCCGATCCTCTTGCGCACTGGTGATGCTCACACGCATGCCTTTCGGCAAGCGCACATCGCGCTGCCGCGCGTCGAGGTAGCTGTCGGCGCGGGTATCGAGATCAAAGTTCTGCTGCTTGCCGCGCACGATCGCCTGCGCCCGGGTCGCCCGCAGCGCCGCGGCCAGCTCGGCGGCGGCCGCATGGGTGCGCGCGCTGGTCAGGCTCTTGGTTACCGAGATCGATACCGCCGCCACGGCGATACCGATCAACAGGATTACCGCAAGCATTTCCAGCAAGGTGAAACCATGCGCCCGTCGGGCACTTCGGGGATTGAAAACGGACGCCGGAGGACGCGCAAGAGAGCGAGCCATCCGGGGCGATCGCCGGTCCGCCGCGGCAGCCATCACACCCGGGAAAATCGACGTTTCGCAGTGCAACCCCGTGCCCCATTGCGCGTCCGGCAAGTCCCGCCACGGCTTCATTGCCAGTTGCCCACATCCTTGTTGTAGCCGTCGCCACCGGGCTTGCCGTCCTGGCCGTAGAAAATCAGATCGAAGCTGCCATGCTGCCCCGGATAGCGGTAGCCGAAGGCGTGCCCCCAGGGGTCTTTGAGGCCGGACGCCTTGGTGTACGGCCCTTGCCAGTTCGGTGCATTGGCCGGCTTCACCAGCAGATCCTGCAGCTGCTGCGGAGGGGTGCCATTGTCGAGCGCATAATTCTCGATCTTCTGGCTGAGCGTGGTCAGCTGCGCTTTGCCGGCCCCGTATTTTCCCTTGTCGACATTCTTGCCCACCTGGGTCACCACCACCGCGCCGATAATGCCGATCAGCACGATGACTGCCAGCATTTCCAGCAGGGTGAAACCGCGCACACCGCGGGCATGAGCATGCACCCGCGGCTGCGTCAGCGGCCTGGTCCCCGCAGCTTGTTTCCGCCTCAAGAAATAACTCATCACCTTCACTCCGTCACCTCAATGGATATTGCTGGTCAGGCTGAGCAGCGGCAGCAGGATCGCCGCCATGATGAACGCCACCAGTACCGTCATTACAATCGTCAGCGCGGGCACCAGCGCGGCGAGCAGGCGATCGATCGCGCGGCGCGACTCCAGCTCGAAGGTGTCGGCGACCTTCAGCAACATGCCATCGAGCTGGCCAGCCTCCTCGCCAACCTGCACCATCTGCAGCGCCAGCCGCGGAAACAGCTTCGCCTGGCCCAGCGCAAGACTCAGGCCCGCGCCGCCCTTGACCTGCTCGTGCGCGTCGGCAAGCGCCCGGTCCAGCGCGCGATTGGCGGTAACCTGGCGGGCAATCCCCAGCGAGGCCAGCAACGGCACGCCGTTTTTCAGCAAGGTGCCGAGGGTACGGGCGATCCGCGCGGTCTCAACCTTCAGCAGCAACGGTCCGACCACCCGCATGGTCAGCAGCCGGGTATCCCAGGCCAGCCGCAGCCGGGGATCGCGCAAGCGGCTGCGCCAGATGGCGAATCCGCCCCCCAACAGCAGCAGGATCAGCCACCACCCATCGCGCAAGGTGTTGCCGAGCACCAGCACCGCCTGGGTGATCCACGGGATCGGCACCTGCATGTCCTGGAAGATCGGCACGAATTGCGGCACTACATAGGCCAGCAACAGGATCAGCGAGCCGAGCACGCCGACCAGCAGGAACGCCGGGTAGATCAACGCATTGATGATACTTCCGCGCAGGGCCTGCGCACGCTCCAGATAGTCGGCCAGGCGCCGCAGCGTCTCTTCCAGCGAACCCCCAGCCTCGCCCGCACGCACCAGACTGACGTAAAGCTTGGGGAACACGCCGTGCTCCTCATCCAGCGCCGACGACAGCGTATTGCCGCCACGTACCCGTTCCCGCACCCGCTCCACCAGCTTCCGGGCATTTTCCGTTTCGGGCAGGTCGAGCAGAATGCCCAGCGCGCGGTCCAGCGGCTGACCGGCACCCAACAGTGTGGCCAGCTGATGAGTGAACTGCGCCAGCTGGTCGCCGCTGAACGGGCCCCGCTTGAACAACACGGCCAAGCCGGTGCCTCCGGCGACGCCACTCACCGGTCGCGCCTCCAGCAAGGTATGACCCTGACCCTGCAAGCGGCTCACCACCTCCTCGATGCTCAGCGCTTCCATCTGCCCCTGCAGCGTCTCACCTGCATCGGTGACCGCCTTGTACCGGAACTGGGTCATGACACGAGAGCGGGAAACGGCGCACGGCACACGGCGCACCTGATGATGGCAGCCTGTCGGGCTACTCGCAGCGCGCTTCCTGCGCAGCCTGCACTCGGGGCACTCGTACAGATGCGGACGGCATCGAGGCAAGGGACGAATGTTCCCGGTTGCCCGTTGCCCGCTGCCCATGCATCAAGCTTCCTGCGTGACACGCAGCACCTCCTCCAGCGTGGTGACGCCGGCCACGGCTTTGGCGATCCCGTCTTCATACATGGTGCGCATGCCCTCGGCGCGTGCCTGCTGTTCGATTTCGCCGGCATCGGCACGCCGCATCACCAGTCGACGCAGTGGATCGCTCATGACCAGGAACTCCATGATCGCGCGTCGGCCATGGTAGCCGCTGGGGTTGGCGGCGCTGCTGCCGGGCCTCCACAACCGAATCGGCCGCTCCCCGGTGTATTTCTCCAGCTCGAATTCGGCGATCACCTCGGGCGGCGGCTGGTAGGCGATCGCTGTCTCGGGGTCGAGCCGGCGTACCAGCCGCTGCGCCAGAATGCCGTTGACGGTGGAGCCGAGCAGGTAGTCCTCCACGCCCATGTCGAGCAGACGCGTGATGCCGCCGCCGGCGCTGTTGGTATGCAGGGTCGACAGCACCAGGTGACCGGTGAGTGCTGACTGGATTGCGATGCGACAGGTTTCGAGATCGCGCATTTCGCCGATCATGATCACGTCCGGGTCCTGACGCATGATCGAGCGCAATGCCCCGGCGAAATCGAGGCCGATCTGCGGCTTGACCTGCATCTGGTTGATGCCCTCAAGCTGGTATTCGACCGGATCCTCGACGGTGATGATCTTCACGTCCGGTGTATTGATCTGTGACAGCGCGGTGTACAGCGTAGTGGTCTTGCCCGAGCCGGTAGGACCGGTAACCAGCAAGATGCCGTGTGGGCGCTGCAACACCTCGACGAAACGTTGCTGGAAATGCTCGGTGAAACCGAGCGACGCGAAATCGAATACCACCGACTCCCGGTCCAGGATACGCATCACCACCGACTCGCCGAAGCTGGTCGGCATCGTCGACACGCGAAGGTCCAGCTCCTTGCCCTGCACCCGCAGCTGGATGCGACCGTCCTGCGGCAGGCGGCGCTCGGCAATGTTCAGCTTGGCCATGATCTTCACTCGCGAAATCACCGCGGCAGTCGAACTGGACGGCGGCGCCTCCACTTCGTGCAGCACGCCATCGATGCGGTAACGCACTTTCAGGCGATTCTCGAACGGCTCGATATGCACGTCCGAGGCACGTTGCTCCACGGCACGCTGCAGGATCAGGTTGACCAGCCGGATCACCGGCGCCTCAGAGGCCAGATCGCGCAGATGCTCGACATCGTCCTCTTCGGCTGCGCCGCCATCGAGATTCTCGACAATGGTACCCATCGCCGAGCGACCGGTACCGTGGTAACGCTCGATCAAGTCGTCGATTTCCGAACGCAAGCCGACCCGCAGCGCCACCGGCCGGCCGGCAGCCAGCGTCACCGCCTGCAGTGGATACGGATCGGCTGGATCGGCCACGATCAAGGCCAATCCGTCCACGCCGTCACGCACCGGTACGACATGCTGCTGCTTGAGAAAGCGCAGCGACACGTCGAGGTCGGACGGCGCCAGCTCCGGTGCATCCCGCGCCGCCAGCAGCGGCACCTGCAACAATTCGGCCCACGCCTCGGCAAGGTCGCGCTCGGAAACCAGGCCAAGTCGCGCCATCAACGTCGTCAATGTGCCGCCGGCGGACTCCTCATGAAGCCGACGCGCCCGCCCGAGATCGCTGTCCTTCAGACGACCGTGCATCACCAGCAAGGCGCAGACGTTGGCCTCGCTGTCGTCTGCGGCGATACCCGTCGCGCCCGTCATCGGCTCATTGACTGCCGACATGCTCCACCCCGCTCAATCGACACCACACCGCTGCGCCCCCCACAGCGAAACGGTAAACGTCATAGTTATCACATACCGCGCGCATCATGCGAGACCTGTCCGACAATCACCAGTACCACCCGATGTCCCATGCAGGAACGACACCGGCGCACTGAACGCGGAGGAAGGGTTGGCGAAATGGCGTGCTGCAGTTGCGGTGAGTTCCGCGGCGAGACGTCATCGATACGGAACATCGGCCGGTCGGCTGCAGCAATGACAGCGCTTGCGGCTATCCGGTCTGACCGGCCGCTAAAATTGAGCGACCGTATTTTTGAGCCGCTGAGCCCGTCGCGCACAGCGGTCCGGATCCAACGAGCCACATGCGTGGATGACTGGATGATAGAAATCCGCTTCTGGATCACGCATTGCCGCCCCCTTTTTGCAGAAGCCTTGTCGACAGGACGGCGCAATCCGACGCCCGCCACTTCGTTTTACCGTCCCGATAAAGCGTGGGCGGTGAAACGTATTATCTTTCGATCGAATATCAACTTGCGATTTCACGCAATTTAATACGAAATGCGCAATAGAAGTCATTTTGCCCGCCTCACCGCTCACACAAAAACACCTCGGCTCCCCGGCAGCACATTCGAACACAGCACATATAAAACAAGCGCTTGTGAGTCTTAAGCGCCAATGATTTGCGTGCGCCATACTGGCACCACCTTAATGGCAAGCAGACCACAGAACGCTTTCCGACGGTTTTCATGGGTTGGTAGATTTGTGATATCAATCACTCGACCTACGAAAAAATCGTATTGACCCAAAATCCATCGAACCTTAATGTCAAACAGTTCGTCAACGAAACTGTTTGCGAACAGTTCTGTCTCGACGTTATCGGTTTGCCAGCCTTGTCGTGAGCGCTGGCAAATAGCCGGGGGCATGGCGTCGGATTCACGCAGAACCGCTTCAGGAAATCCAGAATAACCGGCTGCCGCGCCTGTCGCGGCACGTATCCATATGGGGTCCACGAGGCCGCATCGGGCCGGTTTGTCCTTAAATCCATGGGGAGTTCATAATGTCTGGCAACTTCAAGAACCATTTATTGAGAGCTGTGGCTGTCTCGGCCCTGCTGGGTCTTGCGGCGGGTGCAGCCATGGCCAACACCGGCAATGGCAATGGCAACGCAGCATCGGTGGCACAAACGCACAATCCGTACGCCCCAGCCTACGGACACCACTATCGACACGGTGCAGTACCTACGCGTGAAGCGTGGGGCCGCATGAAGCAGTACGAAGCGCTGCACGCAGCCAGCACGGCGGCAGCCACCGGCTCGAAGACGCTCAGCTTCGGCGGTGGCGTCGATGGTATTGGCGTCACCAGCGGTACACCGAAGGTCTATATCGTGGTTTACGGCAACCAGTGGGGCACCTCCGGCACCGACGCCAATGGCGACCTGACCCTGAGCAATGACCCGGTAGGGGCTGTGCCGTACCTGCAGCAGATGTACAAGGGACTGGGCACCGGCGGCGAGTTGTGGTCGGGCGTGGTAACCCAGTATTGCGACGGCTCGACAGTCACCACCGGCGCGACGTTCTGCCCTTCAGGCGCCCCTCACGTGGGTTACCCCACAGGCGGTAACCTGGCCGGGGTGTGGTACGACAATTCGGTTGCTTCACCGTCACAGGCCACCGGCGCTCAGCTGGCTCAGGAAGCCATCAAGGCGGCACAACATTTCGGCAATACCACGGCCGCATCGAATCGGTATGTCCAGTACGTGGTCATGTCTCCTACCGGCACGCACCCGGATGGCTTCAACACCTCCACCGGAAATTTCTGTGCGTGGCATGACTGGAATGGTGACCAGAACGTTACCTCCCCCGTCGGCGATGTCGCCTTCACCAACATGCCCTACGTCTATGACATGGGCTCAAGCTGCGGGACGGGATCGGTCAACGGTGCCACTGCCCGGGGCAATCTCGACGGCTTCTCGATCGTCGATGGGCATGAGTATGCCGAAACCGTGACCGACCAGAACTCGGCAGGCGGCTGGACCAACCACGTCACCGGCTCGGCCAACTCCGGCCAGGAAAACGCCGACGAATGTGCCTGGATCAGCTCCGGCCAGGGCGCCACCGCCAATGTCACCATGGGCAATGGCACGTACGCGATGCAGAGCAGCTGGTCGAACGACACCAACGAGTGCGATCTTACGCATCCAATCGTCAGCGGAGGCACCACCACTGGCTCGCCGGTCGCCAACTTCACCGATACGATCAGCGGCTTGACCGTCAACTTCACCAACACCTCGACCGATTCAGGCGGCACGATTTCGTCGTACGCGTGGACCTTCGGTGACGGCAGCACCTCGACCGCGACCAACCCCAGCCACACCTATACCGCTGCCGGTACCTACAGCGTTTCGCTCAAGGTCACCGACAACACCGGGGCGACCAACACCAAGACACAGTCGGTGACGGTCTCCAGCGGCGGCACCTCATCCCAGTTGCTCGGCAATACCGGCTTCGAAAGCGGCACCGCCACGCCATGGTCGATGAGTTCCGGCACCTTGTGCAGCAACAGTGGCTGTTCGGGTGAAGTGGCCCATGCAGGCAGCTGGTTTGCCTGGCTGGACGGCTATGGCTCCAGCCATACCGACACCGTGTCACAGCAGGTGACCATCACCGCCGGCAAAACCTCGGCCAACCTGTCGTACTACCTGCATGTCGACACCGCCGAGACCACCACCACGTCGGCCTACGACACGCTGAAGGTGCAGGTGTTCAACAGCTCGGGCACCTTGCTCAAGACACTGGCAACCTACTCGAACCTCAATGCCGCCAGCGGCTACGCGGTTCACACCAACAGCCTCGCGGCCTATATCGGACAGACCGTGACGATCAAGTTCACCGGTACCGAGGATGCGTCGTTGCAGACTTCGTTCGTGCTCGATGACATCACGCTGACCGTGCAGTAAGCGGATCCATATGCCGGCTGCCCCGCAGGCAGCCGGCATGTCGAGTCAAGGAAGAGCCGGGCCGAAAGGCCCGGCTCTTCTGCTTTTGCGACGCAAAACCTACGACTGAATGGGCGGCAGTTCAGAACGCGCTGGCAGCGACCAGTCGAGCGACGGCTGCCCGCGTGACGCCAGGTAGTGGTTGGCCGCCGAGAAGTGGCCACAACCGATGAATCCGCGATGCGCGGACAGCGGCGACGGATGCACCGAACTCAACACGCAATGACGGCTCTTGTCGATCAACTGTCCCTTGCGCTGGGCATAGGCACCCCACAGCAGGAATACCAGACCTTCGCGCTCACGGTTGAGCGCCTCGATCGCCGCATCGGTGAAGCCCTCCCAGCCCTTGCCCTGATGGGCAGCGGCGTGTCCTTCCTCCACCGTCAGTACACTGTTCAGCAGCAGCACGCCACGATCGGCCCATGGAGTCAGGCAACCATGATCCGGACGCGGGATACCCAGATCACGCTGAATTTCCTTGAAGATATTTTCCAGTGACGGTGGCGTCCGCACCCCGGGACGCACCGAAAAACACAAGCCGTGCGCCTGACCCGGGCCGTGGTAGGGGTCCTGCCCCAGGATCACCACCCGTACCGCCTCAAACGGCGCGTGCCGGAAGGCCGCAAAAATCTCCGGCCCCGGGGGGTAAATGCGCTTGCCGGTGGCTAGCTCCGCACGCAGGTATGCCGCCAGCGCCTGCATCTCGGGGCGTTGCAGGTAATCGCCCAGCCGCGCATGCCACGATGCTTCCAACGCACCTCGCTCAGGACTCATCGTCGTGCGCATCCGAGTGGCCGCGAAGGTGTTGCGCCACACGCAGCTGGAACAGCAGCTTGGTCAACAACAGCTTCTCTTCGGCCGGCTTTTCCACCAGATCGTTGGCACCTGCCCGCAGCAGCGCAGCCTGATTGGCCGGGTTCTCGTCGCCGGTCATCACCAGCACCGGCAAGCGGCCCTTGCCATAACCGAACTCGTTGCGAATCCTGTCCAGCAGATCGCCACCGGTCAGCTCGCCCTTCAGGCTGACGTCGGTCAACACCACGTCGGCGCCGACCCAGCCCAGGGTCCGATCGGTTTCCAGCATCGCCAGCGCATCCTCCACACTGACCACATGACGCACTGTCAGACCTACTTTTTCCATCATGCGGCGCGTCGCCAGCGCTACCACGCGACTATCCTCGACGTACAACACCGACCCCTCGGCCGTGGGTTGCGGACTGACATAGCCGCGGATGAAAGCCGCCAGTGCCTGGAACCCCAGCGATTTGTCGAAATAGTCGGTGACATCGTCGCCCAGCGTGCGCCGGTGCAGTCGGCCATCCACATCGCCGGACACCACCACGATGGGCACATAGGCCTGGGTCGCCGATTCGCGTACAAAACGTGCAAGCTCCAGACCGTCCATGTCGGGCAGGCGCAGCGCGACCGTGATGAAATCGAACTGCCCTTGCGCGAGCAATCGCTGCGCCTCGCTGCCATGCCCGCAATCGACCACCTCGACCTCGGGCAATTCAGCCTGCAGGACGCGACTGATCAACCGCCGCACCACGCGCGAACCGTCGACCACCAACACGCGTGGCGCCGTCGTGACCAGTCGGTTGCTGATATTTGTACTCATGGCGTAGTCACCCAAACACTTCGTGATCTCGATACCGGAAAATCCGCGACTACGCGCCGGTGCCCGCCGCCATCGCGACGATGCGCCGATCGACTTGTCCTGCCTGCGACCTCCGTCACCCGGCGGCTGTCGAGCCGTGATCGTCCAAGCGAGAATCCGGCTGCGCGAGGACAGATTTTCAACGATTCGGCAGCCCATGGGGATGGAATAGGCCAGGAAGCGGCGGGAACAGGAAGTCCGCAGGCGGATTCGCCAAACGACGGATCAATCTCCGACAGCCTCCTGGGCGATGGCACGATGCGGCTCACGATGCCTGGCGCAACTGCCACGCACTGACCACGCGCGCGCCCAGCCAGCCGAGAAGGGCCGCCGCCAGCGGCACCGCCAGCAGCAGCCATGGCGGCACCCCGCCAACCTGCAATTTGCCATCGTAAGCCCGACTCAACTGCGCCATCGGCGTGGCCAGCGCAAACTCGATCAGCAACGCCAGCAAGGCCGCCAGCACGCCGCTGAACAGCCCGTACCAGATCCCGGCATACAGATACGGGCGCCGCACGAACGCTCCGCTGGCGCCAACTAGCAACAAGACGTTGATCTCCTCGCTGCGGCTGGCGATATCCATGCGTACCGTATTGCCCACCACCAGCAGGGCGGCCAACGCCAGCAGCGCCGCCAGCACCAGCGCGGCGCGATTGCCGACGCCCAGCAAGGCATCCAACCGCTGTCGCCAGCTGCCGCTGTCCTGCACCATGTCCACGCTGTGCATCGCGCGCACTTCTGCGACCAGTTGGTCGATCGCCGCGGCCCCCTCCCCGGCTCGTGGCTGCAGCAACAACACGTAGGGCAGCGGGTTGTCGCCAAGCGTTTTCAGGGCACTGGAAAAGCCCTGCATTTTGGCCAGTTCGTCCATGCCCTGCTGCGGAGTCTTGAGCGTAACCTTCGCCACCCCGGGTCGCTCGCCGAGCTGCCGCGCCAGCAGTTGTGCCGGCTGCGCCCCCAGACCGGGCTGCATGAAGACGCTGATCGCCTGATTTCGGCCCAGCACGTCACCCAGATGCTGCACATTGCCCAGCAACAGATAAAAGGCCAGCGGCAAGGTCAACGCCAGCCCCATCACGGCAATCGTCAACAGACTGCCGAACGGGCGTGCCGCCAGTCGACGCAAGCTGGCTGCCGCACTCCAGCCATGGTGCTCCTGCCAGCTGGCCAGCCGGCGCTGGTGACTGTGCTGGTTGCGTGGCGGGGTTTCCGCTGGTGCGGACTGGGGCGATTCAGGTACCTTGCTCACAACACCTCCTGGGCGGAGAGATCGGCGACCAGACGACCGTGATCGAGCACGATCACGCGCTTCTTCATGCGCTTGATCAGCGGCAGGTCGTGGCTGGCAACCAACACCGTGGTACCGACCTGCTGGAACTCGCCGAACAAACCCATCACCTCGACGGCCAGTTGCGGATCGAGGTTGCCGGTCGGTTCGTCGGCAATCAGCAAGGTCGGACGGGCGACAATGGCGCGGGCGATGCCGACACGTTGCTGTTCACCGGTGGACAGGGTCGCCGGGAGCTGCCGCTCGTAGGCCAGCAGCCCCACCTTCTCCAGCGCGGCCCGGACCCTACGGCCACGCTCGGCACGGGCGATACCGCCAATCACCAGCGGCAACTCCACATTGGCGAACACGCTGCGCTCCATCAGCAGCCGATGATCCTGGAACACCATGCCGATCTGGCGACGCCATTTGGGAATCCCGCGACGAGGCATCTTGCCCAGATTCTTGCCGTCCAGCGTGATCACGCCATGCGAAGGCCGCTCGATCAGCCCGAGCAGCTTGAGCAAGGTGCTCTTGCCGGCTCCGGAGTGACCCGTGATAAAGGCCATCTCGCCGGTCGGCACCTCGAATGACAACTGCGACAGCGCCTCGTGGCCGCCCTCGTAGCGTTTGCTGACTTGATCGAAATGAATCACCGAGTATCCCCGCACCTGCGCGCCATCGTATCAGCGCCCAAGGATAAGCGAAGCGGAGTGGCCGTAGCTGACTGCGGTGATTTGAACCACCGCGATCGCCGCCCGACCGGCGAGATTCCGGCCGCCGTGGCGAACAGCTCACCACGGCGATTTTTCAAAAACTCTCGTTCATCGACCGGTAAACAGCCGCGTCAAGCGCCGGAACAGGCCCGGCTTGTTCGGGTGGGCATGCTCGTGATGACTCTTGCCCGAGGTCGCCTCGACCTGGCGCGAGGGGCGGTTGCCATTGCCGGTCGCGGCCGCCGCGGCACGCTCGCGCGACTGTCGGTGATCGTTGCGCGGCGAGTGCGAACTGCCGCTGGCCACGGCAGGGCTCTGCCCGGCCACCTCCACGGCCGCACCTTCACGCCGACGGTTGCGACCGCCACGACGACGGCGTGGTTTGCGGGGAGCTTCGCCGGAGGTCTGTTCGACGCCCGAGGGAGCCTCGGCGGCAACCGGGGCCGGGGCAGCCACGACCGTCGCAGGTTCCGCCACGCTACCCTGTTCAGGTACGGTCTGCCGCGGCCTGCGTTCACGAGGGGGACGTGAACTCTTGCCTTCGGCACGCTGCCCATCACGGCCACCTGCAGCACCTCGCGAACGGCGTGGTGCTTCACCAGGGCGGGGCGGCACCACATCGCCGAACGCGGCGCTGTCGGCCGCGGCATTGGCCACGAACTCGGCATCGATCGCACGCGGCTTGGGCATCAGCAGCATCGCCGGCTCCATGCTGGCGACCGGAATACTCTGGCCGATGTAGGTTTCGATATCCGGCAACGACATCGCGTACAGATCACAGGCGAAGCTGATCGCGTCGCCCTCGGCACCGAGTCGCGCGGTGCGGCCGATGCGGTGTACGTAGTCTTCCGCGTCGTGTGGCAGGTCATAGTTGAATACGTGACTGACCGCGGGAATGTGCAGGCCGCGGGCTGCCACGTCAGTGGCCACCAGGATATCCAGCTGGCCATCCTGGAAGCGCTGCAACAGCTTTTGCCGCTTCAGCTGCGGCACATCGCCGGAGATCGCGCCGACGCGATAGCCGTGGCGCTTGACCCGGTCGGTGATGCGCTCGACAGCCGCCTTGGTATTGGCAAAGATGATGCTGCGTTCGGCCTGGGTCTGCTCCAGCAGGTTGAGCAGCAGCGGCAGCTTTTCCTCCTTGGCCGGGAAATAAACCAGCTGGCGCACCTTGTCGGCGGTGATGTTGTCGCTTTCCACCACCAGCTTCTCGGCCTCATGCATGTGCTCGTAGGCAAGCTCGAGCACCCGGTGGCTCAAGGTGGCGGAGAACAGCAGCACCTGGCGCTGCTCGCGCGCCGGCAAGCGACGGAAAATGAAGCGCACATCCTTGATGAACCCAAGATCGAACATCCGATCCGCTTCATCGATGACCATCACCTCGACGCCATTGAAAGTGAATACGCCCTGCTTGTGGTAGTCGAGCAGGCGGCCCGGGGTGGCGATGATGATGTCGCAACCGTCCTTCAGTTGCTGGCGCTGCTTGTCGTAGTCGACGCCACCGTAGATCAGCGCGATGCGCAGGCCGGTGTTGCGGCCGATCGCGCGTGCATCCTTCTCGATCTGGATCGCCAGTTCACGGGTCGGCGCAATCACCAGCGCGCGCGGGTCGCTGTCCTTGCGTTCGGCCACAGCCGGGTTGACCAGCAGGCGATTCATCATTGCAACCAGAAACGCACAGGTCTTGCCGGTGCCGGTCTGCGCCTGGCCGGCGACGTCGCGCCCGTTCAACGCCAGCGGCAGGGTTTTCTCCTGGATCGGCGTGCAGCGGGTAAAACCGCTGTCGTCCAGTCCCTGCTGCAACAGCGGGTGCAAGTCGAAATTCGTGAAAAACGTGTCGGTAAGTACAGTTTGAGACATATGCGGATGGGTAACCTTGCCAGAGGCGGCGTGATGCGCTGCACCCGCTTCAACCGCCGTGGTCGGCGGATGGCGGTGCAGGACGGGTGCGCGATGCGCAGCGAAACGGCTCGATATCAGGGTCGACAAGGTCGCGCCGCTGTCAGAAAGCTGGCGGCGCCGCATTGGCCGGCGGTCTGACAGGCGGCTTTACCAGTCGCCCTTGAATCGCGCCCTGAGTTGCGCTGGAATGAACACGTGCCGCCATGGCATGCCTTCTTCCTGCCCAACCCAAGCTTCATGGGCGCCTGAGTGTAGCTGATGACGTCGACACTTGTATTGACGTGTCATCCTCCCCATTGTATTTCACCCGCACGTTTTGCGCCCCCCAGCCACGGAGATTCCCGGTGAGCGACCTGATTACCCATGTAACCGACGACGCGTTCGAGCAGCAGGTGCTGAAGTCTGAAACCCCTGTCCTGCTCGATTTCTGGGCGGAATGGTGCGGCCCGTGCAAGGCCATCGCCCCGATCCTCGACGACCTGGCGAAGCAATACGAGGGCAAGTTGCGGGTGGTCAAGGTGAATATCGACCAGAACCAGCAAACGCCACGCACCTACGGTGTCCGCGGCATACCGACCCTGATGGTGTTCAAGAACGGCAAGGTCGAGGCGACCCAGATCGGCGCGGTCAGCAAGGGGCAGCTGGCCCAGATGATCGACAAGGCGCTCTGATCGCCCTGCAAGCCCGCAGTACCCAGGAGGCTGTCGGACGTTGATCGGTCGGCTTGCGAACCCGGCTCGACTATCGAAGCCTGACAGCCTCCCCGCCTGACCGGTCAGCGCCGTCCGGCCTGCCGGGCTTTACGCCGGCACACGGCAAATGTTAGATTCGTCGCGTCCGTCGGGGCAGTCCTGCCCCTGAGCGCCTTCCGCGCGACGCACATCTCCCTCCTGTTATTCAACGGCGCCCCGTGAGGATTGCCCGTGTCCGATACCGAAAACAACACCCCGAACGACGCCAAGAGCGTCGAGACCCCCGCTACCAGCGACAGCAAGCCGGAGCCGCGGCCGCGCGCACCGCGCCGCACGGCAGCCGCCGTCAAGGCCGCCAAGGCGGAGAAGGACGGCACGGCTGGAAAAGCCACGACGCCCGATGGCACCACTGCCACGCCCGCCGCAACCGAACGACCCGCTCCGCCCACGCCCACCGCGCCAGCGCCAGCCATCGGCAACCCGCAAGCGACATCGACCCCGGCACGTACTGAAGCGACGCCACCTCCGCCGGCACCGGAAGCCGGCGATTCCAGCCAGCCCTCGGGACAAAATGCCAACCCGCCGCAAGGCCAGAACCCCAACCAGGGTCCGGGTGGCAGCCGTGAACGCGAAGGCCGTGGCCGACGTCGCCGCAACGAGCGCAGCGATCGCAACACCCAGCGCCCACAACAGAGTGGCGGCAATAATCCACGCCACAACAACCCGCACGGCCTGCCGGTGGATGACGACAACGCCGATCCGGGCAGCAATGACCGGGTCATCAATCTGACCGAACTCAAGCGCAAGAATGCGCCACAGCTGCTGGAGTTCGCCGAGTCGCTGGGTGTCCACGAGGGCATCGCCCGCGCCCGCAAGCAGGACGTCATCTTCAACGTGCTCAAGGCGCACGCCCGCTCCGGCGGCGGCATCTGGGCCGAGGGTGTGCTGGAAATCCTGCAGGACGGCTTCGGCTTCATGCGTTCGGCCGACGAGTCCTACCTCGCCGGCCCCGACGACATCTACGTCTCGCCCAGCCAGATCCGCCGCTTCAACCTGCGCACCGGCGACTACATCACCGGCCGCGTACGCCACCCGAAGGAAGGCGAGCGCTACTTCGCCATGCTGCGGGTGGAGACGATCAACGGCGATCCGCCGGAAGCATCGAAGAACAAGATGTTGTTCGAGAACCTCACCCCGCTGTTCCCGCGCAAGGCGTTCAAGCTGGAGCGTGGCAATGGCTCCAGCGAGGACATCACCGGCCGCATCCTCGATCTGATCGCGCCGGTCGGCAAGGGTCAGCGCGGCCTGATCGTCTCCCAGCCGAAGTCCGGCAAGACGATGATGCTGCAGAACATCGCCCAGGCGATCCAGTACAACCACCCCGAAGCGCATCTGATCATGCTGCTGATCGACGAGCGCCCGGAAGAAGTCACCGAGATCGCCCGTACGGTCCGCGCCGAAGTCATCAGCTCGACCTTCGACGAACCCGCGGTGCGCCACGTGCAGGTCGCCGAGATGGTGATCGAACGGGCCAAACGCCTGGTCGAGCACAAAAAGGACGTGGTGATCCTGCTCGATTCGATCACCCGCCTGGCTCGCGCCTACAACACCGTGGTGCCCAGCTCCGGCAAGGTGCTTACCGGCGGTGTCGACGCCAATGCCCTGCAGCGCCCGAAACGCTTCTTCGGCGCCGCCCGCAACGTCGAAGAGGGAGGCAGCCTCACCATCATCGCCACCGCGCTGACCGACACCGGCAGCAAGATGGACGAAGTGATTTACGAGGAATTCAAGGGCACCGGCAACATGGAAGTGCACCTTTCCCGCCGCATCTCCGAGAAGCGCGTCTACCCGGCGATCGACATCAACCGCTCCGGCACCCGCCGCGAAGACCTGCTGATCGATCCCGACCTGCTGGCCAAGATCTGGATCCTGCGCAAGCTGCTGCACCCGATGGATGAACTCAGCGCGATGGAATTCATGCTCGACAAGATGAAGAACACCAAGTCGAACGACGAGTTCTTCAATTCGATGAAACGCTGACGCAAGCCTGACGCAAGAAAGACGGGGCTTCGGCCCCGTTTTTCTTTTCAGCTGTACCGACACGTACAATTATTTGCCGTCAACCCCTTTTCGTTGCCACGCGGCACCCCCATAGTGGGGCGATATCCCAGCAAGGCCTTGCCTGTGTCCATACCCAGTGCCGTCAAGAGCACCCCGATTGCGGGGCGCCAGCAGCTCGTCGACTACCTCGCCGCTGGCGAGAAGCCGTTTGACGCGTGGCGAATTGGCACCGAGCACGAGAAGTTCGGCTTCCGCACGGACGACCTGCGCCCGCCCACCTTCGAGGGTGAGCGCGGCATCAAGGCGCTGCTGGAGACGCTGGCTACCCGCTATGGCTGGGACGTGAGCCGTGAAGGCGAGAACCCGGTTGCACTGTCGCGTGATGGTGCCTCGATCACGCTGGAGCCGGCCGGCCAGCTGGAGCTCTCCGGCGCCACGCTGGAGACCATCCACCAGACCTGTGCCGAAGTAAACTCGCATCTGAAGGATGTGCGCTCGGTGGCGGACAAGCTCGGGCTTGGCTTCCTCGGCATGGGCTTCCAGCCGAAATGGCGCCGCGACGAAATGCCGTGGATGCCCAAGGGTCGCTACAAGATCATGCGCGAATACATGCCCAAGGTCGGCTCGCTCGGCCTGGACATGATGACGCGCACCTGCACCGTGCAGGTAAACCTGGATTTTTCCAGCGAAGCGGACATGGTGAAGAAATTTCGCACCAGTCTGGCACTGCAACCGATCGCCACCGCGCTGTTCGCCGACTCGCCGTTCACCGAGGGACGTCCAAACGGCTATCTGTCGTATCGCTCGCAGATCTGGACCGATACCGACAAGGACCGCACCGGGATGCTGGACTTCGTGTTTGCCGGGGGTTTTGGCTACGAGCGCTACGTCGACTACATCCTCGACGTGCCGATGTACTTCAGCTTCCAGGACGGACGCTACATCGACCTCGCCGGCGCGGACTTCAAGCGCTTCATGGCGGGCGAGCTTGCCTCCCTGCCCGGCACCCGCGCCACCATGAAGGACTGGGCCGACCACCTGACTACCGCCTTCCCCGAGGTGCGTCTGAAGCAGTACCTGGAAATGCGCGGCGCCGATGGCGGGCCATGGAACCGGCTGTGCGCCTTGCCTGCGTTCTGGGTCGGCCTGCTGTACGACCAGCAAGCGCTGGACGCCGCCTGGGATCTGGTCAAGGACTTCAGCCCCGTCGAGCGCCATGCGCTGCGCGACGGCGTACCAAAGCACGCCCTGAAGCTGCCGTTCCGCGACGGCACGGTGCGCGACCTGGCCGAGCAAGCCCTGAAAATCGCCGCCCACGGCCTCAAGCGCCGCGCGCGCCTCAACGGGAACGGCGCCGACGAGAGCATCTTCCTGGAACCACTGATCGAAATCGTGCAAGCCAACCAGACCCCGGCCGAGCGCAAGTTGGAGCTGTTCCATGGCGCCTGGGGTGGGAACGTGGACCCGGTGTTCCGCGAGTTTGCCTATTGAGCGCAGTGACCCACGCGACTGACCTCTGGAAGGTACGCCAAAGCTTTCAGCCATGAGCCGTCCGAAGACTGCGAAGACTGTCACCCGCGCATCAGGAGGCGGCGGTCTCCAGCAGAGACCACGCGACTGACTCGCCCGCGCGCAGCGGCTTGCAGGTCGATCCGGCCAACGGGTAGTCATCCGGCACCGTCCACGCCTTGCGCTCGAGGGTGATGCGATCCTCGTTGCGGGGAAGGCGGTAGAAGTCGGGGCCATGGAAGCTGGCGAATGCTTCCAGTCGATCGAGTCGTCCCGCCTGCTCGAATGCCTCGGCATACAACTCGATGGCAGCGTGGGCCGTGTAGATGCCGGCACATCCGCATGACGCCTCCTTCGCCGAACGTACATGCGGCGCGCTGTCGGTACCGAGAAAGAAGTGCCCGCTGCCGCTGGTGGCCGCCTTTACCAGCGCGATGCGGTGCCTCTCGCGCTTGAGGATCGGCAGGCAATAGTGATGGGGATTGATGCCGCCTTCGAAGATCGCATTGCGGTTGAGCAGCAAGTGATGCGCCGTAATCGTGGCCGCCAGATTGGCCGGCGCCTGGCTGACGAACTCGACCGCGTCAGCGGTGGTGATGTGCTCCAGCACCAAGCGCAAGCCGGAAAACCGTTCCCGCAGCGGCATCAGATGGCGCTCGATGAAGACCCGTTCGCGATCGAAGATGTCGATGTCCGGATCGGTGACCTCACCATGCAACAGCAAGGGCACGTCGTGGCGCTCCATCGCCTCCAGCACGGGATACACCCGCGACAGCTCGCGCACACCGGACTGTGAATTCGTGGTTGCGCCAGCGGGGTAATATTTCACCGCAAACACGCTGTCGCTTTCCTTGGCGCGAGCGATCTCCTCGACTAGCGTGTCCTCGGTGAGGTAAAGCGTCATCAGCGGCTGGAACGAAGTATCTGCCGGCAGCGCCGCAAGAATCCGACGGCGATAGTCCTCCGCCTGAGCTACCGTGGTCACCGGCGGCTTCAGGTTCGGCATCACGATGGCACGCGCAAAGCGCCGCGCGGTGTGGGCGACGACGGATGTCAGCGCATCGCCATCACGAAGATGCAGGTGCCAGTCGTCGGGACGGCTGATTTCAAGACGTTCGGGTGTCATGGAGGCGAACTCGGGGTAGCGATCGGGACTGCCAATGATATCGCTTGCCCGCGGTTCACATTTTTGACCTGGTTGATCACCCTAAAAAGCAGAGCTTTCGTTCTCCTGCGCAGGGCAATGGAGATCAAAGGCAGCGGCGTGCGCGCCAACGCAAGAACTAGCACCTCAAACGCCACGAGGGTGTGCAGAATTTTGTGTAAACGGGATTTGAGTTACCGCTGAGGAAGTCGCCCCTCAAACTGGATCGTAAAACGGTTCAAGGCAGCCTTCCAGTCGCGGATCGGCATTGTCCATTT